>NZ_JBVHJJ010000003.1:297550-556722 GCF_055560115.1 Streptomyces sp. NPDC023527
ACCCGGCGGGCCCGCGGGTGGGGGCCCGGGCCCCGGGGGTTGGTGTGTCGGGCTGCTTCGCTTTACGCCCGACACACCACCCCCTCCGGCCCGCCCCCTCCTGCCAGTGGGTTGTTCCTGGTCCGGTGACCGGAGTCCGCAGCTCTCCCCTGCCGCCTGCCGCCCCCTTCCGCCAGTGGGCGGTTCCTCCTCCGGCCCCCAGGGTGGCCCCCCTGCCGTTTCCGGTCGTTCTCCGCCGGGGGGCCGGTTCCGCTCCGGTGCGTCCTCACCTCGTACGGAAACCCGCCCCCGCGCCGCCTCCGCCGCCCGGGTCCTCAGGGCCTCTCTCCGGCGGGCGTCGCGTCTGCGCCGGGAAGCGCCCCGCTCGCGGGAACCTCGGCCGCCCTGCCTCTGCGACATTCGCTCTCCTCCACCGCCCCCGGCCCCCGGACGCTCGCGCGTGCGGGGACCGGGGAAGGAGCCTGCCGGACCGGGGCGCTCGCCGTCAGGCCCGGTCGCCGTCGCCGCGGCGGCGCAGGAACCACGTGCCGCCCACGGCCGCCGTGGCCAGGACCGCCGCGCCGGCCACGATCTCCGTCATGCCCGTGTCGTCGGCGGTGGAGCCGACACCGGTCTTCATGCCGCCGGAGGGAGCCCCGGCGGAGGGGGCGCCGCCGGAGGGAGCCGCGCTGGAACCGCCGCCGCCCTTGGTCGTGACGACCAGGTCGCCCGTGGCCTCCTTGCCGCTCTTGCACCTGACGCCGACGCCGTACGTGCCCGGCTTGGCCTTGTCCGGGACGCTGAACTGGCCGACGGCACCGTCCTTGTCGGTGCCCGCCCTGAGCTCGAACGAGGCCGGACCGCCGACCGCGCTGGCGTCGCCCGTGGCCGCGCCCTCGGAGCCGCACGCGGCGGTGTTCACCGTGACCATCGCGCCGGGCTGCGCGGGGTTCGGGGACACCTCCGCCTTTCCGAAGTCCCCGGCGAGCGCGGGGGCGGTCGCCAGCCCGAGGGCGGCTATGGTCAGGGCGGTCCCGGTGAGCACTCGTGCTGTACGCATGCTTGTTCCTCCGTGAGCGCGGACGCGGCACACCGATGTGCCATGAAGGAGTGGGGGATTCCGCGCTCCTACAAGCCGAGCGAACCCGCGTTCCCACGCCCCCGCACCCCGACGCATCGGCGAAACCCCCCGCCCGGCGCCGCGCGCCGAACTCATCGGACGGCGTAACACCAGGTCACGCCAGGTGATCGCATGGTCACGGATATGAACGGATCCGGGTGGTCGCGATCACGGCGAATGGGTGACCCGCGCCCGCGACGCCCTCGCCGCCCGACCTCTCCCGCACCATGCCGCACAGTGGCCACTAACCACCACACAGAACGGTGACCCGGGGGTCACAAGGGGTCACTTCCGGGGACTCCGCGCGTATGCTCTGCGCCCATGGGGGAGGACAACGACGTCCCCGTCAACGACCAAGAGTTCGAAGAGACTTGGCGGGTTCGTATTTCCACGTCCGGCGGGGACGTTCTCGGCGCCGGAATTCTGCTGGGTGTCGACACCGTGCTGACCTGCGCCCACGTCATTCCCTGGGACGGCGGCCCGGAGCCGGCCGGGGAGGTGCTGGCCGAGCTGGTCGGGGTGGCCGGGGCGACGCCCGTACGGGCCAGGGTGGCCGACGGCTGCTGGGTGCCCGAGCAGGCCGACTCCCGGGGCGACGTGGCGCTGCTGAAGCTCGCCGAGCCGCAGCACGCCCGGCACGCCGCGCCCCTGCACCGGATGGCGCCCACGCCGGGGCGCGAGGTGTGGATGTGCGGGCACCCCAAGGGCCTGCGCGACGGCGTCTATTTCCGGGCCACGCTCGACGGGCCGTGCGGGCCGCGCGGCGAGTGGGTGCAGATGTCGCCGAGGACGCCCGCGGAGACCGTGCGGCCCGGGTTCAGCGGGGCCGCCGTCACCGACACCGAGACCCACCGGGTGCTGGGCATGGTCGTCAGCCGCTACGACGACCGCACCGCGGACGCGCCCACCGGCCAGCGGCTGCACCTGTCGTACATGATCCCGATCGAGACCGTCGTCCGGCACCTGCCGCGCATCGACGAGCACGTGGGCGGCCGGCGCGGCAACGACCTGCCCTCCGTGCCGCGCACGGCCCGGCGCGATGAGGACTTCGCCCGCTGGCTGGCCGGCTGGTTCCGGGCGGGGCCCGGCACCCGGGACGTCGAGGCGATCGTCATCAAGAAGGGCGAGGCGGCCCGCGCCGCGACCCTCAGCCGGGCCGTCGCCCTCGCCGACCGCGAGGTGTCGGCGGACATCGAGGGCGGCCTCGGCGCGGCGCCCGCGTCCCCGTACGACGCCCCGGACACCGTGCCGCCCATCGGCAGCGTCGACCTGGCCCTCGACGTCTCGGGCACGACCGTCGCCGTGGTCGCCGAGCGGGTCGCCGACCGGCTCGGGATGCACGCGTGCGGCGGCCGCGCGCTGAGCCGCATAGGCAGAGCCCGCTCGGTGCCGCTGACCGTCGTCGCGGAGGGCGTCGACTACGCCGAGGACCCGGTCGCGCTCGTCGAGTTCGCCGATCTGCTCGCCGCCCGGGGCGCACGCCTGCTCCTCGTCTTCCGCAACCACGAATCGCAGAGCCTGGAGCTGGCGCTGAGGATGTCCGACCCGAGCAAGGACGAGATCACCGCCCGCCTCGACCGGGTGCGCGACCGCATCGAGCACATCGCCCGCCGCGAGCGCGTCGCCCACGACCGGGCCGCGCTGATCGCGCCCGTCCGGCCCGTACCGCAGGAGGCGGCCGGGCTGCGGCTGGGCCTGACCGAGCTGCGCTGCGACCCGGAGCCGGCCGGCAGACGGTTCCTGCCCCGGCTCGCGGCCTTCGAGAGCGCCGTGGAGTCGGGGCTGCTGAAGGTGGAGGAGGCGATCGCGCGGGCCGAGGCCGGCATCGCCCGCCGCGATGAACTGCGCGGCCGCCTGGAGGCGTTCTTCGCGCTGCTCGCCGCCCGCAGCCAGGAGGAGGGCCGGGCCGCCGCACAGCTCTACCGGGCCGCGCACAACCTCCTCTACCAGGCACCCTGCGAGCTCGCCGAGGCCACCCGGGCCGTGGAGCGGTTCGCCGACGCCGTACGCCGTCATACGCACCGTCCGCGAGGAGACGACCGGCCATGACAGCGCGCGCCGACTGCGAACGCCCCGACTGCCGGGGCTGCTCCACCGACGGCACCGGCTTCTGCCGCGTCACCGGCCGCGCCCTCGCCGCGCCCACGGCACTCGCCGGCGGCCCGGCCGAGAGCGCGCCCACCGCGGGCACCCGGCGCCGGATCGCCACGGACAGCCTGTTCACCGTCGCCCCGGCGGGCGACGGCCTGCTCGACCTGCCCGTCGTCGGCACCCCCTCCCCCGACGACCTGGTCGTCATCGACTGGCACGTCCCCGAAGGCGGCCGGATCTGCGGGTGGCAGGGCTGCACCAGCATCGTCGGCCGCGCCTACGCCGGGCAGCCCGCCCTCATCCAGGGCTACTGCCCCCGCTGCGGCCACCGCTTCGACTTCACCCCGAAGCTCGCCCCCGGCGAACTGGTCGGCGAGCAGTACCGCGTGGTGGGCCGCATCGCCAACGGCGGCCTCGGCTGGGTCTACCTCGCCGAGGACATCCAGCTCCAGCGCTGCGTCGCCCTCAAGGGCCTCATCCAGGACGACTCCGGGAGCCTGCGCGAGGAGCGGGACCACCTCACCCGCCTCGACCACCCGGGCATCGTCCGCATCATCAATTACGTGACCCACCCGGGCCGCGACAGGGCCGAGGGCGACGGCCCGACGGAATACATCGTCATGGAGTTCGTCAACGGCATGTCGCTCTCGCAGGTCCGCGACCGCATCAGCCGCAACGAGGGCCCCTTCGGCGGCGACCGGGTCTTCGAGTACGTCCTCGTCTACGGCTGCCACATCCTCGACGCCCTCGACCACCTCCACCGCGACGGCCGGCTCTACTGCGACCTCAAGCCCAACAACGTGATGCACCACGGGAACCGCGTGAAGCTCATCGACCTCGGCGGCGTCCACAGGATCGGCAATCCCCTCGTCTCGATCCAGGGCGCGCCCCGCTTCATGGCACCCGAGATCGGCGACCCCGCCCTGCCCGATCACGGCCTCTCCGAGCGCTCGGACCTCTACAGCGTCGGCATGACCCTCAAGGTCCTCTCCGACGAGGCCGAAACGCTCCCCCCGGGGCTGGGCGTCGATTCCTATACCCGGGCCATCACGCGCGCCCTGCACCCCGAGCGGGGCGCCCGGTTCGCCGGCGCGCGCGACATGGCCGAGCAACTGCGCGGCGTGCTCCGGGAGATCCGGGCGCTGCGCACCGGTCAGGAGCTCCCCGAGCCCTCCACGCTGTTCGCCCCCACCGCCGCCCTGCTGGACGCCTCGCTCGGGCGCGTACCGCCGCTGGAGCGCTGGCTGTCCGGCGCGCGGCGCCCGCTGCTCGACAGCGGACTGCCCGCCCCCGAGCGGGTGCCGCCGGCCCTGCCCGTGCCCTACCCCGACCCGGACGACCCCGCCGCGGCCCTCCTCACCCAGCCCACGACCAGCGGCCCCCGCCGCGTCGTCCAGCAGCTGTACGCCTCCGGCATCCCCTCCGTGGAGATCGCCCTGCGGCAGTGCCGCGCCCATCTGGAGCTGGGCGAACTCGACGCCGCCGACGAGCGCCTGACGGCGGCGCGGGCCGCCCTGGACCCGGCGGCGGCCCCGTACGACTGGCGGCTCCACTGGCACCGCGGGCTGCTGGGCCTGGCCCGCCGCGACACCGACGCCGCCGAGCGCGAGTTCGACCGGGTCTACAGCGACCTGCCCGGGGAGTACGCGCCGAAGCTCGCCCTCGGCTACTGCGCCGAGCACCGCGGCGACCCGGGCTCCGCCGAGCGCTTCTACCAGGCCGTGTGGCAGCGCAACCGGTCGCAGGGCAGCGCCGCCTTCGGCCTCGCCCGGCTGCGGCTCGCCGACGGCGACCGCCGGGGCGCCGTCGACCTGCTCAGCGAGGTGCCGAAGGTCTCCCGGCACCACGACGCGGCGCGCACCGCCTGCGTGCGGATCCTCGCCGGGCGACTCTGCGCCGACCAGGGGCGCGGCCTGCCGGACCTGACGGACCTCACCGAGGCCCTCACCCGGCTGCCCCGGCTCTACCTCGACGAGGGCCACCGCACCGGGCCGGCCCGCGACCGGCTGGAGGCCGAGCTCCTCGATGTCGCCCTGGACTGGATTTCGGCGGACACCACGCCCGCCGGCGAGCGGGGCGACCGCGCGCTCTTCGGCACGGACGACGAGGAGTTCACCATCCGCGGCCGGCTCGAACAGAAGCTGCGCGGCCTCGCCCGGCAGGCCGGCACCCCGGCCGGGCTCGGGACCCTGGTCGACCTGGCCAACCGCGTCCGCCCCAAGACCCGCTTCTGACCAGGGGGAGCAGATGAACCGAGCGAACGGCACCACCGGGGGCCCCGACAGGGCCCCGGGGCCCACCGTCACCACCCAGCTGGGCCAGAACAAATACCTGCCCGCGGGCAGGGGCACGGCGCCCGCCCACGCCGTCCTCACCGTCGAGGCCGAGGGGCTGGGCCGGCTCGCCGCGCGCGCCGACTGCGCCGAGGTCGTCGTCATCGACTGCTCCGGCTCGATGAGCTGGCCCAGCACCAAGATCGCGGCGGCCCGGCGGGCGGCCGCGGCGGCCATCGGGGCGCTGCGCGACGGCACCCGCTTCGCGCTCGTCGAGGGCACCGACCAGGCGCGCGTCGTCTATCCGCCGGACGGGCGGATGGCGGTCGCCGGACCGGACTCCAAGGCCGACGCCGCCCATGCCGCGGCGCGCCTCGTCGGCGCCGGCGGCACCGCCATCGCCGCCTGGCTCACCTGCGCCCTCGACCTCCTCACCACGCAGGACGCCCCCATCCGGCACGCCCTGCTGCTGACCGACGGCCGCAACGAACACGACCGGCCCGGCGAGCTGGAGCGCGTGCTGGCCGCCTGCGCCGGCCGGTTCACCTGCGACGCGCGGGGCCTCGGTGACCAGTGGGCCGCCACCGAGCTGCGCGAGATCGCCCAGCAGCTGCACGGCGTCGCGGACGCGGTCGAGGACGACAGCGACCTGGAGGCGGAGTTCCGCACGATGATGACGAGCGCCATGGCCAAGGCGCTGCCCGACATACGGATCCGCGTCAGGCTCCGCGAGGGCGGCGACCTGAACTTCTTCAAGCAGGTCTTCCCCACCGAGCTGGACCTCACCCCGGAGGGCGTCCGCACCGACGACCTCACCTGGGAGTTCCCGACCGGGGCCTGGGGCGACGAGACCCGCGAGTTCCATCTGTGCGTCACCGCCGACCCGGACGGCGACCCGCGCGGCGAGGACCTCCAGGTGGCCCTGGTCTCCCTCGTCGCGGGCCCCGCCGAGGGCGCGGCGCCGCTCACCCTGCCGGCCCCCGGCTCCATGCTGATCCACTGGACCGACGATCTCGCCCTGTCCACCCGCGTCCATCCGCGCGTCGCCCACTACGGCGGCTACGCCGACCTCGGCCGCGCCATCACCGCCGGCTGCGAGGCGTACGAGCGCGGGGACCGCGAGACCGCGCGGACCCAGTGGGGGCGGGCGGTGCGGCTGGCCCACGAGCTGGGCGACGAGAAGGTGCTGCGCCGGATGGGCCGGCTGGTGCACGTCGACGACCGGGCGCGGGGCGAGGTGCGGCTCCGTGACGGGCTCGCGCCCGGCGACCTCAACTCCGCCTGGGTGACGGCCGACCACAGCACCCAGTGGACCGCGCCCCCGGAGCCGGAGCGGCGGGTCGTACCGCCGCCGCGCGAGGAGACGAGCCGGACGTGCCCGCGGTGCCGACGCCTGGCGGCCATGACCGACAGGCACTGCACCGGGTGCGGTCTCTCCTTCGCGCCACCCCAGGGAAACCCCGCATGAACCACGCCGCCGCCACCCGCCCGTATCTCATACGCCGCCTGGCCGTCCTGCTGACGGCCACGGCCCTGGCCTGCGGCGCGCTGCTGGCCGCCTACTACGGCGTCAGCCGCAACGCCGGTGCGGTGGACGGCCGGACGGCGCCCGCGATGGCGCAGATCGCGGGGGCGCGGACGGCGCTCCTGGATTCGTACGAGGAGGCCCGCCGGAACCTCGACGGCGGCACCGCCCAGGTCGAGGGGCCGGGCGAGAAGTACCGCGCCGACCTCGACGCCGCCGGGCAGAGCCTGGAGAAGGCCGCCCAGAGCGTGGTCGCCCGGGGCGACGGGAAGGAGACCCTGCGCACCGCGACCGGGCTGGTCTCCTCCTACGACTTCCTCGTCCAGCAGGCCGCCCGCAACGCCGGGCCGCCGCCGGGCGGCGACACCGACCTGCGGGACTCCTATCTGGGCTACGCGCAGCGGACGCTGACCCGCCCGGACGGCGGCATCGTGCCCCTCCTCGACACGGTCCAGAGCCGCCAGCGCGCCGTGCTGAACGGCCAGGCGTCCTTCGGCCCCCTGCTGTGGCTCGCCTGGGCGACGGCCTACGCGTTCTGCGCGGCGCTGGTGTGGCTGCTCCTCGACACCCAGCGCTCGCTGCGCCGCCGGTTCCGGCGCCGGTTCAACCCGTCCCTGGCCGCGGCGACCGCGCTGACGGCCGGGGTGGTGCCGCTGACCTGGTTCGGCGTCTTCATCCAGGACGGGCTGGGCTCGGCGGCCGGCCGGCTGCGGACCTCACGGATCACCAAGGAGACGCTGACGGGGGTGCGGGACACCCTGGCCGACACGCACTGGCGGGCCGGGGCCACCGCCTGGATCCCCCTGGTGGGCCTCGTCATCGCCGCGCTGATCGTCATCGGGCTCCAGCCGCGCGTGGAGGAGTACCGCTTCGAGAAGGCCCTGCGGAGCCCGGCCCCGCGCCCGCGCACCCACCAGATCACCGTGGCCCTCCTCGCCCTGTGGGCGCTGCTGTTCTGCTCCGTCGGCCATGGCGACCAGCGCGGCGAGGACCAGGGCAGCGTCACCGTCCTCGCCCCGTGGACCGGCGACGAGGGCAAGCGGTTCCGCAGGGTGCTGGGCCGCTTCAGCCGGGAGAAGCACATCACTGTCTCCTACCAGGGCACCACGTCCCTGCGCGATGTGCTCATCTCCCGGGTGAACGCCGGTGCCGCGCCCGACATCGCGATCCTCCCCAGCGTCGGCGAGGCCGCCGAATACATCGCCGACAAACAGCTCCAGCCGCTCGACGAGGTGCTCCCCCGGGCCACCCTCGCCTCCTTCGGACCGCCGTGGACGCCCGCCGAGGGCCCGGTCCACGCCGTCCCCGTCAAGGTCGACCTCAAGAGCATCGTGTGGTTCGACGCGGGCCGCCCGCCGGGGCCGGCCACGCTCGCCGCACAGGGCGGGCAGTGGTGCGCGGGCATGGGCGGGGACGCGACGTCCGGCTGGCCGGGCACCGACTGGGTCGAGGACATCCTGCTCCAGCAGACCGGCGACACCCTCTACACGGCCTGGGCGCGGGGGGACCTGGCCTGGTCCTCGCCGGAGGTCCGCAGCGCGTGGCGCCACTTCGGCCGGACGATCGGGTCCGGCTCCGCCCGCTCCGCGCTCCGGCAGGACTTCACGGAGGGCCCCTTCCCGCCCGGCAAGGGCAAGCGGCCCGCCTGCACCCTCCAGCACCAGGGCTCGTTCATCCGCGCCACCTACCGGGAGGGCTCCCGCGCCGGCTTCGCCCTCTCCCGCGACGTGCTCCCCGGCCTCGACGGCAGGTCCAGCGCCCGCGAGGTCTCCGCCGACTTCGCCACGCTCTTCGGCAAGAGCTCCGAGGCGAAGGAGCTGATGCGCTACCTCGCCGAGGAGGCCCAGGACGAATGGGCCGAGCCCGACCCCGACGGCCCCCGGGACAACCCCCTGCGCCCCTTCTTCGCCAACCCCAGGAACGCACCGCCCTCGGGCGAGAAGCTCAACGCCCGCCTCGACAAGGAGCTCCACGACGGGGCGCGCCTGTGCCTCGACGCCTCGGACCTGATGCCGCTGCGGATGCGCTCCGCCTTCCAGCACGGCGTGCTGGACTACCTCAGCGCCCCGAACGACGCCCACCTCGAAAAGGTGCTGGGCTACCTCGACGACGTGCGGAACCAGCTCAGGACCAAGGGCCAGTACCCCGCGCCCCGGTCCGTCTGCGGCTGAGCCCCGCGCCGGCTAGCGCAGCAGCTCCTCCGGGCACCCCGTCCCCCGGGGCAGCTTGTACTTCGCGGCGATGCGGTACGTACCGGCGTGCGGCGCGTGCAGCATCGTCCAGTCGTCCTCCGGCTGGCCGCCGCGGGCCTCCTGGACCTGCTTGGACAGGCAGCCGTTGACGTTGACCGGCGGCTCGCCGTGGGGGCCGGTCCGCGGGGCCTGGACGTCCTTGCCGGACTTGTCGAGCAGGCCGAGCCAGGGCGAGTACGGGATGCGGATCAGGACCGGCCCGGCCTCCTTGACGGTGATCGTCAGCTCGTCGGCGACGGCCCGCTCCACGACCGCCGGCGGGTCGGCGAGCGGGGTCGGCGCGTCGACCCCGTAGACCTTCCAGTTGGCGTCGGACCAGACCTCGCGCAGATACGGCTGCCCCTTGGCGACGAGCCTGGCCTCGCCCCTGGCGGCGGGGTCCGGCTCGCCGACCGGCAGCACCACGTAGTGCACCGCCCAGCGGTCGAGCCAGGCGCGGTAGCTGGCGGGGGTGAGCAGGTCGGGGTCGTAGAAGAGGGGGTTGCGCTCGCGGTCGGCCTGCCGGTTCCAGCCGCGCGCGAGGTTGAAGTACGGGGCGAGGGCCGACGCCTCGCGGTGGCTGCGCGCGGGCACGACCTCGACGCGGCCGCGCCCGGCGTCCACCCGCTGGAGCCGGTCGACCACCGGGGCCAGTTCACGGGCCCAGGACGCGGCGGGCGTGGTGTGCCGGATGTCGCCGATGGCGATGGACGCCTGCCAGATGGTGAGGGTCAGCAGGGCGAGGACGAGCGCGGTCCAGTTCCGGGCGGAGCGCAGCAGCTCGGCGCAGGGCGGCACCTTCCGCTCGGTGAGGACGGCGACGAGCACGACCCCGCCGAAGATCATGCCGAGCCGGGAGATGTTCGTGCCGATCTGCGAGGGGATCAGCCAGACCAGCAGCACGCCCAGCGTGTAGAGGATCGACGCGGTCCGGACGGTGCGCCACTCCTTGGGCACGAAGACCACGCCGAAGACGCCGCTGAGCAGCGGCAGGATCACCGACGCGATGAACATCGGCTGCTGGCCGGAGAAGGGGAACATCCACGCCGACAGCGCCACCACCGCGACCGGCGGCAGCCCCAGGGTGTACGCCGCCGGGCGGCGCTTGCCCAGCCACAGCGCGGCCGCCACGATGCCCACGTACAGGCCCGCGACCGGGCTCGACGCCGTCGCCAGCGCGGCCATCACCCCGCCGAGGGCGGCCCGCCCCCAGCGGTAGCGGCCCTCGGTGCGCCAGCGCGTCGGCCAGGCGAAGATCGTGGCCACGGCCGCCAGGCCGAACATCGTGCCGAGCCCGAACGTCACCCGCCCGGAGATCGCGTTGCCGGTCAGGGCGAGGGCACCGTAGAGCGCGGGCCACAGCGGGCGCCGCACGGCGCGGCTGCGCACCAGCAGCAGGGCGACCAGCCCGGCCGAGACCGGGCCCGCGATCATCATGGTGGGACGGACGCCCAGCAGGGCCATCAGATAGGGCGAGATCGCGCTGTACGAGACGGGGTGCATCCCGCCGTACCACGACATGTTGTACGCCGAGGTGGGGTGCTGGAGCGCGAACTCCGCCCAGGCGTCCTGGGCGGCGAGGTCCCCGCCGCTGTTGGCGAACACGAACACCCACAGCACGTGCAGCACGGCGGCGATGGACAGCGTCGTCAGGACGGGCCTGCGCGCGAGCGCGCGGCCGGCGTTCCGCAGCCGCGCGCGCGGACCGGTCCCGCCGGTCCCCTGCTCTCCGGCCACTGCCCGTATCCGGGAGGAGGGCGCGCCCTCGCTCCGCTCGCCCGGCTCCTCCGGCTTCCCGGCCCGAGCCGGCCCTACGGTGGTCACTGCGGTTCTCCCCGTCTTCCCCCGAGGTCTGCCCCCATCTTCACGCTGTCCCAAAACCTTCCGGCACCGGCACGGCGAATGGGCCATACCCAAACCCTCGCGACGCTAGCACGCTTGCGCGGCCCCGCCGGAACCGCGAAACGGCCCCCCGCCCGTACGTACTCGTACGGGCCAGGGACCGCCTCTCGCGGCCTTCGCGGCCGCCTCAGCCGATGCGCGTCAGCTTGGCACCGAACGACGGCTCGGCCAGCGGCTTCTGGAGCGCCACCGGCACCGTCATCGCGCCGGTGCCGCTGCCCACGGTCAGCTCACCGATCTCCGTGCCCGCCTTCGCGGTGTGCGGCAGCGTCTTCTTGGCGCCCTTGCCGATGGTCAGCTTCGCGGTCATGCCGGGCCAGCCGGCGCCGGTCAGGTCGCGCGTGGCGACGACCGGGGTCCTGCCGCCCAGGCCGTCCTCGACGTAGCCGACGACCTCGCCCTTCTTGACGATCTTCACGGAGGTCAGGGAGTCCTGCACCGCCTTGATCATCTTGTAGCTGACGCTCTTGACCAGCCTCAGGCTCATCTCGGCGTTGACGTCCGGACCGCCCTTGAAGTGCTGGTCCATGGTGACGCCCAGGATCAGCTGCTCCTTGCCGCCGATCGTCCGCTTGGCGGCCCACATCAGGGCGCCACCCGCCGGGGTGCTCGATCCGGTCTTGATGCCCAGCCCACCCGGCTTGAGCAGCAGCTCGTCATTGTTGTTGTTCAGGTGCTGGCCGCCGGCGACGTTGGTGTTGGGCTTGTGCACGATCTCGCGGAAGACCTCGTCCTTCATGACCTCCTCAGCCAGCTTGAGCTGGTCGACGGCCGTGCTCATGGTCGTCTGGTCCAGGCCGCTGGGGTCGGTGTACGTCGTGTTGGTCATGCCCAGCGACTTGGCGGCGTCGTTCATCTTCGCCACGAACGCCTCCTTGGACTGGGCGTCCCAGCGGCCCAGCAGGCGGGCGGCGTTGTTGCCGGAGGGGATGAGCAGCATCTGGAGCAGGTCGTACTCCGAGATCTTCTCGCCCTGCGTCAGGGTCACCTTCGACTCGTCCGCGGCGTGGGAGTCCTGCTCCGCCTGCGCGTCGACCGGGACCTCGGGCCCCGCCTCGCCCTTCTTGAGCGGGTGGTTCTTGAGGATCACGTACGCCGTCATGACCTTGGCGACGCTCGCCGTCGGTACGGGCTTCTCCTCGCCGAACGTCCCCAGGCTGCCGACACCGGCGACCTTGGCCGCGGCCTGGCCCTGGTCGGGCCACGGCATGACGAACTTCTCGCCGCCGAAGGTGTACGTGGCCTTGGCGGAGGCGACCGTGAGCTTCGGGTCGGGCAGCGGGCGGAACGCCTGCACGACGCAGAAGATGATCAGTACGAGCAGGACCAGCGGCGTCCAGATCTTGACCCGGCGCACGGCGGTGCGGACCGGGGTCTCCGGCGGCGGCGGGGTGTTCGTCAGCTGCGCGAGCAGGTCGAGGGGCGCGGCGGGCTCACCCGCGGGTTCGCCCGCGGCGGGCGCCTGCGGGGCGGGCACCTTCGCCTTCGGCGGGGCGGCGGGCGGGGTGACGCTGACCGGTATGGCCGGCTTGGCCGGCCGCTCGGTCTTCGCGCCCACGCCGTCGAGGGCCTTCAGCGGCACGAACTGACTCGTACGCTCCGAGTCCGACTCGGCGGCCCCCTTGCGCTCCGCCGCCTTGGCGGCGGGCACCTCGGGGGCCTTGAGCAGCTCGGTCGGCTGATCGACGGAGTCGCTGCGCTTGGGCTTCCCGCCCTTGGGCTTCCCTGTGTCGGTCCCGCCGGCCTTGGGCTTGCCCGTGCCGGTGTCGCCGACCTTGGGCTTCACGATGCCGAAGACGGCGGTGGGCTGATCACCGGACGCGCGGGCGTCGCCCTTCGCGGGGGCGTCGGCGCCCTTGGCAGGGGCATCGCCATGGTCGGCGCGGGCCTTGCCGTCCTTCGCGGAAGCGTCGGCACCGTCCGCAGCGGGGCGTCCGGCGCCGGAGGCGGCCGATGCACGCTCGGCCGGGGCGTCGCCCTTGGCGGAAGCGTCGCCGTCCTTGGCGGAGGCATCGCCACTGCTAGCAGCAGGCCGCACCGTGCGGAAGACGGCGGTGGCGCGGTCGGCGGGGACGTCGCCGTCCTTCGCGGACGCGTCGCCACCCTCCGAAGCCGGGCGGGCAGCGCCAGAGGCAGGCGTCGCACGGTCGGCCGGAGCCTTGCCGTCCTTCGCGGGAGCGTCGCCACCGTCCGCAGCGGAACGTGCGGCACGGTCGGCCAGGGCGTCGCCGTCCTTCACGGACGCGTCGCCACCCTCCGAAGCCGGGCGCGCAGCGCCACGGGCGGCGGAGCCGGAACCGTTCACGGCGCTCTTCGTACCGGCGTCACCGGAACCGGAGCCCTTGTCGGCCTTCACGGCGCCGAAGACGGCGGTCGCACGGTCCGCCGACGGCTTCGCGGGAGCCTCGGCGGAGTCGCCGGCGTCGGAGTCCGAACCGGAATCCTCTCCGGCCTTCTCGCCCTTCGGGTGCGCCGTCGCGTCAGCGGAAACGGAATCCTTGTCGGCGGCACCGGGCCGCGCCGAGCCGAGAACGGACGTCGCGCGGTCGGCGGAGCCGGAACCGGCTCGCTCGGCCTTCGGCCGCGTGGAGCCGAGGACGGCCGTCGCACGGTCCCCCGACGGCTTCGCGGGAGCCTCGTCGGAGCCCGAAGCGGAACCCTCGGTGGAGCCGGGGTCCGGCTCGTCCGAGCCGGCCACCCACGCGGCGACGGCCGCCTTCAGGCGGGCGTCGCGCGGCGGGGAGGCCGCCTCTGCCGCGCCCGAAGAATCCGCGGCACCCGCGGAGCGCTTTGCATCCGCATCCGTATTCGACGCCTTCTCCGCGTCCTTACCGGAACGGGAATCCGTCGTCTCGCCCGCACCCTGGGACTTACCGGATTCCCGGAAAACCCCAAGCCTCGGGTCGCGCTCGCCGCCAGTCGTCTCCCCCGACGACTTCCGCTGCTTCGACTTGTCGGGGGACTCGCCCGCCACCGATGCCTCCTCGAATTCCCACGCCATACGCCGCCGCGGGGCAAACCCACGCCCCGTGGCCCGAACCTTCAACGCCTACCAGTGTCCTGTGTCGCGGTCGCGCCACCGCGCAACCGCACCGTCAGTGGGGTTCGACTGGCCTCACCCTCGTGCAAGACGAGACGACATACCTACCGGTTCCCACCCGAAGCCACCACGCACTCTCGACAGACCAATGTGAGAGGGGTCACCCTGTCACTCATCCACGCGGGGAGGCATGGATGGGCAGGAGCCGCAGAACAATTCCGGAGGAGCTTCTGCTGCTCGCCTTGGACCCGGCCACGGGAACCACGGCGCAGCCGCAGTCGCTCGACCTGGGTCTTGCCGGGGCACAGCTAGTGGAGCTGGCTCTGGCTGGACGGATAGCCCCAGACGGGGATCGTATCGCCGTGGTGATGCCACGGCCGACAGGAGATCCGACACTGGACTCCGCGTTGGAGCTGCTGCGTCGTCGCGGCAGTCCCGTACGCGCCGTCCACTGGATCGGCGGGCCCCGGCTGGGGCTGCGTCAGACGTATCTCACGCACCTGGAGCGGTGCGGCATGGTCAGTGCCGTGGCGGGCCAGATGTGCGGGGTATTGCCGACGACCCGCTATCAGGCGACGGACACCGCGATCAGCCGGGAGATCAGGGCCCGGCTGGACAGCGCGATCCGCACCGGCGTGCCGCCGGACCCGCGGACCGCGGCGCTGGCCGCGCTGGCGCACGCGGTGGGCCTCGGCAAGCATCTCTACCCGGGCAACGAGGGGCGGTCCTCCCGCTCCAGGCTCCGGGATCTCATCAGGCACGACCCGATGGGCGGACTCGTGGCCCACGCGGTGATGGATGTGCAGAACGGCGCCGCCGCCCAGCCCCGCCGAGCCCCGGCACCCGCCGGCAACGGCAACGGCTCGGGCCGCCGCACGCCGCCCGTACGGGCCGCGGTAGGGGCCTCCAGGGCCGCAGCGCAGTCCGTGGCGCACGGGACGGCCGTCATGGCCCGTGCCGGCGCCTCGTGAACCGGTCCCCCAGCCGGTGAACCGTTAAAGCCGCCGGGCGCCCGTAACCGCGCTTCGCAGTCCCGGCGCGGCCACAGCGCCGGCGGTTCCGCACCACCCTCAACACCAGAGCACGCCGCACGGAACAGCACACCCTCAGCACCCTCACAGCACACGGCAGCTCCAGCAGACCGCACCGCGAATCCCCGGCCGGTTCGGGAGCCGCGACAACGCGCGGGGTGGTGGACCGCCCGCCCGGGATGGCGGAACGGTCCTCCGCCCCGCGCACACGTGTCCGGCGAATCAGGATCACCGCACGTCACGCGTCACCGCGAGCGGACTCTGTGTCGGCATTTTCCAGCGCCGCCCCGGCCAGTGGTGGCAGGCTGCGAGGTCAGGAGACAGAGCATGACGGAGCCGGAGGTGCGTCCCGTGGCGTCCAGTGTCAACCCCACCGTCAGGCGGCGCCGATTGGGGCAGGAGCTGCGCAAGCTCCGCGAACTCAAGGGCATGACCGCCGAAGAGGTGGCCGAGCGGCTACTGGTCTCGCAGTCGAAGATCAGTCGGTTGGAGAACGGCCGTCGCAGCATCAGCCAGCGCGACGTCCGCGACCTGTGCGGGGTGTACGGGGTCGAGGACCACCGCATCGTCGATTCGCTGATGCAGATGGCGAAGGAGTCGCGTCAGCAGGGCTGGTGGCACGCCTTCGGCGACATCCCGTACAGCGTCTACATCGGCCTGGAGACCGACGCCGCCTCGCTGCGGGTGTACGAGGCGTCGCTCGTGCCGGGCCTGCTGCAGACCCCGAACTACGCGAGCGCGGTGACGGAGGGCTCCTGGCCGGAGGCCACCGCCGCCGACATCGAGCGCCGCGTGCAGGTGCGGATGCGGCGGCAGGAACGAATCACCGACCCGGAGAACCCGCTGCGCCTGTGGGCGGTCATCGACGAGTCGGCGCTGCGGCGCATCGTCGGCAGTCGGGCGATCATGCGCGAGCAGATGCGCCGGCTGGTGCAGTTCAGCCTGGAGCCGCACATCACCGTGCAGGTACTGCCGTACGACGTGGGCGCGCACCCGGGGATGTACGGCAAGTTCTCCATCCTGGAGTTCACCGATCCGCAGGACGCCAGCACGGTCTATCTGGAGGGCATCACCAGCGACCTTTATCTGGAGAAGCCCAACGATGTCCAGACGTACAGCGTGATGTACGAGCATCTGCGGATGCAGGCGTTGAACGCCGAGCACTCGCGGCAGTTCATCGACAGGGTCGCGGAGGAGTGGGCGGCCTGAAAGGGCCGCACGGTACACCTGCTGCCACCCAACGGGGAAGCACCTTCCGGTATATGCCATCCGGTCGAGTGAACAGGCCATTCATCAAGTGATGTTGACGCGTAACGTCGGTCGTACCTCGGGAAACCGGCGCTTCGACCGGCGTTCTGATGAAGGCAATACTCACCAAAGCACTACCAAGGCAACGGGAGCAATCATGGCCATCCAGCAGGGAAACACCACGTGGCGGAAGTCCTCGTACTCGCTGGCCAACGGCGACTGCGTGGAGGTCGCTTCTCCTCTCCCCCGATCCATTGCGGTTCGTGACTCCAAGGACCCCCAGGGCCCCGTTCTGGGCTTCACCCCGGATGCGTGGACCGCGTTCGTGACGACCGTTACCGCTGGCGCCCACGACCTCTGACGGATCCGGCCGATAGATCCCTTCACCATCGATAGTGCGGTTCCGCGCGGAGCCCTCTCGCCAGGCACCCCGACCTGGCCGAGAGGGCTCGGCCGTGTCGAGGGTCCTGTGCTGTCGCAATGCCCCCGGCACGCCGTGCGGGCCCGCTAGCGCAAGGTACGGGGGTAGCGGGTAAGCCAGGCGGCGGAGGGGTCGGTGGGGCCGTGCAGCGCCGGACCCTGGGTCAGCTCCATCGCAAAATCGTCGGCGAGTTCGAGAATCGTCGCCCGGCCCTCCAGCTCGGCCAGCCACGCGGGCGGCAGCGCCGTCTCGCCGTGCACCGCGCCGAGGAGATTGCCGCAGAGCGAGCCGGTGGAGTCGGAGTCGCCGCCGTGGTTGACGGCGAGCAGCAGACCGTGGCGCAGGTCCTCGGCGACGAGCGCGCAGTAGACGCCCATGGCCAGGGCCTCCTCCGCCACCCATCCCTGACCGAGGGACTCCAGCCGCTCGGCCGTCGGCAGGCCCTGACGTACGGCCGCGAGCGCGCCCTGGAGCGCCTCGGTGGTCTCCTCGTGGCCCGGGTGCTCGGCCAGCAGGGCCAGGGCCCGCTGGACCGAGCTCTCCAGGGCCTCGCCGCGCGCGGCACCGTGCACGATGGCCGCGAAGGCGCCGGCGGAGAGGTAGCCGGAGGGGTGGCCGTGGGTCTGGGCGGCGCACTCGGCCGCGAGCTGGAAGACCAGTTGGGGCTCCCAGCCGACGAGCAGCCCGAACGGCGCCGAGCGCATGACCGCGCCGCACCCCTTGGACTCCGGGTTCTTGGGCGCCTGGAGGGTGCCCATGACGTCATCGGCGAGGCCGGACAGACAGGCGTTGCCGGGCGCCCGCTGCGCGTACAGCCACTCCTCGCGCGCCAGCCATCCCGCGTCGGCCGTGCGCTCGTCGGGGCCCCGGTGGCGCTGGGTGGCGGCCCAGCGCAGATGCGCCCGGTGGACGTCCGTCGGCGGGTGCCAGGCCCCGGTGTCCCGGCGCACATGGGCCCGTATCAGCCCCTCGACCGTGAAGAGCGTCATCTGGGTGTCGTCGGTGACGGCGCCGCGCCGCCCGTACGCGGTGACGTAGTCGGTCACCCCGGCCGGCCCGTGCGCGGCGCGGATCGCGGACAGGGACTCGAATTCGATCCCCGCGCCGAGCGCGTCGCCGATCGCCCCGCCGAGCAGACAGCCGCGCACCCGGGCCCGGAAGTCCTGCCAGTCCGCCCTGCTCCAGAGCGCGATGCGCGCGCCGGCGGTCGTGGTCATGTTCTGGCCTCCTGCGTCACGGTGTCGGACTGATCCAGCACTGTATTCGAGCGTTGGTGATCAGTACTCAGCCCTTGTCCGGCCGGACGGTGCTCATGATCTTGTCGATCTGCGCCTCGGAGAGCGCGTCGGGCACCCCCTGGTCGGCGTAGATCACCCAGCCGTGGAAGGTGCCGTCCGGCATCTTCCGGGCGATGCTCTTGACGATCGCGGAGGGCGGGACGCAGGCGCTCGGGCGGTGCGTGACGGTCACCTTCGCGGTGGCGGTGTAGCCATCGATGCCGTTCTTCTTCCACGGCACGGCCTTGCCGACCTCGATCTTCGGCTTGTCGGCGCCCACGCCGCCGTAGGCCATGACGCCCCAGTTGCCGGCCCAGTTGACGGCGTTCTGCTCGATGGTCCCGTCCGTACCGCCGCCGGTGGTGCCGACCGTGGCGAGCTGGCCCTTGCCCGCCTCGCCGACGGAGTCGGGGTTGGCGCTGGAAGAACAACCGCCCTCGCGGTAATTGGCGGTGCCGGTCATCACGACCACGGGCTTGCCGTTGTCGGTGTACGAGACGGCCGTGTCCGACGGCAGCGTCTTCCACCGCTCGGACGTGCCGGGCACGTCGTACTGGAAGTGGTGCTCGGCCCGCTTCTGCGTCTGCCACCCGGCGACCATGGGCTGACCGTCCTTCGGCGCGGTGCCGCCCTCGGCGGGCTGGGCGGGCTTCTCGTCGGTCCCGCCCTTCTCCCCCTTCTCACCCTTGCCGCCCTGCTGCGCGGGGGCGCCCGTGGCCTGCTCGCTCTTCTTGTCGTCGTCGCCGCTTCCCTTGAGGAGGAAGAAGGCGCCGCCGCCGATGACCGCGAGGGCGACTACGCCTGCCGCTATGGCGAGGAGCGTTTTGTTGTTGCCGCCCGAGGGGCCCTGCGGGGGCTGGTACGGCTGCTGCGGCGGCCCCTGCGGAGGCTGCTGCTGGTACGGGCCCGGGGGCGCCGGGGGCGGGGGCGGCGAGGGCACCGCCGGCTGTGCGAAGACCGTCGGCTGGGCGTGGACGCCGCCGCCGGGCGGGGGCGGGGGCAGTTGCACGGCCGGCTGGTCGACGGCGGTGGGCTCCGGGGCGCCGCCGCCGTGGGGGTGCTGGGGCTGGTGGGGCTGTGGGGGGTTCTGGGGCCAAGACATGCGGGCCACCCTAAGTGGCGGACTGTTGCCGTCCAGTCGGAGCCTGTCGACAAGTCGGCAACATCCTGGATTTTCCCCAGCCCCGCCCCTTCCCGAATCCGGGGGCAAGCCCCCGGGCCCCCTTGGCCTCAACCGCCGGCCGGGCTTGATTTCCTGCCCCGCCGCGCCTGGCTTTCCGCCCCGGCCACATCCAGCCCGTCCGGCGGTTGGACCGTCAGTCGCCCAGCACCGGCAGCAACTCCGGCAGGTGCCCGTCCGACGCCATCGCAGCCGCCTGGCGCTCAGCCGATACCTCCCCGTACAACGTCGTCCTCGGCCGAGCCGCCCGCCCAGCCGAATCCGCGATAGCGACAAGGTCGCGGATCGAGCGGTACGAGCCGTAAGAGGACCCCGCCATCCGCGAGATGGTCTCCTCCATCAGCGTCCCGCCCAGATCGTTCGCGCCCGAGCGCAGCATCTCCGCCGCGCCCTCCGCGCCCAGCTTGACCCAGCTCGTCTGGATGTTGGGGATGTGCGGGTGCAGCAGCACCCGGGCCATGGCGGTGACCGCGCGGTTGTCCCGCATGGTCGGGCCGGGGCGGGCGATGCCGGCGAGGTAGACGGGGGCGTTGGTGTGGATGAAGGGGAGGGTGACGAACTCCGTGAAGCCGCCCGTCTCCTTCTGGATCTCGGTCAGCTGCCGGAAGTGGCCGAGCCAGTGGCGGGGCTGGTCCACATGCCCGTACATCATCGTGGAGGAGGAGCGGAGGCCCACCTCGTGCGCGGTCTTGACGACCTCGACCCAGGTGGCGGTCGGCAGCTTGCCCTTGGTGAGGACCCAGCGGACCTCGTCGTCGAGGATCTCGGCGGCCGTGCCCGGGATGCTGTCGAGCCCGGCCTCCTTCGCGGCGGTGAGCCACTCGCGGATGGACATGCCGGTGCGGGTGGCGCCGTTGACGACCTCCATCGGCGAGAAGGCGTGCACGTGCATGCCGGGGACGCGTTCCTTGACCGCCCGCGCGATGTCGAAGTAGGCGGTGCCCGGCAGGTCGGGGTGGATGCCGCCCTGCATGCACACCTCGGTCGCGCCGAGCCCCCACGCCTGCTCGGCCCGGTCGGCGACCTGGGACAGGGACAGGGTGTAGGCGTCGGCGTCCGTGCGGCGCTGGGCGAAGGCGCAGAAACGGCAGCCGGTGTAGCAGACGTTGGTGAAGTTGATGTTCCGCGTGACGATGTACGTGACGTCGTCGCCGACCGTCGCGTGCCGCAGGTCGTCGGCGACGCGGCAGAGGGCGTCCAGGGCGGGCCCGTCGGCGTGCAGCAGGGCCAGGGCCTCGGCGTCGGTCAGCCGGGTGGGGTCGTCGGCGGCCTGCTTGAGCGCCTGGCGCACGTCGGCGTCGAGACGGGACGGGACCATGCCGGGGGCCGCGGCCTCGCGCAGGGCCTCCCAGTCGCCGTAGACCTCGTCGAAGTCCTCGCGCCGGTCGGCGGTGCGGCCCTCGGTGTCGATGGTGTGGTGCAGGTCCGTGCGGCCCGCGGCGACGAACACGTCCTCGGGCTCCTGCCAGGGGTGGCCCTCGACGACGGCGTCCTCGCGCGCCAGGCCCGTCTCCGGGTCGGCCAGGGCGCGGACGTGCGGCAGCAGGCGGGGGTCCAGCCAGGGCTCGCCGCGCTGGACGAACTCGGGGTAGACGGCGAGGCGTTCGCGGAGCTCGAAGCCGGCGGCGGCGGAGCGCTCGGCGAGTTCGTCGATGAGCGGCCAGGGCTGCTCGGGGTTGACGTGGTCGGGGGTGACCGGGGAGACGCCGCCCCAGTCGTCGATACCGGCGCCGATGAGCTTCTCGTACTCGCCGGCGACCAGGTTGGGCGGGGCCTGGAGGCAGGCGGCGGGGCCCATGATGTGCCGGGCGACGGCGACGGTGGCGACCAGGTCGTCGAGCTCGGCGTCCGGCATGCCGCGCATCGCCGTGTCCGGCTTGGCGCGGAAGTTCTGCATGATGAGTTCCTGGATGCCGTGGTAGGCACGGGAGACGCGGCGCAGCGCGAACAGCGACTCCGCGCGCTCCTCGTACGTCTCGCCGATCCCGATCAGCAGCCCGCTGGTGAAGGGGACGGAGCTGCGCCCGGCGTCCTCCAGGACGCGCAGCCGGACGGCGGGCTCCTTGTCGGGGGAGCCGTGATGCGGGCCGCCGGGCTCGCTCCACAGCCGGGTGGCGGTGGTCTCCAGCATCATGCCCATCGACGGGGAGACCGGCTTCAGGCGCTGGAAGTCCGTCCAGGACATGACGCCGGGGTTGAGGTGCGGCAGCAGCCCGGTCTCCTCCAGGATGCGGATCGACATGGCCCGTACGTACGCGATGGTGTCGTCGTAGCCCTCGGCCTCCAGCCACTCGCGGGCCTCGGGCCAGCGGTCCTCGGGCTTGTCGCCCAGGGTGATCAGGGCTTCCTTGCAGCCCAGTTCGGCGCCGCGGCGGGCGATGGCGAGGACCTCGTCGGGGGACATGAACATCCCGTGACCGGCGCGGCGCAGCTTGCCGGGGACGGTGGCGAAGGTGCAGTAGTGGCACTTGTCGCGGCAGAGGCGGGTGAGGGGGATGAAGACGCTCTTCGAGTAGGTGATGACGCCGGGCCGCCCGTGCTGTTCCAGGCCCGCGTCCCGCACCCGTGCGGCGGACGCGCACAGATCGGCGAGGTCGTCACCGCGCGCCTGGAGCAGCACGGCGGCCTCGGTGACGTCCAGAGCCACTCCGTCGCGGGCGCGCCTCAGCGCGCGCCGCATGGCGTTCGCGGTCGGTGTCGCCTGCTCGGGTTCCTGCGCGCTCGAAGTCATTGTCCGAGCATACGAGCGGGCGCAATCCGGGAAGGGGCGTGGAGACCCGTCGTTCCGTGTGCCTCTCGTCACGCCAGACGGAGGCAGCCTCCGCAGCGGTCGCGGCCACTCCGACCTGGGGAAACCCTCACAGGAAGTCCGCGTGCGCGTCCAGGGCCCGCAGCACCTCCGACTCGTCCGCCGACGGCAGCCCCACCACGACCTCCCGCAGCCCCAGTTCGGCGTAGTGCACGAGCTTCCCCGCCGAGGGCCGCACGGCGTACGGCACCACCTCCGGCTCCCCCGGGCGGCCCGCCTCCGTCCACACCCGGCGCAGCACCGGCAGCGCCTCCGCCAGACCGCTGCCGCCGATGGGCAGCCAGCCGTCCGCGTATTCCGCGATGTGCGCGAACAGCTTCGGCCCGGCGGCCCCGCCGATCAGCACGCGCGGCCCCACCAGCGGCTCCGCACCCTCGCGCGCCCGGGCCGGGGTCAGCGGCTTGGGATGCGCCCAGCTCGCCCGTACGGACTCGAACTCGCCCTCGTAGGCCGTCGGTTCCTCCGCCCACAGGGCTCGCATCAGCGCCATCCGGTCGCGTACCAGGTCGCGCCGCCGTCTCCAGTCCACGCCGTGATCGGCGGCCTCCTCCACGTTCCAGCCGTAGCCGATGCCCAGCGTGAAGCGGCCGTCGCTGAGGAAGTCGAGCGTGGCGGCCTGCTTGGCGAGCACGATCGGGTCGTGCTGGGCGACGAGCGCGACGCCGGTGCCGAGCGTGATCCGCTCGGTGACGGCGGCCGCCTGGGCGAGCGCGACCATCGGGTCGAGGGCGCGCCCGTACTCGGGCGGCAGCGGCTCCCCCATGGGCGAGGGGGTGTCCCGGCTGGCCGGAATGTGGGTGTGCTCGGGCAGATAGAGCCCGTCGAAGCCGCGCTGCTCCAGCTCGCGCGCGAGCCGGACCGGGCTGATCGTCTCGTCCGTGAGAAAGACCGTGGTGGCGATCCGCATGCGGGGAGGCACCTCCGTCGTAACGTGGCGTGGGGCGGCGTGGGGTCACCGTATGCCCTGCGGCGCGCGGCGGATCCCGAACGGGGCGGTACGCCATGCGACTGTCGTAATCCGGTCCCCCGGGTGGACTTCCCGGCCACGACGGCGCCCACGCGACCGCGGACCGCAATCCACCCGCCCGTACCCGTTCCCGCGCACGCCACCCGGGCGTACAACGGTGTCCCCACGCCACTGCGGAGGCACGGATGATGAACCGACGCGACCTTCTGAAGCTGACCGCCGTCGCCGGCACGGCCGGCGTGTCCACCCTCGACCCCGTGACGTTCGCCCGCGCCGACGGGCCCGCGCGGCCCGGCACGGAGGAGTCCCGCAAGGTCACCGGGCGGCTGCCGACCGGCGCCCCGGACTTCGTGTACCTCCCTGTGGAGGTACCGCGCGGCGTCCGCGAGATCGCCGTCTCCTACGCGTACGACAGACCCGCCGTGCCGCCCGGCACCACCGGCAACGCCTGCGACATCGGCATCTTCGACGAGCGCGGCACGGACCTGGGCGGGGCGGGCTTCCGCGGCTGGTCGGGCGGGGCGCGCACGGAGTTCGCGATCTCGGCGGAGCGCGCCACGCCGGGCTATCTTCCCGGGCCCGTGCGCCCCGGCACCTGGCACGTGTGCCTCGGCCCGTACACCGTCGCGCCACAAGGCCTGGCGTACGAGGTGACGGTCACCCTGCGGTACGGGGCGCCGGGCACGACGCCGGAGCCGGTGTACCCGCCGCAGCGCGCCAAGGGGCGCGGGCGCGCCTGGTACCGCGGCGACAACCACCTGCACAGCGTGCACTCCGACGGACTGCGCACCCCGGCCGGGATCGCGGCGGCGGCGCGGGCGGCCGGACTGGACTGGATCACGACGACGGAGCACAACACGAGCGCCGCGCACCGGGCGTGGGAGGGCCTGTGGGGTGATGACCTGCTGATCCTCACCGGCGAGGAGGTGACGACCCGCAACGGCCACGTCGTCGCGCTCGGCATCGACCCCGGCGTCTTCGTCGACTGGCGCTACCGCGCCCGCGACAACGCCTTCGGCCGTTTCGCCCGTGCGATCCGCCGGGCGGGCGGCCTGGTCGTACCGGCCCATCCGCACGCCACCTGCGTCGGCTGCAACTGGAAGTTCGGCTTCGACGACGCCGACGCGGTGGAGGTCTGGAACGGCCCGTTCACCCCCGACGACGAGGTCACGATCGCGGAGTGGGACAACACCCTCGTCGCGGCGGCCCGCGACGGCGGGCGCTGGCTGCCCGCCATGGGCAACAGCGACGCCCACCGCGAGCCCCAGACCGTGGGCCACCCGCAGACCGTCGTACTGGCCGAGGAGCTCTCCCGCCCGGCCCTCCAGGCGGGCCTCCGCGCCGGACACAGCTGGATCGCGGAGTCCTCGGCCGTCCGGCTGGCCTTCACGGCGGCGGGCGGGCGCGGCGCCCACGCCGGAATCGGCGACCGCCTGCGGGCCGACCGCGACGCGGAAGTGACGGTCCGGCTGGAGGTGACGGGCGTGCCGGCCGACTGCCAGGCGTCGTTCG
This sequence comes from Streptomyces sp. NPDC023527, assembly GCF_055560115.1. Taxonomy (NCBI): domain Bacteria; kingdom Bacillati; phylum Actinomycetota; class Actinomycetes; order Kitasatosporales; family Streptomycetaceae; genus Streptomyces; species Streptomyces sp. NPDC023527. Next base: position 322,157 of record NZ_JBVHJJ010000003.1, read on the forward strand.
TGACGGACCAGGGCCGGCTCCTGACCACACCGGTCCCGGCGAACGGCCGGGTGGAGTGGCGCACGACCCCCTCGTACGCGGCGTACGTACGGGCTGAGGTGCGACGACCGGCGGCGGACGGGGGGACGTCGGGGGTGCCGGGGCCGATGGTGGCGATGACGAACCCGATCTTCCTGGGCCGGGACGAGGGGCCGGGCCCCGGCCGGTGACCTGAGGACTTCCTCCAGGAGGACGTCTTCGGCCGACGCGACGGCCGCGCGGCGCTGAGCGGCCGCGTCGGGCGCGGCGCGCCGCTCGTCCCACCTGGGCATGCCCGGCTACTTCCCGCGCGCCCCGGAACCCGGCTGCGGCACCTGACCGTCCGCGTGCCCGGGCGGCGGCGTGCCCTTGCCGTCGGCGTGAACGGCGTCCCGGTGCTCCGCCAGCCGGGCATCGGCGCGCCGCATCCCGGCCCAGTCGTGCCGGAGCTCCAACCGGTGGCGCACTCGGGCGAGTTCCAGGCATACGACGCAGGTCTCGCCGGGCCCGAGTGCGATGACGGCGGGCCCGCAGGAACCGGTCACCGCGACGCCTCCCGTGCCCTGCAGCCGCCGCTGCTGGCGGAGCAACGCCTCCGCGCCCCAGCCGAGGCTCCTGGCGAGGGTGATCGCCGAGGTGTACCCGTCGCCGGGCCCGAGCCCGAGCCGGTAGCGCGCCTCCGCGACGACGGCGAGGGCGTCCAGGCGGACCGGGTCGTCCACGGGCCGGCCGCGCACGGTGGCTTCCACGACCGGGAGCGTCGCGCTCATGTACGCACGGAGCCGGTCGGTGAGCGCGCGCATCCGTTCGGGGGTCGGCAGCATGCGGTGCATGGAGGTGGCTTCGCGGATGACGTCTTCGATCTCCGCTCGCATCCGCGTCGGGTCCGGCGACGGGGTGAGGGCGTGTCCTGCGCCAGGGCGGGCGGTGTAAGGGAAGAAGGGCATGGTCGGCTCCTTCATGAGCGGTGAGGGGATTCGCGCCGATGGCTCAACCACCGTTTCGCAGCGGCGACCGCACCTGCAAGCTCGGCCAACATTCCCGCCAAAAATGGCATATGACAGAACCAGGGCATGGCTTGTACAGCCAGGAACAGGGAGTGCGAGACTGCCAACAGAGCGGTCTCCAAAGGCCAACAGGGGCCCGCCGAGCACCATCTGGGGCGCGCCACGGCGATACAGGGGCGCGACGGCCGAGCAAGGCATCGGGAGGGCTCAGAGTTGGCAGCACGACGCGGTCCGACGTTCCGCCGGAGAGAGCTGGGCAAGGAGCTCAAGCGCCTGCGAGAGAGGAAGGGATACAGCACCAAGGAGGCCGCCGCGGCCATTGAGAGCTCGGAAACGAAGCTCAACCGGGTCGAGAGCGGCCACAACCAACTGCCCAAGGTTCGTGACCTGGATGACCTGCTCGTGCTGTACGGAGTCGAGGATCGCGTCGACCGCGAACACCTGCTGACACTTCACCGGGAGTCGCTCAGCGCGGACTGGTACAGGCCGTACCGGCATTCCATGCCGTCAGGAGAGTATCTGTACGCGGGGTTGGAATCCGATGCCTCCGCCATGCGCGCATGGCACCCTCAGGCCATCTTCGGACTCCTGCAGAGCGAGAGCTACGCCCGGGCTCTGTACATGACGTCGAAGCCGGTCGACGAGAGGACGACCGAGTTCGTCGAGGAGAACGTGGCTCTTCGCATGGAGCGGAAGCACATCATCCACGGAGACAACCCGATCGAACTGCGCGTGATCCTTGACGAGGCCACGCTACGCCGAGTGATCGGCGGTCCCGACGTCATGCGTGACCAGTACGAGGAGATCGAGAAGATGGCCGCACTCGATCACGTGACGGTTCAGATCCTTCCGCTGAATCTGGCGACGTACCGCGCATTCGACAACTTCGTCATTCTGGACTTCGACGCCGCGCTGGAACCCGTCGTCATGCACGAAAGCCCATCCGCGATGACGGTGTCCGACAAGCCACGCGAGGTCTGGCGGCACGCCAGGAAGTTCGATGCCATGCGAGAGGGCGCTCTGGCCCCGGCCAAGACCTCCGAATTCCTGCACCGCCTAGCGGAGGAACTCGATGAAAACTGATACTCGTCCGACAGCGTCGGAAGTAGCCGACGAGGAATCCTGGTTCAAGTCTTCCTACAGCACCGACAACGGCGGCATCGGCTGCGTCTCGGTCACGGTGCTGCCCAAGCGAATCGGCATACGCGACTCCAAGCAGGACGACGGCCCAGCCGTCATCGTGCCGACCACCGCATGGGCCTCGTTCATCGACGAGGTCCGGTCCGGCCAGCACGACCACTGGGTCAGGTCTTCCTACAGCAACGCCGGACAGAACTGCGTCGAGCTCGCCTGCCGGGCGGACCGGATAGCCATCCGCGACTCGAAGCAGAGGAACGGTCCCGCCCTCACCATTCCCGCTGCCGCATGGGCCTCGTTCATCGACGAGGTCCGGTCCGGTCGGCTGTGACCACGGCCCCCGCAGGGGCAACGCGGAGAGGCCAGGGCGGTGTTGCCGGCTGGGGCCGTGGCCTCTCCGCGGGTGCGGCGGTATCAGGTGGGTCAGACAACGGGGGCAAGGGGGTTCGGCACTTCGAGGAACCGGACGCCTCCGGGGCCGCTGAGGCCGATCGTGCCATTCGCGTCCGCGCCGGCAAAGCCGAGGATGCTGATGTGGGTGGCGGCATGGGCCGGTGCGGCCAGCGCAGCGGCACCGGCGGTGAGCAGGATGCTGGTGGCGAGGGCGGCGGCGGCGCGCTTGAAGGGGGTCACGGACTCTCCTCTGTCGATCACGCGTGGCGGGTGCACGAGATCTTTCCGGCCATGTTGTCCGACAAACGACGGCATCCCAGGGTGCGGTAGCGCGGCCACCGCACCCGTACACGCGTGAGCGCCGGTGCGCGCTGCCATCCACCGGCGCTCGCACGCACCCTGCGCGCTGCCGTCACGGCCGGGAAGGCCCCCCGCTCCCACCAGCCCTATCCTGGCTGCAGGGGGCGCCCGTCCGTGCCAGGGAGCTGCCATGGCCACGACCAGATGGTTCTTCGAGCCCGGCCACACCGGCGCGGAGTTCCGCGCGAGACACATGATGGTCACCTATGTGCGCGGCCAGCTCAAGAACGTGCAGGGGACCCTGGAGGTCGACCCCGACGAGCCGGAGAAGGCCCGCGTCGAGGCGACGCTCGACGCGACACAGGTCTACACCGGCCAGCCGCAGCGCGACGCCCACCTGCGCAGTGCGGACTTCTTCGACGTCGAGAACCACCCGACGTGGAGTTTCTCCGGATCCCGGGTCCATCAGGCGAGCGCGACGGAGTTCGAGGTCAGTGGAGATCTCACCGTTCGCGGGGTGACACGTCCGGTGACGTTCGACGTCACCTATCTGGGGCAGTGGGACACCCCCTGGTGGGAGGGCGACAAGAACATGGGCCCCAGGCGACGCGCCGGTTTCGTCGCTCACACACGCATCAACCGCCACGACTTCGGCGTGAGTTGGAACGACGTGGTCGACCGTGGCGGAGTGGTCGTCAGCGCCATGGTCGACGTCACCGTCGACGTCGAGGCGGTCCTGGATCCGGCCCCGGAGGCCGGCGGAACAGCCGCCGCCTGACCTCTCAGTCCTCGACCACCAGCGCCGGTGTCGACCGCGTCAGGACCTCGCCCCGGAAGAACGCCGGGCTGCGGCGCCGCATCACCAGCATCAGCACCACGCCGAGCAGCAGCAGCCCCACCCCGATCACGAAGACCGAGCCGACGCCGAGGACCGCGCTCCCGCTCCCGTACGCCGGGTCCCACATGTCGTACAGCGTCTTGCCGAAGACCGCGGCGAGGAGCAGCCCGCCCAGCGTCGGGAAGACGCCCTTGAAAAGCGCGTCGCGGGCCGATCGGCGCAGGTCGGCGCGGAAGTACCAGGCGCAGGCGAAGGCCGTGATCGAGTAGTAGAAGCAGATCATGAGGCCCAGGGCGTAGACCGTGTCGATCAGGACGTTCTCGCTGAGGAAGCTCATCACGGCGTAGAAGACGCCGGTGGCGATGCCCGCGGCGACCGTGGCGCGGCCCGGGGAGCGGAAGCGCGGGTGGATGCGGGTGAAGGAGGGCGGCAGCGCCTCGTACGCGCTCATGGCCAGGACCGTGCGGGCAACCGGCAGGAACGTCGTCTGCAAGCTGGCGGCCGCGGACGCCAGGACGGCGACGAAGAGCAGGACGCCCAGAACCGTGCCCAGGACGGGGTCGGCGAGGGCGGCGAAGACGTTGCCGACGGTGTCGGGATTGCCGAGGCCGGTGCCCTCCTCGCCGACGCCGGCGAACATCTGCGTGGCCACGGCGGTCAGCAGGTACGAGCCGACGAGCACCACCATGGCGATGAGCGCGGCGCGGCCGGGTGTCTTCGCGCTGCCTTGCGTCTCCTCGTTGACCGTAAGGCAAGCGTCCCAGCCCCAGAACATGAAGATCGAGAGGGAGAGCCCGGCGGTGAAGGCGGCGAAGGACTGGACGGCGAAGGGGTTCAGCCAGGTCCAGGAGAAGTCGATGGAGCCGTTCAGGCCACCGGAGCGGGCCTTGACGAGCGCCATGGCCGCGAAGACGGCGAGGACGGCCAGCTGCAGGCCGACGAGGGCGTACTGGACGCCCTTGGTCGCGGTCATGCCGCGGTAGCTGATGGCGGTCGCGACGGCGATGAAGGCGAGGCACGTCACGACGTGCACGGGACGGCTCTCGTCGAGAGAGGCGTTCGCCTCGCTGCCGGTGATCTCGCCGAGGAGGAGGTAGAAGAAGGAGGTCGCGACGCCCGCGAGGTTGGACAGCACGATGATCGTCGCGATGACCAGGCCCCAGCCGCACATCCAGCCGACGCGGGGGCCGAACGCCTGGACGCTCCAGGTGAACGACGTGCCGCAGTCGGGCACGGCCTTGTTCAGCTCGCGGTAGGCGAAGGCGACCAGCAGCATCGGCAGGAAGCCGGCGAGGAAGACGGCGGGCATCTGCACGCCGACCTGGCCGACGGTCGGGCCGAGGGTGGAGGTCAGGCAGTAGACGGGCGCGACGGTGGAGATGCCGATGACGGCGCTGCCGAGCAGGCCGACGGAGTTGCCGCCGAGGCCCTTGGCACGTCCGGTACCGGGGCCGACGCTCGTCACCGTGTCTCCGGCCCGGGGCCGTGGCGCTGTCTGAACCATGAGCAGGACGTTAGGTGCTGCTGTTTCCGTATCCGGAGGTTCACGATCCAGTCTTCGAACCTTGAACCAATCGATCAACAGGGCGAGTTGACCTGGCAAAGAAAGGGGAAGGCGAGGTTACGACCGGTAACACGCAGGTGTGTCACCCGACCGCAGCTCTACGGGAATCGCACCGGCGCACCCTTTGTCCCGGTTCAAAAATTTCCCGTGCCCCTCCCGGCAGCCGGTCACGTCCCCACCGTCTCCGTGTCCCGCCCCGACCGGAGCACCACACCCGGCACCGCCCCCGTCATCACGTCGTGCCGCACGGTCTCCACCCCGTTGACCCGTACGCTCACCACCCCCACCGCCCGCGAGTCCAGCCGCGGGCCGTCACCCGGCAGGTCGTGGACGAGCGTGGCCGGGCCGGCGTCCACGCGGGCCGGGTCGAACAGCACGAGGTCGGCGCACCACCCCTCCGCGATCCGGCCGCGGCCGCGCAGGCCGAAGAGGCGCGCGGGGTCGTCGGTCAGCATCCGTACGGCCGTCTCCAGCGGCAGCAGCCGGCGCCCGCGCAGGCAGTCGCCGAGGAAGCGCGTCGTGTACGGCGCCCCGCACATCCGGTCCAGGTGCGCCCCCGCGTCCGAGCCGCCGAGCAGGACGTCCTCGTGCGCCCAGGTGCGGCGGCGCAGCTCCCAGCTGGCGGGGTCGTTGTCGGTGGGCATCGGCCACAGGACCGTACGGAGCTCGTCGGCGGCGCAGATGTCCACCAGGCAGGCGAAGGGGTCGATGCCGCGCTCGGCGGCGATGTCGCGGACGACCCGGCCGGTGAGGCCCTCGTTCTCCTTGGCGTACGTGTCCCCGATGACGTACCGCCCGAAGTCGGCCAGCCGGCGGAACACCCCGGCCTCCTCGCTGTTCGCGTGCCGCAGCAGCTCCGCCCGTACGGACTCCTCCCGCAGCCTGTCGATGCGCCGCGGCACGGGCAGGCCCAGGACCTCGCCCCAGCCGGGGATGAGGTTGAGGGCGCAGAAGGTGCCCAGCGACATGTTCATGGGGGTGAGGATCGGCATGGTCAGCGCCACGATCCTGCCGCCCGCGGCGCGGGCCCGGGCGCTCGCGGAGAGCTGGCGGGGCACGCGCTCGGGGACGGCGGCGTCGACGGTGAGGACGTTCCAGTTCAGGGGCCGGCCGGCGGCGGCCGTCATCTCCGCCAGGAGGCTGATCTCGGCGTCCGAGAAGCGGTCCAGGCAGCCGGAGACGATGGCCTCGATCTGTGAGCCCTCGTGCTCGCCGACGGCGCGGGAAAGGGCGATCAGTTCGGCGGGGAGCGCGTGCCGGGAGGCCACGGGTCTGCCGTCGCCGTCGGAGTGGGTGGACGACTGGGTGGTCGACAGCCCCCACGCGCCGGCGTCCATCGCCTCGTGCAGCAGCGCGGTCATCGCCGCCAGCTGCCGCGCGTCGGGCTGCCCGCCCACGGCGTCCGGGCCCATCACATGGCGGCGCAGCGCGCAGTGCCCCACCATGAACCCGGCGTTCACGGCGATGCGTCCGTCCAGCGCGTCGAGGTACTCGCCGAACGCCGACCACGTCCAGGGCGCGCCCTCTTCGAGCGAGGCCAGCGACATGCCCTCGACCCTGCTCATCATCCGGCGGGTGTAGTCGGCGTCGGCGGGCCGCTCCGGGTTGAGCGGCGCGAGCGAGAAGCCGCAGTTGCCGCCGACGACGGTGGTCACGCCGTGGCTCATGGACGGGGTGGCGTAGGGGTCCCAGAAGAGCTGCGCGTCGTAGTGCGTGTGCGGATCGACGAACCCCGGCGCGAGGACGAGCCCGGAGGCGTCCTCCTCGGTCCGCGCCCGCTCCCCCACCCGCCCCACGAGCGTCCGCCCCGGCACCCCGATCACCGCGATCCGCCCGTCACGTATCCCGACATCGGCAAGATAGGAGGGCCCTCCGGTGCCGTCGACGACGGTGGCGCGCCTGATCAGGTGATCGAGCATGGGACCTCTCACCTCGGTCTCGGGTCGCGGGATGTGATTCACGTGAAGGACGCCCGGGCGCCGGAATCGGTCTTCGCCCGCCGCAGATGAACGACGACGGGCGCGAAATCAAGCCCGTCCGGCGTTTGAGGACACCCGGCCGGTAGGCCGGGACGGAAGGCCAAGGCCGGAGGCCAGGGGCCGGGGCGACGCTCCGGGAGGCGCCGCCCCGACGAATAGCGAACCCGGAATCAGCCCGCTTCGCGGAACCGCGAGGTTCGATGCACGGGATCCGTATCGATCTTCGGAACGACGTGCTCCCCGATGAGCCGAATCGTCCGCATCGTGTCCTCGTACGGCACCCCGATCGGCAGCCCGAAGGACAGCTGGTCCGCGCCCGCCTGCTCCCACCGCTTGCACTGCCGGAGGACCTCGTCCGGGTCGCCGCAGATCATCAGCTCCTCGGCGATGAGCAGTTCGATGATCTCCTCGCTGTACTCCGGCAGCAGCTCCGGCCACCGCGGGATCCCCTCGGGACGGGGGAACGTGTCGTGGTAGCGGAAGAGCAGCGACTGCAAGTAGTGCAGCCCGCCCCGGCCCGCGATCGCGACGGCCTCGGCGTGCGTCTCGGCGCAGATCGCGGTGGAGGTGACCATGACGCTGTCGTTGACGAAGGCCCCGACGGGCTCGGCCCGTTCGATCGCCGACTTGTAGGAGTCGACCACCCACTCCATGTCGGAGACCTTCTGCACGCTGAAGCCGAGGACGCCGAGCCCCTTGCCGGCCGCCATGGCGTACGAGGAGGGGGAGCCGGCCGCGTACCACATGGCCGGGTGGGCCCGCCCGTACGGCTTGGGCAGCACCTTGCGCGGCGGCAGGGACCAGTGCTTGCCCTGGAAGCCCTGGTACTCCTCCTGGAGCCACATCTTGGGGAATTCGGCGATCGTCTCTTCCCAGATCTCCTTGGTCAGGTCCATGTCGGTGATGCCCGGCAGGAACCCGAGGATCTCGTGGCTGCCCGCGCCCCGGCCGGTGCCGAACTCGAAGCGCCCGCCGGAGAGGTGGTCGAGCATGGCGGCCTTCTCGGCGACCTTGGCGGGGTGGTTGACCTGCGGCAATGGGTTGAAGATGCCGGAGCCGAGGTGAATGCGTTCGGTCGCGTGCGCGAGATAGCCGAGGAATACGTCATTCGCGGAGAGGTGCGAGTACTCGTCCAGGAAGTGGTGCTCGGAGGCCCAGGCGTACTTGAAGCCGGACCGATCGGCCTGGATGACGTACTCCGTCTCCTCCAGCAGCGCGTGGTGCTCGGCCTCGGGGTCGGTCCGCGACCGGCTCGCCGGAACATAGCCCTGAACAAAGATCCCGAATTCCAAGGAGGTTCACCGTCCGTCCCTAGATTTCTGACGGTACGTCAGATCAGTTGGGGAGACTCTGGCACCGGTGCCATGGAGCGTCAAGAGAGGGAGCGCGGCGCCCGCCGGGCCCGCGTCGGCGTCAGAGGAACAGCGGCGCCCCCGCCAGCCAGCCCCCGTCCAGCACGAACGGCTGCCCGGTGGCGTACGAGGAGTCGTCCGCCGTCAGGAACAGCGCCAGCCGCGCCACCTCGTCCGCCCGCCCGGCCCGCCCCAGCGGCACCACCTTCCGGTACAGCCCGGCGGCGGCCTCGGCCGCCCGTACGGGGTCGGCGCCGGGGTCGAGGTACGCCGGGTTGGTCATGGGGGTGTCGATGGCGCCGGGGCACATGGCGTTGACGCGGATGCCCTTGTCGGCCAGTTCCAGCGCCGCCACCCGCGTCATCGCGACGACGGCCGCCTTGGTCGCCGCGTAGGAGGTGAGGAGGGCGATGCCTGAGAAGGCGATGTACGAGGCGGTGTTGACGATCGTCCCGCCACCGGCCGCCGCGAGCTCGGGCGAGGCCTCCCGCATACCGAGGAAGGTGCCGAGCTGGTTGACGCGCACCACGTCCAGGAACTCCTCGCGCGGGGTGTCGACCAGCTCGTTGTAGCGGATGATGCCGGCGTTGTTGACCAGGCCGTCGAGCTTCCCGAAGGTCTCCTTGGCGGTGCGGACGGCCGCCGTCCAGTCCGCCTCCTCGCCCACGTCGAGATGCACGTACGCGGCCGAGGACGGGCCCAGCCCGTCCGCGACGGCCCTCCCCTGCTCGTCCAGCACATCCGCGAGGACGACCTTCGCCCCCTCGGCGGCGAAGAGCCGCGCTTCCTGCTCCCCCTGGCCGCGCGCCGCACCCGTGACGAGCACGACGCGGCCGTCGAGTTTGCCCATGTGGCGGTTGCCGCCTTCCTTGTCGGCGTACGGATCGGACCGTGCCCGGCGCCCGAGGACCGGCCTCGGCGCCTACTCGCGAAGCAGCGGCGCCACCCCGTCGGCGAACGCCTCCATCTGCTCCAAGAGTTCACCGACCCCGCGGCAGCGAAACCGCACCTGGATCTGATCCACGCCCATCCCGCCGTAAACCCGCAGCGACTCCGCGAGCGTCCCCGGCCTGCCGGTCAGGGTGCGTGCACCCGTGTCCCAGGCGGGCGTGCCGACATACAGCGGCTCGGTGATCGCGCCGACGGCGAACGGGCCGTCGAGCCCGGCCTCCTCGCGGTGCCGGCGCAGGGTGGCGACGCGGCGGGGCAGGTCCTCGCGGCGGTCGCCCTGGGAGAGCCACCCGTCACCGCGCAGGGCGGCCCGGCGCAGCGCGGCGGGCGAGGAGCCGCCGACCCAGATGGGCGGCCGGGGCGTACGGGCGGGCCGGGGCGCCTGTCCGAGCCCCCGGAAGGCGAAGCGGCGGCCGCTGAACTCCGGGAACTCGGAGGGGCCGAGGGCCGCCTTCAGCGCGTCGACCGTCTCGTCCAGGATCGCTCCGCGCCGCTCGAAGTCCACGCCGAGGGCCTCGAACTCCTCGCGCACGTGCCCGGCGCCGACCCCGAGGACGAGCCTTCCGTGCGCGAGCCGGTCGACGGTGGCGTACTGCTTGGCGAGGACGAGAGGGTGCCGCAGGGCTGCCACGGTGACGTGGCTGAGCAGCAGGGTGCGTTCGGTGACGGCGGCGAGGTGGGCGAGGGTGGCCACGGGGTCGTACCAGACGGTGCCCATGGCGGCGGCCAGGCGGGTGGGGACGGCGACGTGGTCGCAGGTGGCGAGGTAGGCGAAGCCGAGCCGGTCGGCGGCCCCGGCGATCGTCCGCAGTTCGGCGGGGCCGGCCTCGACCTCCCAGGGCTCGGCGTAGAGGGTGCTGAGTGAGGTGATGGGCAACTGCATCCCGTACGCCAACCGGCCCTCGGGCAGGACCCGCAATCCATCGACACCCATGGCACCTCCCACCGCCGACTGACGCTTCGTCATGTGCAGGTGCTGCGGGGCCATGCTCTTGGCTTGCGGGCCGACAGGCAAGGGGCGCGGGCGGATCTCCGGTGGCGCCGCACCGTGCCCCGGTGGCGCTACACCGTGCCCCGCGCGGCCCGCCACATCGTGTGCTCGCGGCTGATGGCCTCCTCGGCGTCGGCGACCTCCCGGGCCCAGGCGGCCTCGTCGGTGGTCAGGGTGAGCCGCTGGTGGACGATGCTGAGCTCGGTCGCCGCGAAGGTGTAGGCCCTGCCGAGCGCCTCGTACTGCCGGACCGCGAACCAGGCGGCTCCGGCGCCCAGCACCGCCGCCAGCACGCCGGGCAGGTCGAACTCCACCCATCCGATCAGCCGCAGCGCCGCCGCGATGACCCCGAGCCCCTCGACGGCGATCAGGACCAGGCGCCAGCGGTGGGCGAGGGTGGTGTTGAGCTCGGCCTTGCTGCCGTACCACTGCTGCTGGTCCTCGATGCGGCCCTTGAGATACGCGCTCTTGCGGACCTCGAAGTCGCTCTCGCGCAGGCGGTTCATGGCGTCCGTGGCGGCCATCGACCCCACGGGGACGATGCTGCTGACAGGGGCCTCACGCAGCAGCACCTCCAGCCGCTCATGGAACTTCCGCGCGGCAAGGGCGGCTTGCAGCGGCGCCGGGAACGGCTTGCCCGCCACCGCGTACCGCCAGGCCAGCGTCTTGGTGGATTCAGCCAGCGCCCGCCCGTCGTACCAGGACTGCTCCGGGCGCTCCGCCAGCATCCACACCTCGAGGCAGACGGTGCCGACGAACGCCAACAGCACCACCGCGACGGCGGCGGTCATGCTGAACGCGGCACCCACGGCGGCGAGGACCGCCAGCACGAGCCGCCATTTGGTGACGGACATATACCGCCGCTGCCCCGCGATGGAGGCGGTGTCGGCGGCTCGGAACACCACGGGGAAATCGTCGTCGCCCAGAATCGGCCCACCGCTCACGCCCGGCCCCCGCCCTCGTGTCCGCTCACACCCCCGAAACGGAGGGGATTTTACGGCCGTAAAGGGGCCGGTGTCCGGGGAATGGGCAGGTCCGGCTGCGCCCGGGGGAATTCCCTGTCGGGCGCCCGCATATGTGCGCGTTCATCCCTCGTTTCGGTATCGCCCGACGGTGGGATAACCGAAAACAAGCCATGGGCCGGGGGGCCATGGGCGAGGGGGAGCGATGGGGAAGCGTGACGGGACTGCCGTCGATCAGGGTTGTCGGTACGACGCGTTCATCTCGTACAGCCATGAGGCCGACAGCGCGAAGGCAGTGCGTCTGAGGAGAGGGCTCCAGAGTTTCGCCCGGAACTGGCGCCAGTTACGGGCCCTACGGATCTTCCTCGACAACGCCTCGCTCTCGGCCGACCCGGCGCTGTGGGACGCGGTCCGGCGAAGCCTGGCCGATTCCGGGACCTTCATCCTGCTCGCCTCCCGGGACGCCGCCGATTCGGAGTGGGTGGCGCGGGAGGTCGAGTGGTGGCGGGCCGGCCCCAGGGCGCGGCAGGCGCTGGTCGTGGTGACCGACGGCGAGCTCGCGTGGGACCACGTCGCGGGGGACTTCGACTGGGACCGCACCGATTGCGTTCCGCCTGCCATGCGGGGGATGTTCGCCGAGATGCCGCGCTGGGTGGACCTGCGCTGGATGACGGAGGAGGACAGCGGCTCGCTGCGGGACGAGCGCTTCCTGAGGTGTGTGGCCGACCTGGCCGCCCCGCTCCACGGGCGCCCCAAGGAAGACCTGATCGGCGAGGACGTCACCCAGCACCGCAGACTCCGGCGGGCCACGCGGGGCGCGATCGCCGTCGTCACGGCGCTGGCCGTCACGGCGGGCATCACGTCGGTGGTCGCCTTCCAGCAGCGGGACGCCGCGCGGAAGCAGACCCGGGTCGCGACGTCACGGCAGCTGGCGGCGACAGCGCTCAACCTCAGCAGGGACGACTTGGGGCTGGCGTCACTGCTGGCCGTGGAGGCGCACCGGCTCCAGGACACACCGGAGGCCGCCGCCGCCCTGCACCAACTGGCCACCGCCAGCCCCCATCTGGTGCGGTTCGTGACGAGCGGCGCGGAGGTCGGCAAGCTCGCCTTCAGCCCGGACGGCGGCCTGGTGGCCGTCGGCGACACGGACGGCGGGGTGACGCTCTGGAGCGGTGACGGGAGCGCCGTACGGGGCCGGACGGCGCTGCCGGGGGCGGTGACGGCGCTGGCGTTCAGTGGGGACGGGAAGTCCTTGGGCGTCGGGGACGACGCGGGGCATGTCGGGGTCTACGGGGTGGCGGGGAGGAAGATGCGGCAGCTGGCATCGGTGCCGGGTCCCACCACGTCCCTGGCCTTCCAGCCGAAGGGCGGGCACCTGGCCGTGAGCAGCAGGGACGGGACGGTGTCCCTCTACGCGAACGCCAGGGACAAGACCAAGACGGCACGGCCCACCCCTTATGCCGACTACGTCTCCTTCTGGGATGACGGCACCCGTCTGCTCTCGCTGGGGGCCAGCGGCGCGGGGACCCTGCTGTCCGTGCCCTCGCTGGAGAAGGCCGGCGAGGGCTGGTCGCGCATCACACCGGCCGGGCACTTCGCGGAAGCCTCGTCCCCCAGCGGGACCTGCTTCGGGTTCATCAAGCACGGAAACCCGAGCGTCGCCGCGGCTGCCAGGGACGCGTCCCATGCGGACCCGTCGGCCACGCGGTGCGGGCGGCTCCCCAAGCTGGCCAACCAGGAGGCCCGCCTCTTCGCTCTCGCCGACGCGGGCCGGATGGCGGTGGCGACGGCCTCGGGGATCACGGTGGCCGACGCGCCCCGGGCCGGTTCCGATGTGCCGGGTGAGATCCAGGAGCTCACCGGCATCGGCACGCCGTCGGTGCTGGAGTTCTCGCCGGGCGACGGCAGGAGACTGGCCTCCGCCGGTGGCCGGACGGTCGCACTGTGGGATTTCGGCCGGCCGTCCCGTGTGGCGCACTCGCACGGCCTGGAGATCCCGGACGGGGCGACCATGCCGATCACCGTCCCGCTGGCCGTCGGACCGGGCGGCCGCATCGCCTGGAGCTGGCAGGGCGAGGGCCTCTACGGGCAGTCGTTCCGCGTCCGGTCGACGAAGGACCGCGCGGACATCACCGGCGGGGATCCCCGAACAGCCTCGTACTACTCCCTGGCGTTCACCCCCGACGGCAGGTCGCTCTACGCCGGCGGCGACGGGGAGATCCGGACATGGCGCCTCTCGGGGAATCGGCTCAGCGATCGCGGAACCGTGCCTCTGCCGACGGAAAAGGGCAGGTACTTCAACGCCGTACTCGCCATCGCCCCGGGCCGGGACGGGACCGTGGTCGCGACGACGCAGGACGGGGCCGTGCACGTCGTGGACCCCGGGACCGGTGAGGTGCGGACCGTGGTGCCCAAGAGCATGCCGGATCCGAACGACATGCTGGCCGGTGCCTTGAGCGCCGACGGACGTACCGCGGCGATCGCGACCCTCAAGGGTGATGTGGACCTCTACGACCTTCCGTCCGGCCGCAGGCTCCGGACGGTGACCCTCGGCGGCGAGCGGACCGACGAATTCGTCCTGGCCGCCGGGACGCGGTCCCTCTACATGCGGGGCCGGAAGCGGACCTTCGCCCGCTGGGACATCGATGAGCAGCGCTTCCGCTGGCGTACGGACGGTGCCGGCGCCCGGGAGGTGGAGGTGGGCGCGGACGGTGGCGACGTCCTCACCCTGGCCTCCGACGGCACCGTCACCCGCTGGGGCGCGGACCGCGGAGAGAGGCTGAGCAGCTTCACCCTCCCCAAGGCGGCCGGGTCCATGGGCGGCGACGTCGGCACGGGCGACCAGACCGGTCTGGCGCTCGCCCCCGACGAGGACACCCTGTGGACCGCCACGGAGGGCGGCGAAGTCCTCTCCTGGGACGTGTCGGAGGAGTCCTGGATCCGCACCCTGTGCCGCACCGCCGGACGCGACATGACCGACGACGAATGGCACCGCTACGTACGCACTGCGCGCCCCTCCCGTCCCACCTGCGACTGAGCCGCCGCTCTCCTCGCTCGCCGTTTCGACCTCGTTCGACGGTGGGATGAACCGACAACGGCCCATAGGACGGGCCATGGAGGAGGGGGAACGGCGAATGGAGAACCAGGCCTCTGCCGTTGATCAGGGAGCTCGGGCGGATCAGGAAGGTCAGGGCTACCGCTACGACGCGTTCATCTCGTACAGCCACACCGCGGACAGCGCCAGGGCCGCACACCTGAGGAGAGGGCTCCAGAATTTCGCCCGTAACTGGCGCCAGAGACGGGCCCTGAAGGTCTTCCTCGACAATGCCTCGCTTTCGGCCAACCCGGCGCTGTGGAGCGAGGTCGAGCGGAACCTCGCCGATTCCGGGACCTTCATCCTGCTCGCGTCCCCGGAAGCCGCCCGCTCGCCCTGGGTGGCGAAGGAGATCGAATGGTGGCGGGCCGGTCCGCGGGCGCCGCACTTACTGATCGTCGTGACCGGCGGCGACTTGGCGTGGGACGAGGCGGGAGGGGACTTCGACTGGGCACGTACGGACTGCCTCCCGCGCGCTCTGGAGGGCATGTTCGCCGAGGAGCCCCGGTGGGTGGACCTGCGCTGGATGGCGGAGGAGGACAGCGGTTCGCGCCGGGACCCCCGCTTCCAGGAGTGCGTGGCCGACCTGGCCGCCCCGCTCCACGGGCGCCCCAAGGAAGACCTGATCGGTGAGGACGTCACCCAGCACCGCAAGGTCCGGCGGTTCACGCGGGGCGCGGTGGCCGCCATCACGGCGCTGGCCGTGGCGGCCGGCATCACCTCGGTCATCGCCTTCCAGCAGCGGGACAAGGCACGGGACCAGACCCGCCTCGCGACGTCCCGCCAGCTGGCGGCGACGGCGCTCAACCTCAGCGGAAGCGACCTGCGCCTGGCGTCGCTGCTGGCGATCGAGGCGTACCGGACGCAGGACACCCCCGAGGCCGTCTCGGCACTGAACCAGCTGGCGGCGGCGAGCCCGCACCTGGTCCGGTTCGTGTCGAGCGGGAAGGAGGTCTCGCGGCTCGCCTTCAGCGCGGACGGCGCCCTGGTGGCCGTGGGGGACAAGGGGGGTGGGGTGACGGTGTGGAGCAGCGACGGTACGACCGTACGCGGCCGGACCACGCTGCCGGCGACGGTGACGGCGCTGGCCTTCAGCCAGGACGGCAAATCCTTGGCCGTCGGGGACGGCAAGGGCTCGGTGGGCGTCTACGGCCTGGCGGAGAAGAAGATGCGGCGGCTCGCCTCCCCGCCCGCGGCCGTGACGTCGGTGGCGTTCGACAGGGCGGGCAATCTGGCGGTGGGCAGTGGGAGCGGCCACGCGACGCTGTACGCGGGCGCGAAGGAGAAGACGAAGGAGGCGTACACCGGGCAGCAGGACGTCAGCAGCGTGTCGTTCCGGGACGACGGCACCCGGCTGATGGCCCTCGGCAGCGGCGGGGGCGGGGTGCTGCTGTCCGTGCCCGACCTGAAGAAGGCGGGCGACGAGTGGGGCATCGTCACACCGGCCGGGGATGCCGCGGCGGGCATCTCGCCCTCCGGGACCTGCTTCGGGTACATCAAGTACGGCTCCACCTACTCCGCGAAGTCCCTGCGCGGCGGGCCGGACGCGGACAAGAAGAATGACGAGTGCGGCCCTTTCCCCTGGCTGCCCGAGAAGGAGGCCCGCGGCTTCGCCATGTCCGACACCGGGCGCATGGCGGTGGCGACGGGGAGCGGGATCACCCTCGCCGATTCGGCCTCCGGTCACGACGACAGCAGCCGGGGCCGGGTCCGGGAGCTCACCGGCACCGGGCCGCCCTCCCTGATGGTGTTCTCGCCCGGTGAGGGCAACAGGCTGGCGTCGACCGACGGGCACACGGTGGCGCTGTGGGACTTCACCCAGGCGTCCCGCGCCGCCCACGCACACGGGCTGCGCGTACCGGACTCCGACCAGGCCCCCCGCTCCTTTCCCATCGCCGTGGGCGCCGGCGGCCGCATCACCTGGTCCGGCTGGGGAGAGGGCGGGACGCCGCCCCGCCTCTGGCCGGAGAAGGAAGACACCCCCGAGTCCACAGAGAAGGACGTGCGGCACGCCTGGTTCACCAGCGCGGTCTTCAGCACGGACGGCCGGAAGCTGTACACGGCGGAGGGCGGGGAGATACGGGCGTGGGACGTGTCGGGCGCGGCGCCCCGGCAGGTCGCGGCCACGCGCGTACCCCTGTCCGAGAGCTCGCTGGGGCATGCCGTGCGTGCGCTCGCCCCGGGCCGGGACGGAAAGGTGACCGCCATGACGAGCGACGGGGCCGCGCACCTCGCTGACCTGTCCACGGGCAAGGTGCGCACCGTGGTGCGCGCGGCCGAGCTGAAGCCGTACACCGGCGTGATGACCGCGCTGAGCGCGGACGGCCGCACCGCGGCGGCCGAGAACCCCAAGGGCGGTGTGAACCTCTACGACCTGCCGTCCGGACAGCTGTCGCAGACCGTGCCGCTCGGCGACGAGGGTGTCAGGGACCTCACCCTGTCCGCCGACGGCAGCTCCCTGTACATCGTGGGCGATAAACGCTCGCTGATCCGCTGGGATGTCGGCGCGCACCGCCCGCGCTGGCGCTCGGACGGGGTCGGCGCCCTGATCGCCGAGGTGAGCACGGACGGGGACAGGCTTATCACCCTCGCCTCCGACGGCACCCTCACGCAGTGGGACGTTGGCGACGGGGGCCGGCTGAGCGGCTTCGTCCTGCCCAAGCCGGCCGACTCCGTGGTCGGTAGTGTCGGCGCAGGTGTCCAGACGGGCATGGCCCTCGCACCCGACGGCAGCACTCTGTGGACCGTCACCGAGGGCGGCGAGGTCCTCTCCTGGGACCTCGCCGAGAAGTCGTGGATCCAGGGCCTGTGCCGCATCGCCGGGCGCGACCTCACCAGCGCCGAGTGGCGCCGCCACGTGGGCACCACCCGCCCGTACCACCGCACTTGCTCTTAGGGGCACGCATCCGGTTTCGGCCCGCGCCTCTCAGGTGCGCGCCCCCGCCCACAGCCCCTCCCCCGTCAGCCCCAGCAGCTCGATCGCGTTGCCCCGGACGATCCGCTCGACCACGTCCGGCGCCAAGTGCCCCATCTGTTCCTCCGCGACCTCCCGGGACCGGGGCCACGTGGAGTCGGAGTGCGGGTAGTCCGTCTCGTACAGGACGTTGCCCTCGCCGATGGCGTCCAGGTTGCGGAGGCCGAACGCGTCGTCGAAGAAGCAGCCGTACACGTGCGCGGCGAAGAGTTCGGAGGGCGGGCGGAGGACCTTGTCGGCGACGCCGCCCCAGCCGCGGTTCTCGCGCCAGACGACGTCCGCCCGCTCCAGGACGTACGGGATCCAGCCGATCTGCCCCTCGGCGTACATCACGCGCAGCTGGGGGAAGCGGTCGAACTTGCCCGACATCAGCCAGTCGGTCAGGGAGAAGCAGCAGTTGGCGAAGGTGATGGTGGAGCTGACGGCGGGCGGCGCGTCCGGGGAGGTGGAGGGCATGCGCGAGGAGGAACCGATGTGCATGGCGATGACCGTGCCGGTCTCGTCGCAGGCGCGCAGGAAGGGGTCCCAGGCGTCGGTGTGGATGGACGGCAGGCCCAGGTGCGGCGGTATCTCGGAGAAGCAGACGGCGCGTACGCCCCGGGCGGCGTTGCGGCGCACCTCGGCGGCGGCCAGGGCGGCGTCCCACAGGGGGACGATCGTCAGGGGTATCAGACGGCCGCGGGCGTCGGGGCCGCACCATTCCTCGACCATCCAGTCGTTGTAGGCGCGGATGCTCAGCAGGCCGAGTTCCCGGTCCTTGGCCTCGGTGAAGGTCTGGCCGCAGAAGCGGGGGAAGGTGGGGAAGCAGAGCGCGGACTGGACATGGTTACGGTCCATATCGGCCAATCGTTCCGGCACGCTGTAGGACCCCGGGCGCATCCCGTCGTAGGTGACGCCTTCCAGTTTGATGTCGTCCCTGGAGAATCCGACGGCGGAATCCAGCCGAGTGAGCGGACGGTGCAAATCCTCATAGATCCACCAGTCTGCCGGCGGGCCGTCGTCGCCGGGGCTGCCCATAACGGGGGCGAACCTTCCGCCGACGAAGGTCATTTCCTTGACGGGCGCCCGTACGATTCGCGGTCCGACGTCGCGATACTTCGCCGGAAGACGGTCCCGCCAGACGTGGGGAGGCTCGACCGTATGGTCGTCCACCGAGATGATCCTGGGGAAGCTCACCATGGCCGACACGGTAGCGGGGATCTGACGATCCGTCAGCAAGGTGGTGAGGTGGTCCGTGGCAGGGCTTGTGGAGAGGCCGGACCCCTGCTGACGCGAAGGCCGCGAACAAGGCAGACTGGCCGGTGCGACCGAGCGGGACAAGCAGGGGGTCACAATGGCCGGCGACACAGGGCACGGGCAGCAGCTGCGCTTCACTGTGCTCGGGCCCGTCCGGGCCCGGCGCGGCGGGGAACTGCTCCAGACCGGTTCGCCGCAGCAGCGGGCGCTTCTCGCCGCCCTCCTGCTGCGCGGCGGCCGCACCGCCACCGCACCCGAGCTGGTGGACGCGCTGTGGGGCGAGGAACCCCCGCACGCCGCCCTCGCCGCGCTGCGCACGTACGCCTCCCGGCTCCGCAAGGCGTTCGGCCCCGACGCCGACGCCCTGGTCAGCGAGTCCGGCGGCTACGCGATACGGGTGGGGCAGGACTGCCTCGACATCGACCACGCCGAACGGCTCGCCACCGAGGCCGAGAAGGTCCGCGCCGCCGGGGACCGCGCCCGCGCCCGCGAGCTCATCAACGAAGCCCTCGACGTCTGGGACGGCGAGCCGCTGGCCGGTCTGCCCGGCCCGTACGCCGAGACCCAGCGCACCCGGCTGGAGGAGTGGCGGCTCTCCCTCATCGAGACCCGCCTCGACCTCGACCTGGAGGTCGGCGCGCACGCCGAGGCCGTCTCCGAGCTCACCGCCCTGACCGCGGCCCACCCGCTGCGCGAGCGGCTGCGCGAGCTGCTGATGCTCGCCCTCTACCGCAGCGGCCGCCAGGCCGAGGCCCTCGCCGTCTACGCCGACACCCGCCGGCTGCTCGCCGACGAGCTGGGCGTCGACCCCTGCCCCGAGCTCTCCGAGCTCCAGCAGCGCATCCTCCAGGCCGACGCCGACCTCGCCCTGCACCTGGCCCCGGCCGACCGCCCCGGCGCCGGACCCACCTTCATCCGGCCCGCACAGCTCCCGGCGACCGTCTCCGACTTCACCGGCCGCGGCGCGTTCGTGGACGAGCTCAGCGACCAGCTCGCCACGGCGGAGGGCCGCATCATGGCGGTGTCCGCGGTCGCGGGCATCGGCGGCGTCGGCAAGACGACGCTCGCGGTGCACGTCGCGCACGCCGCCCGCCGCCACTTCCCGGACGGCCAGCTGTACGTCGACCTCCAGGGCGCCGGGCCCGTGCCCGCCGAGCCCGAGGCGGTGCTGGGGTCGTTCCTGCGGGCCCTGGGCATCCCGGACGCCGCCATTCCGGAGGGGCTGGAGGACCGTGCCGCCCTCTTCCGCTCCACGCTCGACGGCCGCCGCGTCCTCACCCTGCTCGACAACGCCCGCGACGCCGCCCAGATCCGCCCGCTGCTGCCCGGCACCGAGGGCTGCGCGGCGCTCGTCACCAGCCGCGCCCGCATGGTCGACCTCGCCGGCGCCCACCTCGTCGACCTCGACGTGATGAGCCCGGAGGAGGCGCTCGTCCTCTTCACCCGCATCGTCGGCGCCGAACGGGTCAACGCGGAGCGCGACGCCGCCATGGACGTCGTCGCCGCCTGCGGCTTCCTGCCGCTCGCCATCCGCATCGCCGCCTCCCGGCTGGCCGCCCGCCGCACCTGGACGGTCTCCGTCCTCGCCCGCAAGCTCGGCGACGAACGCCGCCGCCTGGACGAGCTGCGCGCCGGCGACCTCGCCGTCAAGGCCACCTTCGAACTCGGTTACGGCCAGCTGGAACCCGCTCAAGCAAGCGCCTTCCGCCTCCTCGGCCTCGCCGACGGCCCCGACATCTCGCTCGCCGCGGCCGCCGCCGTACTCGAACTGGACCTCGACGCCACCGAGGAACTGCTGGAATCCCTGGTCGACACCTCGCTCCTGGAATCCGCCGCACCGGGCCGGTACCGCTTCCACGACCTCCTGCGCCTCTACGCGCGTGCATGCGCCGAGCGCGACGAACAGGCCCCGGCCGAGCGCGAGGCGGCCATGTCCCGGCTGCTGGACTTCTATCTGACGACGGCGGCGGGCGTGTACGTCCTGGAGCGCCCCGGCGACCAGCTCCTCGCCCACCTCACGCCCACCACCCACCCGGGCCTCACCTTCACCGACCGGAGCGCCGCCGGCGACTGGCTGTACGCCGAGGCCGGCTGCCTGCTGGCCTGCGTACGGCAGCACGCGGGCGCCACCGGCGAGACACTGCGGCGCGCCGTCGACCTGCTGCTCGCCGCGAAGGACCTCGCCGAGTCCGGCGCCGACTCCCGGCAGTACGAGCACGCCGCCGCGGCCCTGCTGGCCACCAGCCGGGACGCCGGCGACCAGCAGGCCGAGGGCCGCGCCCGCTACGTACTGGCCCATGTCCACAGCATCGCCGGCCGCTTCGACCTCGCCGACGAACAGGCGCGGCAGGCCGTGCTCCTCGGCCGCGCCTGCGGGGACCCCATCCCCTGCTGCTACGCCGCCAACATCCGCTGCATCATCGCCATCTACGAACACCGCCACGAGGACGCCGAACGGTACGTACGCCAGGCGCTCGCTGCCTTCCGGGCCGACGGCAACCGGCCGGGCGAGGCGAGCGCCCTCAGCAACCTCTCACGCGTACGGCTCGACAGCGGCCGCGTCGGCTCGGCCGTCGAACTGGCCGAGCAGGCGCTCGCCCTCTACCGCGAGATCGGCGTCTCCTGGCGGTACGCCAACGCCCTCTACGCCCTGGGCCTCGCCCTGACCCACGGCGGCCGCTACGGAGAGGCCATCGAGCGGCTCACCGAGGCGCTGCCGGTGTTCCGGGACAACCGGCAGCGGCTGTGGGAGGGCATGACCCACTACCGCCTCGCGGAGGTCCACCTCGCCGCCGGCCGCCCGGCCGCGGCCGCCCACCACTCCGAGCAGGCCCTGAAACTCCGGGGCATCGGCGGTGACTGGCGGCGCGGCAACGTCCTGATCGTCCTGGGCCGCTCCCTGGACGCTCTGGGCCAACCGGGCCGCGCCCACGCCTGCTGGAAGGAAGCCCTGTCCATCTTCGAACAACTGGGCTCGGCAGAGGCGGCGGACGTGCGGAGGCTGTTGACGGGGGTTGTTACGGCGGCGTAGGGGAACGGCGGGACGGGCGGGCGGGGCCGGGGAGGTACGTCGGTCCGTCGGGGGCGGCTGCTCCTGTCAGCGGGTCGGGGCGCTTCGCTTGGCGGGTGGGGGTGGTTCACGTGGCGCGTCGGGTACCTCGTGCAGCGCGTCCGGGCGCCTCATGCGGCCTGTCGGGGCCTTTCACCCAACGCGTCCGGGCGCCCCACCCAGCCCGCCCCAGCACCTCACCCAGCCCGTCCGGGCAACCACTCAGCCCGTCCGGCGTTTGAGGACCGGGGCCCGGGGCAGAGCCTCAACCCCACTCAGCCCGCCCGGTGATTGAGGACCAGGGCCAGGGGCGGAGCTCCGGGTCGGGAAGGGGCGGGTAGGGGAAAGATCCATCGGCCGGCGAAGACCAGACCCGCACCCACCCGCACCCACCCCCCTTAACAGCCCGAACCGCCCCCACACCAGGGCCCAACGTCCCTGGAAAACCCCCACCACGTGCCCGTTCATCGATCGTTTATCGCCGCACGGCAGTCTTACTCATGTCGATCCGTCGCGTCGGGGGGCAGGCGGGTCGTAGGTGAGGCCTCACCTTAGGGTGATCAACCCTGGTCAGCCCTATTCCCCGTCCGGCGATCCTCGGGGGAGTCGCCGGGCGGGTTCTGCTATCCCGAAGCACCACCGCACCACTTCCCCTTCACACCAAAACGACTCGCACTGACCAACGGAGTGATCGCTATGAGCGACGAGACTCAGCTCAAGCCGGGTGTGGTGAACACACCGCAGGACGACCACGCCGGCGGCGCCACTCTCGCCGCAGCGCAGCCCACACCGCAGCCCGTACCGCCGGACGACCACGCGGGCAGCCCCAAGCCGCTGCTCGCCCCGATGGACGACCACGCCGGCGGCGGCCGTCCGCTGAAGGTGCTGCGGGACGACCACGCCGGTAGCGAAGGCGTCTGACCGGCGCGGCACCGACCGGGCTCGGCCGGCCGGAGACCTCCGGCCGGCAGGGCTCAAGGGAAACCACGGGGGATGCACGGGGGGACTCACGGGGGGACTCACGGGGGAACAGACGGAACCCGAGCAATGTGGGGGGCCTCTCAGGAACGGCCTTACGGGGGTGCCCGGCGGAAGCCGGGCAGACGGAGGCCCGACCTGAGGGGAGAGAGGTTCCACGGGGAAAAGCGCCACGGAAAGAGTTCAACAATTTCACAGCGGCGGCACTGACAACGGGGGGAGTACGACGGGGGAAGTGCCGCCGCACGGGGGGAAAACGCAATACCCAGAGGGAACGGCATCCGGGGGGATGCGACACCCAGGGGGATGCAGGACACCGGGGGTTCAACACCCGGGGGACACCAAGGGGAACATCCGGGGGGATGCGACACCCAGAGGGAACCGCACCAAAGAAACACCACGGGGGAAGCACAAGGTCGCCAACGGCAAAGTCTCAACTCGTACAACACGAACGGGGGAGTTGAGGCACCGCCGCAGGCGACCCGCACACGGGGGACCGCAGGGGCCGGCGTCGGCAGCACGGAGGGGGAGCCGTCGACGCCGACCCCTGCGGTCATGTTCAACGGCGTCAGGAATTTCGCCGAGGCCGCCGCCGCCGGATCCGCTGGGAACAGCGCCGGGTCGCCTTTCTTCATCATCAGCCACCGGCGAGCCGGCCAAGGATCACAGCTTTTCGGCCCAAATCGCGGACGCCGCCGACCTCAGCGGCTACGTTCGCCCACACGGGTATCACCACCGCAATACCACCCCCCGAATAAGAGGAGTTGGAAAATGAACAGCACGCGTACGCGCACCAGGCGGGCGCTCGCCATAGCCGGCTTCGCCGCCGCGGCGGCGATCGCCACCGCGGTACCGGCCGCCGCCGACGACCACCCCACCGTCCCGGCTCCCACCGTCGCCCTGACGGACGGCGGCGGACACGGCGTCCCCGGTGACGACCACCCCACGGGCATGGACGACGACCACCCCACGGGCGGCTTCGACGACCACCCCACCGAGGGTGATCACGTCGACGGCGGACAGGACGACCACATGGGATCGACGACCGCCGCCCAGTCCTGACGGTCCGATTCCTGACGGCATAGCCCCCGAGGACACGGTTCCTGACGGTCGCAATTCCTGACGGGCCGACATTCCTGACGGGCGATATTCCTGACGGATCGATTCCCGACGGGCCCGAGGTCAGCTCCAGCCACCGAGATCCGCCGACAGCCAGCGCCGCGGTCGCATCGTGATCGCCACCGCCGCCTCGGGATCGGCCGTGAGTCTCTCCACGTGCTCCGCCACCGCCTTCTCCGTCGGCAGGTAGCGGACAGCGATCTCCCTCACGAGCTCCTGGGTCGCCACGGCGATCGACACGAGCTCACCTTCGACGGAGACGTAGCGGTACGTCGGAGACGTCCGGTCCACCATGAGCGTAAAGCGCCCGGCATCGGCGATGAGCTGCGCCTTGCGGGAGGCGCGGCCGGTAACGAACACGAGATCACCACCCGGCCGGTACACGTACCAGACGGGCACGTTCACCGGGCCGCGCCTCTTGTCGCCGGAGTCGACGGCGAGCGCCGCCACATGCGGGCCGACCAGGAACTCTTCACGCTCTTCGACGGAAAGCGGCATTCGCGTCCACCTCTTCGGATCAGGCATGGGGACCCGCGGGAGGCCGTCCTGGAGGTGCGCCCGGAAGCGTTCCGGGTGGTCGCTCAGGAAGTCGCCCGGCGAGTCGTCCGGGACGCCATCCTGATCGCCGGACCTCTTCAGCGCCGCCGCCCGCGCCGCTGTTCCCCCCACTGCTCCCCCGCCGTTCCCCCGTTCTGCCGCAGCACGTGCTTGACCACCTTCCCGGAGGCGTTGCGCGGCAGGCGTCCTACGAACTCCACCGCGCGCGGCACCTTGTAGTTGGCCACCTCCCGCCGCGCCCAGGCGATCAGCTCGTCGGCGGACACCGTCGGCACGCCCGGCCGCCGCACCACATACGCCCTGCCCACCTCCCCCAGCCGGCCGTCCGGCTCACCGACGACCGCGGCGTCCGCGACCCCCGGATGCCGGGCGAGCACGCGCTCGACCTCGGCGGGGTAGACGTTGAACCCGCCGACCACGAACATGTCCGTGACCCGGTCGGTGATCCGGAGGTACCCCTCGGCATCCAGCACCCCGACGTCCCCGGTGTGCAGCCACCCGTCGGCGTCGACGGCCCGTGCCGTGGCCTCCGGGTCCTCGAAGTAGCCGGACATCACCTGGAAGCCGCGCACCAGGATCTCGCCGGGCTCGCCGGGCGGCAGCGCCCGGCCGTCGGCATCCGTCACCCGTAGCTCGGTGTCCGGCACGGCACGTCCCGAGGTGCCCGCGACGACCTCGGCGGGGTCACCGCGCCGGCACATGGTGACCAGCCCGGTCGCCTCGCTCATCCCGTACGCGGTCAGGACCGTCGTCACCCGCAGCTCGTCGCGCAGCCGCTCGACCAGCCGCCGGTCCACGACGGCCGCACCCGTCACCACCAGCCGCAGCGGTGAGAGGTCGTGGGCCGCCCGCGCCGGGTGGTCCAGGATCGTCCGAAGGAGGGTGGGCGGTCCCGGCAGCACGGATATTCGCTCCGCCGCGATGTTGGCCAGCACCGTGTCCGCCGCGAAGACGGCTTGCGGCACCATCGTCGCGCCCCGCATCAGACAGGCGAGGACGCCCGCCTTGTAGCCGAAACTGTGCGAGAACGGGTTGACGATCAGATAGCGGTCTCCTCTCCTCAGCCCTGCCAGTTCGCTCCAGATGCCGAAGGCCCGCAGGGTCTGGGCGTGGGTGACGACCACGCCCTTGGGCTCACCGGTGGTGCCGGAGGTGAACATGATGTCGGAGGGTGCGTCGGGGCCGATGGCGTTCGCCCGTGCGCGCACGGCCCAGGCCGGCACCGCCTCCCCCGCGTCGAGGAACTCCTCCCAGGTGCGGAACTCGGCCGGCGCGTCGTCGGCCAGGACGACGACCTCCCGCAGATGCGGCAGCCCGCCCAGCGGCCCTCCCCCCTCGGCCTCCCTCCACGGCTCCGGGCCCGCCCCGTTCGCCCGGCCGGCGGCGCTGCGCAAGGAGGCCACGTAGGAGGTGCCGAGGAAGGTGCCGGTGACGAAGAGCAGCCTGGCGCGGGTGCGCTCCAGGATCCGGACCGCCTCGGCGCCCTTGAGCCGGGTGTTGACCGGGACGAGAACCGCGCCGGCCGTGACGGCGCCCAGGGCCGCGACGATCCAGTCGAGGGTATTCGGAGCCCAGACGGCCACCCGGTCACCCGCCCGGACACCCGCGGCGAGGCAGCCCGCGGCGGCACGCTCGACGCGCGCGCCGAGCTGCTCGTACCCGATCCGGGTCCGGCCCTCGACCACCGCCTCGCGGTCGGCGTGCCGCGCGGCGGCCGCGCGGACCAGCCGGGGTATGGACATGTATTCCAGATCCCCGCGCATCGCGTGCCCTCCCGCACCACTAGCTGACTAAGCGTCAGATTAGCGATAGCCTTCCGCGCTGTCAGCAGTGGCACCCGTGACCGCACCGGCGCCATCGGCAGCAACACAGGCACACCCACCACCGGCGCCCGCAGGAGCCGCACGAGCACATGCGACACCGACAGCGACGGCAGCAGCAGAGGCAGCGACCACGGCAGAGACAACGGCGACGCGGAGGCGGCAAGGGCGATGACGACGGCGACGACACTCAAGGACGCGACCGCGATCGTCGGCATAGGACAGACCCCCTTCGCCAGGCAACTTCCCGCTTCGGAAAAGGCGTTGGCATGTCAAGCGATCGTCGCGGCGCTCGACGATGCCGGCATCCCTCCCTCCCAGGTCGACGCCTTCGCCTCCTACACCATGGAGGAGACCGACGAGGTCGAGGTCGCCAAGGCCATCGGGGCCGGTGACGTGACCTTCTTCGCCAAGGCCGGCTACGGCGGTGGCGGCTCCTGCGCGACCGTCGCCCACCTCGCCGCGGCGATAGCCACCGGGCAGGCGACCGTCGGCGTCGCCTGGCGCTCCCGCAAACGCGGCTCCGGACCACGCCCCTGGCGGAACACCCGGGTGCAGCTGCCCACCCCCGCGCAGTGGACCCGCCCGTACGGCCTCCTGCGCCCGGTCGACGAGATCGCCATGCTCGCCCGCCGCTATCTGCACGAATACGGCGCCACCCGCGACCACTTCTTCAACGTCGCGCTCGCCTGCCGCAACCGCGCCAACCAGAATCCCGCCGCGATCATGTACGAGCGGCCGCTGACCCGGGAGATGTACATGACCTCCCGCTGGATCAGTGAACCGCTCTGCCTCTTCGACAACTGCCTGGAGACCGACGGCGCCCTGGCCTGCGTCGTCACCTCCGCCGACCGGGCCCGCGACTGCCGCCGCCCGCCGGTCTATGTGCACTCCGTGGCCCAGAGCCTGCCCGCCCAGCACCACGGCATGGTCAACTACTGGAACGACGACCCCCTGACGGGCCCCGCCTGGTCCGCGGCCCGGCACCTGTGGAAGAACGCCGACCTCGGCCCGCACGACGTCGACGTCGCCCAGATCTACGACGCCTTCACCGCGCTCGTCCCGCTCTCGCTCGAAGGCTATGGCTTCTGCGGACGCGGCGAGGGCGCGGCCTTCACCGAAGGCGGCGCGCTGGAACTGGGTGGCCGGCTCCCGCTCAACACGGGCGGCGGCG
Source organism: Streptomyces sp. NPDC023527 (assembly GCF_055560115.1). NCBI lineage: Bacteria > Bacillati > Actinomycetota > Actinomycetes > Kitasatosporales > Streptomycetaceae > Streptomyces > Streptomyces sp. NPDC023527. The sequence continues at coordinate 349,651 of NZ_JBVHJJ010000003.1, forward strand.
GACTCAGCGAGGCTTACGTCCATGGCTTCAACCTCATCAACGAGGGCGTCCGGCAACTCCGCGGCACCTCCACCGCGCAGGTCCCCGGCGCCACGACCTGCCTGGTGACAGCGGGCGAGGGAGTCCCCACTTCAGCACTGCTGCTGAGGAGTTGAGTCTTCATGTCCTCCATCATGAAGGGCACCACTGACAACGGCCTGCTGCTGCCCGTCCCCGACGAGGACGGCGCCCCCTTCTGGGAGTTCGCGGCCCGCGGTGAGCTGCGGATACAGTCCTGCGCCGACTGCCACGAGCCGCGTTTCCCGCCCCGGCCCTGCTGTCCGCGCTGCCAGTCCTTCGCCGGCGAGTGGCGCCGGATGAGCGGGCACGGCCACCTCTGGTCGTACGTCCTGCCCCACCCGCCCCTCCTGCCCGCCTACGCCGAGCTAGCCCCGTACAACGTCGTCGTCGTGGAGCTGGCCGACGCCCCGCGCATCCGTCTCGTCGGCAATGTCGTCGCCGCCCCGGACGCCCCGCTCGACTCCGTCGACCCGGGCCTGCTGCGCATCGGCGCGCCCGTACGCGTGACCTTCACACGGCTCGCCGAGGGCGTCACCGTGCCCCGCTGGCTGCTGGCGCGGCCATGACCGCCGACGGCTCGCCCTCGGTCCGTACGGAGGTGAGGGCGGACGGCGTCGCCCTCGTCACCCTCGACCGACCGCGTCGGCTCAACGCCATCGACCTCGCCATGGCCGCCGAACTGGCCGCCGTGTGGCGCCGCGTCCGCCTCGACGACGCCGTACGGGCCGTCGTCCTCACCGGCGCCGGTGACCGGGCGTTCTGTACCGGCATCGACCGGTCCGCCGACGTCCCGCAGCCGGGCTCGCCCTACTCCGTCGACGACCCGCTCCTGACCGTCGGCCCCAAGGCCGCCGACCTGTGGAAGCCCGTCGTCGCGGCGGTCGGCGGCATGGCGTGCGGCGGGGCGTTCTACCTGCTCGGCGAGGCGGAGTTCGTCGTCGCCTCCGAGGACGCGACCTTCTTCGACCCGCACACCTCGTACGGCATGGTCAGCGCGTACGAGGCCCTCCACATGGCCCAGCGCATGCCGTTCGGCGAGGCCGCCCGGACGGCGCTGATGGGCACCGCCGAACGGCTCTCCGCCCGGCGCGCGTACGAGATCGGGCTGGTCTCCGAGCTCACCGCACCCGGCGAGGCGGTCACCGCGGCTCTCCGCGCGGCCGGCGTCATCGCCTCCTACCCCACCGAGGCGGTGCAGGGGACCGTACGAGCTCTGTGGGCGGCGAAGGAGGCGGCCCGCGGCCACGCCCTCGCCCTCGCCCCGCATCTGATCTCCCTGGGCAACCTGCCCCCGGCCGGCCAGGCGGAGCTCTTCACCCGGCGCGCGGCGGACCACCGCCTGCGGTGAGCCGCGAGCGGCAGGCCGTAGAACGGAAGGTCACCGCCGGGAGAGGCCCGTGCCCTTCGCCGCGTCCAGGGCGTAGACGCACCGGTCCTTGCTACAGGCGTAGACGACGCCGCCCGTCACCACCGGCGAGCCCGTGATCTCACCGCCGGTGGCCAGCTTCCAGCGAAGCTGACCGCCGACCGCGTCGACCGTGTAGAGGCAGTGGTCGGCGGAGCCGAAGTGGACCCTGCCGTCGGCGACGACCGGGGCGCCCACGACATCGCCGCCCGCGGCGAAGCGCCACTTCGGCGTGCCCGTGACGGCGTCCAGGGTGTAGAGCGCGCCACCGCTGCCCAGGTGCACGGACCCGGCCGCCACCAGCACCGGTTCCGTCGACTGACGGGGCTCGGTCGCGATGCGCCAGCGGTCGCGGCCGGTCGCCGCGTCCAGGGCGTAGACCGTGCCCAGATAGTCGGCGATATAGACGCCACCACCCGTCACGGCGGGGCCCGGCGCGAAGGCCGGCGGGCTCAGGAAGACCGCCGGTGCCTCGAACCGCCAGCGGACGTCGCCGCGCGCCACGTCGATGGCGAGCACGCGCGTGCCGGCCGCGACATAGACCGCGCCGTCCTGAGCGGCCAGCAGCCGCACCGGCACGCCCCCGCAGGACGCGGTGTCGCCCACGGGATACGACCAGCGCTCCGCGCCCGTACGGGCCTCCAGGGCGCGCAGCCGGGCGTCGGCCCACACATAGACCGTGCCGTCCTGGACGAACGGGCCGCAGTCGGGCGTCTCGAAGTCGGTCTGGAGGCCGCCCATCTCCCACAGCAGCTCGCCATTGGCCGCTTCCCACGCCTGCACGCCGCCGCCGCGCGTACCGGTGACGATCGTCCCGCGGTCGGCCCGGAGGGAGTAGACCCAGCCGTCGGTGGCCAGCCGCCACCGCTCGGCGCCGTCGGCCGCGTCCAGGGCATACAGCGTCGGCCCGTCCGAGGCGTGGATGCGGCCGTCCGCCACGGCCATCGCCCATGCCACGTCGCGGGTCTTGAACTGCCGCCGCCCACTGGCCACATCGAGCGCGTGTACCTCGAAAGAGGTGACGTACAACAGCTCACCGGCGACGGTCGGCGTGCCCCAGACGTCATTGGACATCCGGAACCGCCACGGCCGCCAACGCCCCTGCTCACCCTGCGTGTTCCCACCGTCGGACTGCGGGGCGGGCGTCTGGACCGGCACGGAGGCGGAAGCGCCGGGCAGACCGGCCGGCGGGCGCACCCACCCCGTGGCGGGACCGGTGGCCGCCTGGGCCTGCGGTTCGCGCGCCTCGGTGACGAGCGGGCCGGGACCGATCGGGACCTGCGAGCCGGCCAGTCGTACGGACCTGTCGTGCGCGGAGACGGGAGCGGCGGCGGGGGCGGCGGCGTGCCGGCCCTGCGCGGCCTGCCCGGAAGCGGCCCCGGCGTGGGGCCCGCCCAGGCCACCGCGCGGGTCGCGGACGCCGGCCATCCCGGACCGGCCGGTGGCCGCTCCGCCCATGCCGTCGCCCCAGGCGGGCCCGCTGCGCGGTGCGGCGCCCTGCGGCTCGTACGCGGGAGCGGGCGCGCGGGGCGGGGTCGGCTGCTGTGGCGGCCGGGACGGGCCGGAGCGGTTCCGGCCGCCCCGGGCGCCGGTGCCCGCCGCCGCGGGCCGGTGTCCTGCGCGGCGCTGCTCGATGAGGGTGACGGCGTTGTCCGGCAGCCAGGCGGAGGCCGTGCCGCTGTCGTCGCCACCGCCGGAGGCGAAGAGGTGCGGCGCCAGCTGGGCCTGGAGGTCCGCGGGGCTGGGGCGGTGCTCGGCCGCCATCTGCATACAGGAGTCGATCAGCGGCCGCAGCTCGTCCGGGAGGCCGCCGAGGTCCGGGCCCTCCCGCAGCAGCATGAAGACGGTCTCCACGGGGTTCGCCCCGTGGAAGGGGGCGTGGCCGGTCGCGGCGAAGACGAGGGTGGAGCCCAGCGAGAAGATGTCGCTGGCCCCGGTGACGCTGCGGGAGTCGCGCGCCTGCTCGGGGGACATGTAAGCGGGCGTGCCGACGGCGACGTTGGTCATCGTCAGCCGGGTGTTGGAGACACCGGAGGCGATGCCGAAGTCGATGACGCGCGGGCCGTCCTCCACGACCAGCACGTTCGACGGCTTCAGATCGCGGTGCACCAGCCCCGCGCCATGGATGGACTGCAGCGCCTCCGCGACGCCGGCGGCCAGCCACCGCACGGCCTGCGCGGGGAGCGGCCCGCATTCGTTGATGATCTCTTCGAGCGAGGGCGCGGGCACGTACGCGGTGGCCAGCCAGGGCACGGCGGCGCGCGGATCGGCGTCGACGACGGCGGCGGTGTAGAAGCCGCTGACGGCGCGGGCCGCCTCCACCTCACGCGTGAAGCGGACCCGGAAGAGCTGGTCCTCCGCGAGCTCCGTGCGCACCGTCTTGATCGCCACCCGTCGACCGGACGCCGAGCGGGCGAGATAGACCAGCCCCATGCCGCCGGCACCGAGTCGGCCGAGCACCTCGAACGGGCCGATCCGTCTCGGGTCGTGCTGCGTAAGCTGCTCCACCACTGGCCTGCCACCTCCCCGTGGGGGCTTGAAGGGTTTCAGCCCCGTGCAGCGTCTCACCGCGAATTATCTCCGGGGGTACGCCTACTGATTCTTCCTGGCGAAGGCCGCGGTTGCGAACCCGGGTCATGCTTCGCCGTGTCTCCACCACATGCGGAACGTCCCGTCCCGCAGCCTCTCCCGCGCCTTCATCCCGTAACCCTGCGTTACCCCGCTACCCTCAGTCGGTTCTCACCTTCCCGCACAAGGTGTTCCGACTGCCACGTTATCGGGGTATCGCGGATTTCACCCCGGCCTGTGGATAAGTGTGAGGTGTCCACCCCGCCCGCGTTGTCCACAGGGTGTTGATAAGACGATTCACCGGTACGGGCCAATCCGTCCCGATCTTCTCGCCGACCCTGAAATGCCGCCTGAGCTGGGCTTACACCCCACCTCACACCCCCGCCCCCATTTGCATGCGGCCGAATCGCGCTCCGATCACCCCTCGGTAAGCTGACGGCATGACAGGACAAGTACGCACCGTCGACGGCCGCGTGGCCGGCCGACGCGGCCAGGCGACGCGGCAGAAGCTGCTCGACTGCCTCAGCGAAATGCTCAGCTCCTCGCCCTATCGCGACGTCAAGGTCATCGACGTCGCCCGCAAGGCCGGCACCTCTCCCGCCACCTTCTACCAGTACTTCCCCGACGTCGAGGGCGCCGTCCTCGAGATCGCCGAGGAGATGGCGAAGGAGGGCACGAGCCTCACCGAGCTCGTCGCCGGGCGCTCCTGGGTCGGCAAGTCCGGGTGGCAGGCGGCCGAAGAACTGGTCGACGGCTTCCTCGGCTTCTGGCGCAAGCACGACGCCATCCTGCGCGTCGTCGACCTCGGTGCGGCCGAGGGCGACAAGCGGTTCTACAAGATCCGTATGAAGATCCTCAACGCCGTCACCAACTCCCTCACGGACTCCGTCAAGGAGCTCCAGTCCAAGAACAAGGTGGACAAGGACGTCAACCCGGCGGCCGTCGCGGGCTCTCTGGTCGCGATGCTCGCCGCGGTGGCCTCGCACCAGAAGGGCTTCACCAGCTGGGGCGTCAAGCAGGCCGAGCTGAAGCCCAACCTCGCCCTCCTCGTGCACCTGGGCATCACCGGCAAGAAGCCGACGAAGTAGACGCCGGCCTCGCACGTCCTGTCATCGCAGCGGCGGGCCGCTCCGGCTCGAACCGGAGCGGCCCGCCGCAGTGCTGTCCGCCGCCTGTCGCACCGCTTGTCATACCGCTTGTCATACCGGCCGATCGGGCCACTGCCCCGGGCCATGGCCGCTATCGCGGCTCCAGCCGGAAGAGCCGGATCTCACGCTCCACACGCGCCTGGTAGCGCGCGTACGGAGGCCAGAACCTCACCACCGCCGCCCACGCGGCCTCCCGCTCCTCCCCGCGCAGCAGTCGCGCGCGTACGGGAATGTCCCGCCCCTTCCAGCTGATCTCCGCATCCGGATGGGCCAGCAGATTCGCCGTCCAGGCCGGATGCCCCGGCCGCCCGAAATTGCTGCCGATCAGCACCCACGAACGCGCCGGATCGCCCTCCCGCATGCACGCGAGCGGTGCTCGCCGGGCCTGCCCGCTCCTGGCGCCCGTCGACGTGAGGACGACGCTCGGCAGCATGCGCGCGCTGAGCAGCGTCCTGCCACCTGTCAGCCGGTGCACCGCGCGGTCCAGTGCCGGTACGAAGTGCGGCGCGAGCCGCGCGAACGTACGGGTCGAGGAGACCCTCTGCACGATGCGTTCCACGGCGGCGGTCACAGGGCCACCGCTTCCCGGCCGGTCCGGCCGGCAAACAGCCCGGCCGTCTCCGCCGCGTGCGCCCTCAACCGATGCGCGGGACCGAACAACAGCTCGTCCGAGGCCGCCCGTTTGAAGTACAGCTGCACATCGTTCTCCCACGTCACTCCGATGCCGCCGTGCAGCTGCACGGCCTCTCCCGCGACCTGCCGGAGGGCCTCCAGCGCTTGTGCGAGCGCGAGCCCCCCGGCGCCGCCATCCTCCGCCACACCGCCACCGGCCGCCCACGCCGCGTAGTACGCCGCCGAGCGGGCCGCCTGGACCGCCACGTAAAGATCCGCGAGCCGGTGCTTGACCGCCTGGAAGGAGCCGATCGGGCGGCCGAACTGCTCCCTCGTCCGTGCGTACGCGACCGTCCGCTCCAGCGCCCGGTCGGCCGCGCCCACGGCCTCGGTGGCGAGCATCGCGGCCACGCTCCGGCCCAGCAGGGAGAGCGCGCCCGGAACATCGGCCTCGGTGGCCCCCAGGAGCTCGGCTCTGGCGTCGCGCAGTTCGACGCGGGCCTGCGGCCGGGTCTCGTCCAGGGCGGTCAGGCGCGTACGGACCACACCGCGCGCCCCCTCCGGTCGCAGTGCGAACAGCAGCGTGCGGCTCCGCGCGTACCCGCCCGTATGGGCCGCCACGAGCAGCAGGTCCGCGCTGTGGCCGTCGAGCACCTGCGACGCCTCGCCGTACAGCCGCCAGCCCGAACCGTCCTCCGAGGGGCGCGCCTGTACGCCGCCCGCGCGGCCGCCACCGGACCAGTCGCCGCCGTTCGGGCCGGTCAGGGCGAGCGCCGTCGGGAGGGCGCCCGGCACGGCGAGCGTCCCCGTGAGCTCCCCGCGGGAGAGGCGCGGCAGCAGCTCGACACGCTGCGCGTCCGTCCCCAGCGCGGCGATCAGCGGCGCCACGAGGCCGGCGGTGGCCAGGAGGGGGGAGGGCAGCAGCACCCGGCCGGTCTCCTCGCAGGCCAATGCCAGCTCGGTGGGCCCGCAGCCGGCTCCGCCGTAACGCGTGGGCACCGCCAGCCCCGGCAGTCCCATGCGCTCCGCGAGCTGTCGCCACAGCGCTTCGTCATGGCCGGCCCGGGTGCGGACCGCGGCCTTGACCTCTTCCGCGCCGCAGGACTTGAGCAGCACATCGCGCACGGTACGCCGGATCTCTTCCTGCTCCTGGCTCAACGCCGCGTCCATGGGCGCACACCTCCGGATCTGACGGAGCGTCATCCTAGGCAGTCGGAGCTCAACTTCCCACCCCCGGGCTGATGTACCGTCAGATTCATGAGTCCCCGCAGCACGCGCAAGGTGGCCGTCGTCGGCGTCTCGCTCTCCGACTGCGGACGCGTCGACTCGGCCACCTCCTACGCCCTGCACGCACAGGCCGCCCGGCGCGCCCTCGCCGACTCCGGCCTCGACAGGTCCGTCATCGACGGCCTCGCCTCCGCCGGTATGGGCACGCTCGCCCCCATGGAGATCGCGGAATATCTGGGCCTGCGGCCCACATGGGTCGACTCGACCACGGTCGGGGGCGCGACATGGGAGGTCATGGCCGCCCACGCGGCCGACGCCATCGCAACGGGCCACGCGAACGCGGTCCTCCTCGTCTACGGTTCCACCGCCCGCGCCGACCTCAAGGCGGGCCGCCGCACCGCCGCCCTCTCCTTCGGCGCGCGGGGCCCGGCGCAGTTCGAGGTGGCGTACGGGCACACCCTCATCGCCAAGTACGCGATGGCCGCGCGCCGCCATATGCACCAGTACGGCACCACGATCGAACAGTTTGCCGACGTCGCCGTTCAAACCCGCGCCAACGCCTTTCACAACCCCCACGCCATGTACCGCACCCCGATCACGGTCGACGACGTCCTCGGCGGGCCGATGATCGCCGACCCCTTCACCAAGCTCCACTGCTGCGTACGGTCCGACGGCGGCTGCGCGGTACTGCTGGCCGCCGAGGAGTACGTCGCGGACACCGCGAAATCACCCGTGTGGGTGTTGGGCGCGGGCACCTCGGTCTCCCATACGACGATGTCGGAGTGGGACGACTTCACCGTCTCCCCCGCCGCGGTCTCGGGCCGGCTGGCCTTCCGGAGAGCGGGGGTCACCCCGGGGGATATCGACGTGGCGCAGCTGTACGACGCCTTCACCTATATGACCCTGGTGACCCTGGAGGACCTGGGCTTCTGTGCGAAGGGCGAAGGCGGCGCGTTCGTGGAGAAGGGAAGGCTGACGGTCGGCGGCGCGCTGCCGGTCAACACGGACGGCGGCGGGCTGTCCGCCTGTCATCCGGGCATGCGCGGCTTGTTCCTCCTGGTCGAGGCCGTACGTCAACTCCGCGGCGAGGCCGAGGAGGGGCGGCAGGTGCGCGGGCGCGACGGCGGGCTGCCACGTCTGGCCGTCGCTTCGGGGACGGGCGGCTGGTTCTGCTCGTCGGGAACGCTGGTTCTCGCTCGCGACTGACCGCCGCGGCCCTTCCGTCGGATCGGGGCCGCGGCGGGGTTTGATGAGGCCATGAGCAGTGACGCCGATGACCACCGCCGTGACTCCCGCAACGAACTCCAGGAGTCACGCGAGTCCCATGAGTTCCATGAGCTTCTGCGTTCCCTGCGGGTGTGGGACACCGAACTGCCGCGCTTCGATCCGGGCTCCGCGCCCGCCGAGCCGCTGCCGCTCTTCCGGCGCTGGCTGCGCGAGGCGGCGGCGGCCGGCAGCCCGGAGCCGCACACCATGAGCCTGGCCACGGCGGACGCCACCGGAAGGCCGTCGGTGCGGACGGTGATGCTCCACGACGCGGACGAGCGCGGCTGGCACTTCGCCACCCACCGCACGAGTCGCAAGGGCAGAGAGCTGGCCGCCCGGCCCGAGGCCGCGCTGAGCTTCTACTGGCCGGCGGTCGGGCGCCAGGTCCGCGTGCGGGGGAGGGTGGCCGAGGCGAGCGCGGCGGAGAGCCGGGCCGACCTCGCCAAGCGCTCGACCGGCGCCCTGGCGGCCGCGCTGGCGGGACGGCAGAGCGAGGAGCTGGCATCACGGGAGGAGCTGGAGCGGGCCTCGGACGCGGCTTGGGAACGGGCCCGGCGGGAGCCCGACGCGCCGGTGGAGAGCTGGACGCTGTACGTCGTGGACGCGGACGAGGTCGAGTTCTTCCAGGGGGACGCGGAGCGGCGGCACGTACGCCTCGTCTACCGCCGCACCGAGGGCGGCGCCTGGGTCACCGGGCTGCTCTGGCCCTGAGGTCGGGCGCGGGGTCGGTGGCGATCCGGGCGTGGACGTGGATGTCCCACATGCCACCGTCGATGCCCGCCATCGCGCCGCGCAGGGTGCCTTCGAGGGCGTACGCGCAGCGCTCGGCCACCCGGCACGAGGCGTGGTTGGCGAGGGCGTGACCCAGCTCGACTCGGTGCAGGCCCGGATCCTCATGGAAGGCCCACCGGGTGACGGCGTCCAACGCCCGGCAGGCGTAACCCCGGCCCCGGTACTCGGGCAGGAGCCAGTAACCGGCACGGGCGCTGCGATGAACGAAGTCGATCATGGCGAGGGAGACATTGCCGACGACGGTGTCGGGGCCCTCCGCCTGCGTGGTGATCGCGAACGAGGCGGCGTCACCCTGTTCCCACCCGGCGGCGCGCCGCTCCAGGAAGTCGCGGGCCCCTTCCTCGTCCGGAGTGGGGACGTTGACGACGTTCCAACGGCGGAAGCCGGGGTCCGATATGCCGCGCCGTACGGCGTCGAGGTCCCCGTCCTCCCAGGGGCGCAGCAGAAGGTCGTACTCACCGATCCAGACCGGGGCCAATCCCTTCGATTCCATCATGCCGTCATTCAACACGGGCCGAACACCGGTATTTTCAGCGGGGGTTCGGGGCCTGGGCGGAAGGTGACCCGGAGCGCCATGCCGATGCGCAGCGCACTCTCCGGGCAGCCGACGACCTCGGTCATCATGCGGGGCCCTTCGGCGAGGTCCACGACGGCGGCGACATAGGGCAGGCGGTCACCGAAGGGCGGCAGGTCGTTCATATGGACGACCGACCAGGTGTAGAGCGTGGCGTGGCCGCTCGCCTCGACCCAGACGACGTCCTCGCTCCAGCAGCGGGGGCAGAACTCGCGCGGATAGTGATGCGCGCTGCCGCACCCGGGCGCGCGACATCGGCGTATCAGCAGCCGGCCTTCCGCCGCCGCGTCCCAGTAGGGGCGGGTGAAGTCATCGATCTCGGGCACATCGAAGCGTCGCGTCGCACTCAAGATGCGGACCTCCCAACCGGTGCCGCCACTCGGCCGGCACCCACCCGACTCGATGATGCCGAGCCCGCGCTCCGCCCGTTGTGCCGCGGCTCCGGTCCCGCGCACCATTCCTGACGTCGCGTCAGATCTGTAGCCTGACCGTACGTCAGCTTATCGGCCATGAGCAGGAGTGGACGAGACCGATGCTTGGATCGACTCACGGCACCCTCACCACCACCTCCCGTCCGGCCCGCGTAGTGGCCTGCGGCGAGCGCCCGGGCCCCGCCGTCCACGGCATGGCCACCGGCGCCGACGACGTCGATGTCAGCGGTCGGCCGCTGCACTCGGACGTCCCCGACCTGGACCGCTTCTTCCACCCCGAGACCGTCGCCGTCATCGGCGCCTCGGACGCCGAAGGCCGTCCCCACACCGGGATCACCCGCCGACTCGTCACCTGGTGCGAGCGGGCCGGTGCCCGCCTGCATCCTGTGCACCCCACCCGTACGACCGTCTTCGGCCTCCCCTGCCATCCGTCCGTCAAGGATCTCCCCGAGCGGATCGACCTCGCCGTACTCCTCGTCGGCGACCCGCTCCCCGTGGTCGAGGAGCTGGCCGGCGCCAAGGCAGCGTTCGCCGTCGCCTTCGCCTCAGGCTTCGCCGAGACCGGGCCCGAGGGCGCCGCCGCCCAGGCCCGCCTCGCCGCCGCGGCCCGGCGGTCCGGCGTCCGGCTCCTCGGCCCGAACACCAACCTCAACGCCTTCGAGCACTTCCGCGACGACCTCGACGGTCCGGCCATCGCCCTGGTCACCCAGTCAGGCCACCAGGGCCGCCCCGTCTTCGCCCTCCAGGAGCTCGGCATCCGGCTCTCGCACTGGGCGCCGACCGGCAACGAAGCGGATCTGGAGTGTGCGGACTTCATCTCCTACTTCGCCACCCGGCCCGAGGTCGGCGCGATCGCCGCGTATGTGGAAGGGCTCAAGGACGGCCGGTCCTTCCTGCTCGCCGCGGACCGCGCCGCCCGGCACAAGGTTCCGGTCGTCGCCGTCAAAGTCGGCCGGACGGAGGCCGGCGCCCGCACCGCCGCCTCCCACACCGGCAAGCTCACCGGCGCGGACGCGGTGGTGGACGCGGCCATGCGGCAGTTCGGCGTGATCCGCGTCGACGGCCTGGACGAGCTCCAGGACACCTCGGCGCTGCTCGCCCGCGCCCGTCCCCCGCAGGCCACCGGCGTCGCCGTCTATTCGATCTCCGGCGGCACGGGCGCGCACTTCGCGGACCTGGCCACCGCGGCAGGGCTCACCCTCCCCACGCTCCCCGCCGCCCGACAGCGCGAGCTCCACCAGTGGATACCGGAGTATCTGACCGTCGCGAACCCCATCGACAGCGGCGGTCACCCCGTGGGCGACGCGCGCGGCCGCAAGATCATCGACGCGGTGCTCGCCGACCCGTCCGTCGGCGTCCTCATCTGCCCGGTCACCGGCCCCTTCCCGCCCATGAGCGACCGGCTCGCGAGCGACCTCGTGGCGGCCGCGGAGGAGACGGACAAGCTGATCTGTGTGGTGTGGGGCTCGCCCGTCGGCACGGAGGACGCCTATCGCACCACCCTCCTCGGATCCTCGCGCGTGGCCACCTTCCGCACCTTCTCCAACTGCGTCACCGCCGTCCGCGCCTATCTCGACCACCACCGCTTCACCGCCGGCTACCGCTCCCCCTTCGACGACGCGCCCCGCACCCTCTCCCCCTCCGCGCGCAAGGCACAGGAACTGCTGCGCCCCGGCGAGCAGCTCAGCGAACACGCGGCGAAGCAGCTCCTGCGCGCGTACGGCATACGCGTGCCACGGGAACAGCTGGTGACCAGCGCCGCGGCGGCCGTCCGGGCGGCCGCCCTGGTCGGCTACCCCGTCGTGATGAAGGCATCGGGCCCCCAGCTCGCCCACAAGACGGAGCTCGGCCTGATCAAGGTCGGACTGACCTCGGCCAGCCAGGTCCGCGACGCCTATCGCGAACTGATCGACATCGCCCGCTACGAAGGGCTGCCACTGGACGGCATCCTCGTCTGCCAACTCGTGGGGAAGGGAGTGGAGATGGTCGTCGGGATCTCCCCCGATCCGCTTTTCGGCCCCACGGTGACCGTGGGCCTCGGCGGCACCTTGGTGGAAGTGCTGCGCGACACGGCCGTGGGCGTCCCGCCGTTCGGTGAGAACCGTGCGCGGACGATGCTCACCGACCTGCGCGGGCGCGCCCTGCTGGACGGCGTCCGGGGAGCTCCCCCGGCCGACGTGGACGCGCTCGTGGAGACGGTCCTGCGCGTTCAGCGGATGTCCCTGGAGCTGGGCGACGGACTCGCCGAGCTGGACATCAACCCCCTCGTGGTGCTGGAACGCGGCCAGGGAGCCGTGGCCTTGGACGCGCTGGCCTTCTGCCACTGAGCCTTCCGCCAATGGCCCTTCCGTCCGTGAGCGCTCTGCCGCTGAGCCTCCGACCATTGGGCCCTCGGCCGCCCCGCCTCCGACCGTTGAGACACCGACCGCTGGGTCGCCTGACGCGGCGCCGCGCGCGACGGCTCGTAGAAACAGGAGTTCCCCCATGCCCGTATCCCCCCGTGCACACTCCGCGGAGCCCGTCGAGCCAGGGAATTCCCAGGCATCGGCGGAATCCGTCGAGCCCGTCGGACCCGATGACTCAGTGATACTCCACGCCACTGACAACGGCGTCTCGTGGATCACTCTCAACCGGCCCCGAGCGCGCAACGCCATCGCCCCTGACCAGCGCGAACACCTGATCTCACTTTTTTCCGCCGCCTCCGCGGACCCGGCCGTGCGAGCCGTCGTGCTCACCGCCACGGGCACGGCGTTCTGCGCGGGAGCCGACCTGCGAGCGACCTCGTCGGCCTCTCCGACCTCCTCCGTCTCGTCGGCCTCGCCCCACTCCTCGGCCTCAACCACCTCTACCAACTCCTCCACCCCACCCGACCACCGCGCGGCCGGCGACGTCGCCCGCACGATCCGTCGCGGCGCCCAGCGGCTGATCAGCGCGGTGCTGGACTGCGAGAAGCCCGTGATAGCCGCCGTGAACGGCACCGCCGCCGGCCTCGGCGCGCATCTCGCCCTGGCCTGCGACCTGGTCCTGGCGGCCGAATCGGCGACGTTCATCGAGGTGTTCGTCCGTCGCGGCCTGGTTCCCGACGGCGGGGGCGCGTATCTCCTGCCGCGCCTGGTCGGCCCGCAGCGCGCCAAGGAGCTGATGTTCTTCGGGGACGCGCTACCAGCGGTCGAGGCGCAACGCATGGGGCTGGTGAATCGGGTGGTGCCCGAGGCCGAGCTGGCCCGCACCACAAGCGCCTGGGCCGCGCGGCTCGCGGCCGGGCCGACCCGCGCGCTCGCCATGACGAAGCAGCTGGTCAACGCGTCACTCGACAGCGACCGCGCGACGGCCTTCGCGGCCGAGGCGGCGGCACAGGAGATCAACATGACGACGGCGGACGCCCGCGAGGGCCTCGCGAGCTTCGCGGAGCGCCGCGCCCCCGTCTACCGGGGCAGCTAGCGCGCACCCGCCAGGTATGGAAGCCGCAGATGCGTACGCGCACCCATCACGCGCCGCCCTTCCGACCTGACAGCCCATCAGTTTCAATGGAGGCATGATGGGACACGCAGGGATGGCCGCCGTCGCCGTGCGCTATCTGCGGTCGGCCGGCTCGCCGACCTCCGCCGCGCCACGGCCCGTCGAGCCCATGCCCCGCCCCGAGCTGCGGTCCGTACGGGCGGACGAGCGGCCCGCTCCGTCCCCGGACGAGTTCCGGCGGGTCCTGGGCCACTTCGCCAGCGGTGTCACGGTCGTGACGGCGCCGGGGGCGGGCGGGGAGCCCCCGGCGGGCTTCGCCTGCCAGTCCTTCGCCGCGCTCTCCCTCGACCCGCCACTGGTCGTCTTCATGGTGGCCCGGACGTCCACCACCTGGCCGCGCATCGCCCGGGCCGGGGTCTTCTGCGTCAACATCCTCGGCGCCGGCCAGGGGCAGCTGTGCCGGGCCTTCGCGGTCAGCGGTTCACGGACGGCCGACAAGTTCGCGGGCCTGCGGTACGAGCCGTCGCCGGTGACCGGATCACCCCGGCTCGCGGACGTACCCGCCTGGGTCGACTGCGTGGTCCACGCCGTGCACACGGGCGGGGACCACCTCATCGTCGTCGGTCGCGTGGAGGCGCTGGGGACGGACGAGGAGGCGGCGGACGGCGGGCCGCTGCTCTTCCACCGGGGCGCGTTCGGCACGTTCGGCCCATGAGCCGCAGCGCCGGACCTACCGCTTGGACTTCACGATCTTCGTCAGCTCGTAGCGCTTGCCCGAGCCGGGCTTGCCGACCTCGTGATAGATCCGCGGCGCCTTCTCGGTGCCGCTGACGCTCCAGTTGCGGCTGAGCTCGCAGGCGCCTATGCGCAGGGTCACGCCCTGGACCCTGCCGCCGTCCTTGACGGCCGTCCACTTGCCGGAGCCGTCACAGTCCTTCGGCTTGTCCTTGCCGGTGTCGTCCCACGCGTAGTTGTCGAGGCCGTTGGCGACCGCGACCCCGTCGGAGCCCAGCTCGACCGTGCCGCCGTGCCCGTCGGTCCACATGCCGGCCATGTCCGCCTTGCCGAACCGGGGTGGTTCGTGGACCTTCACCAGACCCGTGCCGTACGCGCCCGCGCCGAGCGCGGCGACCACGAGCCACGCGAGCGCGCCGTCGCGCACCACCCTCCGGGCCACGCCCCTCGCCCGGCCCGCACGGACGCGCCGGCCCGCGATGCCGGCGACGAGGGTGGCGGGCAGCAGGCCGGCCGTGAGAGCGCCCCACCATGCGAGATACCTCAGCGGTGACGCCAGGGAAAGGCTGCCGAGCGCGGCCACACCTCCGAACACCGCGACCGCGGCGGCCGACACCACCGGGACGGCGGCCGCGTTCCACCACCAGCGCTCGGCGCCTCCCGCGCGCCGTGCGATCCGGCGGGCGATCCCCAGGGCGGGCATCACCGTGACGGCCGTGACGAAACCGCTGACAAGTACTGCGAGAAGCGCCGCCCCGAGGACCACTCCGACGATCATGACGAGGTGGTCAGGCAGGCCCTCGTGTTCCCGGGAAAGCTTCACCAGGATCGCGATCGTTCCGCCTATGAGGGCTTCGGCGCACAGAGCGGCCATGGACGCACAGAAGGCGGCACCGAAGCCGTCCGCGTGCATCGCGCGCTTCGGCACCCGAGAGGTTTCCTCGGGTGCGGCGTCCTCCGCCTTCGCGTCGGCCGGCATCGCGTCCGGCTCAGCCTGCTTTGTCATAACCGCCCCTCTCTGCAAGAGAGATTCCCCCAGAGGCCGGGAGGTTGCTTCTGTGAGCCGAACGACACGGTGGGTGGCCCTCGGTGAGGCGCCGAGTGAGGCGGCGCGGCCGCGCCCCTCGAAGGGCCAGGGCGGCGCACAAGGGCTCGCTCAGACCGTCACCAGGGCGGCCGGTGTCGGCCGCCTGCGGATGATCAGGGCCATCAGCGCCGCCACCGCGCACAGCGCGCCCGAGGCGTACCAGACGAGGTCGTACGACCCGAAGGCGTCCCGCGCCACACCACCGAGGAAGGCGACGAGCGCTGCGCCCACCTGGTGGGAGGCCAGCACCCAGCCGAAGACGATCGCGCTGTCGTCGCCGTAGTGCTCGCGGCACAGGGCGATGGTGGGCGGCACGGTGGCGACCCAGTCGAGGCCGTAGAAGACGATGAAGAAGATCATCGGCGGGTGTACGGAAGGGGCCATCAGCATCGGCAGGAACATCAGGGACACGCCGCGCAGTCCGTAGTAGACCGCCAGCAGCCGGCGCGCCTCGAAGCGGTCGGTGAACCAACCGGAGGCGATCGTCCCCACGACGTCGAAGACGCCGACCACCGCGAGCAGTCCGGCGGCCGCCGTGACCGGCATGCCGTGATCGTGCGCGGCGGGCACGAAGTGCGTCTTCACCAGTCCGTTGGTGGACGCCCCGCAGATCGCGAAGGTGCCGGCCAGCAGCCAGAACGGTCCGGTGCGGGCCGCCGTGAACAGCGCCTTCAGAGCGCGCCGTGCCGCCCCCGGCGCGGGGGCGGGCTTGGGGGCGTACGACTCGGCCCCGTACGCCGCCAGTCCGACGTCCGCCGGGTGGTCGCGCAGCAGCAGCCAGACGAACGGGACGACGGCGAGGGCCGCGATGGCGACGATCACGGCGGCGGGGCGCCAGTCGTGGTGCTCGACGACCCAGGAGAGCAGCGGCAGGAAGATCAGCTGGCCGGACGCGCCGGCGGCGGTGAGGATTCCGGTGACCAGCCCGCGGCGGGCGGCGAACCACCTGTTGGTGACGGTCGCCGCGAAGGCCAGGGCCATCGAGCCGCTGCCGAGGCCGACGAGCACGCCCCAGCACAGGACGAGCTGCCAGCTCGCGGTCATGAAGACCGTCAGCCCCGCACCGGTCGCGATCACGGTCAGCGCGCAGGCGACGACCTTGCGGATGCCGAAGCGGTCCATGAGGGCGGCGGCGAACGGTGCCGTGAGCCCGTAGAGGGCGAGGTTGACGGAGGCGGCGAAGCCGATGGTGCCGCGCGACCAGCCGAACTCCTTGTGCAGGGGTTCGATCAGCAGCCCGGGCAGTGAGGCGAAGCCGGCCGCGCCGATCACCGTGACAAAGGTGACGGCGGCGACGAGCCACGCGCGGTGGACGCGGGTCCGGCGCGCCGGGGGCACTGAGCCGCTGTCGGGGTGGGCGATGCGTTCGGTTGTCTGGGCCACGCGAGCAGCATCGAACGCGCCGAACACGGGAACGAGTGGCCCGAGGGACAGCATTCGCAAGGATCGGGCCACGGCAGTGCGGGAATGGATGGTTCCGGGGCAGGCTTGTCAGTCAGAGGCCGGCAGACAGGTGGCCGGCAGACAGCGGGAACCGCTTGAGGGGGACGTACGCCCATGTCGCACAGGACCGAGGTCAGGCGGTCGGACCGGCATCCCGACGCGCCGCCCCACCGAGTCGTCGTGCTCGCCCTGACCGGCGTCATCCCGTTCGAGCTGAGCATCCCCTACCGCATCTTCGGCAAGGCCCTCACGTCCGCCGGGGAGCCGCTGTACGAGGTGACGACCTGCGCGCTCGCCCCCGGCCCGGTGCGTACCGACGCGGACTTCTCGATCACGGTGGAGCAGGGCCCGGAGGCCCTGGCCGACGCCGACACGGTCGTCGTGCCCGCCTCGTACGAGCTCGGCAGCCCGTTCACCGAGGGAACGCTCGAAGCGGACCAGGCCGCGGCACTGGAGCACATACGGCCCGGTACGCGCATGGTGTCGATCTGTACCGGATCGTTCATCCTCGCGGCCGCCGGGCTCCTCGACGGACGCCCCGCGACGACGCACTGGAGCAGCACGGAGCACTTCCAGAGGTTGTACCCGTCCGTCCGGATGGACGCCGATGTGCTGTTCGTCGACGACGGCGATCTGCTGACGTCCGCGGGGGTGGCCTCCGGCATCGACCTGTGCCTGCACATCGTGCGGCGCGACCACGGCGCGGCGGTGGCCAATGAGGTGGCGCGTCGCAGCGTGGTGCCACCGCACCGCGACGGCGGCCAGGCGCAGTACATCCAGCGGCCGGTGCCCGAGCCACAGCTCGCGACGACCACCACGGCGCGCGCCTGGGCGCTGGGCCGGCTGAACGAACCGATCCAGCTGCGGGACATGGCCGAGCAGGAAGCCATGAGCGTACGGACCTTCACGCGCCGCTTCCGCGAGGAGGTCGGCATCAGCCCTGGTCAGTGGCTGACGCAGCAGCGGGTGGAGCGGGCACGGCATCTGCTGGAGGACACCGATCTGCCCATGGACCAGGTGGCAAGGGATGCGGGGTTCGGGACGGCGGCGTCCATGCGGCAGCACCTTCAGGTGGCGCTCGGTGTCTCGCCGAGCGCCTATCGCCGTACGTTCCGGGCGGCTCCTGCGGAGTGGACGGGGGCGGGCGCGGGCAAGGCCCGCCGCTGACCCACAAGGGCCGGACAGTGGGCTGCTCCATGGGGCCGCTAGGTGAAGGTGAGGACCGCGCGGGCCACCCGGCCGTGGTGCACGTCGTCGGCGGCTTTCGCGAAGTCCTCGACGGGGTAGGTACGGGTGACGAGCTCGTCCAGCAGGAGCTTTCCCTCGCGGTACAGGCGCGCGTAGAGGGCGATGTCCCGCTGGGGGCGCGATGATCCGTAGCGGCAGCCGAGTATCGACTTGTCGAGGTACAGCGAGGAGACGAGGAAGGACGCCTGCGCGTCGGCGGGCGGCACACCGAGCAGGACGGCCTGGCCGTGCCGGTCGAGGAGGTCGACCGCCTGCCGGATGAGCGTGGTGTCGCCGACGCACTCGAAGACGTGGTCGGCGCCTGTCGGCAGGATCGCGCGAACGGCGTCCGTGGTACCGGGCGCGGCGGTGGCGTCGACGAAGTGCGTCGCCCCGAACCGCCGGGCCGCCGGTTCCTTGGCGGGGTTGGTGTCGACGGCCACGACAGTCGACGCGCCCGCCAGACGCGCTCCCTGGAGGACGTTCAGGCCGATGCCGCCCGTGCCGATGACGACCACGGACTCCCCGTGGCGGACCGCGGCGCGGTTGAGGACCGCGCCGACGCCGGTCAGGACCCCGCAGCCGATGACGGCCGCCGAGGTCAGGGGCATGTCCGCGGGAATCCTCACCGCCTGGACGGCTTTGACGACCGTGCGTTCGGCGAAGGCGGAGTTGGAGGCGAACTGGTGGAGTCGGGCGCCACGCCGGGAGAAGGGGCGGCCCGACCGGCCGATCGCGGTGCGGCACATGGTCGGACGGCCACGGTCGCAGTCGCCGCACGTGCCGCAGTTGGCGAGGGTGGACAGGGCGACGTGATCGCCGGGCGCGACGTGCCCCACCCCGGGCCCGACCGCTTCGACGACGCCCGCGCCCTCGTGGCCGAGGACGACGGGGAGGGGGTAGGGGATGGTTCCGTCGATAACCGAGAGATCGCTGTGGCACAGTCCGGCGGCGGCCAAGGCGACGAGGACCTCGCCGGGGCCCGGCTCGCGCACCTCCAGGTCGTCCACGACGTGAGGTCGGTCGCCGTCGAAGATCACGCCTCGCATGGGTGGGGTCCTCTCGGCCGGGTGCGTGGGGTAGTTCGGGTGGGGTGGATCGAGATCGGTGGTTTCGGTTGTGGTCGGTTGTAGTCGGTCGGGGCCATGGAGGCGGATGGGTTCGTCGCAGCAGTCGGGATGCCCGGGAACGGCGTGACAGGTGCGGTCAGGAAGGCCAGACCACCGACTGGAGTTCGCTGTACGCGTGCAGGGCGAAGGAGCCGCCGTCGCGGCCGATGCCGCTTTCCTTGAAGCCGCCGAAGGGTGTTTCGGGGTGCCGTTGAGCGGTGTTGATGCCGATGTTGCCGCTGCGCAGCCGGGCGGCGAGGCCCCAGGCATGGGCGGTGTCGGCACTGAAGATGTAGTCGTAGAGCCCGTACGAGGTGCTGTTGGCGATGCGGACCGCTTCGTCCTCGTCCTCGAAGGCGATCACGGCGACGACGGGCCCGAACAACTCCTCGCGGGCGACGGTCATGTCGGGGGTGACGTCGGTGATCAGGGTGGGTGCGGCGTAGAAGCCGGATTCGAGGTCGGGACGGGTGCCGCCGACGGCGATCCGGGCGCCTTGCGTACGGGCTCCGGCGATGTACGCCTCGACGCGGTCGCGTTGGGCGGCGGAGATCAGCGGGCCGACGATCGTGGAGTTATCCACAGGGTCCCCGATCGTCAGTGTCCCGGCGTAATGTGTGAGGCCGGTGACGACCTTCTCGTACAGCGATCGATGGACGAGCACCCGGGTCGGCGCCGTGCAGATCTGCCCACTGTGAAATGCCCAGACCGAACCGACCGCCCCGATCGCCGACTTGACCGCTTTTCCGTCGGCATCCCCCAGGACGATGGCCGCGCCTTTGCCACCCAGTTCCATCAAGATGCGCTTCATCGACCTCCCCGCGGCCTCGGCGATCTCCTTTCCCACAGCGGTGGACCCGGTGAAACTGATCATGTCGACGCCGGGGTGCGACACGAGCGCCTCGCCTGCGGCGGCGCCCGATCCGGTGACGACGTTGAAGACGCCGTCCGGGAGGCCGGCCTCCCGCAGGAGCGGGCCGAGGGCGAGGCAGCTGAGGGGGTCCTGCGGAGCCGGTTTCGCAACGACCGCGTTCCCCATGGCCAGAGCGGGTGCGGCCTTGCCCGCGAGATTGACGACCGGGAAGTTGTAGGAGGTGATGCAGCCGACGACGCCCACAGGGCGCCGGATCGCGGCGGCGCCGATCAGGCCGCCGGAGGCGAGCGGGCTGCCCGTTACGGTCCACGGCGCGAGCGGGATGACGGCCGGCTCGACCGCTCCCCGTGCGTAGCGGCGGAAGCGGTCCGCGGCCACGGGCACCTGTACGGCCGAGGTGACGCGCGTCGTCGCACCGGTCTCCGCCTGGAGGAGGCGTGCGAGCTCTTCTCCGCGTTCAGTGATCAGATCCGCTACCCGGTCCAGCACCGCCGCGCGCTCGCGCGGTGGTGTACGGGACCAGCCGTCCTGAGCGGCCCGCGCGGCGGCCACGGCTCGGGCGACTTCGGCGGGAGTCGCCTCCGGGGCCTCCCCGACGACCTTTTCGGTCGCCGGATTGACAATTGGATAGTGCCCTTTTTCCGGCGTGTGCCAGGAGCCGTCGATCCAGTGGCCGTACGAGGTCATGGGCGCGGCTCCTTGGGCAGGCCGAGCACGCGCTCGGCTATGACGGTGCGCTGGATCTCGTCCGAGCCGCCGTAGATGGTGTCGGCGCGGGAGAAAAGGAACTGGCGCTGGTCGTCGTCCAGTTCGTACGGGCGGTCGGGGCTCCAGTCGTACGGGCCGAGGGTGGCGGTCCGGCCCCGGACCTGGATGGCCAGTTCGCCGAGCCGCTGGTGCCAGCGGCCCCACAGGAGCTTGGCGACGCTGGGCGCTCCGGCGTCGGGTGCCGTTCCGAGGGTACGCAGGGCGTTCCAGCGCATGGTGCGCAGCTCCGCCCATTGCCGTACGAGCCGGTCGCGCGTCACCGGCTCCGCTGCGGCTCCCGTGTCCAGGGCCAGCCGGATCACGTGCGCCAGCTCGGCGGCGAAGCCGATCTGCTGGGCGAGGGTGGACACTCCGCGTTCCCGTCCGAGGAGGTCCATGGCGACCCGCCAGCCGTTGCCCTCGCCGCCGACGACATGGTCGGCGCGGGCCTGGGCTCCGTCGAAGAACACCTCGTTGAAGTCGGCGGCTCCGGACATCTGCCGGATCGGCCGGACGTCGATCCGGCCGGGCTGGTCTATCGGCACGAGCAGAAAGGAGAGCCCGTGATGCCGGTGGGACCCTTCGGTGGTGCGGGCCAGCAGGAAGCACCAGTCGGCCTCGTGGGCGTGGGAGGTCCAGATCTTCTGTCCGTTGATCCGGTAGGTGCCGCCTCCGTCGGCCCGTACCGCGGCGGTACGCACGGAGGCGAGGTCCGAGCCCGCTCCGGGTTCGCTGTAGCCCTGGCACCACAGTTCCTCGCCGCGGGCGATGGCAGGGAGGAAGCGGCCGCGCTGGGCGGCGTCGCCGTGGGCGAGGAGGGTGGGCGCGAGGAGGTTCTCGCCCATGTGACCGAGGCGGGCGGGTGCCTGGGCCCGGGCGTATTCCTCGGCCCATACGACCTGTCCGGCCAGGGTGGCGGTGCGGTTGCCGTAGGTGCCGTGGGTTCGGTCCCAGCCGAGGCCGATCCAGCCATCCGCGCCGAGCAGGCGTTCCCAGTCGCGGCGGCCGGGGGTGGGGGCGTTGGCGAGGTGTGCGTCGAGCCAGGCGCGCGCCTCCTGGCGGAACGCCTCGTCCTCCGGCCCGAATGCGAAGTCCACGCTCTCTCCTCGTCAGGCGTTGGGGCGTTCCTTGGAGGCTGCTGCCTTGGCCATGTCTTCGAGGCGGGCGAGCAGGGGCATCGGGTCGGTGCCGACGGTGCCGGGGAGGAGGTCGGCGATCTTCTCGGGGGTCCAGGCGCCTTCCGCGTAGGCCGCGCGCAGTTCGCGGGGCTGGGCCCAGACGGCGAGCTTGGGGCCGGCCACGGTATAGACCTGCCCGGTGATCCCCTCGCTCCGGGCCCGCTCGCTGAGCAGGTAGACGACCAGGGCCGCCACGTCCCGCGGTTCGCCGATCTCCGTCAGTTCCATCGGTACGTTGGCCGACATGCGGGTACGGGCCACTGGAGCGACGCAGTTGGCGGTGACGCCGTATTTGTTGAGGCCGAGGGCGGCACTGCGGACGAGTGAGATGACACCGCCCTTGGCGGCGGAGTAGTTGGCCTGGGCCACGCTGCCCTGGTGGTTGCCGCTGGTGAATCCGATGAGGGTGCCCGCTCCCTGGCGACGCATGACGGCGGAGGCGGCGCGGAAGACGGTGAAGGTGCCCTTCAGGTGGGTGGCGATGACCGGGTCCCACTCCTCCTCGGTCATGTTGAACAGCATCCGTTCCCGCAGGATGCCGGCGGCGCAGACGGCACCGTCGAGTCGCCCGTACCGCTCCAGGGCCGTGTCGACGATCCGCAGGCCGCCGGCCATGGTCGACACGTCGTCCGCGAGGGCGACGGCCTCGCCGCCGGCCGCTTCGATCTCCTTGACGACGGCCGCGGCGATGTCACTCGCCGGTTCGCCGCCGTCGATGGACACGCCGTAGTCGTTGACGACGACCTTCGCCCCCTCGGCCGCGCAGGCCAGGGCCACGGCCCGGCCGATGCCACGGCCGGCGCCGGTGACGGCGACCACCTTGCCGGCCAAGAAGTTCCCCATGCGGCGCCCCTCTCCGGGCTTCCGGCAGACACGCCGCGGAGGTACCGACGGACATGTCGCGGAGTTTCTGACGGACCGTTAGATTTTTGAGCAGAGCGGGCGCGGGCACAAGACCCGCACACGCCCCGATCCGTGGAGGGATCACATGCCACTGCCGCCGGAGTTCCACGACATCGCCAAGCGGGTGAACAACTGGGGTCGATGGGGCGAGGCCGATGAGATCGGCACGCTCAACCTCATCACGAACCCGGTGGTGCGGGAGGCCGCCTCGACGGTACGGACGGGCCGTCGCGTTCCGCTGGCCCTGCCGCTGCGACAGGACGGGGTGCAGATCGGATTGATCCCCGGCCGGGTCAACCCGTTGCACACGATGGTCGCGATCAATATGGAGGTCTTCGGGCCGGACACGGTGGCCACGAGCGACGACGCCGTGACGATGGGCCTGCAGGCGGCCACCCACTGGGACGGACTCCCCCACGTCTCGCACGGCGGGAGGATTTACAACGGCCGCCCGGCGGCGTCGATCACCGCCCATGAGCGCGCGGCCTTCAACGGGATCGACAAGGCCCGGGACGTCGTCTCACGCGGCGTTCTGCTCGACGTGGCCCGCGCACTGGGGGTCGAGCGGCTGGAAGCCGATCACGCGGTCGGCCCCGAGGATCTCGACAGGGCGGAGGAAATGGCCGGGGTCACGGTCCGCTCGGGCGACATCGTGCTCGTACGGACCGGACAGATGCAGCTGTATCTGGCGGGCGACAAGGAGGCGTACAGCTATCCGTCGCCCGGACTGTCGATCCGGACGCCCGAGTGGTTCCACGCCCGCGATGTCGCCGCGGTCGCCAATGACACGCTCACCTTCGAGATCTTCCCCCCGGAGATCCCTGACCTCTGGCTCCCGGTACACGCGCTCGATCTGGTCGAGATGGGAATGCTGCAAGGCCAGAACTGGAACCTGGAGGAGCTGTCGAAACTCTGCGCGGAGGAACGGCGTTACGAATTCCTTCTGGCCGCCACTCCGGAGCCGTTCGTCGGCGGGGTGGGCTCCCCTGTCGCACCGGTCGCGGTGCTCTGAACGCCGAATCCACCCGGATGGCCCACCCGAACCACCCCGCCCACCAGCTCACCGGGCGGAGAGCCCGATGCCCCGACGCCAAGTCCTCTCCGGCCCCTTGAGTCGCCGGCCCATGAAAGACGGGCGGGCGGCGACGCGCCGATGCGCACCCCGAGCACGGCACCGCACGTCGCCGCCAGCTCCGGCGCTGAAGCCCTGTGTGCGCCGGATCGCGACCCGCACTCGCCAAGGCAGCCCTTACGAACGGGCCTCTCGACGTCCCCTCGCAACGAATCGCTGCATCCAAGGGTGATCACGTGGACACTTCACGTCAACACCTGGTCTGGACTTTGTCGATTAAGCCCCATTTGTCACGGCGCGCGAGGACTCGAAGGCGCCGACCCATGACGATGCCCCTCGGTCGACCTCGCACCAGATGCGCTTGCCGTTGCCTTCCGCCTGCCAGCCCCAGCGGTCGGCGAGGCCGTCCACCAGCTCCAGGCCCCTGCCACCGGTGTCATCACCTTCCGCACGCCGTCGGCGGGGCGGGCGGGAGCTGATGTCGGCGACCTCGACGCGGACGGTGCCCGAGCAGACCTCGGCGGCGCCGGCGGGACCGCCGGCATCCGGGAAGAGCATGCGCAGCACGGCGGGGCAGCCGGTGTGCACCACGGCGTTGGTGACGAGCTCCGAGATCAACAGGATCAGCGTCTCGGCCAGGGGCTCATCGACGCCTATCCCGGATCCCGCGAGCCGCGACCTTGCCCACTTGCGGGCCCGCCCCACCTCCGCGGGGTCGGCCCGGACCTCCATCTGCATCTGAAGCACCTGCACCGCTCACACCATCCGAACCGGCGGACACAACGCCTCGCGTCTCCGAGGGATCACGGAACGTGATCTCCTTCCGAGACAGCATGATTGACGCTCAGTCACCTCAACAAGCGCTTCGGGCATATTCCGGCGCAAAGGAGTATGCGTACTGCATACTGTGCGACGCGCGCTGCGGAGACTCGAACATCGGGGGACCACGGGCCCCGTTCCGATACGAGCGCCAGGTTTTTTCCCGCCCGACGTCGCCACATGAGTAACGTCCGACTCGCTGCGCCTCTGAACCACTCGCATCCTAGGGAGAGTACCGGAGGGGGAGGTCGACTCCGGTGTGTAACGAGTAACACACAGGACACAGCCTGATATCGACGGTCTGTGATCGGTTATGTATGACATGGGCGGCATTTCACCCATGCCGATTAAGGCCTGACATTTTCTCCAGCCGACCCCCGGCCAAAACACGCGACGGCACTTCCGCCTCCGCGTCGATGAGCAGACTGTTCGCAAGGAATTCCTCCGCCTCCGCGGCCGACTGCCACTGACCGGCGTGTATCCAGGCGCGTTTGAGGTGCAGGTGGACATCCGCCGCCCAGGTGAAGCCCAGGCCACCGTGCACTTGCAGACAGTCACGGGCATTGCGGATGGCTGCACTGTCCGCAAGCAGCTTCGCCCCGGCGACATCGGCCGGGTCCTCGGTCAACGACGCCGCGTAGACGCTCGCGCGAGCCATCTCCAGGCGTATGTGCATCTCGGCGCACAGATGTTGGACGGATTGGAACATACCGATCGGGCGGCCGAACTGGATTCGGCGCCCGGCGTGGGTGACGGCCATCTCGACGGTGCGCCGGGCGCTGCCCAGTTGCTGTGCGGCGGTCAGCAGAGCGGCCTCGCGGCGCATGCGCGCGGCATCCGCCGTGACGCCAAGTGAGCCTGTCACCAAGGGCGCAGGGAACCGCGGGGCATGGTGCAGGGGCGTCGCGGGGTCGACCGAGCGGATGGGGCGCGCGCCGAGCGCCTCGGGCGCCTTTCCCACGCCCGTCTCCAGCGGGCGGACGTCGGCGCCGTGGAGCAGCAGCACGGCGTCCGCCGACGCGAGGTGCTCGGCCGTTCCGGGCCGGTCCAGGGCCGTGACGATCCGGCTGCCGTCGGCGGCGCCCGGCACCAGGCCCGCGGCGAGGTGCGTGGCGACCAGCGGACCGGGCAGCAGCGCCCGCCCCGCCTCCTCGAAGAGGAGCACGGCCTCCGGCAGCCCCAGCCCCACCCCGCCGCTCTCTTCGGGCAGCCGCAGCGCGAAGAGGCCGGCTTCCCCCAGGGCTCGCCACAGCACCCGCCCGGGGACCTCGGCGATGCCCTGACCGCCTCCCTCGCCGCCCTCGCCGGCCCCGTCGCCCCCGCCGCCCTCACCGCCGTCGACCAGGGCCCGTAGGCGCTCGCGCGGGAACCGTGCCGCCAGGAGCTCGCGCATGCCCGCCCGGAGCGCGCGCTGGTCGTCGGTCAGCCGGAAGTCCATGATCACCGAGCCTTGGGGAGGCCGAGGAGGCGCTCGGCGACGATGTTCCGCTGGATCTGGGAGGTGCCCGCGGCGATCGTGTACGAGAGCGAGGAGAGGCGGTCGGCGGTCCACTCCTGGCCGACGTCGAGGGACTCGGGCCCCAGGACCTCGGCGGCCGCCTCGTAGAGCTCCTGGCGCGCCTGGGAGTAACGCAGCTTGAAGACGGAGCCCGCGGCGCCCGGCACGCCGCCCCGGCCGCTGCGGGAGGCGTGTTCGGCCGCGCTGACGTTCCACTGCGTCAGCCGCCACAGGGCACCGAATTCGGCGTGCAGGCGACCGAGGCGGCGGCGCAGTACGGCGTCGTCCCAGCGGCCGTTGGCCCGGGCCGTCCGGGCGAGTTCGGCGAGGGTGCGGCGGCAGGCGACGACCTCCCCCACGAAGGCCGTGCCGCGCTCGAAGGAGAGGGTGACCATGGTGACGCGCCAGCCGTCGTTCTCGGCGCCGAGACGGTGGCCGACGGGTACCCGCACCTCGTCGAGGAAGACCTCGGCGAACTCCGTGGACCCTGCGAGGGTGCGCAGGGGCCGTACGGTCACGCCGGGCGCGTCCATGGGCAGGGCGAGCCAGGAGATGCCCCGATGGCGGGGGGCGGTGGGGTCCGTACGGACGAGGAGTTCGCACCAGTCGGCGACCTCGGCGTGCGAGGTCCACAGCTTGGTTCCGGTGACGACGTAGGTGTCGCCGTCGCGGACGGCGCGGGTGCGCAGGGCGGCGAGGTCGGAGCCGGCCTCGGGCTCGGAGAAGCCCTGGCACCAGATCTCCTCGCCGCGCAGGATGGGCGGCAGCCAGCGCGCCCGCTGCTCGGCGGTTCCCTCCGCCGCGATGGTGGGTCCGGCGTGGAGGAGGCCGACGAAGTTGGCGCCCACATAGGGCGCGCCGGCCCGTTCGGTCTCCTCCAGGAAGATCAGGTGCCGGGTGGGGCCGGCGCCCTGGCCGCCGGCGTCGGTGGGCCAGTGCAGTCCGGCGTAACCGGCGTCGTAGAGGGCGCGTTGCCAGGCGAGGTCGTAGGCGCGGCGGGCGGGCCAGTCCGTGGCGGGCGGCGCGGGGGGAAGTGTCGGCAGTGTTTCCCTGAGCCAGGCGCGGAGTCGTTGCCGGAATTCTTCCTCAACTTCCGTTGTGGAGAGGTCCATCGACGCTCACGCGCCGGTCCGGTCGAGGTCCAGTCCGAGCATGCGGATGGCGTTGCCGCGCATCAATTTGTGGACGGTTTCGTCGTCCAGGCCCTTCACGTGGTCGAGCGCGACGTCCTTTGTGTGGGGGAAGGTCGAGTCGACATGGGGATAGTCGGTTTCGAAGGTGGCGTTGTCGCGTCCGACGGCATCGAGCGAGGCGACTCCGTGTTTATCGCGGAAGAAGCAGCAGAAGATCTGCCGGTAGTAATAGGTGGAGGGCGGTTCGGGGATCAGATCGCGCACTCCGCCCCAGGCACGGTGTTCCTTCCATACGTCGTCGGCGCGCTCCAGGGCGTAGGGAATCCATCCCATCTGGCCCTCGCTGTAGGCGAGTTTGAGGCGGGGGAACTTCACGAGCACGCCGCTGAAAAGGAAGTCGGTCATCGAGGCCATGGCGTTGTTGAAGGACAGCGTGGCCTGCACGGCGACGGGAGCGTCCGGGGAGGCGGCGGGCATCTGCGAGGACGAGCCGATGTGCATGTTGACGACGGTGCCGGTCTCCTGGCAGACGGCGAAGAAGGGGTCCCAGTAGCCGGAGTGGATGCTGGGCAGGCCCAGGTGGGTGGGGATCTCGCTGAAGGTCACGGCCCGTACGCCCCGGGCGGCGTTGCGCCGGATCTCCGCGACGGCGAGGTCGATGTCCCACAGCGGGATGAGGCAGAGCGGGATCAGCCGGCCGCCGCTGTCGCCGCACCATTCCTCGACCATCCAGTCGTTGTAGGCCCGTACGCACGCCAGGGCGACATCCTTGTCGTGGGCCTCGGCGAAGGTCTGGCCGCAGAAGCGCGGGAAGGTGGGGAAGCACAGGGACGCCTCGACGTGGTTGAGGTCCATGTCCTTCAGGCGCTCGGCCGGGTCCCAGCAGCCGGGTCGCATCTCGGCGCGGGTGATGCCCTCCAGGGTCATGTCGTCGCGGTCGAAGCCGACGGCGGCGATGTTGCGCTTGTACGGGAAGGCGAGGTCCTCGTAGATCCACCAGTCGGCGGGCGGCCCGTCGGGGTCCATGGTGATGGTGTAGGCGCCACCGGTGTACTTCAGTTCGCCGATTCCGGTGGTGAGGGGGTGGGGCCCGTGTTCGCGGTAGCGGGCGGGGAGCCAGGTGTCGAAGAGGTGGGCGGGCTCGATCACATGGTCGTCGACGCTGACGATGCGCGGCAGTTCCATCGGAACCCCTCTCGGCCAAATCTGACGGTACGTCAGCCAGCAGGTGAGAGGCTAGCCCGCACCCCCTGGACCGACAAGCCGCGACGCCCTACGCTTCCCGCCACACCTGCCGCCCAGCCAGTCGACGCGGGGAGACGCCCATGACCGGTACCGCCGACCTGGCCGCCTCCCGCACCCTGTGGGAGCTGCTCGAACGCCGCGCCGCCCGTACCCCTGACGCCAGTGCCCTCATCCAGGCCGACGACCCGGGGCCCACGGGAGCCGACCGGAGCGTCGCCTTCGGCGCTCTGCGGGACCGGGCGGAGCGTGTGGCCGCCGGGCTGTACGGGCTCGGGGTCCGCCCCGGCAGCACGGTCGCCTGGCAGCTGCCCACCCGTATCGAGACGGTCGTCCTGTCCTTCGCCCTGGCCCGCCTCGGCGCCGTCCAGAGCCCGATCGTCCCCTTCCACCGCGACCGGGAGGTCGGCCACGCGCTCCGGGCCACGGAGGCCGGGTTCTTCGCGATGCCCGGCGTGTGGCGGGGCTTCGACCACAGCGTGATGGCCTACCGCCTCGCCCTCGGCCTGCCCTCACCCCCGCTGGTGTTCACGGCCTACGACGCGCTCCCGGACGGCGATCCGGCCCTCCTCCCGCCGCCACCGGCGGACGGCACCGCTGTCCGCTGGATCTACTGGACCTCCGGCACCACCTCCGCCCCCAAGGGCGCCCTGCACACGGACCGGAGTCTCATCGCCGCCGGGACCTCCCTCGCCAGGACCCTGCGCCCGAGCGCGGACGACATCGGCTCCATGGCCTTCCCCTACGCCCACGTCGCCGGGCCCGACTACACGGTGATGCAGATGCTGTGCGGCTTCCCCTGCCTGCTCCTGGAGCACTTCGCGCTCCCGGGCTCGCTCAGCGCCTACCGCCGCCACGGCGTCACCCTCGCGGGCGGCTCCACCGCCTTCTACTCCATGTTCCTCGCCGAACAGCGCAAGGACCCCGCCCACAAGCTCATCCCCACCCTGCGCCTGATGGCGGGCGGTGGCGCGCCCAAGCCTCCCGAGCTCTACCACCAGGTCGTCGGCGAACTCGGCTGCCGGCTCACCCACGGCTACGGCATGACCGAAGCCCCGATGATCACCATGGGCGATCCGGACGACACCGCCGACCACCTGGCCACCACGGACGGCCGGCCGCCCGAGGGGATGCGGATCCGCGTGGTCGACGCGGACGGCAAGCCCGTGCCACCCGGCACGGACGGGCACATACGGCTGCGCGGCGAGGCCGTCTGCCGCAGCTACCTCGACCCGTTCCAGAGCGCCGAGTCCTTCGACGCGGACGGCTTCCTCATCACCGGCGACATCGGCCACCTCACCCCCGACGGCCATCTCGTCCTCACCGGACGCGCGAAGGACGTCATCATCCGCAAGGGCGAGAACATCTCCGCCCAGGAGGTCGAACAGCTCCTCCACGGCCACCCCGCCATCGCGGACATCGCGGTCATCGGCCTCCCCGACCAGGCACGCGGCGAACGCGTCTGCGCGGTCGTCCAGCAGCGCGCCGGGGCCGCGCCGCTCACCCTCGACGACCTCGCGTCCTACCTCCGGGGCGCCGGCCTGTCCGTACACAAGATCCCCGAGCAGCTTGAGCTGGTCGAGGCGATGCCCCGCGACAACACGCTGCGCAAGGTCCTCAAGCACCAGCTGCGCGAACGCTTCTCCGACGGGGCCGGGGAGGATCAGCCGGTGCGGTAGGTGGCCGTGGCCTGGTCGAAGTAGCCGTCGACCGAGCGTTGTTCGTTCATCGGACCGATGACCTGGAGGACGTGATAGCTGCCGTCCAGGATCATCGCGGAGTTGCGCACATAGACCTGACGGCCGCTGCTGTCGTTCCAGTTGAAGGTGCCCTCCGCCGACGCCGTCCGGCCGACGTCCATGCGGCGCAGGCCGGAGGCGCCCGACCAGGAGGAGGAGCGGTACGCGTCCAGCTCGGGCTCCTTGCTCTGCTGGTACGCCATCGGATCGCCGCCGAACTCGGCCACCTTGTCCCGGCCCGGCACGACGATCAGCTGGAAGTCGCCGCCGGCGTAGACGACCTGGCCCCGGTCGTTCGCGCCCCGGCGCTGCCAGTCCTTGGCGACCGCCACGGTGAACTTCTCGGGGTCCCGGCGCAACGTGAAGCCCTTGGCGATCCCACTGGGCTCGGTCGTCGGCTCCGCCGCAGACCGGGAGGACGCCGGCCGCACCCCACCCGTCGGGGCCGCGCTCATCAACCCGGCCGCGCCCGTACGGTCCGCGGGCTCCCGCCCGGCGCTGTCCTTCGCGCCCGGCATGAACAGCATCGCGTACAGCACCGCGCCGATCAGCACGAGCAGTATCAGTCCCAGCAGCATCCGGCCGAGGCTGCGGGAGGTGCGCCGGGCGGGTACGCGCTGCTCCTGGAGGTGCCCTGTCGCATGGGTCCTGAGCCGCGGCCGCTCCTGCTCCTTGACCGTCTTCTTGTGCCGGCCGTGTGCGGTGGCCGCCGCCGGTTCCGCGGCGGCGGCCGGGCGGCCGCGTCTGCGGCGCACCAGCTCGCCCTTGCGCCGGACGATGGGCAGCCGGTGCTGGTCGGCGGGGGTGCCCGGGCCGAGCGAGGGCACGGTGACCGTGCGGGTGCCCAGGTCCGGTTCCGGCGCGGACCGGATCAGGGACCGCAGCCAGCCGCGGAGCTCCTCGAACTCCGGGCGCTCGGTCGGTTCCTTGCGCATCAGCGACTCGACGACGGGCCGCAGCGCCCCGCACTCCTCCGCATAGGCGGGGGGCTCGGCGCAGACGATCCGGACCAGGTCGGTGGTGCTCTCCTCCGGATACGGGGCGTGCCCCTGCACGACGCGGAAGAGCAGGGCACCCAGCGCCCAGAGATCGGCGGCGGGGCCTACGGGGGGCGCCAGCTGCCAGTTCTCCCGCACCGGCCACGCCTGCTCCGGCGCCCATCGCTCGGTGACGGCGCCGACCACCACCATGCGCGCCTGCCGCGCCCGCTCGGCGGCGAGGGCGCTCGCGGGCTGCCCGGCACCGTCCCAGCGGCCTGTGCCGGCCACCCCACCTCCGTACGCGCCCGAGTCACCCCGGTCCTGCCCCGAAGCGCAAACCGAAGCCGAAGCGTCAGCCGAAGCGGAAGCCGGATCAGCAGCCGAAGCGTCAGCCGAAAAGACGGCCGCAGTGGCATCCGCGGAAGGGGCCGCGCCGTCCTCGTCCGGCCGGGGTGTCCGCTGCGCCGGTCCCGGCGGCGGCGCACCGGGGCCGGTGCGCCGCGTACGGCCGGAGGACGTGCCGTGGACGAGGGAGTCGGCGGTCCACGGGGACGGCGCGGGGGCGGTGCCGCTGGCGGCGCTGCCCCCACCCCAGGTGGACGTGCCGGTGGAGGTGGGCGGCGCGCCTTCTACCGCGGCGCGCGCGGCGGCGGCCCGGGCGCCCGCGCGGTACGCGGCGATCGCCCCGGCTCGCACGGCGCGCGGGTCCTGCGGCGCGCTCCGCCCGTCGGCCGCGCCCGGCCGCGCCCCGGGCGGGGCGCCGGCGTCACGCGGCGGCCTGCTCCCGGACGGCGCGCCGCCCTGCGGCAGGAACCCGCCGGCCGCACCCTGATCGCGATACGCGGGCCCGCGCTCGCCTCCCTGCGGCGGGACCCCGGGCGCGCCGGACTTGCCGACCGGCCCGGCCTTACCGGCCGCCCCCGCCGAGGCGCCGCCACCGGATCCCGCCCCGGCGGAGCCGTTACGTCCGGCCCCGCCCTGAGAAGCGCCGCCACCAGCCGGGACACCTGGCCCACCCGGCCCACGCTGCCCGGGCAGAGCCACACCGGCCGCCGCCTCCGCACCCATCGCCCCCCGAGGGACGGGGTCGTATCCGCACAGCGCTTCCTCGGCGGCGCCGGCCGCCAGGCCGGTCAGTATGGCGCGGCCGTCGTCGCAGATCAGGACGGTCCGGGTGGTGATGTTGCGATGGGTCCAGCCCTGGGCGTGGAGGGCCCGGAGGGCGGTGAGGACGTCGGCGGCCACCTCGGCGGCGCGGTGGGGCGAGAGGGTCCGCTCCGTCAGGAGCGCGGCGAGGGGACGGGCCGAGACCAGTTCGCTGACGATCCACAGGCTGTCCCCTTCCGCGAAGACGTGGAAGACCTGGTCGAGCCGCGGATGGTCGGGGACCCGCGCGGCCGCACTCGCGGCCGCCAGCGCCCGGCGCACCGCCGGATCGCCCGGCTCCCGCGCGACGCCCCCCACGATCCCGCCGTCGCGGGCGCCCTCTTCACCGACGAGCTCGGCCTCGACGACCTCCGGCAACGGGATCTGCCGGACGCGGACTTCCTGACCGCTGTAGGTGTCGAAGGCGCGCGTCTCGACGAGTTCGAACACATCGGACGGCGGCAGCGGCAGGCGATAGCGGTCGGCGAGCACCCGTCCCGCGTAGTCGTCCACGACGCCTCCCCAAGCGCGCGATCCACGCCATCGCCCGAATACCGTCAACTCCGGCCATTAAGCTGCTCATGACCGCACTGATCGCCGCTCATTCCCGGTCGATCTCGGTTCACCACGGCTGCGCACGGTTCACGACGACTCACGATACGTGGCGAGCCCGCCCCTTCGGGCCCGTACGGCTCAGTACGTCGCACCCCGCGCCGTCAGTCCTGCCCCATCAGGCCGCCCGGCAAGCCGAACCCTCACCGGCAACGTGGTCGGGGTCGCTCAGTCCTCCGGACGGAAGGTCCTGAAGGCCGTGTCGCGCAGCTCCCGGCACTCGCTCTCCGCCCACTTGCCCTTCTCGCAAGTGATCATGATTGCGTAGCCGTGGCTGTCGTCCACCTTGAAGCCGCGGTTGAGGACCCGCACGCGCTTGTCGCTCTGGTCGCGCTCGAAGGACCAGTCCGCGACGGTCGGATAGTCGTGGCCGTCCCAGCCGTGGACCTCCTTGATGCCGAGGCCCTTGTACTTCGGCATGCTGGTCCTCGCGCCGGACTCGGCCTCGCGCCACGACTTGGCGGCGTCCGACTGCGGTTCGGGCCCGAAGTCGACCTGGACCCGCGGGAAGCCGCCCGACGCGCTGTAGATCGCGCCGGAGTGCTCGCCCGCCGTACCGGTCTGCTTCCAGCCCTTGGGTATGTCGATGGCGAAGTGGTACTCGTCGTTCTCGACCTTGGCGAACGCGGACTCGCCGGCCTTGCCGCCGGCGCCCTTGTCGCCGTCGTCCTTGCCGTCGCTGTCCTTGCCGTCGCTGCCCTTGCCGCCGTCCCGCTTGCCGTCGGGGGCCGCAGCGGCGCCGGCGCCGGGCGTCGGCATCGAGGCGGCGGCCGACGTGATCTCCTCGCCGTTCCTGCCGCCGAGCCCCTTGTCGCCCTCGTCGCCGCCGAGCGTGAAGGCGAGCACGGTGCCGACGACGGCCAGGACGACCACCACCGCCACGATGACGATCGTGCGACGCGGCACGACCTCCATGACCGAGGCACGCTCCCAGGTCACCCGGTGCGGGCTGGGACCGAGCGCGGTGGTCGGCGCGTCCGAGCGGGCGGAATGCGGAGCACCGGCGGAGTTCGCGGCCGACGCCGACCCCCGCGCGCCACCGGCTCCGGTCGCCGAGGCGGCGCCCGCCTTCTTCAACGGCGACTTCAAGGACGGCTTCCCCGCCGTCCCCGAAGCCTTCGAGGGCGCCCTGTCGGCCCCTCTCGCCCGCGCGTTCGTCTTCGAGGAGGGCCCGGGCCGCTCCGTCTCGGGAATCACCGGTATGGCCATGGCCTGCGTGGCGTCCACGTCCCGCGCCACGGGCGACGCCTTCGGGCGGCGCTCGTCGGGGGCGTTGACCGCGCCGTTCAACAGCGCCCGCGCGCCCGCCTCGTCCAGCCGCTTCTCGGGGTCCTTGGCAAGCAGCCCGTACATCACCTCGGCCAGCGGCCCCGCGTTCTTCGGCGGTCCCAGCGGCTCCGTCATCACGGCGGTCAGGGTGGCTATGGCCGAACCCTTGTCGTAAGGAGGAGCGCCCTCGACGGCGGCGTACAGCAGGCCGCCCAGCGACCACAGGTCCGCCGGCGGGCCGGGCTTGTGGCCGCGCGCCCGCTCCGGGGATATGTAGGAAGGGGCTCCGACCAGCATGCCCGTGGAGGTCACCGACGGGTCGCCCTCGACCTGCGCGATGCCGAAGTCGGTGAGGACGACCCGGCCGTCCTCGGCGATGAGCACATTGGAGGGCTTCACGTCGCGGTGGAGGATGCCCTGGCGGTGCGCCGCGCCCAGCACGTCGAGGACGGCCAGTCCGACCTCCGCGGCGCGCCGCCACTGCAGCGGCCCGTCCTCGCGGATGACATCGGCGAGCGAGCGGCCCTCGATGAGCTCCATGACGATCCACGGCCGGTCGTCCTCGTGCACCACGTCGTAGACGGTGACGGCGCCGGCGCTGCGGATGCGGGCGATCGCCTTCGCCTCGCGCAGCGTCCGTGTGATGAGACGGCGCTTTTCGTCCTCGTCGATATTGGCCGGGAACCGCAGTTCCTTCACCGCGACCGTACGGCCCAGGGTCTCGTCGGTCGCCCGCCAGACCGTGCCCATGCCACCACGACCGAGGACGCCCCCGAGGCGGTACCGCCCGGCCAGGAGGCGCCCTGCCGTGCCCTGCGTCTGCTCCGCCTCCGACATGCGTCCCCTCTGGCAATCAGCTCTGCGACCAACCGACCCTGGCAGAGCCACCATTGTCTCTCATCCGCGGACCGGCGGAAGGCCAGGGTCCGCGGCACCCGTGGATGATGAGCGCATGCCGCCGCATTCCACCTCATCGCGCCGCGCGCCGACCACTGTCGCGCTGACCTGGCTGACCTGTGCCGTCACGGTCCTGGCGATGACGGCGTGCGGCGGCGACAGCGGTGGGGCGCCGGCTCGCTCTTCAGTACAGGACCTCGTTTCGCGCGGGGCGGTTCCCGGCGCGGCGAAGCTGTCACAGGACGCTCATGGGGTGGCTCGATTCCATGCCGCGGGCGTCGCGGATGTACGCACCGGACGCCCCATCGGCCTCGCGGACCACTTCCGCGCCGGCAGTCTCACCAAGACGGTCATCGCCACGGTCACCCTCCAACTCGTGGCCGAGCACCGGCTGGGCCTGGACGACCCGACGGCCGATCACCTGCCGGCCGCCACCGCCGCGCTCCTGCGGAACCGGCTCCGGAGCCACCCGGATCACGCCGAGTCCGATAAAACCGACATCACCATCCGTCAACTCCTCAACCACACCAGCGGGCTGTTCTCCTACACCGACGACGACGCCTTCTTCCAGGAGTTCTTCGGCGAGGGATTCACCGCACACCGCTTCGAGAGCCACGATCCCGGCGCTCTGGTACGAACCGCCCTCGCCCACCCCTTGTACGGGCCACCCGGCACCCGATACCGCTACTCCAACACCGACTATCTGCTCCTCGGCATGGTCATCCGTCAGGTCACCGGGCACTCCTACGCGACCGAGGCCCGACGCCGCGTCATCTCTCCCCTGCGCCTCACCGGCACCAGCTTCCCCGGCACGCGCACCGGCCTCCCCGCGCCGCACGGCCGCGCCTACACCGGCGCGCGGGACGTCACCGACCTCAATCCCTCCGCCGCGGGCGCGGCGGGTGAGATGATCTCCACCCTCCCGGACCTCAACCGCTTCCTGGGCGCCCTGCTGAGCGGTGACCTCCTGCCCCCGGGCCTGCTCCGGGTGATGCGGGACACGGCACCCTCGCACGGCCGCTACGGCATGGGCCTCTTCCCCGTACACCTGCCGTGCCACCGCACGGTGTGGGGGCACAACGGCGAGATCAACGGCTCGTACGTGCAGGTCCTGGGCACCGCCGACGGGCGGCAGCTGGTCGGCTACCGCTCCAACAGCGACGCCCGGTTCCCCACCGCCGTCGAAAGGGAATTCCTGCGGGCCGAGTTCTGCCCAACCGCGGACGCGGGCCGACCCTAGACCGGCTGCACGTCCGGCGCGCCCAGCCGGGCCGCGTCCGCCGTCAGGTCGTCCGGCTGCCGCTGGGACTCGCGCTCCGCCTCCACCCGCTTCTCGTAGCGCTCGACCTCCTTCTCGATCTGGGCCTGGTTCCAGCCCAGCACCGGGGCCATCAGCTCGGCGGCCTCCCGGGCGCTGCGGGTGCCCCGGTCGAAGGTCTCGATCGAGATGCGCGTCCGCCGGGTGAGGACGTCGTCCAGATGGCGCGCGCCCTCGTGCGAGGCGCCGTAGACGACCTCCGCCCGCAGATAGTCCTCCGCGCCGCCGAGGGGCTCGCCCAGCGTGGGGTCGGCGATGACGAGGTCCAGCAGCTCGTCCACCATCGAGCCGTAGCGGTTGAGCAGGTGTTCGACGCGCGCCACGTGCAGGCCCGTGCGCTGGGCGATCTGGGCGCGCCCGTTCCACAGCGCACGGTAGCCCTCGGCGCCCACCAGCGGCACGTCCTCGGTGACACAGTCCGCGACCCGCTGGGCGAGGCCGTGCACCGCCTCGTCCACCGCGTCCTTGGCCATCACGCGGTAGGTGGTGTATTTGCCGCCCGCCACGACCACCAGCCCCGGCACGGGGTGGGCCACGGTGTGCTCGCGCGAGAGCTTGCTGGTCGCGTCCGACTCCCCCGCCAGCAGGGGACGCAGCCCGGCGTACACCCCCTGTACGTCGTCGCGGGTCAGAGGGACGGAGAGCACTTCGTTGACGTGCTGGAGCAGATAGTCGATGTCGGCGCTGGAGGCGGCGGGGTGGGCCTTGTCCAGGTCCCAGTCGGTGTCGGTGGTGCCGATGATCCAGTGCCGGCCCCAGGGGATCACGAAGAGCACGCTCTTCTCGGTGCGCAGGATCAGCCCGGTGGTGGAGTGGATGCGGTCCTTGGGTACGACCAGGTGGATGCCCTTGGAGGCTCGTACGTGGAACTGGCCGCGCTCGGCGATGAGCTGCTGGGTGTCGTCGGTCCACACGCCGGTGGCGTTGACGATCTGCCGGGCGCGGATCTCGAATTCGCCGCCCTGTTCGAGGTCGTGGACCCGGGCGCCGACCACCCGTTCGCCCTCGCGCAGGAAGCCGACCACGCGCGCCCGGTTGGCGACGTCCGCGCCGTAGGCGGCGGCGGTGCGCACGATGGTGGTGACGTAGCGCGCGTCGTCCATCTGGGCGTCGTAGTACTGGAGGGCGCCGATCAGGGCGTCCTTCTTCAGGCAGGGGGCGACGCGCAGCGCGCGCTTGCGGGTGAGGTGGCGGTGGGTGGGCAGGCCGCGCCCGTGGCCGGAGGAGACGGACATGGCGTCGTAGAGGGCGACGCCCGAGCCGGCGTAGAAGCGCTCCCAGCCGCGGTGCTGGAGCGGATAGAGGAAAGGCACGGGCTTGACCAGGTGCGGCGCGAGGCGCTCCAGCAGCAGTCCGCGCTCCTTGAGCGCCTCGCGCACGAGCGCGAAGTCGAGCATCTCCAGATAGCGCAGCCCGCCGTGGATGAGCTTGCTGGACCGGCTGGAGGTGCCCGCGGCCCAGTCCCGCGCCTCGACGAGCCCGGTGGCGAGCCCTCGGGTGGCCGCGTCGAGCGCGGTGCCCGCGCCGACGACACCCCCGCCGACCACCAGGATGTCCAGTTCCCGCTCCGCCATCCGGGCGAGCGCCTCGCCGCGCTCGACCGGACCGAGTGTCGCTGTCCTCACCGCTGCCTCCCGCTTGACCGCTGTTGCCGTCGCGCTCGCCGCCGTGTCCTGAGAACGCCGGTCACCGCTGCCGATGCCCGTGCCGTCCCGCGAAGCGGGCACACGCTCTCCCTCGATGCTGCCCCAGATCGGTCACTTTGGCCGTGCCGGGGACGTGGGAGCGAGAGCCACGCCGCAACAAACCCTGAATATCCCGAATGTCTGTCATATATCCGCTTAACCTTATGTAAATCGTCCAGAGATCGGCCTCCGGGAAGGATCGGCACCCATGCCCGCAGATCTCGCCGTCATCGGGCTCGGCCGGCTCGGCCTCCCCCTCGCCCAGGCCGCCACCGCCGCCGGCATCGACACCATCGGCTACGACCCCGATCCGTACACCGTCGACGAGCTCCGGGCCGGCCGGCTGCCCGCCGAAGGCACCGGCCTGTCCGCCGCCGACGTGCGCCGCATGCTCTCCGCCGGCTTCCGCCCCACGACCGCGGACGCCGAGCTCGGCCGGGTCCGTACGGCCGTCATCTGCGCCCCCACCCGGCTGGGCGAGGACCGCGCGCTCGATCTGCGCGCGCTCGGCGAGGCCGCCCGCGCGCTCGCGGCACGGCTGCGCCCGCACACCACTGTTCTGCTGGAGTCAGCCGTATACCCGGGGACCACGGAGGAATACCTGCGCCCCATCCTGGAGGCCGGCTCCGGGCTGGTCGCCGGAGGCGACTTCCACCTCGCCTACTCCCCCAGCCGGGTCGACCCCGGCGACCGGCAGCACGGCTACACCACCATCCCCAAGGTCATCGGCGGCCTCACCCCGGCCTGCACCGAGGCCGCCGCCGCCTTCTACGGGCGCATCTGCGAGAAGGTCGTCCGCGCCCGGGGACCGCGCGAGGCGGAGGCGGTACGGGTCCTGGAGACCAACTACCGGCACGTCAATATCGCGCTCGCCAACGAGATGGCGGTCTTCTGCCACGACATCGGCGTCGACCTGTGGGACGTCGTGCGCTGCGCGGAGACCAAGCCGTTCGGCTTCCAGGCGTTCCGGCCGGGGCCCGGCGTGGGCGGCCACGGGGTGCCCGTGGACCCCAATTACCTCTCCTACAAGGGCCGCAGCCTCGGCTATCCGCTGCGCATGGTGGAGCTGGCGCAGGAGGTCAACGGGCGGATGCCGCGCTATGTGACCCAGCGCTGCGCCGCGCTGCTGAACGAGCACGGCAAGTCCGCGCGCGGCGCGCGCGTGCTGCTGCTGGGCGTCGGCTACAAGGCCGACACCGGCGACGAGGAGGGTTCGCCCGCCCGCGAGATCGCCTCCCGGCTGATGGAGCTGGGCGCGCTGCTCAGCTACCACGACCCGTACGTGCCGCAGTGGCGCGTCATGGGCCGGCCGGTGCCCCGGGCGGACTGCCTCTACGAGTCCGCGGCCGAGGCCGACCTGACGGTGCTGCTCCAGCACCACCGCACGTACGACCTCCAGGGGCTCACGGTCAAGGCGCAGCTGCTGCTCGACACCCGCGGGGCGACCCCCGCGGGCGCCGCGCACCGGCTGTGACGCGCCCCGCGAGGAGGGACTACAGCCGGCCCGTGCCGAGCAGCCGGTTCGGCTGGGCGTCGAGGACGGTCCGCAGGGCGGCGAAGTCCTCGATGCAGCGGCCGGTGCCGATGGCCACGCAGTCCAGGGGCTCCTCCGCGACGAGGACCGGGATGTCGAGCTCCTTGCTCAGCCGGACGTCCAGGCCGCGCAACAGCGCGCCGCCGCCGGTGAGGACGATGCCGCGGTCCATGATGTCGCCCGCGAGTTCCGGCGGGGTCTCGTCCAGGGTCTGACGCACCGCCATGACGATGGCGTCCACCGGCTCGGCCAGCGCGTGCCGGATCTCGTCGGCCGTCAGCTCCAGCGTCTTGGGCAGGCCACTGACCTGATCGCGACCGCGAATCGTGAAGCGGTCCGGCGGCAGCAGGCCCTGGGTCTCCTCCGGGTCGCCTCCGGCGTCCTTCAGGCCGTCGTTCTTCTCCAGCTGCTTGGCGAGCGCGCTGAGCCCGGCCGCGGTCCACGAGCCCGTGGGGGAGGCCGAGCCGATGCTCATCTTGATTTCCTCGGCGGTCCGTTCACCGATCGCGAGAGCGAATTTCTTCTTCACGTACGAGGTGATCGCCGTGTCCATCGCGTCCCCGGCGGTCCGCACCGAGCGGGCCGTGACGATGCCGCCGAGCGAGATCACCGCGACCTCGGTGGTGCCGCCGCCGATGTCGACGACCATGCAGCCGGTCGGCTCGCTGACGGGCAGTCCCGCGCCGATCGCCGCCGCCATCGGCTCCTCGATCAGGTGCACCTGACGGGCCCCCGCCTGCGACGCGGCCTCGATGACCGCGCGCCGCTCGACGCCCGTGATGCCCGACGGCACACACACCACGACGCGCGGACGGGAGAAGAGGCGGTTGCCCAGGACCTTCTTCATGAAGTGGCGCAGCATGCGCTCGGCTATCTCGAAGTCGGCTATGACGCCGTCACGCAGCGGACGGACCGCGACGATGTTCGAGGGGGTGCGCCCGATCGTCTCCTTGGCCTCGAAGCCGACCGACAGCACGCTGCCGTCCTCGGCGTTGACGGCGACAACCGATGGCTCGTTGAGCACCACCCCCTTGCCCCGCACATACACCAGCGTGTTCGCCGTGCCGAGGTCGATTCCCATGTCCCTGCCGCTGAACGACTTGCTTTGCGCCATAAGTTGCCATTATTCCTTACGGTCGAACCTTTATGCGGAATTCACAGCGGTGTGCTCGCTGTCCGTGACACCATGTCGGATCCGGCTGCTAGCTTTGGCCGACGCTTTACGCCGAGTATGCAACCCGGCGTTCACACATCCAGCGTTCGCAGCACATCGCATTCGCTCTTCTTCGGGGGAACCCACACCATGAGCCAGCCCTGGCAGCAGCCGCCGCAGCAGCCGAACCCGTACGGCCAGCAGCCGCCCCAGCCCCAGCAGCCCTTCTACGGGCAGCAGCCCCAGCAGCCGTACGGCGCGCCCGGCGGCTATCCGCCCCCGCCCGCCCCGGTCCGCCAGGGCAACGCGGGCCTCGCCGTCGTCCTCGGCGTCGTGGCCATGCTGGTCGGCTCGGCGATCTACGGCGGCATCCTCAAGGCGTCCGACGGCGGCCAGATCGGTTACCTCGCCGCCGGCACCGGCGCCCTCATCGGCGCGGCCCTCGGCAAGTTCGGCGGCCGCAACCCCGCCCTGCCGGTCGTCGGCGCGCTGCTCGGGCTGCTCGGCGTATACCTCGGCCAGATCTTCGGCATCGCCCTGGAGCTGAGCGACCTCGCCCGCATCCCGGTCACCGAGGTGCTCCTGGAGCACTTCGACGACCTGAACGAGGCGTGGAAGGAGTACCTGGAGCCGATCGACGCGGTCTTCTTCGTGCTCGGCGCCGCGGGTGCCGTCAGCGCCGCCCGCAAGCTCGCCGGCTGACCGGCCCCGCCCCGCGCACGCCGAAGGGCCCGGACCGCCGAAGCGGTCCGGGCCCTTCGCGTCGGCCGGTGGCTCAGCGGTTGTCGTGCTGCGACGGCGCGACCGTCACCTCGACCCGCTGGAACTCCTTGAGGTCGCTGTAGCCCGTGGTGGCCATGGCCCGGCGCAGCGCGCCGAACATGTTCATCGACCCGTCGGGGGTGTGCGAGGGACCGGTGAGGATCTCCTCGGTGGAGCCGACCGTGCCCAGGTTCATGCGCTTGCCGCGCGGCACGTCCTCGTGGACGGCCTCCATGCCCCAGTGGAAGCCGCGGCCCGGCGCGTCGGTGGCGCGGGCGAGCGGCGAGCCCATCATCACGGCGTCCGCGCCGCAGGCGATGGCCTTCGGCAGGTCGCCGGACCAGCCCACGCCGCCGTCGGCGATGACGTGGACGTAGCGGCCACCGGACTCGTCCATGTAGTCCCGGCGGGCGGCGGCCACGTCGGCGACCGCGGTCGCCATCGGGACCTGGATGCCCAGGACGTTACGGGTGGTGTGGGCGGCGCCGCCGCCGAAGCCGACGAGGACGCCCGCCGCGCCGGTGCGCATCAGGTGCAGGGCGGCCGTGTAGGTCGCGCAGCCGCCGACGATGACCGGCACGTCGAGCTCGTAGATGAACTGCTTGAGGTTCAGCGGCTCGGCCGCGCCGGAGACGTGCTCGGCGGAGACGGTGGTGCCGCGGATCACGAAGATGTCGACGCCGGCGTCCACGACGGCCTTGGAGAACTGCGCGGTGCGCTGCGGGGAGAGCGCGGCGGCGGTCACGACACCGGAGTCGCGGACCTCCTTGATGCGCTGCCCGATCAGCTCCTCCTTGATCGGAGCCTCGTAGATCTCCTGGAGGCGCTTGGTGGCCGCGGTCCCGTCCAGCTCGGCGATCTCCGCGAGCAGCGGCTCCGGGTCCTCGTAGCGGGTCCACAGACCCTCGAGGTTGAGCACGCCCAGCCCGCCCAGCTCACCGATGCGGATGGCGGTCTCGGGCGAGACCACGGAGTCCATCGGGGCGGCCAGGAACGGCAGCTCGAAGCGGTAGGCGTCGATCTGCCAGGCGATCGAGACCTCCTTCGGGTCGCGCGTACGGCGACTCGGGACGACGGCGATGTCGTCGAATGCGTACGCCCGGCGGCCGCGCTTGCCGCGCCCGATCTCGATCTCAGTCACGTTTGTGGCCTTTCCTTCTTCGTCTGCCGCGTTCCAGTATCCCCGACGCGGCGGAGCCCGCGGCCTGACGGTCGCGGGCTCCGTGGAAACGCGGGTCTACCGCCGTCTACTACCGACGGGAGTAGTTCGGCGCCTCGGTCGTCATCTGGATGTCGTGCGGGTGGCTCTCCTTGAGGCCCGCCGACGTGATGCGGACGAAGGTGCCCTTGTCCTTGAGCTCCTGGACGTTCGCCGAGCCGACGTAGCCCATGGAGGCGCGCAGGCCGCCGATGAGCTGGTGGGCGACGGAGGACAGCGGGCCGCGGTAGGGGACCTGGCCCTCGATGCCCTCGGGGACGAGCTTGTCCTCGGAGAGGACGTTGTCCTGGAAGTAGCGGTCCTTG
This sequence comes from Streptomyces sp. NPDC023527, assembly GCF_055560115.1. Classification (NCBI taxonomy): domain Bacteria; kingdom Bacillati; phylum Actinomycetota; class Actinomycetes; order Kitasatosporales; family Streptomycetaceae; genus Streptomyces; species Streptomyces sp. NPDC023527. The sequence continues at coordinate 392,879 of NZ_JBVHJJ010000003.1, forward strand.
GAGTACGAGCGGGCCTGGCCGCGCGACTGCATCGCGCCCAGCGAGCCCATGCCCCGGTAGGACTTGAACTGCTTGCCGTTGATGAAGACCATCTCGCCCGGCGACTCCTCGCAGCCCGCGAGCAGCGAGCCGAGCATCACCGTGTCCGCGCCGGCCGCGATCGCCTTGGCGATGTCGCCGGAGTACTGCAGACCGCCGTCGCCGATCAGCGGCACACCGGCCGCGTGGCAGGCGCGGGCGGCCTCGTAGATCGCGGTGACCTGCGGGACGCCGATGCCGGCGACGACGCGGGTGGTGCAGATCGAGCCCGGGCCGACGCCGACCTTGACGCCGTCCACGCCGGCGTCGATCAGCGCCTGGGCGCCGTCGCGGGTGGCGACGTTGCCGCCGACGATGTCGACGTTGATGTTGGACTTGACCTTGGCGATCATGTCGAGGATGCCGCGGCTGTGGCCGTGGGCGCTGTCGATGACCAGGAAGTCCGCACCGGCCTCGACGAGGGCCTGAGCGCGCTCGTAGGCCTCGTCACCGACGCCCACGGCGGCACCGACGACCAGCCGGCCCTCGGAGTCCTTCGCGGCGTTGGGGTACTTCTCGGCCTTGACGAAGTCCTTGACCGTGATGAGGCCCTTGAGGACACCGGCGTCGTCGACCAGCGGCAGCTTCTCGATCTTGTGCCGGCGCAGCAGCTCGATCGCGTCCTCGCCGGAGATCCCGACCTTGCCCGTCACCAGCGGCATCGGGGTCATGACCTCACGCACCTGACGGCTGCGGTCCAGCTCGAAGGCCATGTCGCGGTTGGTGACGATGCCCAGCAGCTTGCCCGCAGGGTCGGTGACCGGCACACCGCTGATGCGGAACTTCGCGCAGAGCGCGTCGGCCTCGGCGAGCGTGGCGTCCGGGCGGACCGTGATCGGGTCGGTGACCATGCCCGACTCGGAGCGCTTGACCAGGTCGACCTGGTTGGCCTGGTCCTCGATGGAGAGATTGCGGTGCAGCACGCCGGCGCCGCCCTGACGGGCCATGGCGATGGCCATGCGCGCCTCGGTGACCTTGTCCATGGCGGCGGACAGCAGCGGGATGTTCACCCGTACGTTGCGCGAGACCCGGGAGGAGGTGTCGACGCCGTTCGGCAGGACCTCGGAGGCGCCCGGCAGCAGCAGGACGTCGTCATATGTCAGACCGAGCATCGCGAATTTCCCGGGCATTCCGTCGACGTTGTCAGTCATGACACCTTCCCAATGGTCTTGCCCCAGCGCGGACTCCCATGCTAACGGCCGTGACACGTGGTCCATTCCACGATGACTGAGTCCCGCGTCACTTGGAGGTTCGCACCAATTCGGCTGCTGTTATTGCTCCGCGAGCGCCCGGAGCCGGCTCAGTGCCCGGTGCTGGGCGACCCGCACCGCGCCCGGTGACATGCCCAGCATCTGGCCGGTCTCCTCGGCGGTCATGCCGATGGCGACCCGCAGCAGGACCAGCTCGCGCTGGTTCTCCGGGAGGTTGGCCAGGAGTTTCTTGGCCCACTCGGCGTCGCTGCTCAGCAGCGCCCGCTCCTCCGGTCCCAGGGAGTCGTCGGGCTGCTCGGGCATCTCGTCCGAGGGCACGGCCGTGCTGCCCGGGTGGCGCATGGCGGCCCGCTGGAGATCGGCGACCTTGTGCGCGGCGATGGCCACGACGAACGCCTCGAAGGGCCGCCCGGTGTCGCGGTAGCGCGGCAGGGCGCACAGCACCGCCAGGCAGACCTCCTGCGCCAGGTCGTCCACGAAATGCCGGGCGTCCCCCGGCAGCCGGGACAGCCGGGTGCGGCAATACCGCAGCGCCAGGGGGTGCACCCGGGCGAGCAGGTCATGGGTGGCCCGCCGGTCCCCCTCCACCGCGCGAGAGACGAGTGCGCCGATCTCCCCCGGGGCGGCGGGGGCCGCCGGGGACCTCGTCGTGTCGTCGTCGCGCATCGGTCCATGGTGCCTTGACGCCATGCGATCCACGGCACCGCCTTCGAAGTCGTGCGTCGAACCGTTACGCGCCGGTGTCCTCGTACCCACGTCTCGCGTCTCCCCCTTTCGGGTATACCCGCCCCGGCTCTCACGACTCCACCGATAGCTTGTGCCCGTGCCAGGAGGCAGCGGGCAGGGCTCGTCCGTCATGAGGTCTCGTCTGGCCGAGCGAGAAGCTTCGGCCTCCGCCGGGGAAGGGTCACACTCCAAGGATGCGGCATCCCTCGGAGTTTCGGCGTCGGACGCCGACGCGGTGAGGCCCGGTGGGCGCTGCCTGGCCGGGCGGCGCGCACCGTGACCTCACGACGCTGCGCGCCACGCCAGGCTCAGCGGACCAGGCCCCAGCGGAAACCGAGCGCCACGGCGTGCGCCCGGTCCGAGGCGCCCAACTTCTTGAAGAGGCGCCGGGCGTGGGTCTTCACGGTGTCCTCGGAGAGGAACAGCTCCCGGCCGATCTCGGCGTTGGAGCGGCCGTGGCTCATTCCTTCGAGCACTTGGATCTCGCGCGCGGTGAGGGTGGGCGCGGCCCCCATCTCCGCCGAGCGCAGCCGCCGCGGCGCGAGCCGCCACGTCGGGTCGGCGAGCGCCTGCGTCACGGTGGCCCGCAGCTCGGCGCGCGAGGCGTCCTTGTGCAGATACCCCCGCGCCCCGGCGGCGACCGCGAGCGCGACGCCGTCGAGGTCCTCGGCGACCGTGAGCATGATGATGCGGGCGCCGGGGTCCGCGGAGAGCAGCCGGCGCACCGTCTCCACACCGCCGAGTCCGGGCATCCGTACGTCCATCAGAATGAGGTCCGAACGATCGGCGCCCCAGCGGCGGAGGACTTCCTCGCCGTTGGCCGCCGTCGTCACACGCTCGACGCCGGGCACGGTCGCCACCGCACGGCGGAGCGCCTCTCGGGCAAGCGGGGAATCGTCGCAGACGAGGACGGATGTCATGACCGTCCTCCGCAGCTGATGCGCGTCACCTTGAGCCTCCAGGCTGGTACTGATCGTCACCTGTGCGATCGACGACTCTCAGGCGAGTTCGGACATCTGCCCGACTGCTTCATCCGTCAACCGCCTCGCCCTCTCAACGACGGTCACCCGAAAGAGTTACGGGGTCGGTCGGCCACCTTCGGCACTCTACGTGAGGGCGCGGACACGGAGCAGGGCGCATTGGGGGCGCCCTTCCCGGCGCACAAGCTGTGCCCCATTTGCCCATGCAGCGCAGTCTTTCTTCCCATTTGCTGCCGTCTATGACTAGATTCGCAATCAGTCATATTTACATCCGCGTCTCGGGCGGATGTAAGGGCAGAGGTAGTGCGTCCGCATCAGATCGCTCATGCCGGGTCCCCACCCGCCGGATCCTCCGGCGGGATCGCCCCGGCGGATCGCTTCGAGGGGATAGCAATGGCAGATTTCTCCCGACTTCCCGGTCCCAACGCCGACCTGTGGGACTGGCAGCTCCTGGCCGCCTGCCGCGGGGTCGACAGCTCCCTGTTCTTTCATCCCGAGGGCGAACGCGGCGCTGCCCGCAGCGCCCGTGAGACCTCGGCCAAGGAGGTGTGCATGCGCTGTCCGGTACGCGCCGAGTGCGCGGCTCACGCGCTGGCCGTGCGGGAGCCCTACGGCGTGTGGGGCGGCCTGACCGAGGACGAGCGCGAGGAGCTGATGGGCCGCGCGCGACACCGGGTCATCGCGGTGAGCGCGAACGCGTAGACCCTGAGGCAGACACTTGGCGCGGAAACGTTCCGGCGCACACCGGGACCCCCGATGCCGCCCGGCGGCTACCGTGCGGCCGCCGCCGCGAGGTGGTCCAGCATCGCCGCGACAGCCGGCACGCGGGCCAGGTCGGGAAGGGTGAGCGCCACGATCTCGCGCTGCACCACGGGCTCGACGGGAACGATCCGGGCGCCCTTGGGGCGTACGGACTCCAGCGCCAGCTCGGGCATCACCGCGACCCCGAGCCCGGCCCCGACCAGCCCGAACACCGACGGATAGTCATCGGTGGCGAAGTCGATCCGGGGCGTGAAGCCCGCGCTCTCGCAGACCTCGACGAGATGCCGCCGACAGCGCGGACAGCCCGCGATCCACGGCTCGTCGGCCAGCTCCGTCATCCTGATCCGCTCCGCCCCCGCCAGCGGGTGCCCCTCCGGCACCACGCCGATGAGCCGGTCGGTCAGCAGCGGCCGTACGACCAGGTCGTCCCACTCGGGCCCGGCGGCGGGGTCCGCGCCGCGCACCTCCGGGTAACGGAAGGCCAGCGCGATCTCGCAGTCGCCGTCGCGCAGCATCGCCACCGACCGCGGCGGCTCGGCCTCCACCAGGGACACGCGCGTGCCGGGATGTGCCGAGCGCATCGCCGCGAGCGCGCCGGGCACCAGCGTGGAGCTGCCGCTGGGGAAGGACACCACTCGCACCCGCCCCGCCCGCAGCCCGGCGATCGCCGCGACCTCCTCCTCGGCGGCGGTCAGCCCCGCCAGGATCCCGGACGCGTGCCGCACGAGGGCCTCGCCGGCCTGGGTGAGCCGCATCTCGCGGCCCGTACGGATCAGCAGCGGCGTGCCGGTGGACTGCTCCAGGGCCTTCATCTGCTGACTGACGGCGGGCTGGGTGCAGCCGAGCTCGCGGGCGGCGGCGGAGAAGGAACGGGTGGTCGCGACGGCTCGCAGCACTCTTAGGTGACGTGCCTCGATCATGTCTTGAGCATAAGCGAGTCTTGGAGCGCGCCGGAAACGTGGCGGAACGGCTTTGGGCTTTCCCCTGGGAAGGAACAGCTCGTGCGGGTGATCCCGTGACCGATGGGCCGCCACCAGCCCCCGCACCCCCACCGCCAAGGTTTTGGCTGATGGAAAAGGCCTCCCGCGCGAGCCACCCCCTGGCCTGAAGATCACCCAAAACCCACGCGCCATCCCCACCGGCACCCCCCACGCCCTACCGTGCCGGTATGACGACTGTATTGATCACAGGAGCAACCGCCGGAATCGGCGCCGCGTTCGCCCGCCGTCTCGCCGGTGACGGCCACGACCTCGTGCTCGTCGCCCGGAACGAGGAGCGGCTGAGCGAGCAGGCGACCGAGCTGCACGACCGCCATGGCGTGGAGGTGGAGGTTCTCAGCGCGGACCTCTCCGAGGACAAGGGCATCGAGGCCGTGGAGGCCCGGCTCCGGGACACCGCGCGCCCGGTGCATCTGCTGGTCAACAACGCCGGTTTCGGCAACAAGGGCGCCTATCTGGAGGTGCCGCTCGCCGACGAGCTGAAGATGCTCAAGGTGCACTGCGAGGCGGTGCTGCGCCTGACGTCGGCGGCGGCCGAGACGATGCGGGAGCGCCACCGGGGCGCCGTCGTCAACGTGGCGTCGGTGGCCGCGTTCACCGCGCGGGGCACGTACGGGGCGAGCAAGTCGTGGGTCGTGCAGTTCACGCAGGGCGTGGCGCGGGACCTCGCGGGCAGTGGGGTGCGGCTGATGGCGCTGTGCCCCGGCTTCGTACGGACGGAGTTCCACGAGCGGGCCGGGATGGGGACGGACAACGTCCCGAACTGGCTGTGGCTGGACGCCGACAAGGTGGTCGCCGCGGCGCTGCGCGACCTGGGCCAGGGCAAGTCGCTGTCCATTCCGGACCCGCGGTACAAGGCCATCACCGGTCTGATGCGGCTGGCCCCGCGCGGCGCGGTGTCCCGGGCGTCGTCCTCGACGGGCCGCAAGTACGGACCGAAGTAGGCGGCAGGAAGAACGCCGAGGCCCGGCGCCCCCGAAGGGGTGCCGGGCCTCGGTCGTGCGGCGTCAGCGCCTAGTGGGAGTGACCGTGGCCGTGGCCGGCCTCGGGCTCCTCGTCGGCCGGCTTCTCGACGACCAGGGTCTCGGTCGTGAGCAGCAGCGACGCGATGGACGCGGCGTTCTCCAGCGCGGAGCGGGTGACCTTGACCGGGTCGATGACGCCGGCCTTCACCAGGTCGCCGTACTCGCCGGTCGCGGCGTTGAAGCCCTGGCCCTTGTCGAGCTCGGCGACCTTGGAGGTGATGACGTAGCCCTCCAGGCCGGCGTTCTCGGCGATCCAGCGCAGCGGCTCGACGGCGGCGCGGCGGACCACGGCGACACCGGTGGCCTCGTCGCCGGTCTTGCCCAGGCCGCCCTCCAGCACCTTGACGGCGTGGACGAGCGCGGAGCCACCACCGGAGACGATGCCCTCCTCGACCGCGGCGCGGGTCGCGGAGATGGCGTCCTCCAGACGGTGCTTCTTCTCCTTGAGCTCGACCTCGGTGGCCGCACCCACACGGATGACGCAGACGCCACCGGCGAGCTTGGCGAGGCGCTCCTGGAGCTTCTCGCGGTCCCAGTCCGAGTCCGTGGACTCGATCTCGGCCTTGATCTGGTTGACGCGGCCGAGGACGTCCTCGTGGCTGCCGCCACCGTCGACGATGACCGTGTCGTCCTTGGTGATCGTCACGCGGCGGGCGGTGCCCAGCACGTCCAGACCGGCCTGGTCGAGCTTGAGGCCGACCTCCTCGGCGATGACGGTGGCACCGGTGAGGGTGGCCATGTCGCCGAGCATCGCCTTGCGGCGGTCACCGAAGCCGGGCGCCTTGACGGCGACGGCGTTGAAGGTGCCACGGATCTTGTTGACGACGAGGGTGGAGAGCGCCTCGCCCTCGACGTCCTCGGCGATGATCAGCAGCGGCTTGCTGGCGCCACCCTGGATGATCTTCTCCAGCAGGGGCAGCAGGTCCTGGATCGAGGCGATCTTGCCCTGGTGGATCAGGATGTACGGGTCGTCGAGGACGGCCTCCATACGCTCCTGGTCGGTGACCATGTACGGCGACAGGTAGCCCTTGTCGAAGGCCATGCCCTCGGTGAAGTCGAGCTCCAGGCCGAAGGTGTTGGACTCCTCGACGGTGATGACACCGTCCTTGCCGACCTTGTCCATCGCCTCGGCGATGAGCTCGCCGACCTGCTTGTCCTGGGCGGACAGCGCGGCCACGGCGGCGATGTCGGACTTGTCGTCGATCGGGCGCGCGGTGGCGAGCAGCTCGTCGGAGACGGCCTTGACCGCGGCGTCGATGCCCTTCTTCAGGGCGGCCGGGGAGGCGCCGGCGGCGACGTTGCGCAGGCCCTCGCGGACCAGCGCCTGGGCCAGCACGGTGGCGGTGGTGGTGCCGTCACCCGCGATGTCGTTGGTCTTGGTCGCCACCTCCTTGACGAGCTGGGCACCAAGGTTCTCGTACGGGTCGTCGAGCTCGACCTCGCGCGCGATGGTGACACCGTCGTTGGTGATGGTCGGAGCGCCGAACTTCTTGTCGATGACGACGTTGCGGCCCTTGGGGCCGATCGTCACCTTGACCGTGTCGGCCAGCTTGTTGACGCCGCGCTCGAGGGCGCGACGGGCGTCCTCATCGAACTTCAGGATCTTCGCCATGAGTTGCTTCAAGTCCTCTCAAACGAACTGCGCCCCGGGCGCCCGGTTGTTTAGACGCGGGAACCAGGGGCGCAGATCAAAAACAGCTGGGTGCAGTACCGGATCCGGGGAGCGACCCCGGACCCCCGGCTACTTCTCGACGATCGCGAGAACGTCGCGGGCCGAGAGGACGAGGTACTCCTCGCCGTTGTACTTCACCTCGGTACCGCCGTACTTGCTGTAGAGCACGACGTCGCCGACGGTCACGTCGAGCGGAAGACGGTTGCCGTCCTCGAAGCGGCCCGGGCCCACGGCCAGGACGACGCCCTCCTGGGGCTTCTCCTTCGCGGTGTCCGGGATGACCAGGCCAGAGGCCGTGGTCTGCTCGGCGTCGAGCGGCTGGACCACAATGCGGTCCTCGAGCGGCTTGATGGCAACCTTGGAGCTGGCGGTCGTCACGATCCGACCTCCCCCTTCGGAGATCTCACGGGGTTAACTGTCTGAGGTGGCGACCAGGTCGGATCCGTCGTCGCGGGTGCCGGAGCTGCCCGTCGCCGTGTCTGGCACTCCCCGGTGGAGAGTGCCAACGGAGCCGAGACTATGACGCGGTTAGCACTCGGTCAAGCGGAGTGCCAATTCGCCGTGCGGCGGGCTCGCGGTTCCCTCGGGGTTTCCCCGTGCGGGAGCCGGTCGTACGGGCGCGGCGGCGCCCACGCCGCGGCCGCACGCGGCATACCGGCCGGTCAGGGCCGATCGGCTTCGCGTTCGGGCGGGGAGAGGACGCGGGAATGGATCTGCCCGCGCGCCGGGCGGCGTAACCCTCCGCGGGAATCGTCATACGGAATCCCCGGCGGCGGGCGGATCGCCGCTCTCAGACGTAGTCCTCCAAGCGGGCCACCGTGTAGCCCTGGCGCTGGATGCTGCGGAGCATGTTCGTCGTCATCCGGGTCATCGACGTGCCCTTGAGTTCCTGGGGGCCGCGGAAGTGGGCGAGGACGATGTCGCCGGGGCGCAGGCCGTCGCCCTGGGCGTAGCGCATGTCGTTGATCTGCATGGTCGCCTCCCACAGCACGACCGACTTCACCCCGCAGCCGGCCGCGGCGGTCAGCGTCGCGTCGTTGTAGTTGCCGTACGGCGGCCGGAACAGCGGCGGCCGGGTGCCGAACCGCTTCTCCAGCGCCTCCTGCTGGCCGCAGATCTCGCGGCGCTGGGCGTCGGGGCCCAGGGTGCGCAGGTTGGGGTGGGAGAGCGTGTGGTTGTGGACGCCGTTCCCGGAGGCGGCCTTCAGCTGGTCGAAGTAGCCGTAGCCGCGGCCCGCGCGGGCGATGTCGTCCGTGAGGAACATCGAGATCGGCAGCTTGAGCTCCTTGACCATCTTCACGAACTCGGGGTTCTTCTCGGCCCCGTCGTCGATGGTGATGAAGACGACCTTGTCCTGGGTGGGCACCCGCCGGATGACCTTGGGCGTCTCCCCCGCCTTCATCCCGTCCGTCAGCTTCTTCGCGGGCGGCTTCGGCGGTGCGGCGAGCGGCTTGTCCAGGCCCCAGCGGCGGTACGCGTCGTCGGGCGTCGCGGAGGCGCCGGGGGCGGCCGGGCCGCTCGTACGGGCGGAGGGGCCCGCCTTGTCCGAGCCGGAGGCGCCGGACGACGAGCCGGAGCACCCCGAGAGCAGACCGGCGAGGAGGAGGGCGGCGGACAGCGTGGGGAGGGCGACCCGAAGGCCGGATATAGGCGAGCTCACCCGCTCGATTCTTGTGCACGCGTTCGAGACGGTGATCGGCGGGCGAGGCGACGCGACCGCTCGGCGGGCCCCGCTGCTTCTATCCGCGATCCGAATGCGACGCGGCGGTGCCGTCCGAAGGCTTTTCGGGTTCGGTGTGGAGGATCTCGCGGGCCTGCTCCGCGGCGCGGGCGATGCTCTCGCTGACGAAGTCGACGAAGCGGGCGATGTTCTCCAGGCGGGCGGCGGCCGGGGTGTCGCGGCCGAGGACGGAGACGCCCTGCCGTGCGATCTCGACGAGGTGGGCGGTGGCGCGGGCGCTGGCCATCATCGACTGGTACCAGACGTCGTCGTCGACCACGTAGCGCTCGCGGCGGCGTTCGTCGCGTTCCCGGCGGACGAGGCCCTGGCCTTCGAGGAACGCGATCGCCTTGGAGACGGACGCCGGGCTGACCTCAAGGCGATGGACGAGTTCGGACGCGGTGAGGCTGCCCGCGTCGGTGAGGGTGAGACAGGCCAGCACCCGGGCCATCATCTTGGGCACGCCCGAGGCCATGAGGACGGTGGTGAACGTCTCCTCGTACTCCCGCACGGCCCCGGCGTCGCGTCCGTGGACCTGCTCGGGTGCCCGCGCCTCCCGGGGTGCGGGCTGCCTTCGGCGTTGGGCGCGGCGTTCGGTGGCGCGGTGGGCCAGCTCGGCGCGGTAGGCGGTGGGGCCGCCGTTGCGCGTCACCTCACGCGTGATCGTCGAGGTGGGGCGGTCGAGACGTCTGGCGATCTCCGCGTAGGCGAGGCCGTCGGCCAGCCCCAGCGCGATCTGCTGGCGTTCCTGCTGGGTGAGCCTGCCTCCCGGCATCGCGGTCTCCTTCGTGGTCCGTGGAGCCTCCAGCATAGCGTTCACCTCCAATCCATTGCAACGAACAGATGGCCATCATTGCATTAATCCATAGACCCGTTGCAACGATTTCCTGGCTGTAACCTGCATAAATGACGATTGTGCGCAACGATAACGTTAAAGGATATTTGAATGCAACGTAGCTTTTCCCTCGTTCGAAACAACGAGTCGCAAGGAGAGCGCCATGCAGAAGTTCGACACCTCCGCCCCGGTCGCCACCGCCTACGTCCGCAAGCGCTGCTGGGACTTCCTGGTGCGCGAGCTGATGGGCACGCGCCCGCCCGCCTACCGCCCCGCCCCCATCCCCATCGGCCCCGAGTTGCTCGGCGAGCTGTTCGCCTGAGCGTGTCAGGAGCCCGGAGCCGTGGCCGTGGTCCGGGCGGACACGCCGGGCCCGTCCCCTCGCTCCTCGGCGTCGGCGAGAATGAGACACGTGCCCGCACCGAACACGCCGACGACCGACGCCACCGGCGCCTTCGCCGCCCTCCTCACCGACGAGGGCCGGCGGCTCCTCGACGAGCTGCGGGAGTACGACCCCGCGAAGGAGCTCGCCACGGCGACCCGGCTGCGCCGCGAGTACCCCGCCGAGCTGGTGTCCGCGGCCCTCGGCCAGGCGCGGCTGCGGCAGCGCGCGGTCGCGAAGTTCGGTGCCGAGGACGCGTACCGCATGTTCTTCACGCCGAACGGCGTCGAGCAGTCCACCCGGAAGTCGGTCGCCGAGTACCGCGCCGCCCGCTTCGCCGCGCTGGGGGTGCGCCGCCTCGCGGACCTGTGCTGCGGCATCGGCGGCGACGCGATCGCGCTGGCGCGCGCCGGTGTCTCCGTCCTTGCCGTCGACCGCGACCCGCTGACCTGCGAGGTCGCCCGCGCCAACGCGGCGGCGCTGGGGCTGGCGGAGCTGATCGAGGTGCGCTGCGCCGATGTCGCGGAGATCGACACCTCCTCGTACGACGCCGTCTTCGTCGACCCGGCCAGGCGCGGCGGCCGCGGCCGGATCTTCGACCCCGAGGCGTACTCCCCGCCGCTGTCCTGGGCCGTCGGTGCCGCCCGCCGCACCCCGCACGCCGCACTCAAGATCGCGCCCGGTGTCCCGCACGAGGCCGTGCCGGACGACGCCGAGGCCGAGTGGATCTCGGACGGCGGGGATGTGAAGGAGGCCGTGCTGTGGTTCGGCACGGCGGCCGGCACGTACCGGGCGACGCTGCTGCCGGGCGCGCACTCGCTGGTGGGCGCGGGCCTGCCCGACCCGGCCGTGCGGCCCGTGGGCCGCTATCTGTACGAGCCCGACGGCGCGGTCATCCGCGCGCACCTGGTCGCGGACGTCGCGCGGGACGTGGACGGCGGCCTGATCGACGAGACGATCGCGTATGTGACGTCGGACCGGCTGGTGGGGACGGCGTACGCGTCGGCGTACGAGATCACCGACGTGCTGCCCTTCAATCTGAAGAAGCTCAAGGCGCTGCTGCGCGAGCGGAAGGTCGGCGTCGTGACCGTGAAGAAGCGCGGCTCGGCGGTGGAGCCGGAGGAACTCCGCAAGAAGCTCAAGCTCGACGGCGCGAATTCCTGCACGATTCTGCTCACGCGGGTGGCGGGCGCCCCGACGATGCTGCTGGGGCAGCCGGTGAAGGCTCAGCCGGTTTAGCGTTTCTCACCCGCACATTCCTCACCCTGTTCGTCCAGAACGTGCTGGGATTCAGCCCGTTGCGGGCCGGGCTGGCGTTCCTTCCGGTCAGCGCCGTCATCGCGGTCGGCGCCGGACTCGCCTCCCAATTGCTGCCGAAGTACGGGCCGAAGCCGTTCATGGTGATCGGCGCGATCCTGGCCGCGACCGGCCTGAGCTGGCTGACCCTGACCGATGTCCACTCCACGTATCCGGGCAGCATCCTGGGGCCGATGCTCGTCTTCAGCCTGGGCATGGGCATGCAGTTCGTATCGCTGACGCTGATGGCCGTCTCCGGCGTCCCCGCGCGCGAGTCGGGGGCGGCGTGGAGGCCGCTGGTGTGCTGGAGCAGGTTCCGGCGTCCCCGCGCGCGAGTCGGGGGCGGCGTCCGGTCTGCTCAACTCGATGCAGCAGGTGGGTGGTTCGCTGGGGCTGTCGACCCTGGTCACGGTCTTCGGCACGGCCAGCCGCAACGAGGCGAAGGACCAGATAGACGGGGATACCGGCAGCGGCGTAGCCATCGCGCTTCTCCCTGCCGTCACGGCGGTCGGTGTCACGGTCGTGCGAGGTGACCTCGGCGGTCATCAGGACACCCTTGGGCTCGGCCCACTCGCCTTGGCCAACGAAGTGGTTCCGGGGCACCAGAGCGCCATCGGGTCGGGCACGACCGGAGCGGTAACTCTCGACCTTCAACCCCTGCTCGGGATACAGCCGCAGGTCGACGCGCTGCTGCATGCACTGCTCCAGGAGCCACATGACGATCGCTCCGTGATCTCCGTCCCTTCCCGGCTTGACCTCCAGCCTTCCGTTGATGAATTCCAGCCGCACGGCCTCCGGGGAGGTGCGGGAGAGCTGCTCGAAGTCCTCTACGAACATCTGCTGCCTGTCAGCGGTGTCGGCGGGAGTCAGTAGGTGTAGTCCCGCAGCTCTTCTGTTTGCAGGGTGATGGCCACCGGGTCCGGGAGCTTGACCGTGTCGCCGTACGGGTGGGACGTCCGGTTCCGGTACCGGCCGTCCCGGGGCTCGCTGTGAACCACCAGGGTGGACGCTTGGCGGTCGACCAGGAGGTAGACGGGGATATCGGCCTCGGCGTAGGCGTCGCGCTTCTCCTGGCGGTCGCGCCGGTCCGTGTCCCGGTCGTGCGAGGTCACCTCGACCACCATCAGCACACCCGTCGGCTCGGCCCATTCGCCCTGCCCTCGGAAGTGCTTACGCGGGGCCAGGGTGCCATCCGGGATGGCACGTCCTTTGCGGTAGCTCTCGACCTTCAGGCGGCGCTCCCGGTACAGCCACAGTTCGGGGCGCTGCCACATGCACTGTTCTACGAGCCACATGGCGATGTCGTCGTGGTCGCTGTCCGGCACCGGTTTGACCTTGAGCTTTCCGTTGATGAATTCCAACCGCATGGTTTCCGGGGCCGTGCGGGCGCGCTGCTCGAATTCCTCAACGGTCATCTGCTGCCCGTCAGTGATGCTGGGGGTCATGGCGTCGCCTCCTCCCCCCCCAATGGTGCCCCGACATCCGGGGGTACGTACTGCAAGGTCACGCGCTGCTCCTTTCGCGATTTCGGAGGGCCGCTCGGAGGCGGCTCATGTGGGTCCGGACATGGGCGGCCATCACGTCGTCGGAGTCGTCGGAGTCGTCGGGCCGGGCCTCGCCCCGGCAGTCGCGGCAGAGGCCGCCGGGGAGGGCTTCCGGGCGGCCGGGCGTGCGGCAGATCGTGCACTCCATGATGCGGAGGGTCGTGCGCACGGGCTCCGCGATCGGGGCCGGCGGTTCCGGCGGCAACTTGTCGATCAGGCGCCTGCGCGCCAGCGCCCCCGCGTGGTGGATCTCCGGCGGCAGGCCGGCGGTCAGCGCGCTGACGATCTCGCCCGCGCTCGCCCCTCGGGCCAGCCACTCCGTGGCCGATTCCTCCAGATCACGGCAGTCCGCCGCCGAAAGCGTCATCCGGGGGTCGGCCCGGCCCACCGACGCCAGCACGTCGTACGCCCGAGAGCGGGAGACCCTCGTCGCGGCGGGCCGCGGTGCCGTCCGCGGGACGTCCCCCGCCTGGAACGCCGCCCACCAGTCGTTGTCCCGCGCGGTACGGGAGAAGTACGTACGCGTCACCCAGTGCAGGCTCCCGCTGTCACCCTTGCGGCGCTCCGTCACCCGCCGCAGATGACCGGCCTCCGAGAGCCGGTTCAACGCGGTGCGGCAGGCCGCCTGGCCGTACGCGGGGATGTTGGCCGCCAGAGTTTTCGCGTCCATGGCCGCGCCTTCGGGCAGGCGATCGATGAACGCGGCGATGGACGCCTCACGGGCGGGCAGATGTGCGAAGTCGTCGCGGCGGCGCGGCTGCTGATCGGGCGCGGTGCGCTTGCCGTAGCCGGGACCGGCTTGGGGGTGTACGTGCGCGGGGCGCGGGGCAGCGTTAAAGTCGGCGTCAGCCATGAGATCGAGGTTCCTTAAACTTGTCGATCTTGTAGGTCAGACCCCGGCATTGGTGTTGGCGCACCGGCCGGGGTCGTTTGTTGCGACGAACGCTAGGGCGCGGCGACGCGTCGTCGCAACCCGATCACCGAAAGTTAACTCGCGTGGTATACGCGGGGTTTGGCAGGGAGGGTGGGTGGGTTGAACCCACCTCCCATTCCTTGAAAGCAGGGCTCGGAGTCCGAGGTCCGGCGCCCGGAGCTCAAGCCTCGTCGGAGGCGATCCGGGGTGGTCCGGCCGCCCTCCCGAGGGCCGGATCCCCCATGCGGTATCGGCCTGCCGCGTCGACCGTGCGGTCAGCCGTTCAGCTCGCGGCCGGCCAGGGCCGTGCCCTCGACCCGGGCGCGGATCTTGGCGAAGGCGGTCTCGCGGGAGGTGGAGGTGTCGTCGGCGAAAGGTGCGAATCCGCAGTCGTCGCAGGTCCCCAGGCGGTCTACGGGCAGGTGGCGGGCGGCGGCCAGGACCCGGTCGCGGACCTCTTCGGGGGTCTCGACGCGCGGGTCGATGGGGTCGATGACGCCGATGAACACCCGGGTGTGGCCGGGCAGGTGGTCGGCGAGGACGCCGAGGGCCTTCTCCGGTTCCGGCTCACTGGCCAGCTGGACGTAGAACGTGCCGGCTTTGAGCCGCAGCAGCTCGGGCAGCAAGGCGTCGTAGCCCACGTCGAGGCTGTGGGTGGAGTCCTGGTCGCCGCCGGGGCAGGTGTGCACGCCGATGCGGGCCTGCTCGGCGACGGAGAAACGCGCCAGGACACGGTTGTTGAGCGTGATGAACTGCTCCAGCAGGCCCCTTGACGGGTCCAGTTTCAACGCGAGGCGGGCCTCGGTGAAGTCGAGCTGGACGACGTGCGCCCCGGCGTCCAGGCAGCCACGGATGTCCGCCTCGGCCTCGGCGGCGAGGTCGGCGAGGAACGCTTCGCGGGGATAGCCGTCGATGCCGTCCGCCGGGTAGAGCAGGCTGAGCGCCGAGGGGGCGATGACGGCCTGTTTGACGGGGACGGTCGCGTGCCGGAGGGCGGCCCGCAGGTAGTGGTCGGCGTGCACGGCGTAGCGCAGGGGTCCGGCCGTCAGGCGGGGAAGCTGCCGCTCGTGCCCGTCGGCGAAGGGGATCACGGCACCGTCGGGTGCCAAGTGCTCCAGCCCCGCGAGGGGATACGTGGCGAAGCTGGGCTTGGACTGTTCGCCGTCGGTGACGACCGGCGAGCCGATGTCTTCCAGGCGGCGGATGGTGTCGCGGACCGCGTCGTCCTGGGCGGCGGCGAGTTCGTCGTCGCCGATCCGGCCGGCGGCGTGGGCCGTCATGGCCGCGAGCAGCTCGGGAGGCCGGGGGAGGCTGCCGATGGGTTCGGTGGGAATGCCTGCGTAGGTCTCGGTCATGACTGGATCTCCAGCCGCGCCTGGCCGCTGTTCCCCGCGAGACCGGAGGAGAGACATTCCGTCGGCAGCTCACGGGGCAGGGCGAGGAGCACGTCCCGCTGCGCCGACTGTCCCTTGCCGCGCCCCTTGACGACCCGGCCCGACAGGTGGACGTCGGCGATGCCCGCGATACGGATCGTGGTGCCGCTGTCGTAGACGATCAACGACCACTTGCCGTCGGCATACCGCACGCTCTCCGTGAGGCGCGGGTTGGTCAGGCCGTTGCAGGACGCCGCCGGTGACACCCCCTCCAGGGAACCGGTGGCCGCTACGGTCTTGCCATGGGCGACGGTGCACGAGTACCGGGCCTCGGTGTGGACGCGGGTCTCGCGTGACACGAGGGTCAGGGGCGGGTCGTACAGGCTCTCGCTGGGGCCCGCGCACGACACGGGCCCTGTGTCTCTGTGGCCGCCCTCGTGGGCCTGACCGGCCGGAGCCCCCACCCACGTCGAGCCCACCAGCACCAGGGAACTCAACGCCACCGCCGCACCGCGCCCACCGAACATGCGTCCTCCAGGAAAGCCGGGTCCACTGCCGGCCCATGGCTACCCCCGGGCACTGCCGCCACCCTGGCTGCCGGAAGCGCACCACCGCGCACGCCCCGCCCCGTGCGCCGGGCATGACGCCATGCGCACCCGCCTCATCAACACACAAGCCGCCGAGCCGTCTTGAACCCCCTGCGCGCCGGGTAGGGGCAGACAGCCGAAGGTGAACACAGCCCCCCACACCACACAGACCGGACAGAGGTACCGTCATGGACGACATCACCGCGAAACGACTCGTCTTCGCCATGCTGGACGCGGACGGGGACGGGGTCATCTCGAAGGACGAGTACGCCGCACGGGCCGACCGTGTGGCCCGGGCCTCGGGGCGCACCGAGGACGACCCCCTGGTCGTCGCCGCGCGCACGGCCGGCGCGGGGGCGTGGGCGGCGATGGACGCGGACGGCGACGGAGGGGTGACCTTCGAGGAGTACGCGGCGTGGGCCGGCGCCGAGGCGTTCGACACCGTCTGCGAGCCCGTGCTCGGCGCGCTGTTCGACCTCGTCGACATCGACGGGGACGGCGCCCTGGACCTGTCGGAGTTCACGAAGCTGCGCACGGCGCTGGGCAACCCGGTGAGCAATATCGAAGCGGCCTTCGTCGCCCTGGACGGCGACGGTGACGGGCTCGTCATCCGTGCCGACTACCTCGCCTCGGTCCGTGCGCACGTCTCCGGTGAGAGCTCCCCCGTGGGCGAGGCACTGTACAGCGGCGCGACGGCGGGGGTGCCGGGAGGAAGGTGAGGGCGGACCTCGGCCGCCCGGACCGGGCGTTCGCCGAGGGCCCCGACGCCGACCGCGTCAGCGGCTCCATATCTGCCCGAGGGCGGAACCGAACGGAATGTCCCTCGCCTCTGTCACTCGTGGCAACATCGTGATCGAAACAGGTGGCCTTCACGGCTCGCCGGACACGGGAAGGCAGGCTACGAGGTGGGCAGCGAACGATTCGCCGCGACGGACAAACAGCTCTCGACGCTCGCCGCCGACCTCGGCTCGATGGTGCGTTACCTCGAAAAGAAGGTCAGGCACCTGAACGAGCTGGTCGACTCCGTCGACGCCGGCTGGCAGAGCGCGGCCTCCGCCGCGTACAAGCAGTTGCAGAAGAGCGTGAACCAGGACGCGGCACGGATCGCGAAGTCGCTGGTCCTGATCGAAGAAGCGGTGGAGCTGAGCCGGGGAGGCTTCACCAAGCAGGAGCTGGACCTCCTGCATCGCTTCCAGCAGGCGCAGAAGGCGATCGCGGGCGAGGGTGGGGCCTTCGCGGCGACTCGCGCCGACGCCCGGACGCAAACAGCCGCCGCACCGCAGAGCAAGCTGGACCAGTACTGAGGAAGACAGCCGGGGGAAGAACGAGTGACAACCGACGATTCCATATCCGTGACGTTCAACAAGCTGCACGAACTGTCCAGCGACCTGGAAACCGTCCTGAAGGACCTGAACGAGAAGCTCGAAGCGCTGTACGAGCGTACCGAGAAGGTCGTCCTTTCCTGGGAGGGCGAAGCGCGTGACATGTTCGTCGACACCCTCGACAAGTGGGACGTGTCGATGCGGGACATGGAGGGCGCGCAGCGCTGGCTGCACGAAGTGGTCGTCAGCGGGCACGTGAATTACGCGGCAGCGCACAAAGCGGTCCTGCGCGGCTGGGGAACAGCCTGATGGCCGGCGGCTCCGACCACCTCCCCGGCGAAGCCGAACGCAAGAAGGAGCGCGAGGCGCTCAAGACACCACCGCCCAGCAGCGCCGGTGGCTTCGACGTCAAACCTCAGCACATCTACTACACCTCGCTCCTGGTCAGGGACGACCAGTTCACCTACGACGGCGGCGCGAAGCACCTCGTGGACAAGCTCGGCGGGAAAGCACAGCTCGCCGGCCGCGGCAGCGGCCCGGACGCGTTCGCGGCCTCGTACGCGAAGGTGGCGAAACGTTTCCTCGAAGTCTGGGCCAAGAGCGTGGTGAGCGTCGGCGGTGTGGCGGTCGGTCTGACGGTGACCGCGAACAACTACACGGCGGCCGACTGGTTCAGCAACAAAAAGATGTACGGGCCGCCGCCGCGCAGACAGCTCCCGGTCGTCATCAACAAGGAACCGCACTACGGAACGGTCCCCGACCTCAAGTGGCGGGGCACGTGGGCCGATTCCACCAGTGCCATCAAACGGGGAATCGGCCACGTTCCGGATTTCCTCACCGACTGCCTCGAAGAGGTCATTGACAAGGCGTTCCAGCTCGGCAAGATGTACGAGGTCACGCCTGGTGCGCATTCCTTCGACGACGAACTGAAGGAGATCGCGGGCCACTGGAAGGAAGCGGGCCAGGCCGCCCTCAAGGCCGGCGACGCGTTCGCCGGGCACATCGGCACCATCACGGACACCCACAACGATGACTGGCAGAACGCGATGCGGATGTTCTGCCAGAGCATCTGGGGGACGACGGCCTGGGGCGGCACCCGCTACGGTCAGGGCCACGACTGGCGCACCAATCCCGGCCTCGACCCGAAGGACCGCCGTCCGATCCTCACGGTTCTCAGCGACACGGCCAAGGCGGTGTCAAAGGCCTGCACGGATCTGGTGGACGCCGCGACCAAGCTGACGGATGTCTCGGAAGCGGCGGCCATCAAGGCGGGGAAGGCCATGGTCAAGGACATGATCAAGGACTTCCTCACGCCGTCGTGGGACGACCTGCTCAAGCTCACCCCGCCGACCATGGCCGTCGACCTCTCGATGAAAGCGCTCCTGTCCTTCCGCAAGCACATGGACTACGACGGCGTGAACGCGGCCGTCGATACGTACAACGCGACCGTCCACGGCATCGCCAAGACCCTCGACGGCCTGATGCCCGCGCTGGACGAGGCCCACCTCAGCGCCCCCTCCTTCCGGGCCGAGGAGGCCCGGGCCGAGGGTTTCGGAGCGCGCTCGCTCACGGAGTTCAAGAACACGCACACATGGACCAAGCCAGGAGACACGGACGGCAACGTCTTTCGCGTCGACCTCGCGGACACCGAGTGGATGGAGAACTCCCATACGCTGAGCAAGCACGTGGGACTCGACGACGCCCAGCTGGCGCAGCGGTTGCGGGACGACCTCAAGAAGCCGCCGCGGCCGGGTACGGAGTGGCCCAACGGCCAGCCGAAGATCGGAAACGCCTCCACCTTCCACGACTTCGAATCCGCGCAGCGGCTGACCCAGTACACCATCGATAAAAACAGCCGCGAGATCAGGGACTGGCTCGACCTGGATGACGGCACACGCCCGAAGAAGCTGGAAATAAGGGTCGCCGAGACACCCTACGGAACGAGCGGCCGGAGCATTGACAAGCATGAGATGAAAAATTCACCCTTCCCGTCCGCCAAAGCCGAAGAGGTCACCGGGGTCAGAGCCGAACTCCTTTACAACAAGGACACTGATCCCCCTTTCACCGTCATGACATCCATGCCCGTCAAGGGCGAAGAGAGCGGAGGATGAGTTTCCTTGTCCCGGAGAGAGCACATCGAATACTTCAGGCTTGAGGGCGCGAGGATCCTGCTGTCCAAGTATGAGCTTGCCGGACTGCCGGACGACGAGACCGAATGGCAACGGGCTCTGGTTCCGAAACTTCGCGCCCTGTACGTTGCCGGGGAAGGGGTCGGGAGGACGCTCTATGAAGTCGGTCATCAGCTGCGGATCGCCGCCGACCTCTTTGCCGCGCATCTGAGCGGAAAAGAGGAGTTGTCGCGCGCCCTGAGACGGATCCCCGCGGCCGTCACCCGGGAGCGGACGCCCGCTGTGCTGCGAGACATCGCCACATACGTGGAGGGCTGGAACAGGACGAAAATGTTCAGCTCACGTCCGGGTCTGTCGGAACTGAGCTATCGCTTCCCTCGCCTCAAGCAGGTGCTGACCATCTACTTCGGCCAGGACGGCCTCGCCTACGAAGGCGAGATGGAGGGCACATCCGAGGACGAAGGCGTCCGCATGTGGATCAACGATGTGCATCCGAACTGCGTCTGGAGACTCCCCGGGGCGGTCGCCGAGTGCTACGAAGCCCTCACCCTCTTCACTGACGAGGATTCCCTGGACAGGTTCCTGCCCCGTCTCAACATGGGAAGCGGCTATATGCCCTGGCTGGAGTTCCTGCCCATGTTCGCCCAGGAATGCATCAACCACATGCGTGAGCACCACCCGTCCAGCGAGTCCCTCACTCTGCCCTGACCACGCCCCCGACCAGCAACAGACAAAGGAGTGGCCGTGCGGACCAGATCTGCCACCTACCCCGACCGCGAGACCGCCCAATGGTGCACTCAGCAGGTCGTGACCCGCAATGAGCAGGTCATTCACCGTTGGCTGGCGCAGGGCACCCGTGCGCGGCTGGCCATCGAGGCGAGCTGGCCCTCGCGGGCGGAGCCGGTCGGGCGGGTGCTGTTGCAGGCGATGCTGCTGGCCGGCCGGGAGCCCGTGGACGTGCGGGCCGCGCGCGTGGTCCTCAAGCGCGACGCCGCCCGCCCCCACGGTTTCTCCGTGCACTCCAGCTTCCCGATCCACCTCTGAAGGCGACCTCCCGCATGCCCCTCAAGCCGCTCGATCACGACCGCAAGTACGGCGAGCTGGACCAGGTGATCCGCGCCTATCTCGGACAGGCCGCCGACGACTCGGCCGAGCACCGCAGCACCGCTCTGGACGCCTATCTGCGCCACACGTGGCACAACCGTCCCTGGGCCATCGCCGTTGCCGAGCAGCAGGTGCGCGAGTACGCCGAGAACCCGCCGGGACGCCTGCGACTGCGCCTGGGCGAGTTCTATCCCGTACCCGACGTCGGCCTCGACGACGCCGACATCCAGGACTGGCTGCTCCGGCTCGCCGACCACCTCAAGGAGAGCGTGGAGCACGGCGACGTACCGCCGCCCTCCGTGCCGCTCACCCACTGGGAATGGCACGCGCGGTTCCCGGAGACGGGCCAGTTCCTGGGCGGGTGGTTCTCGCAGGACATGCCCGACGAGTTCGCGGACCACGACGCGGCTCTCGCCGATTACGTCGGGAGCACCGATGCCACGCTCGTCGCGCGCCTCGTCGGTGAGCTGGGGGAACTGCTGGCGCTGCCGCTGGACGAGGGGGACTACGCCCTCGCCGTGGCCGAGTTGGGCATGGAGGTCGATCCGCCCGCGCCCTACGCACCGAGCGGGTGGCTCGCGCTGGTGGCCGACCGCCTCAGCGGCGGCGGGCTTCCGGGGTGAGGGTGAGGCTGCGGTACCAGGCTCGGTGGGCCAGGGGCTTGGCCAGGCCGGGGGCCGCCATGGTGGTCAGGCCGGCCGTGTAGCCGATGCCGTAGGCGAGCGTCGAGCCGTTGAGCTCCGCCAGCGGGCTGGTCAGGACCTCGTCGACGTACGTGCCGGCGACGGTCAGGGCGGCGATCGACGGCAGCACCGACATCAGCAGCCAGAACCAGGTCAGCCCGGCCGCACGGAAGGCCACGTCGCCGGACGGGTCGCGGTCGAGGGCCGCCCACTGGCGCAGCCGGAGCCGTATCAGCCGGTCCTTCTTCAGGCCGCTGCGGATGCCGAACGCCGAGGGCACGGCCGAGCACAGCGCGAGGACGAGGAAGGCCGGGGCGTACGCGTACCGCCCCAGGCCGCCGTCCGCGACCGCCTCCAGCCCGAGGATCGCGAACACCCAGCCCAGCATGCACAGGATCGACAGCAGCCACAGGAGCAGCAGGCGTTGTGGGGCCAGTGCCGCGTGGACGAGCTGGTGGATCGCCCTGGCCCGGTCCGCGAGCATCGTGGGGCGGTCGGGCCAGGTGCGTATGTGGGTGGGAGGCGGCGACGGAGGGAGGAGCTTCACGACTCGTAGAGGTTCTTCCGGCTGAGTTCGTGGACGTGGTCGTGCGAATGCGAGTGCCCGTGGCTGTGGGAGTGCGTCTCCTCGCCCTCCTCGGCCGGTACGTGCGGCTCCGTCACCGGCAGCGAGGAGTCCGCCGACAGGTCCCACGACGACGCCGCGCGGCCCCGCGCGACCATCTCCGAGCCCAGCGCCGCGACCATCGCGCCGTTGTCCGTGCACAGCTTCGGGCGCGGCACGCGCAGCGTAATGCCCGCGTCCTCGCAGCGGCGCTCGGCCATGGCGCGCAGGCGCGTGTTGGCGGCGACGCCTCCGCCGATCATGAGGTGGTCGACGCCGTTGTCCTTGCAGGCCCGGACGGCCTTACGGGTGAGGACGTCCACGACGGCCTCCTGGAAGGACGCGGCCACGTCCGCGACCGGCACGTCCTCGCCCGCCGCGCGCTTGGCCTCTATCCAGCGGGCGACGGCGGTCTTGAGACCGGAGAAGGAGAAGTCGTAGATCGGGTCGCGGGAGCCGGTCAGGCCGCGCGGGAAGCGGATCGCCTCGGGGTTGCCCTCGCGGGCGTAGCGGTCGATGACCGGGCCGCCGGGGAAGCCGAGGTTCAGGACGCGGGCGACCTTGTCGAACGCCTCGCCCGCCGCGTCGTCGATCGTCGAGCCCAGGGGGCGGACGTCCGAGGTGATGTCGGGCGCCAGGAGCAGTGAGGAGTGGCCGCCGCTGACCAGCAGCGCCATCGTCGGCTCGGGCAGCGCGCCGTGTTCGAGCTGGTCGACGCAGATGTGCGAGGCGAGGTGGTTGACGCCGTAGAGGGGCTTGCCGAGGGCGTACGCGTACGCCTTGGCCGCCGAGACGCCGACGAGGAGCGCGCCCGCCAGGCCGGGGCCCGCGGTGACGGCGATGCCGTCGAGGTCCTTCGCGCTGACGCCCGCCTCCTTCAGGGCGCGCTGGATCGTCGGGACCATCGCCTCCAGGTGGGCGCGGCTGGCGACCTCGGGTACGACGCCGCCGTAGCGGGCGTGTTCGTCGACGCTGGAGGCGACGGCGTCGGCGAGGAGGGTGTGGCCGCGGACGATGCCGACGCCGGTCTCGTCGCAGGAGGTCTCGATGCCGAGGACGAGGGGTTCGTCAGCCATGGGTGGTCGTTCCTTGCACTGCGGAATGGGGATCGGAGAGGCGCATGACGAGGGCGTCGATGTTGCCCGGCTGGTAGTAGCCCCGGCGGACGCCGACGGCCTCGAAGCCGAAGCGTTCGTAGAGCCGCTGGGCTCGGGTGTTGTCGACGCGTACTTCGAGGAGCACCTCGCGGCACTCGAAGGCGGTCGCGGTGTGGAGGAGCTCGGTGAGCAGGCGGGCGCCGAGGCCGGTGCTCCAGTGGTCGTAGGCGACGGCGATGGTCTGGACGTCACCGGTGCCGTCGATGGCGGCGAGACCGGCGTAGCCGACGATGCGGTTGCCTCCGGCGGGGGCGCTCTCGCCTCCGGCGGGGGTAGGGGCGCCCTCTTCGGCGGGGTGACCGCGGGTTTCGCCTTCGGCGGGGTGGGCCCCCGGCCCGGGGGCGGCCGAGGCGTCGGCGGGGGCGTCGCCGGGGGTTGCCGGGCCGCCGTCTGCGGTGCCGCGGACGGTGCCGGTGCCAGTGTCGGAAGCCGGGCTCGCGCCCGTACCAACGCCCGAGGCTGGGCCCGTACCGGTGCCCGAAGCCGGGCCCGTACCGGCGCCCGAGGCCTGACTCACACCCGTACCAGCGCCGGAGCCGGCGCCCTCCCCGCTCCCGGCGGCCGCACCAGGCGGAACCGCTCCCCGGGAGGCCGCACCCGGCGAACCCGCGCCCGACGACAGCGCCCCCCGCGTCCCCACCTCCGAAGCCGGAGAGCTCGTCGCGGTCAGGTGGCGGCCCGCCACTCCGGCGTCGCCCGCGCCCGGGGCGCCGTTCGGATCGGCCTTCCCGGCGGGGCCGTCATCCGTGGAGCCGATCCGTTCCGCCACCACATAGCGGCGGTTGGCGTTGGCGCCGCGCGCGTGGGCCAGTTCGGACCAGAAGAGGCCCTTCGACCAGGCGTCGTCGGGGAAGAGGGCGCGCTCCAGCTCCAGCACCGGCCCGATGTCCCACCAGCGCATCTCACGGATACGCACCGTCGCGGTCACTTCGGCGTGACCACCTTGTAGTTGGCGGGCACCTGCGCGTCCGGCCGCCGCAGGTACAGCGGCCGGTCAGGCAGGAACTCCCCGCCCGTGCGGAGCTTCTCCGCGGCGAGGGAGGCCAGCGCGCCCGCGGACTGGTGCTCGGGCATGTCGGCCCGTACGTCGGTGAAGGCGTCGCGGTACAGGACGGCGCCCGCGCCGATCACGGTGAGGCCGGCGAGCGGCTCGGTGAGGTCGCCCGGGCGGTCCACGGCGGGATCGGTGAGGCGGGTACGCGGATCGGCGTACCTCGCCCAGTAGACCTCCTTGCGGCGCGCGTCCGTCGCGACGACGAATTCGCCCTCCAGGCCCGCCTGCCCGGCGGCGTACGCGATGCCGTCGAGCGAGCACAGGCCGTGGACGGGCACGGACAGCGCCGCGCCGAAGGTCGCCGCGGTCACGATGCCGACCCGCAGGCCGGTGTACGGGCCGGGGCCGACGCCGACGACGACGCCGGTCACGGCGTCCAGCGTGCGGCCCGCGTCGCCCAGCACCCGGTGGACGGCGGGCAGCAGCAGCTCACCGTGGCGGCGCGCGTCGACCTGGGTGGACTCGGCGACGACTTTGTCGCCGTCGTGGAGGGCGACGGTGACGGCGGGGGTTGCGGTATCAAGAGCGAGCAGCAGCACACTCACAGACTACGGCGCGCCACGGGGCGGGCGGTGCGCGCCTTGGCCTGTGCCGAGGGCGCGGCGGGGGCGTACGCGGGTGCTACGGTCAGCCGCATAGCCGTACGTAGGACGAAAGGGTGCTCAGCCGTGGCACGCAGCAGCTCGGGAATCATCGTGGCGGCGCTCACCGCGGCGGCGCTGGGCGGCGTCGGATTCCTCGCCTTCCAGGCCGAGGCCGCGCCCGACCGCCCGCACGCGTCCGCTTCCTCGTCGACCGGCAAGGAGAAGGACAAGGGGCAGGGCGAGGACCCGGCGGGCAAGGGCAAGGCCGATCAGGGGAAGGGCGACGCGACGGCCGTCCCCGCGAACTCCGGTACCGGCGCCCGCGTCGTCTACGCCCTCGCGCAGAAGCGGGTGTGGCTCGTCGGCGCCGACGGGAAGGCCACCCGGACCTACGAGGTCGCGCCCAGCACGATGAACCCGCCGGTGGGCCCGTACAAGGTCACCTCCCGCACCCCCACCGGCACCGGGTCGGACGGCATCCCGATCGAGCACATCGTCCGCTTCCACCAGGAAGGGACCGTGGTCTACGGGTTCAGCGCGGCGGTCGACGGCTCCTCGCCGGACCCCGCCTCGACGAAGAAGACGGGCGGCATCCGGGAGCGTCCGGCGGACGGCCTGGCGCTGTGGAACTTCGCGGTGAACGGCACGAAGGTGGTCGTGGTTCCTTAAGGGGCCCACCGTCTTCCTCAAGGGGCCCACGCTCCTGGTCTCACCGCGCCCGTTCACTCCTACGGGCTAATGCGGGGCGTTACGCGACGTCGTGCGCGGTTTCTACGCGGCGTCGCGCGCGGTTTCCCCGTTGGTCCCGGCCTGCTCGGTCTCGGCGCCCCGTGCCGCGGGTGCCTTCGGCGGGGTCGAGACCGCGTCGGCGGCGGCGCAGGACGCGAGGAGATCGCGCATCGACGGCCGCTCGTTCCCGGAGCGGTGCGCCGCGGCGGCGGACTCGGCGGCAGCAGGCTCGGCAGCAGGCTTCTCGGCCGACATCAACGCCTCCTGGGCAGCTGGCAGCGGGGCAAGGTTAGGTAGACCTAACCGTGTCTCTGCCTCCATGTGACCACGCCCGATACCGCCCGCGCAACATCTTGCCGACGGCTTGTCGGAACGTGGCGACCGCGCGCGCCCCGCTCAGCGATCTCTCAGCGATCTCTCAGTGGTCCCTCAGTCGCTCAGCGGTGACAGGTCCACGCCCGCCCAGCGCTCGCCGACACCGGCGACGGTCACGGTCCGTACGTCGTCGGCCTCGTCCAGCGCGAGCGCGTCCGCACCCACCGCCCGTTCGATGACGACGTGCAGCCGGTCCTCGGACAGCTCCTCGACCTTGCCGTCGCCCCACTCCACGACGATCACCGACTCGGGCAGCGAGACGTCCAGATCCAGGTCCTCCATCTCGTCCAGGCCGCCGGAGAGCCGGTAGGCGTCGACGTGGACCAGGGGCGGGCCGGAGGCGAGCGACGGGTGGACGCGGGCGATCACGAACGTCGGGGACGTGACGGCACCGCGCACCCCGAGCCCCTCGCCGAGGCCCCGGGTCAGGGTCGTCTTGCCCGCGCCCAGCTCGCCCGTGAGGAGCACCAGATCGCCCGGGCGCAGCATCCCGGCCAGCTTGCGGCCCAGGTCCCGCATGGCCTCGGCGGAACCGACGGTGATCCGCTCGGAGACGGCGGAGGCGGCGGCGGTGATGACGGCGACGGTGTCGTACGGGGTGTTCGGGACGTTCATACCCGCCGATGGTACGGGGCCGGACACGGGTGCGGGTTCAGCACCGTCGGCGTGCTCCGGCGGCGTGGCGCGGGCCCGGCCGCGCCTCGGCGGACGCGGCGGCCGCCAGCAGCTCGACGAGCCCGTCGTTGGTCGTCTCCGGGTGCTCCATCATCACCAGGTGGCCCGCCTCGGGCAGCTCCACGAGCCGGGCGCCGGGCAGGGCGTCGGCGATCGCCCGGCTGTGCTCGCTCGGCGTCAGCAGGTCGCGGCCGCCGGAGAGGACGACCACGGGCAGGTCGGCGAAGGCGCGCAGGGCCGCCACCTTCTCGTGGCCGGCGAAGGCGGGGTAGAACGCGGCGACGACGTCGACGGGCGTCGCCTCCAGCAGCCGCTCGGCGAACCGCGCCACCGCCGGATCCACGTCCTTCGACCCGAAGGAATAGCGCTTGATGATCCCCGCGAAGAGATCGGCGGTGGCCCGCCGCCCCTTCTCGATCAGCTCGGGCTGGGCGGCCATCAGCTTGAAGGCGCCCGGCAGGACGCGGCGCACCACGTTCATCCCGGCGACCGGAAGCCCGTAGGTGTTCTGGTCCAGGCCGCCCGCCGACGTGCCGATGAAGGCGGCGCCGACGACGCGCTCGGCGATCAGCTCCGGATACTGGGCGGCCAGCGCCATCATCGTCATCCCGCCCATCGAGTGCCCCACCAGCACCAGCGGCCCCTCGGGAGCGGCGGCGTCGATGACGGCCTTGAGGTCACGGCCGAGCAGTTCCATGTCGATGGGGGCGCTGTGGGCGCGGGCGGAGCGGCCGTGGCTGCGCTGGTCCCAGAAGACGGCGCGGACCGTGCCGCGCAGGGCGGCGCGCTGGAAGTGCCAGGAGTCCTGGGACAGGCAGTAGCCGTGGCTGAATACGACCGTCAGGGGTGCGGACGGACGGCGTCCGAAAAGGCGCTTGAACGTTTCGGGGGCGCCCCCGGCGCCCACCTCCGGCTCATCGACCTCGTCGACCTCGTAGTAGAGCTCGGTGCCGTCCTCGGCGACCGCGCGGCCCGGTGTACCGCGCAGCGTCCCGTAGGGGCCGGCCGAGTCCAGGGCGAGGCGGGCCTTGCGGCGCACGCCGCGGCCCACGGTCAGCCGCTCCACGGCCACCCCGACCGCGGCTCCCGCGGCCACGACGCCGATGGCGGTGCCCGCGACGCCCGCGCCCCGCAGCCAGCCGGCCGAGGCGGCCCCGGCCGCCTCGGCGGCCCGCGCCGCGGCTTCCGCGCCCGTACTCGCGCTGTCGCTCATGTCCGTGCCCCCCGTGTCCTAGCTCTCCTGCTCGTCCACGTGCGTGTTCACGTCCGCGTTCCCGCCGGCGTCCGCGTTCACGCTCTCGTCGCTCTCCCCCACATAGACGCGCGGGACGCGCTGGGAGATGCGTGTGACGACCTCATAGGCGATGGTTCCCGTGGCCCGCGCCCAGTCCTCGGCGGTCGGCTCGCCCCGGTCGCCCGGCCCGAACAGCACCGCCTCCTCGCCGACGTGCGCGGTGTCCCCGCCCAGGTCGACGACGAACTGGTCCATGGCCACCCGGCCCGCGACCGTCCGCCACTTCCCGCCGATCAGCACCGGCCCCGTGCCGGACGCCGCACGCGGGATGCCGTCCGCGTAACCGACGGGAACGAGGGCGAGGGTAGTGGGCCCGGGGGTGAGGTAGTGATGCCCGTACGAGACACCGTGGCCGCCCGGCACCCGCTTGACGGAGGCGAGGGACGCGGAGAGCGTCATGACCGGCTTGAGGCCGAGGTCCTCGGGGGTGCCGAGCTCGGGGCTCGGCGAGACGCCGTAGATCGCGACCCCGGTCCGTACGAGGTCGAAGTGGGTCTCGGGGAGCGTGAGGGTGGCCGGGGAGTTGGCTATGTGCCGCACCTCCGGGTCGATGCCCTGCCGCTCCGCGTAGGCCAGCGCGTCCTCGAAGACCCGCAGCTGCGCCTGGATGGAGGGGTGGCCGGGCTCGTCCGCGCACGCGAAGTGCGACCAGAGGCCGGTGACGCGGATGAGGCCCTCGTCCTCGGCGGCGCGGGCGGCGGCGATCAGTTCCGGCCAGTCGTCGGGCTGGCAGCCGTTGCGGCCGAGACCGGTGTCGATCTTCAGCTGGACGCGGGCGGTGCGGCCGGCCGCGCGGGCCGCCTCGCGGACCTCCTCGACGGCCCACACACCACTCGCCGTCACGTCGATACCGGCCTCGACGGCCTCCCGCCACGGCCCGCCCGGCGTCCACAGCCAGCACAGCATCCGGCCCGTGTCGCCCGCCGCGCGCAGCGCGAGCGCCTCCTGCGGGGTGGCCGTACCGATCCACGCCGCGCCGGCCTGCCGGGCCGCGCGGGCACAGGGCACCGCGCCGTGGCCGTAGGCGTCCGCCTTGACCACGGCCATCAGCTGAGCCTTGGGCGCGCGGGCGCGCAGCACACGGACGTTGGCTCGCAGAGCGGCCAGGTCGACCAGGGCACGGGCGCGCATCGGTGTCTCGTTCATCCCCGCCAGTGTCTCAGGACGATCGGTATGGGGGTGAGGGGTGGGCGGGCAGGGGTGTCGGCCCGTCGGGCATTTCAGCGGCGCGCGGGCCGTACGACCGTGACACTGGTGGGCATGAGGACTGCCTACAGCGTCGAGACCGTACGGGCCGCCGAGCGCGCCCTGATGGCACAGCTCCCCCAGGGCGCCCTGATGCAGCGGGCGGCCGCCGGGCTCGCGGCGGCCTGCGCGGACCTGCTCGGCCGCGTCTACGGCTCACGGGTGGCGCTGCTCGTCGGCAGCGGCGACAACGGCGGCGACGCGCTGTACGCCGGCGCGCGGCTGGCCCGGCGGGGCGCCGGGGTGACGGCGGTGCTGCTGGCCCCCGAGCGGGCCCACGCGGGCGGGCTGGCCGCGCTGCGGCGAGCGGGCGGGCGGGTGGCCTCGGCGGAGGCGGAGGACCGGGCCGTACGCCGGGCCGACCTCGTCGTCGACGGCATCGTCGGCATCGGCGGCAAGGGCGGGCTGCGGGCGGAGGCGGACGCGCTGGTGAAGGCCGCGAGGACGGAGCGGGCCCTGATCGTCTCCGTGGACCTGCCGAGCGGCGTCGACGCGGACAGCGGCGAGGTGCGCGGGTCGGCAGTGCGGGCGGACGCGACGGTGACCTTCGGCGCGTACAAGCCCGGCCTCCTCGTCGACCCGGCCCGCGAGCACGCGGGCGCGCTGCGCCTGATCGACATCGGGCTCGGCCCCTTCCTGCCCCGCAAGCCCGACGCGGAGGCGCTCCAGCACGCGGACGTCGCGGCGCTGCTGCCGCGTCCGCAGGCGGAGAGCGACAAGTACCGGCGGGGCGTGGTGGGCGTCGTGGCGGGCTCGGCCCGCTATCCCGGTGCGGCGCTCCTGGCGGTGGCGGGCGCGCTGCACGGCGGCGCGGGCGCGGTCCGCTACGTCGGCCCCGCGGCGGACGCGGTCGTCGCCCGCTTCCCCGAGACGCTCGTCTCCGAGGGCCCGCCGTCGAAGGCCGGGCGCGTCCAGGCGTGGGTCGTGGGCCCCGGCGTCGGCGACGACGCGGCGGCCCGCCGGGCCCTGGACGACGTGCTGGCCTCGGACGTACCGGTCCTCGTCGACGCGGACGGCCTGCGCCTGGTGACCCCGGAGGCGGTGGGCGCCCGCGGCGCGGAGACGGTCCTGACCCCGCACGCCGGCGAGGCGGCGGCGCTGCTCGGCGTGGCCCGCCCCCACGTGGAGGCGACCCGCCTGACCTCCGCCCGCGCCCTGGCCCAGCGCTACGGCGTGACGGCCCTGCTGAAGGGCTCCACGACCGTGATCGCCCACGGCCACCACGCGGTACTGGTCAACCCGACGGGCACGCCCTGGCTGGCGACGGCGGGAAGCGGCGACGTGCTGTCGGGGCTCACGGGGGCGCTGCTGGCGTCGGGGCTGACGGGGCGCGACGCGGCGTCCGTGGGGGCGTATCTGCACGGTCTGGCGGCACGGTCGCTGGGTGCTGCGCCGCTGACGGCGAGCGGGGTGGCGGAGGCGATTCGGGGGGTTTGGGGGGAGGTGGTGGAGGGGTGACGTACGGCCCGCCCCGGCACCGCCGAGCATCTGGCCTCGCTTCCCGGCATCACCGTCCTTGACCTGGATCTGCCGGCCGCCTTGGCCGTCGCGCGTGAGACCAGCTGGGCGGTCGCGCACACCCGGTACGCGGCGGAGCCGATGCCTGAACGACCGAACGGCGCGTTCATCGCCACGACCGTGCCAAGCCGATGGAAGGGGCAGCCGGTGAGGGTGCTCGACGTCAACCCATGACGCCGCAGTGACGCGCAGTGGTTGCACCTCATGCGCATCAGCGGCCGCGGAAGGCCACGTTCGCTCCTGATCAGGGAGGGGTCGCCGTTTTTGGAGCCTGGACCGTCAGCCGGGTGCCCTCGGGGAGCAGCTCCCGGTGGAGGACCGGGCCGGAATGGACGATGTCGATCGTGATCGGCCCAAGGGCTCGGAGGGGCTCCAGGTCGAGTGGCTCGGCCGTCTCGGGCGGGCTGATCACGATCAGCTCCCTGAGACCGGGGTAGGTCTTCGGCACGTACTGGAGACCCTCCAGATGTGAGGCCCAGGTCAGGTACAGCCGCTCCACCTGAGGTGTCGGCCGTACGGAATTCAACGCCCTCAGGTCCTGCATGCGGGCGCCCAGTGTTCTGAGCCGGGGGACGGTCTCCAGGGCGAGTTCCCGCAGATCGACACGGCAATTGAACAGAATCGACTCCAGACAGGGATGGTGGCTCATCCTCGGAAGCGGGACGCCGCTCATCTCACCGCCCGTGTTCAGATACGTGATCCCCAACGGCAGCGGCGCCTCCCACGCCCCCTCGACGGAGTGCAGGATCAGCCCCTTGAGCGCCGGAGTGTCCAGGTCGGCCAAGTCGTCGGCGCGGAAGAGTCCCCGGACCTGCACACGGGGCCGGCCGCCCAGCTCCTTCAGCGCCGTCACGTGCTCGCGTGACTTCACCACGAAGTCCAGCGCCCCCTCCCCCATGTCCTCGTGGGCCAGCCTCCCGATCACCTTCTCCGCGTACTGCCGTGTGTCGAAGCGGTCCCACGCCCAGGCCAGTTGGGCCCGTACCCGCCTCGACGCGTGGTCGACGTACCGGGACAGCAGCGGGATCGCCTTCTCGTCCGCCACCGTCGTCGCCGCGACCACCACCGCGTGGGCCACCTCCTCCGGCAGCCCCTCCGGTCCCGGCAGCAGGTCCAGGACGACATGGCCCGCCGCCGCCAGCTCCTTCGCCGACTCCAGGTCGCGCGGCGGTACGAGCTCGGCCGCCGCCTTCTCGACCCTCGTCCGGACCTCCCAGTCGACCTCCGTCGCGTGTTCGAGGCAGGCCGCCGCCAGCAGGTGGAGGCGGGCCCGGTGGGGCTCCTCGCGGTCGCCGCGCTCCAGCAGCAGGCGCAGCAGTTCCGCGCGGGCGCGCGGTGGCGCGTGGCCGACCGCCATGCGCAGGACGTCGTCCCACTGGTCGTCGTGGGCGTGGCTGACCAGGACGTCGAAGTCCCAGTCCTCCACGGCGGCCCGGGCGCCCAGGTAGTCCTGGAAGGTGCGGTGGATGAAGTCGAGGGTCTCGCTGGTCGGGCGGCGGAGCAGGCCGCTGCGCAGCAGCAGATAGCGCAGGATCGACTCGGCGTCGCCCCGCGCCGCCACCGTCGGCATCGCGGGGAGCGCCCGTTCGAGGATCTCCACGGCCTTGTGCCACTCGATCACGGAGCGGCCGTTGCGGATCAGCCAGTAGGCGATCTTCTGTAAGAGGGCGATCTGCTGGGTCTGTTCGAGTTCCGGGCCGTCCTGTCCGACGACGATCTCCCGCTCGCGGTCGCGTCGTACGAGCAGCAGCTCCAGCGCCGCGCGGTACAGCTCCATGCGGCCGTGCGGCAGATACCCGCGCCGGGAGCGGTTGAGGGCGCAGATCAGCGCGCACATCAGGGGGTTGGTGGCCAGCATGCCGAGGTCGCGTTTGGCGACGACGGCCGTGGTGAGGGAGTCGCGGAAGGCGCGCAGTCGCTCGTCCTTCGCCGCCCCGGCCGCCTCGTGCCAGCGGTCGATGAAGGCCGTGACGTCGCCCCGGCTCATGGGCAGCAGTTCCAGCTCGGTGAAGTCCGAGTCCGCCAGCCAGCCCTCCCGTACGGCGGAGGGGCGGGTGGTGATCACGTACCGGGCGTCGGGATACGCGGCGAGGAGGTCCTTGACCCAGGTCAGGGTGCGGCGCCGGTCGGCCTCGGGCACCTCGTCCACGCCGTCGATCAGCAGGAGTGCCGTGCCCTCGGTGAGCCTGCGGGTCACCCAGCCGCGCGCGGCGGGCAGCCCGGCGAGCGGGCCCGCCGCCGAGGCGAGGAACTCCTCGGGCTGCGGCAGCTCACCGCGCCGGATGAGGGTCCGCAGCGGCAGCATCAGCGGCATGCAGCCGCTCAGGTGGCCGAGGCCGGGAGCGAGCGTGCCGCGCGCGGTGATCGTGGCGAGCCACTGGAGCAGCGTCGTCTTGCCCGAACCCGCCGCGCCGCGCAGCAGGACCCGCCGCTGTCCGGCGAGCGCCTCCTCCGCGCGCTTCGGCGAGGGTACGGAGCCGGCGGCGCCCTCGCCGGCGGCGAGCCCGAAGGTGTCGGCGGACATCTGCCGGGCGGCCTCCGCGTTGGTCAGTTCCAGGCTGAGATAGGCGGCGTCGAGCGGCCACGTCTCGCCCTCGCCGTCGGAGAGGGTCAGCCCGATGATCGTCAGTTCGCCGGACTTCTCGACGATGTAGTCGCGCAATCTCCGCTCGAACGCCTCGATCTCCAGCTGCCGGGGCGAGGCGAGCGACCGCGACTCCGGCTTGTGCCCGGCCAGCAGGCAGTCACTGAGGAAGGTGAAGTCCGACCAGAGCGTCGCCGACGGCGTCACCGTCAGGCGTCCGTGCCGCCATCCGTTCGGGTCGGCGCAGACCACGCCCGCGAGCAGGCCGTCCACGAAGACGGCCGCGCCGGACATCCCCGCCCACGGCGACCCGCCGTCGGCGGGCGGCTCGGGCGCGCCGCCGTCGCTGTCGAGCACGTGGCGGCCGCTGAGCAGATTGCTGCCCGGCTTGAGGGAGCCGGTGACCTGCTCGGTGTCGAGCTCACCGGCCGCGTCGCGCTGGACGTGCGGGAAGCCGATGGCTTGCGCTCCCGGCCAGACCCTCAGGTCGTACGCGCGTCCCCAGACCAGCGGCTCGAACGCCTCGGCCTCCTCCTCGGCCACGAGATCCCGCTCGGCGACCAGCAGCGCGGCGTCGCACCGGC
The DNA here is from genome assembly GCF_055560115.1 of Streptomyces sp. NPDC023527. NCBI lineage: Bacteria > Bacillati > Actinomycetota > Actinomycetes > Kitasatosporales > Streptomycetaceae > Streptomyces > Streptomyces sp. NPDC023527. The sequence continues at coordinate 426,622 of NZ_JBVHJJ010000003.1, forward strand.
GGTTGTCGTCCCGCGCCCACACCACCCGGCAGCGCACCTGCCCGACGCCGCCGGGCACGATCACGCGGGGCGTGTCGCAGTCACCGACGACGTGGGCGGCGGTCAGTACGAGATTCGGTGTGAGGAGATATCCGCTTCCTTGATTGCGCCCGAATACGGCCGCAATGCGTTCCTTCGCCGGGTGCACGACCCGCCCCCTTCGCCTTTCGCCTTGCCGAGCGCGGAATTGACGATACGACAGCGGGCGCGCGCCGGTCCCTGGATCGGCGGGGCGGATCGTTTCGGCGGGCACGGCGGCGGGGACGCGTGCGCCCCCGCCGCCGCTCGATCAGCGCGCGGCGCGCAGCCCGGCGATCACCCACTCCAGTGCCGGGCCCATGCCGGGGGCCGGCGGCCAGCCGTTGACGACGGCCACGAGGTGCCAGTACCGCCCGTACCGCGAGTCGTGGGCGATCTCCAGCCGTTCCCGCAGCCACTGCCGGAACTCCGGGCCGTCCTCGCGGCCGGCGATCTCCGCGTGGCGGGCGACCAGTTCGTCGATCACCGGCCGGGCGGCGGCGGAGCCCGGCTCGATGCCGGCCTCCCTGGCCGCGTCGGTCCGCTCCCGCATCAGCTCGATCAACCGCCGGGCGTCCCGCGGGTCGGGCCGCCCGAGGTCCTCGTTCGCCTGGATCTGGTCCATGGCGGCCCGGCGCATGCCGGCGCGGAACTCCTCGTCCTGGACGAGTTCCGCCAGCTCCACCCAGGCGGCGATCTGCTCGGGCGCGGGGTCGTCCGGGAGCACCGGGACGGACCCGCGCATCATGGTCATGAACTCGCCGCCGATGTCGAGCCCCTGGAACGCGTTGTCGATGAAGTCATGGATCAGGCGGTGGCGTTCCCGCTCGGAGAGATTCGCGAGCTTGTGCATGAGTTCCATCTCCTGTGGTGAGGACCCGCGTCCGGCTACCGCTCGCAGTACGGCCCGGCGCAGCCGCAAGGTGCGGATCTGCACCTCCAGGGCCTCGGCGTGCGCGGCCGCGACCTCGGCGACGGTGATCTCGCGCTCCAGCACGCGCCGGATGTCGACGAGCCCGACCCCGAGGTCGCGCAGCGTACGGACGAGGCCGAGGCGCGCGAGTGCGTCCTGGCCGTACAGCCGGTAGCCCGCGGGTGTGCGGTCGGTCGGCGGCACGACCCCGGCATCGGACCAGAACCGGATCGTCTTGACCGGAAGCCCGGTCAGCCGGGCGAGCTCCCCGATGGGGAGGAGGTCCCCGATGGGGAGGAGGGTGCCGTCGTCCATGTCCGCCACGGTGAGGTCTCCCGTCACTGGAGAGTCAAGCGGTGGTCGGCGGCTCCGCCGCCGGGCACTACCCCGTCACGTAGGTGCCCTTCGCGGGCAGGGTGACGAGCATTCCGCGCTCTCGTAGCTCGCGTGTGGCGCGGCGCACGGTGCCGATGGCTACGCCGTATTCCGTGGCCAGGTCCCGTTCACCCGGCAGGCGGGCGCCGCGCGGCAGGATTCCCGCCTCGATCAGAGCGGCGACGTGATCAGCCACCTGCATGTAGGCGTAGGCCACTCTGGTCGGGTCGACTACGGGGCGGGGTTGGTGCGGGGTCGCCATGGGCGCCAACCGTAGGACAACTCCCGCCGACACAGGCAGGGTTCGATCAGGATTCGTCGGAGGACGCTTCCCCTGCCGACTTAGCGGCCACGAACGAGCCCATGCCGCGAGTCGTGATGATCAGGCCCTCGGCGCGGAGTGCTGCCGAGACCTTTCGGATCGTTCCTCGCGCTACCTCGAACTCCTGCTCCAAGCGCGTCTCCGAGAGCATGTGGTTCACCGGGTATTCGCCACTGGCGATGCGCTGCCGGATCACATCGGCGATCTGTTCCCACTTGGGGCGGGTCGGGTCGAACTCCATCACACTCATGACTGTACGCATGAGCGGACATGGGAACATAGATACGGCCACCCCTGCCTACCCCTGGTTCACCATGGACAAGTGGCTACAAGTGCGTCTAGCGTGTAGCGCGACAAGACCCCCGCGACCGTCCGACCGGTCCGGGGGCGTGGCCACCAGCTTCCAGGAGCTCATGACATGAAGGACTGTATCTCCCGCTTCTTCGCGCGGGCGAGGGCGCTTTTCGTCCACCGTCCGCCCGCTCCACCCGCCCCCGCGCCCCTCATCCCCGCCCCCATCCGTCCCGCCACCCCTCAAACCCCCACCTGCTCCGTCTACGTATGGGCCACCGCCCACGGGATCGACCTCAAGCCGCACTCCCCTCTCCTCGCCTGCACCTGCTCCGCCGAGGCGCGCCAAGCCACCCCCGCCATCGGCAGCTTCGTCGTCGATGTGCGTACGAACAGAGTCGGTGAGGTCATGGGGCACGAAGGGCCGCACCTCCAGCTGCGGCCGCCCACCGGGGGTCGGGAGTGGGATGCCGCACCGGACGGCGTCCGGGCCGCCACCAGCGCCGAGTTGCTCAGCGCCAAGGTCAAAGCGGTCAACTCCAGCAGCAGCGCCCGGTTCGCGTAACACCGGCCCCGCTCAGCCTGCTGGCAGCGAGTCGAGGAACAGGGCTCCGGCGGGAACTTATGGCCCAAGGTCCCCGGGGCCTCGGCTACTGCTTGGGCAGTAGGTCGGTGCGGTGCTGTTCGAGGTCGGTGACACCGTCGGGGCTCACCTTGATCGTGTACTGGGTGTGCACCCCGTCGGGGCCCGTCTCCGGGGTCAGAACGGCGCTGTGCGCGATGAAGCCGTAGCTGTTGCTTGTGTAGATGCCCTTGATCCAGCCGTCTACTGTTCCAACGGCGTCGAAGGGTTCGCCGTGCGTTCGGAAGGTCCAGTGGGTCCGGTACCAGGCGTCCAACTGCTCCGGGGCGGCCAGGAAGTGCTCGCCGCTCGGGTCCCGAGGATCGGCGACGAGCTCCTCAGGCCGGTCATCCCCGGTGGTAAGGGCGATGAGGCCCGACGCGTCGGCCTTGGCAGCGGCCGGATACGTCCGGCCGTGGTGGACCGCGTAGACCTTGGGGCGAAAGTGAACATCCCGTCCCTCCGCTCGCCCGGCCGGTGCCATCCCGGGCCGGCTGGTTCTCGACACCACTCGCCCGGAACATCGGCATCGCCGAATACCACGTAGGGGCGGCCGAAACCGGGCACGACGGGCCACGCATCTACGTCGCCCGGATCGTGATCTCTGATGACTGGCCCGACTTCTGAGCCTGCTGCGACGGCACGGCGTCCGGCCAATCGGGCCGGGACCCGCTACCTCCCCGCCGGCAACAGCAGCAGCTGGTCCGCGTAGCACCAGGCCCAGTCCTCGCCCGGTTCGAAGGATCGGGCGAGGTCGTGGCCGGGTTGCGTGTGGGCGTGGGCGCTGGCGTGGCGGTTCGGGGAGCTGTCGCAGCAGGCGATGTGGCCGCACGTCAGGCACTCGCGGAGGTGGACCCAGGTCGAGCCGATGCGCAGGCAGTCCTCGCAGCCCTCCGTCGTGCTCGGGGTCACCTCGCGGGCCTCGTCCATGTGGGCGCAGGCCCGCTCCGTGGGTCTGCCCTCGACGTCCGCCGCGACCTTCCAGGACAGGGGATCGCTCATACCGTCAGCGTAGGCCGGACCCCGCCGCTCCGCGCGCCGAAGTCCGAGGTCAGGGGCGTTGTCAGACCCCCCTGGCAGACTTCTGTGCCATGAGGTGGGCGGTGGCGGAGACGGGCGACGGGGGTGTTCGTCTCCGCCCCGTCGACCCCTCGGGTGCCCCGGCCGGGCCGGTGGAATCCGCGGGCAGCCTGGCCGAGGCCGTGCGGTCCCGGCCGGAGGCCGAGCGGTGGGTGTGGCGGTCCACCGCGGAGGCGTATCCGGCGCTGCTCGCGGCAGGCGTGCGCGTCGAGCGCTGCCATGACGTCGAGGCGGCCGAGGCGCTGCTCATCGGCCACGCCGAGGGGCAGTCGGGGCAGCCCCGGTCCCTGGCGGCAGCGTGGGCGCGGCTGCACGGCCTGCCCGTACCCGCCGATCCGCCCACGCGGGCGGCCGGCGGTCAGCCGTCGCTGTTCGAGCCGGGTCCGGCGCCGCTGCCGCCGGGCACCGACCCGCTGGACGCGGTGATCGCGGTCCACGCCGACCAGCTGGCCCGTGCGGACGCGACCGCGCACCCGGGCCGGCTGCGGCTGCTGCTCGCCCTGGAGTCGGCGGGGACGCTCGTCGCCGCCGAGCTCAACCGCACGGGTGTGCCCTGGCGGGCCGACGTCCACCGTGCGCTGCTGACCGAGCTGCTCGGCGAGCGCTATCCCGGCGGCCTGGAGCCCCGGCGCCTGGTCGAGCTGGCCGACGAGGTGTCCCGGGCCTTCGGCGACGGCGTGCGCGTACGGCCCGATCTGGCCGCCGACATCATCAGGGCCTTCGCCCGGCAGGGCATCGCCCTGTCCTCCACCCGCGCCTGGGAGCTGCGGGGGATCGATCACCCCGGCGTCGAGCCTCTCCTCCTATATAAGAAGCTCTACCGACTGCACACCGCGCACGGCTGGTCCTGGCTCCAGACCTGGGTGCGGGACGGCCGCTTCCGGCCCGAGTACATCCCGGCGGGCTCCGTCTCCGGGCGCTGGACCACCAACGGCGGAGGCGCCCTCCAGATCCCCCGGATCATCCGCCGGGCCGTGATCGCCGACCCCGGCTGGCGGCTCGTCGTCGCCGACGCCGACCAGATGGAACCGCGCATCCTCGCCGCCGTCTCCCGCGACCGGGGGCTGATGGAGGTCGCGGCCGGCGAGCGCGATCTGTACGCCGCCCTGTCCGACCGGGCCTTCTCCGGCGACCGCGAGCGCGCCAAGCTCGCGCTGCTCGGCGCGGTCTACGGCCAGACCTCCGGCGACGGGCTCAAGCACCTCGCCGACCTGCGCCGCCGCTTCCCCGCCGCCGTCGCCCACGTCGACGACGCGGCCCGCGCCGGCGAGGAGGGCCGGCTCGTACGGACCTGGCTCGGCCGCACCTGCCCGCCCGCCTCGGCGGCCGCCCCCGACGAGGCGGGGCTCCCCCAGGACGACGACGCTCCGGCCACCTACGGCAGCACGCCCGCCGACCGCGCCCGGGGCCGCTTCACCCGCAATTTCGTCGTCCAGGGCAGCGCCGCCGACTGGGCCCTGGCGCTGCTCGCGGCCCTGCGCCAGGAGCTCGCCGGGCTCCGCGCCGAGCTCGTCTTCTTCCAGCACGACGAGGTCATCGTGCACTGCCCCGAGGCCGAGGCCGCCGCCGTCACCGCCGCCATCCGCACCGCCTCGGACCGCGCGGGGCGCATCTGCTTCGGCGAGAACCCGGTGCGCATACCCTTCACCACGGCGGTCGTGGAGTGCTACGCCGACGCCAAGGACCAGCCGTCCTGAGCGCTCCGGCGGACGCCCCCGGCCCCTCCCGCGCGCCGCACGCGCTGACGGCACGTCACCACGCCTCCCCCGTGCGGCGCAGTTCAGCGGGCAGCCACCCGCCGGACCCCGCACGATGGCCCGTAGGGCCGCCGCAACGCGGCCCGGAGACCGCTCCGTCAGGCCAGGGGAGGACCCGCTGTGCTGTCCCACAGTCTTGAGCAGCTCCGTCGTTGCACCATCGCCGTCGACCTCGGGGCCGCGCGGACTCGCGTCTATGTCAGGGACACCGGCCTGATCGTCGACGAGCCGAGCATCGCCGCGGTCAACACCCGCACCGGCTCGCTGATCGCGGTCGGTGCCCTCGCCGAGGGCATGTCGGGCCGGACGCCCAAGCACATCCGCGTCGTACGGCCCATCTCCGGCGGCACGGTCGTCGACATCGACATGGCGCAGCGCATGCTGCGCTTCCTCGTCCAGGACAAGATCCGCCGGGCGTGGCGGCGCAAGCCGCTGCTGCGCGCGGCCGTCTGCCTGCCGCACGACGCCGAGCCCATCGCCCAGCGCGCCGCCATCGAGACACTGACGGGCCTGGGCGCCCGCCGCGTCGAGCTGGTCGACACCCTCGTGGCCGCCGCCGTGGGGTGCGGGCTGCCCGTGGAACAGCCCGAGGCCACGATGATCATCGTCTGCGGGGCGGCCGCCACGCAGGTCGCGGTCCTGTCCCTGGGCGCGATCGTGGCGGCGGAGAAGGTGCTGGTGGGCGGCGACGCGATCGACTACGCCGTCGTGCAGCACCTGCGGACCCGGCACGGCCTGATGCTGCCCACGCAGGGGCTGCACCCGCTGCACGTGGCGCTGTCCGCGGACCCGGTCGAGGACGGCGCGGAGGTCCGCGGCCGGGACGTGGCGACGGGGCTGTCCCGTACGGTCATGGTGAGCACCGCCAATGTCCGCGAGGCCATCCACACACCGCTGACGGGTGTGCTCGACGCGATCGGGCGGGTGCTGCGCGCCTGCCCGCCCGACCTGGTGGCCGACCTCGTGGACCGGGGCGTGATGCTCGCGGGCGGCAGTGCGCTGCTCCCGGGCCTCGACCGAATGATCGCCGACGCGACGGGGCTGATCGTGCAGATCGCGGACCGGCCGGACGTCTGCGCGGTGGTCGGGCTGGGGGCGATGCTGGAGGGGCGGGTGCAGCCGTTGCATCTGGATCCGCTGGGGGCGTGACGGGTCGCCACCCGCTGGGGTTCGGTACGTGGCTCGGCCGCCGGTCGTGGTGTCCTCGATCGCCGGACGGGCTTGGATTCCGCCCGGACTCGCGCCCCGTTTATCCCTTTGGGAACTTCTTTACCCATCGGAACAGTTCTGTCTGTGCCCCCGATTTTCACGAGGAGATACACAGATGGCGCTCTGGGACCGGCTCAAGGACTCCGCGACGACGATGCAGGGTCAGCTGGTGGCGAAGAAGAACGACCTCAAGAGCGGGGCGTTCCGTGACGCGAGCATGGCCATGTGCGCCCTGGTGGCCGCTGCCGACGGTTCGATCGACGCCTCCGAGCGGCGTCGCGTCGCCTCGCTGATCGCCACCAACGACGTGCTGCAGAACTTCCCCGCCGACGACCTTCAGGCGCGGTTCAACGACTACTGCCAGAAGCTCTCGGTCGACTTCGACTTCGGCAAGGTCAGCATCCTGCAGACCATCGGCAAGGTGCAGAAGAAGCCGACCGAGGCGCGTGCCGTCATCCAGATCGGCATCGTCATCGGTGGCGCCGACGGCGACTTCGACAAGACCGAGCAGGCCGTCGTCCGCGAGGCGTGCTTCGCGGTGGGCATCGACCCGGCGGAGTTCGACCTCTGAGCGAGGGCGGCCACGGCGGCGCATGAAGCGCGGGTCACCTCGGTGGCCCGCGCTTCCGCTGTCAGGCCGGTAGCCGCACCGCCCGTACGGCGGCCCGTTCCTTGCCCTCCTGGGCCGGGTCCGTCCAGGTCCCCAGGGCGATCTCGGCGGTGATGCCGGGCCCGAAGCCGGCGATGATGCCGCGGGACTCGTCCTCGGCACCGCCGTCCGCGAAGAGCCGTTCGAGCGCGTCGAAGATGACCGCGCTGGCGATGTTGCCGCGCTCGGTGAGCGTGGCCCTGCTGTAGCGGAACATCTCCGGCGGCAGGTTGAGGTACTTGCACAGATCGTCCAGGATCCGGGGGCCGCCGGCGTGGACGATGTAGAAGTCGAGCCCGGAGACGTCCCAGTTGTGCGGCTCGGCCATCGCCCGCATGGCGGGCGCGAGGACGGCCATCGTGCCGGGCACCCGCTTGTCGAGCATGAAGTGGAAGCCGGTGTCCCGGATGCCGTAGGAGATCCACTCCTCGGTGTCGGGCACCAGATGGGAGCCGTTCTGCTCCAGCCGTACGCCCACGCCCCCCTCGCCCCGCACGACCGCTGCCGCGAGGGCGTCCCCGAACAGGCCGTTGGAGAGCAGATTGCCGACCGCGAGGTCCGTCGGCTGATAGCAGAGCGAGCAGAACTCGCAGGAGACGATGAGGACGTTCGCCTCGGGATAGGCGATGCAGAAGTCGTGCGCGCGGTTGATGGCCGCGCCCCCGGCGGCACAGCCCAGCTGGGCGACCGGCAGCTGGCGGGTCTCGGACCGGAAGTCCATGGTGTTGATGATCCAGGCGGTCATCGACGGCATCATGAAGCCGGTGCACGAGACGTACACGATCATGTCGATGTCGCGTGCGGTGAGTTCGGCGTGGGCCAGGGCCCGCCGGATGACCTCGGGCACCCGGGCCTTGGCCTCGGCTTCGTAGAGGGCGTTGCGCTCGGTGAAACCCGGGTGCCGGAGGGTGTCCTCGATGGGCTGCACGATGTGCCGGGTCTGCACACCGGTGTTGCCGATCAGCCGCAGGGCGAGCTGGAGCTGAGGGTGGTCGGCGTGGATGGTGCGCGCGAGCTCCAGGGTCTGTTCGCGGGTGATGATGTGCTCCGGGACCGCGATGGCCGGTCTGCACAGCGTTGCCATGGTCGCACTCCTTACCAGGCGACCGGCGGGGTGAGCGGGTGGCGCCGGGTCGAGACGGTGTTCCGCTGCACCTCCTCCGCCGATACGGCCGGCCGCAGTTCAGGGAAACGGGTGAGAAGGGTGCCGATGGGGACCTGGAGCACCGTGCGGGCCGGACGGGATCCGGGGCAGTGGTGGCCGCCGTATCCGGAGGCCATGCGCGGCGGGGGCTCCGCCCGCTCGAAGTCGAGGTCGTCGGGACGGTCGTAGGCGAGCCCGCCGGGGCGCTCGAAGTGGAGCTCGTCCGGACGCTCCAAGTCGAGCCCGTCGGGACGCTCGTGGGCGAGGTCGTCGTGGTCGGCGGTCAGGGTCTCGGGCCGCGGTGGTGTCGTGGAGGGGTCGGGTTCGAGTGCTTCGTCATGTCGGAAGGGACAGGTCCGCACGGGGTCCGAATGGGTCATCGCAGCACTCCCTCGTTCAACAGGGGCCCCGCCGACGGCGCGCCAGCCTATTTTCTGACCATGCCGCAGCCACCGGCGTGCCACACCGAACCCTCCACAGTTCACCCATATGATGGATTTTTTAGCGAAACGCCCACCTCTTGCGCCTCTTCTCCCCCTTTGTCCTCTTTAATTTTTCGGCGAGTTTCCTGGGCCGACACCCCACTCCCGCACCATCCGGCCCACTTCGAGCTGCGGATCCCAGAAGACGCTCCTAGACTCAAAAGCGGCATCACCGCATAACTGGTGACATTCCTCAGCAAGGAGGCGCTGATGCTCACTCAAGACACCGCCCGACTCGTGGCGACCCCCACCGACACCATGGAGCTCGGGGCGCTGATGGCAGAACCGGAAGCCACCGTCAGCGACCCGCCCCTCCCCTCACCCGAAGCGGCCGGCTTCCTGCTGGCGCTCCTGCTCCTGTCGCCGAAGGAACCGAAGGAGCCGAAGGGCTAGTGAGCTCCCGGGCGGACTTCGCCGCGGCAGCCGACGACCTGGCGATCCGTGTCCTCAGCGCCCTACGTGGCGCTGGGGACACGGCTCTCGTTGCCCGGCACATCGACAGCGCTCCCGACGCCCTCGCGGCCCTCGCCGCGATCCGGGTGATCGGCGCCGACACCTTCACCCCCCACGTACTGATCGGCACGCCGTTCCACGCGGACGACGCGGCCGCCGTGGCCCGGTCCTTCGACGCCTTCCCGGCGCCGGACCCCGGGCCGCTCGCACGCCCGGAGGAACGGACCGTCGCCTGGCGCGACTGGGCCACCGCCCAGCTCCTGGCCCGGTTCACCGGCGACGCGGTGACGGCCGCGGCGGCGCGACCACCGCAGGGCGACGGCGACATCGCCGACACCTCGGACTGGCAGGGCTGGTCCGTGCGGATGTCCCAACTCGCCCCGCTGGCCACCCCCGGCCTCGACGGTCCCGTGCACGAGACGGCGCGCGGCGCGGCCCTGCCGCTGAGCCGCGGCGTCACGCGCTGCGTCCTGCGCCGCGACTTCCCCACCGCCGTCCGGCTCATCCGCTGGCTGGCGTGGCTGCGCCACGAGGGCGTCGCGCTGCCGCTGGACGTCACGCTCGTGCGCGAACACGTCCGCCTGCTGGGCGGCGAGAGCCCCCGCACGGCACTGGACCTGGCCGTCGCGGGCCACCTCCTCGGCGAGGCCGACGAGGGCGACAAGGCCGACGAGGACGGCAACGACGACGGGAAACCGGAGACGGAGGCGGTACGGACATGACGGTTCCCGAGCCCGTGGCCGCCGCGGCCAGGAGCATGGCCGACCGGGCGCTGTCCTGGCTGCACGCCAACCGCGAGCGGGGCGCCCTCCCGCCCGGGACCACCGAGGAGCTCGCCGACCCCGACAGCGTCTACAAACCCCTCGGCGAGACCACCCTCGCCGCCTCCATCATCCTGCGCGACGGCGTCGCCGGCGCCGGCCAACTGGTGGCCGCCCAGGCCCTGATGGACTTCACCTGGCAGCAGCTGCGCGAGGGCGACATGCTCTACGAGCGCCAGCTCCGCCACACGCTGATGAGCGACCCGCTGGAGATGTACGCGCCCTTCGCGCGCTGCGGCTACCGCCACGCCGACCTGGACCGGCTGCTCGCCCACCGCGCCCGGCTGCGCTCGGTCGACGGCATCGAGCTGCTGCCCAACCGCCGCCTCGCCGTCGCCAACGCCGCCCGCGTCGCGGGCCTGTGCCAGGACACCGACTGGGCGGCGCTCGCCCGCGCCACCTGGCTGGGCAGGACCCCCGAGCCCTGGGCCATCAACTGGCTCACCGCCTACGCGATGACCCACACGGTCTTCCACCTCACCGACTGGGGCGGCCTGCCGCGCGGCCTGCCGGCCGAACTCGCCTCGTACGTACGGACCTGGCTGCCGGTGTGGATCGACATCTGGCGCGAGGTCGGGCAGTGGGACCTGGTGACCGAACTCCTCATCATCGGGGCCTCCCTGGACGAGCCGTACTGCGACCCGGCCGACTGGGAGGCCATCGCCGCGCTCCAGCACGACGACGGCTTCGTGCCCCGCGACGCCGAACCCGTGGACGACGATCCGCAGCAGCGGTTCACCGACCATCAGCACACCGTCGTCGTCACCGCCGTCGCAGGCTCCGTCGCGCTGGCCCGCGCGTCGCGCGCGGCGTGAAAGGGTCGCTCGGCGCCGCCCTGAGCGCCCTGCCGGACGCGGCCCCGGGCGCGAGCGCCGTCGCCGTCGCCGCCGTGCGCGGCGACGAACACGTGATGCTGTGCCGGGGAGCCGCCGAGCCGGAGACCCGCTTCGAGATCGGCTCGCTCAGCAAGACGTTCGCCGCCCTGCTGCTCGCCGAGCTCGTCGCCCGGGGTGAGGTGCGCTACGACGATCCCGTCGCGCACTATCTGCCGCACCGCGTACCCGGGCCGCCGATCACCCTGCTCCACCTGGCCACCCACACCTCCGGGCTGCCCCGGCTGCCCCCGGGCCTGGTCACCCGCTCGGCGGCGCGCAGCGGCTGGTTCAGCAACCCCTACGCCGGCTTCTCCACCGCCGACGTCATGGCCGCGCTCCCCCGCACCCGGCTGCACCACCGGCCCGGCACCCATGTGCGCTACTCCAATTACGGGGCCGGGCTGCTCGGCCACGCCCTGGCCCGCGCGGCCGGCGGCGGCGACTACGCGGCGCTGCTGGCCGAGCGGGTCCTGGAACCGCTCGGCCTCGCCGACACCGACGGCGACCCGGACCGCCCGCAGGCCGTCGGCCACTGGCACGGCAGACCCCGCCCGCCGTGGCGCATCCCCGGTCTGCCCGCCGCCGGTGACCTGCGCTCCAGCGCCCGCGACCTGCTGCGCTGCCTGGCGGCGCTGCTCGCACCCGAGAGCGCCGGCCCGGCGAGCCTGCGGGCCGCGCTCGCCGACGTCCAGCGGCCCCGGCTGGAGCTGCCCCGCACGGGCCACCGCCTCTGCCTCGTCTGGAACCTGCGCCCCCGCGCGGGCCGCCCGCTGCTCCACCACTCCGGCGGCACCCGTGGCTTCACCGCCTTCATGGGCTTCCTGCCCCGCTCCGGCACGGCCGTCGCCGCCCTGGCCGACACGGCGCCGACGCCACTGGCCCCCTTCGTCCAGGCGGCGTACGGAACGCTGTGCGCGCTGGAGACTTCAGGCACCCGCGACGTGCCGGGTGACGGTGTCCGCGAACTCGCGGGCCGCGGGCGAGAGGGCCGACCACTGCCGGGCGGCCCAGCCCACGTCCAGTGACGGGATGCCGGTGACGGGGATCAGCCGGACGCTGTCGCCGGACTGGCCGACCAGCCCCGGCGCGGCGGGTATCAGCGCGTGCCCGAGCCCCATCTCGGCCAGCAGCAGCGCGGTGTCCCAGTCGGTCGCCCGGGTGGTGGTGGCGCGCGGCGGCAGCCCGTACGTACCGAGGTAGTGCTCCACCTGACGGCCCGAACTCGTACCGGCGGGCGGGCGGATGAGGCGGGTGCGCGAGAGGTCCTCCGCGCGGAGGGCGCCCTCCCCTGCGAGCGGGTCGTCGGGGCGGACGGCCAGCACCCACTCCAGGCTGACGACCGGGCGCTGCTCGACGCCCTGCGCGTCCACCGCGTCCGCCGCGATGGTCACCCAGGCCAGGTCCACGGCCCCGGACCGCAGGACGTCGAGACAGCGGTGGCTGGAGCGCTCGGTGTGGAACTCCAGCCCGACGTCGGGGAATTCACGGCAGAACTCCTTTATGGCGGCGGCCATGAAGTTGCGGATGGTGGTGGCGCCGGTGGCGATGACGACACCGCCGCCACGGCCGGTGCGCAGCTCCTCCAGCAGCCTCAGCCCCTCCCCCAGGGCGGTCAGCCCGTCGGAGGCGGCGCGCTGGAGGATCCGGCCGGCCTTGGTGGGCGCCACGCCGCGCGGCTGACGCTCCATCAAGGGCAGGCCGACCTCCTTCTCCAGCCGCCGGACGTGCTGGCTGACGGCGGACTGGCTGCAGTTCGTCTCCCGCGCCACGGCGCTGAGGTTGCGTGCCTCGCACACCATGACGAACACCTTCAGGTCATCAAGCGTCACGACGCCCAAGGTACAAGCATTTCCTTGGGGAGTTCGAGCCAAGTCATAGGATTGACTTGGTGGCCGGATGGCAGCCATGATCTCCATGAATGGCGGCAACCTGTCCGCGGCCTCACTCAGCAGCACCGCGCCGGCACTGGGCATGCACAGCGCCGGTCACTGTCGTCGCCGCGGACGGGTGTCGACCACCGGCCGCCGCCGGTCAGGTGGAGGCGCTCACGCCCAGCAGCTCCGCCAGCATCCGCTGCACGACGGGGCCCGACTGCTCCCGCAGATAGAAGTGCCCGCCGGGGAAGGTCCGTACGGTCACGGGCTGGTACGTCGTGTGCCGCCCCCACCCCGTGAGCGACTCGTCCCGGGCCAGGGCCTCCGCGTCGCCCGCCAGGACCGTCAGCGGTACGGGCAGGGGCGCGCGGGGACGCCAGACGTAGTTCTCCAGGACGCTGTAGTCGGCGCGCAGCCCGACCGAGACCATCTCCCGCAGCTCCCGGTGGGCGAACACCTCCTCCGGGATGCCGCCGTGCCTGCGGTGGACAGCGGCGAGCATCTCGTCCTGCGGCATCAGATGGAATCCGGCGTGCCGCCGGGGCAGATCGGGCGCGGCGCCGCTGGAGACGAAGAGCCGCCGGGGCAGCGGCCGGCCGGCCTCCCGCAGCGCGCAGGTGAGTTCGTACGCGACGAGCGATCCCATGCTGTGACCGAAGAAGGCGTACGTGCCGGTGAACTCCACCTCCCGCACGAGCGCCGCGACCAGGTCGTCCATGGAGGTCAGCGGGTCCTCGGCGAAGCGGCCGGCACGGCCGGGCAGTTGGACCGCGTACACCTCCACGCCCGGTATCTCCTTGCCCCAGCGGATGTACTCGGCGGCCGAACCGCCCGCGTGCGGGAAGCAGTACAGCCGCAGCGGCGCCTGCCGCCCGGCGCCGCCGGCGATCCACCGGTTCGTGGGCGCGGTGCGCCGTGGCTCAGTCATGCGATCTCCTGTCCGGCCCCGCGGGCGGTCCCACGCAAGCACCGTTCGCGGGTGACATCACGGGGCGGCGTTCGAGTTGTCCGATGGAAGCTGCGGGTCGACAGTACTGACCCGTAGGGAACCCGCGAGGCATGTTTCCGCCGTGACACCGGCCGAGCGGCGTGCATAAGATCACGAACACGGCATCGCACGCTGTCACCGGCCGGGTGGAGCGCGGAGGTGCCCGTGAGATGCCTGTGGGAGGGCATTCCACCGTGTCGATCGAGCTGAACCACACCATCGTCCACTCCCGGAGCAGGGAGACGTCCGCCCACTTCCTGGCCGACATCCTGGGCCTGGAGGTCGGAGCGCCCGGCGGGCCGTTCCTGCCCGTCGTGACCGGCAACAACGTCACTCTGGACTTCGCGACCGTCGACGCGGAGTCGATCGCGCCGCAGCACTACGCGTTCCTGGTGCCGGAAGCGGACTTCCCGGCGATGTTCGAGCGGATCAAGGCGGCCGGTGTCGCCTACTTCGCCGACCCGGCCGGGAAGCGGCCCGCGGAGATCAACCGCAACGACGGCGGCTACGGCGTCTACTTCCTGGACCCGTCCGGCCACTACATGGAGCTCCTCACCCGCCCCTACGGGAGCGGGGACACGCTGGGGCCGGCGGCTCCGCCGCTCTAGGCCGTGTCCGGCGGATCTTCGGCTGCGGGCCGTCCGTGCCGCCTTCGGCGGCGGGCGCCCTGCGGGCGCGCCCTCAAACGCCGGACGGGCTGGATTTGGCTGGGCTCAGCCGACTCCAGCCCGTTGGGGGCACCTCCCAGCTACCGCTGGGGAAGCTTGAGGACGCGGCCGCGCAGCGGTGGTGTGGAAGCGCCCGGCGTCACCGCGTCGGCGTCTCCAGCTCACCCCGTCGCACCCGGTCCAGCGGCGCGGGCCTGCGGTCCAGACGGGCGTCCAGGAGTGCGGCCGCCTCCTCATGGCGTCCCGCCGACACCAGCGTGAACAGCAGGGTCTCCTCCACTATTTCGCGCTGCGCCGCGCTGCCGCCGACCGCCGCGAGCCGGGGCATCAGCGCCCGCAGCGCCGCGAGGGCGGCCGCCCAGTCCTCCTCGACGACGGCCGCGAGCGCGGCGCACAGCGGGGCGACGACCTCCCGGAAGGCCGTGGCACCGTGCGAGCGGGCGTGGTCGCGCAGGCGCAGCAGGGCGGCGCCGTCGCCCGCCGCCGCCAGGGTCACGGCGGCGTGCAGGGCCACGAACGCGGTCGGTGGGGCGGACGTCCAGCCCGCCGGGGCCCCGGCGAGGACGTCCTCGACCGGCAGCGGGCCCTCCCAGGTGCCGGTCACGCGGCAGCGCCACAGCAGCGACCCCGAGTCGACGAGCGCGCGGGCCCCGGTGACGGCGGGCGGCGCGAGCTGGGTGAGGTAGCGGGTCCGTACGGCGTCGACGTCGCCCGTCATCAGCTCGTGCAGGGCGGCGTGCCAGCTGAAGTGGGCGCGGTTGTTGGCGCGCCGACCCTCCGCGTCGATCCAGCGGTCGAGCCAGGCCAGGCCCTCGGTGTGGCGGCCGGTCTCGTAGAAGATGTGGGTACGCGCGTGGACGGCGTGCCCCGAGCCGGGCTCGGCGGCCAGGGCGCGGGCGGTCAGCGCCTCGGCCTCGTCCCAGCGCTCCTGTTCCTGGCGTACGAAGGCGAGCTGGCCCTGGTACCACCAGTCGTCGCCGTACGCGGGCGCGAGCCGCTCCACCAGTTCCCAGGTCTGTTCGCCGCACGTCACCCCGCCGAAGGCGATGGTCGGCACGGCGAGACTGACCGCGAGGGCGTCGCGCGGGTGGTCCTCGATGTGCCGCAGCAGTGCGGACGACCGGCCCCCGGCGACGCTCACGGCCGCGGCGACGAAGCTGCGCTCGCGCGCGTCGCAGCCCCGCCGGGCCGCGCTCGCGGCCGCCGCCAGGGCGGCGGGCACGTCCACGTCGGCGCCCCACTCGTGGCCGAGGAGGGCGAGCGCGGCATGGCCGACGGCGAATCCCGGGTCGGCGGCGACGGCTTCCTTCAGGCTCTCCTCCGCCCCGCACTCCACGCGCAGGATGCCGTCCAGCGCCCGGTTGTAGGCGGCGGCCGCGTCCAGCGTCGTGGTGAGCCGCAGGCCGTACCGGTCGGTGGGCGAGCGGCGGCGGGCGGGCGGGGTCGCCGTGCCGAGGGTGTCGACGACGGCGTCGGCCACGGTGGCGGCCTGGGCGCGGATCTCGGGTACGGCGGTGGTCTCCCACAGGTCCCCGCGCCGGGGCGCGCCCAGCGTCCACAGCCGCGCCCGCGGGTGGTCGCCGAGCAGCCGTCCGTCGGGGCCGGTGCTCAAGCCCAGGTCCAGCGGGCCGGGGTGGGCGAGGCCGCCGTCGAGCAGGGAGTCCAGGAGGGGGTCGCCCGCGCGGCGTACGTCGCCGTGCGGGCCGGTGCAGTTGACGACCGCGCCGACCGTGACCGCCTCGCCGTCGGCGAACTCGACGCGCAGCAGGTCCCCGTCGGGTTTGGCGGCGGTCACCTCGGCGGCCCGTACGGTCAGCCGGCCGCCCTGCCGCGCCTCGGCGATCCGCGCGGCGGTGGCGGCGGGCATGCGGTGCCGGTGCACCTCCCACAGCCGCAGGTCCTCGCTCAGGAAACGGGCGCGGTCGGGTTCCGGGAGCCGCTGCCACAACCCGCTGGTGAGCGGGCGGAGGCTGTCGAGCGCGGGGCGCCAGTCGCCGTGGGCGCGGCGCGTACGGGCCACGTGGCGCAGGACGGCGGCCCGGAGGGCGGGGAGGTCCTCGGCGCCGGTGAGGGGCGGGGCGGTGACGGGGGCGGCAGTGGAGGCGGACGGGGCCGGATGGGGCTCCTGTGTCGCGGGCGGTGTGGCGTGCGTCTGCGGGAGCAGCCCGTGGCGGGAGACCGCGTGGACCGTGCGGCCCGGGCGCTCCAGCGTCACGGCGGCGTCGGCCATCGTCAGGCCCGTGCCGACGAGCAGGACGTCCTCGTCCTCCGGCACGCGCGCGAGCGCGCCCCGCTCCCAGGGGTCGGCGATGAACGCCGCCGAGTCGCGCAGGCCTTCCGGGGCCCAGTCCGTGCGGGGCGCGTGGTTGCCCGTGGCGAGCACGGCCGCCTCCGCCACCAGCTCCCCGCCGGAGGCGAGGCGCAGCGTCACCCCGCCGTCCGCGCGCGCAGCGGCGTGGACGACGCGGTCGCGCAGCCGCCGCAGGCGGGTGTCGCCGGCTCGGGCCGCGCTCCGCGCCAAGTGGTCGGCGAGATAGGTGCCGTAGAGGGCGCGGGGCGCGAAATCGCCCTTCGTGCGGGAGGGTTCGCGGTCGCGGAGCCAGCTCAGGAAGTCCTCCGGCCGGGCGGGGTCCGCGCTCATGCGCTCCGCGGGGACGTTCAGCAGGTGCCGGGCGTCGGTGGTGGAGTACGCGGCGCCTCTTCCGTTCTCGGGGGCCGGGTCGATCAGCACCACCTCCAGGGGGAGGCGGGCGGCCCCGGCCGCGTCGAGCAGTCGGGCGACGGTCATCGTGCCGGCGGCACCGGCTCCGACGACCGCGACGGTGCAGAATGGATGTACCCCAGCCATAGAGCGAGAACCCCCAGCGCAGCGCGAATGTCTAGTTTTTCGATGGACATAGTTGTCTCGAACCATCAAAGACTGTCGCGCCGCCGCGCGCCAGGGATCCCCGGCTATACCCTTAGCCGCCCCCTAGTTCGGGCCGTAGCAGGCCGGAAAGGACCCCGCGTGAGGATTTCGGCCAAGTCCGACTACGCACTTCGCGCCATGGCGCAGCTCGCCCGCGACGGCGCGGACGGCACTCCGGTCAAGGCCGTCCGCCTGGCGTCCGAGCAGGACATCCCGCTGAAGTTCCTTCAGGGCGTGCTCTCCGAGCTCAAGCGCGCCCGGCTGCTGCACAGCACCCGCGGCCCCGAGGGCGGCTTCGTCCTGGCCCGCCCGGCGGCGGAGATCACCCTCGCCGACGTCTACCGCGCCATCGACGGCCCGCTGATCAACGTGCGGGACACCCGGCTGTCCGACATCGAGTACGCGGGCCCCGCCGAGCCGTTGCGCGAGCTGTGGATGGCGGCCCGCAGCAGCCTCCGCAACGTCCTGGAGCAGGTCACCCTCGCCGACCTCGCCGCCGGTGCGCTGCCGGGCGCGATCACCGAGCTGGCCGACCAGTACCGGCGGGACGTCCGTACGTACTCCTGACACCTCCACACGCGCCCCTGCGCGAACTCCTGAAATGCCGGGAATACTCCTGGGGTTGTCAGGGGTTTCTCCGCACCTGTGATCGTATGTAGGTTCGGAACTGGGGAGGGCGTCACGTGTCCAAGGGGAACCACGGGGACCGCGGGAAACTGCTCGCGGTCAGCGATCTGCATGTCGTCTACGACGACAACCGCGCCATTGTCGAGACACTGCGGCCGGAATCCGACGACGACTGGCTGATCGTCGCCGGTGACGTCGCCGAGCAGTACGCCGACATCGAATGGGCCCTGCGCCTGCTGAGCGAACGCTTCCGCAAGGTGATCTGGGCGCCGGGCAACCACGAGCTGTGGACCCACCCGCAGGACCCGGTCGACCTGCGCGGCGAGAAGCGCTACCTGCACCTGGTCGAGCTGTGCCGAAGCCTGGGCATCGACACCCCCGAGGACCCGTACCCCATCTGGCACGGCGACGGCGGACCGGTCGCCGTGGCACCGCTGTTCGTGCTCTACGACTACTCCTTCCGCGTCCCCGGCGCCGACACCAAGGAGGAGTCGCTGCGCCGCGCCTACGAGGCGGGCATCGTCTGCACGGACGAGCACTTCCTGCACCCCGACCCCTACCCCTCGCGCGACGCGTGGTGCCGCGCCCGGGTCGAGCTCACCGAACGCCGCCTGGCCGCCGTCGACCCGGCCCACCGGACGGTCCTGGTCAACCACTTCCCGCTGGTCCGCGAACCCACCCGGATCCTGCGCTACCCCGACTTCGCCCAGTGGTGCGGCACCGAGCTGACCGCCGACTGGCACGTGCGCTTCCGGGCCGCCGCAGCGGTCTACGGACACCTGCACATCCCGCGCGTCACCTGGCACGACGGGGTGCGGTTCGAGGAGGTGTCGGTCGGCTATCCGCGCGAGTGGCGACCCCGGCCGCCGCGTCGCCACCTGCGCCAGATCCTGCCCCAGCCCGTCGGCGAGACGCCCGGGGCGGCGCGGTGATCGAGCGCATACTGCCCGCCGGGACCGTCGCGGAGGAGACCTTCACCGACCCGCCGCGGTCCGCCGTGTCCCTCTTCCCCGAGGAGGCGGCGGTCGTGGCCCGGGCCGTGCCGAAGCGGCAGAACGAGTTCGCGACCGTACGGATGTGTGCGCGCAAGGCGCTGGGCCGGCTGGGCCTGCCGCCCGCGCCGCTGCTCCCGAACCGGCGCGGCGCGCCGCAGTGGCCCGCGGGTGTCGTGGGCAGCATGACGCACTGCGACGGCTATCGGGCGGCGGTGGTGGCGCGCTCCGCGGACGCGGTCTCCCTCGGGATAGACGCCGAGCCGAACGGGCCGTTGCCGGAGGGGGTGCTGGAGGCGGTCTCCCTGCCGGGGGAGCGGGTGTGGGTGCGGGCGCTGTCGGCTCGACGGCCGGATGTGCATTGGGATCGGCTGTTGTTCAGTGCGAAGGAGAGTGTGTTCAAGGTCTGGTATCCGCTGACGGCTTCCGAGCTGGATTTCTCCGAGGCGGAGCTTTCGGTCGAGCCGGATTCTGGGGTGTTCTCGGCTCGGTTGCTCGTTCCTGGGCCGGTCGTCGGCGGTCGGCGGGTCGGGGAGTTTTCCGGGCGGTGGGTTGTGGGGTCGGGGTTGGTGGTCACGGCTATCGCGCTGAGCTAGGTAGGGCTGGGGGCTTTTCTTTCCCCTACCCGCCCCTTCCCGAACCGGGGCTCCGCCCCGGACCCCGGTCCTCAAACGCCGGACAGGCTGGATTTTCCAGCCCGTCCGGCGATTGAGGACACCGCGCGTAGCGCGGTCAGGGCTACAGCAACCCCAGCCGCTCCACCAGCATCTCCACCGCCTCCTCCGCCGTGCACGCCGTCGTATCGATCCGGACGTCCGGCCGGGACGGCACCTCGTACGGGGAGTCGATGCCCGTGAAGTCGCGGATCTCGCCTGCCCGCGCGCGGCGGTAGAGGCCCTTCGGGTCACGCTTCTCCGCGACCTCCAGCGGGGTGTCGACGTACACCTCGCGGAACTCGCCGTCGGCGACCAGGCCGCGGGCGAATTCGCGTTCCGCGCGGAAGGGGGAGATGAAGGAGACGATCGTGATCAGGCCGGCGTCGACCATGAGGGCGGCGACCTCGGCGACCCGCCGGATGTTCTCGGCGCGGTCGGCCGCGCTGAAGCCCAGGTCGCCGCAGAGGCCGTGGCGGACGTTGTCGCCGTCCAGGAGGTAGGTGTGCTTGCCCAGGGCGTGGAGGCGCTTCTCCAGGAGGTTGGCGATGGTGGACTTTCCGGAGCCGGAGAGGCCGGTCAGCCAGACCACGCACGGCCGGTGGCCGTTGCGGGCGGCGCGTTCGGGCTTGCCGATGTCGACCGCCTGCCAGTGCAGGTCGTCCGCGGGGCGCAGGGGCGCGCGGAGCATGCCGGCGCCGACGGTCGTACGGGTGAGGCGGTCGATGACGATGAAGCCGCCGGTGTGGCGGTTGCCGTCGTAGGGGTCGTGGGCGATCGGCTGGTCGAGGACGAGGTCGCAGTGGCCGATGGCGTTGAGGCCCAGCTCGGTGCCCTGGCGGCGCTCCAGGGTGTTGACGTCGACCAGGTGGTCGATGCGTTCGACGGTCGCACCGACCGTCCGCGTACCGCTCTTGACGAGGTACGGGCGGCCGGGCACCAGCGGGGTCTCCGCCATCCACACCAGGTGGGCGGCGAACCGGTCGGCGACGGCGGCGGGCTCGGTCGCGGCGCACAGCAGGTCGCCGCGGCTGGCGTCGATCTCGTCGGTGAGGGTGAGGGTGACGGCCTGGCCGGTGACCGCCTCGTCGAGGTCGCGGTCCCAGCCGACGATGCGGTCGACGGTGCTGGTGGTGCCGGCGGGCAGGACGCGTACGGGGTCGCCGGGCCGGACCGTGCCGCCGACGACCGTGCCGGAGAAGCCCCGGAAGTCGGAGTCGGGGCGGTTGACGTACTGCACGGGCATCCGGAAAGGGCCCTCGGCGGCGGCCGTCTCGCCGCCGGCGGGGACGACCGTCTCCAGGTGGCCCATGAGGGTGGGGCCGGTGTACCAGGGGGTGTGGGGGCTGCGGACGAGGATGTTGTCGCCGTTGAGGGCGGAGGTCGGCACGCAGGTGACGTCGGTCAGCCCGAGCTCTTCGGCGAACCGCCGGTAGTCGCGGCAGATGTCGTCGAAGACGCCCTGGTCGTAGTCGACGAGGTCCAGCTTGTTCACCGCCAGGACGACGGTGCGGATGCCGAGCAGCGACACCAGGTAGCTGTGGCGCCGGGTCTGGGTGAGGACGCCCTTGCGCGCGTCGACGAGGATCACGGCGAGGTCGGCGGTGGACGCGCCGGTGACCATGTTGCGGGTGTACTGCTCGTGGCCCGGGGTGTCGGCGACGATGAACTTCCGCTTGTCGGTGGTGAAGAAGCGGTACGCGACGTCGATGGTGATGCCCTGCTCGCGCTCGGCGGCCAGGCCGTCCACCAGCAGCGCCAGGTCCAGGTCGCCGCCCCGGGTGCCGGACCGCGCGGAGTCGGCCTCCAGCGCGGCGAGCTGGTCCTCGAAGACGAGGTGCGACTCGTAGAGGAGCCTGCCGATCAGGGTGCTCTTGCCGTCGTCGACGCTGCCGCAGGTGATCAGGCGCAGCAGGTCCTTGCGCTCGTGGCCGCGCAGGTACTCCTCGATGTCGCCGATCGCGGCGCTCGTGGGGGTGGCCATCAGAAGTAGCCCTCCTGCTTCTTGCGTTCCATGGAGGCCGAGGAGTCGTGGTCGATCATGCGGCCCTGTCGCTCGGACGTCGTCGCCAGCAGCATCTCCCGGATGACGGCCGGGAGGGTGTCGGCGGTGCTCTCCACGGCGCCCGTGAGGGGGTAGCAGCCGAGAGTGCGGAAGCGGACGTCGCGCAGCTCGGGCTCCTCCCCCGGGCGCAGCGGGAACCGCTCGTCGTCGACCATGATCAGGGTGCCGTCGCGCTCGACGACCGGGCGGGGCGCCGCCAGGTAGAGCGGCACGATGGGCAGCTCCTCCCGGTGGATGTAGAGCCAGATGTCCAGCTCGGTCCAGTTGGAGAGCGGGAAGACGCGGACGCTCTCGCCGGGCGCGGTACGGGCGTTGTAGAGCTGCCACAGCTCGGGGCGCTGCCGCTTGGGGTCCCAGCGGTGCTGGGCGGAGCGGATGGAGAACACCCGCTCCTTGGCCCGGGACTTCTCCTCGTCGCGGCGGGCCCCGCCGAAGGCGAGGTCGAAGCCGTGGGCGTCGAGGGCCTGCTTGAGGCCCGCGGTCTTCCACATGTCGGTGTGCACCGACGAGCCGTGCGTGAACGGGTCGATGCCCAGCTCGACGCACTCGGGGTTCTGGTGGATCAGCAGTTCCAGGTCCAGCTCGCGGGCGGTGCGGTCGCGGAACTCGATCATCTCGCGGAACTTCCACGTGGTGTCCACGTGCAGCAGCGGGAACGGCAGCCGGCCCGGGTGGAACGCCTTGCGGGCGAGGTGCAGCATCACGGTGCTGTCCTTGCCCATCGAGTACAGCATCACCGGGCGGTCGCTCTCGGCCACGGCCTCGCGCAGGATGTGGATGCTCTCGGCTTCCAGGCGTTCGAGGTGGCTGAGGACGGGCCTGGGGAGGAGCGTGCCCGTGCCCGTTGTCAGATCAGTCGTCACCGTATGTCCTGTCCCCGCGTGCCGGGTTCGCCGGCGGTCGCCTTCAGTGCGTCGAGCAGTTGCCCGGCCAGCTCCCGCCGGCAGACCAGCAGGTCCGGCAGGTACGGGTCGGGCCGGTTGTAGCGCAGCGGCGAGCCGTCGATGCGGGACACGTGCAGCCCTGCCGCGGCCGCCACCCCGACCGGGGCCGCGGAATCCCACTCGTACTGCCCGCCCGCGTGGATGTAGGCGTGGGCCTCGCCGGTCAGGACGGCCATGGCCTTGGCGCCCGCCGACCCCATCGGCACCAGCTCGGCGCCGAGCCGCTCGGCGACCGCGGTCGCGGCGGCGGGCGGGCGGCTGCGGCTCACCAGGATGCGCAGCGGGCCCTCGGGCGCCGGGGCGGGCGCGTGGGGGCGTTCGGTCGAGTGCAGGGCCTCCCGGTCGGGCAGGGCCACCGCCGCCGCGCCGGCCTCGCCGTCCACGGTCAGGCATACGTGCACGGCCCAGTCGGCGCGCCCCTCGGCGTACTCGCGGGTGCCGTCCAGCGGATCGACCACCCACACCCTGCTCGCCGCGAGGCGGGCGGCATCGGCCGCGCCCTCCTCCGACAGCAGCGCGTCGCCGGGCCGGTGGGCGGCCAGCGCGCGGGAGATCCACTGGTGCGCGACGGCGTCCCCGGCCGCGCCCAGCGCGGCGCCGGTCAGCATCCGTTCCGCGCGCACCGCCAGCAGCAGCCGGCCGGCACCGGCGGCCAGCTCCGCCGCCAGCCGGTGATCGTCCGCCGGTGTTCCGAACTCCTCGGGCACGTCCACTCGGGATCCCAAACTGTCGATGTCCGCAGAAAACGCGGCGCGGCAATTCGAAATCACCGGACCCGCCGCGCACTTATCGAAAGGGCAGGACCAATGGTATGCGCTGGGGGCCCGCCGGGTCGAGCGGCGCCATTGCCCGGCGCACATTGCCGGGCACGGTTAGGGGGACCTTAGGGGCAGCCTAGGGGTTGGTGACCGGCGATACATCTGACACCGTCAATACCGGAAATATAGGCTTCACTTGGACAACGGCCGGGCCGATCAGTGTTCACAGGGGATGGTAACCCGGTATCCGGCCGCCGACCCGGATATGGCGCTGGTTCCCGTCTCGGAAGGACAGCAGCCAACAATGTCAGCAACACCTGTGGACAGCGGCACCTGGGTACGCCGGTTCCATCCCTCGCCGGATGCCGGGGCGCGTCTGGTCTGCTTCCCGCACGCCGGCGGATCCGCGAGCTACTACTTCCCGATCTCGGCCGCCATGTCGCCCTCGATCGAGGTGCTGGCCCTGCAGTACCCCGGGCGGCAGGACCGGCGCACCGATCCGCTGATCGAGAGCCTCCCCGAGCTCGCCGACCAGATCTTCACCGCCCTGCGGCCCTTCGCCGACCGGCCGCTGACGTTCTTCGGCCACAGCATGGGCGCCACCCTCGCCTTCGAGGTCGCCACCCGCTTCGAGCTGGTCGGCGCCCCCGTCTCCGGGCTGTTCGTCTCCGGCCGCCGCGCCCCGTCCACGCACCGCACCGAGACCGTGCACCTGCGCACCGACGACGGCATCGTCAATGAGCTCCACCAGCTCAACGGCACCGACAGCGGCGTCCTCGGCGACGAGGAACTGCTGCGCATGGTCCTGCCCGCGATCCGCGGCGACTACAAGGCCATCGAGACCTACCGCTACGAGCCCGGCCCCCAGCTCACCTGCCCGGTGCACGCCATGGTCGGCGACAACGACCCGAAGGCCACCCTCGACGAGGTCCGCGCCTGGCGCGACCACACCAGCGGCCCCTTCGAATTCGAGGCGCTGCCCGGCGGGCATTTCTACCTCAACGAATACCAGAAGGAGATCGTCAACCGGATCTCCGACCACATTGCCTGCGCGGCACAGCCCGAGAGTTTTCCGACCCGGACCGGAAGGTAATGCAGCGATGTCCGACCAGCGGAGCGAATCCGCCCCCGGCACTTTCGTCATCTGCAGTGGGCGGTGCGGTTCCACCCTGATCGCCGATCTGCTCGCGGAACACACCGATATGGCGCCTTTGCTGGAGTTCTTCGGATCCCAGTACCAGGCGGGCATGGTGCAGAAGCCCATGACCGGGCAGGAATTCTGGGAACTGGTCACCGCGCCGTGGATCTCCATGAACACCGCGCTGCGCATCGGCCGGGTACCGAAGGAGGTCCGGTACGACGTCAGCGGCCTGGACCCGACGACGGAGCTGAGCGGGCTCCTCGGCTTCACCCTCCCGGCCCTCTCCGAGGACCCCGACCGGCTGCTGGAGGAGCTGTCCCAGGTCGTGCCCGGGTACCCCACCCAGTCCCTCGGCGCGCACTACCGGCAGTTCTTCACGCTGCTCACGCGGTACACCGGCAGGCCGCGCTGGGTGGAGAAGTCGGCCACGTCCGGCGTGTTCGTCCACGACCTGCTGGACATGTTCCCCGACGCCCGGATCGTCTATCTGACGCGTGACGTGGTGGACGTGGCCGTCTCCATGACCGGCCACCCCATGTTCCTGATGGCCGACCTCAGCATCGCCTTCCAGCAGCGCTGCGGCGTCGACCCGTACCAGGCGGGCGGTGTCCCCGAGGGCTTCGAGGCCCCGGCCGACATGGATCACCTGATGCCCGGGAACCTCTCCCCGTTCGTCCTCGACTACCGCTCCGGCAGCGTGGAGTCCCTGATGAACCTCACCGGGCTCCAGGCCATGATGGCCAAGTACACGGACGACGCCCTCAGCGGCCTCCCGGCCGACCGGGTGCACCGCATGGCGTACGAGGACCTGCTCACCGACCCCCAGGGCGAACTCGGCCGACTCGCCGAGTTCCTGGAGCTCGACGGCGCCGAGGAGTGGGCCGCGCGCTCCGCGACCCGCGTCGCCCGGCCCCGGGCGAAGGACCTCCAGGTCGACGCGGACGCCCGCGCCCAGCTGAAGGCGCTGTACGACGAGGTGTACGCGACGACCGAGGTCACGCGCTGACGTCCCCGGGACGCGTATGAGGAGCCGGCCCGGTGCCCACCGGGCCGGCTCCTTTCGTTTCCGGGCCTAGTCGTCCAGGCCCAGCGACTCAAGCTCGCCGTCGAGGATGTCGAACAGCTCGTCCGCCGTCGCCGACTCCAGCGAGCGCTCCTCGGCCGGCGGCGCGCCCAGCGCCTGCCAGGCCGAGGTCAGCGCGCGCAGCCGCGCCGCGATCCGCGCGTGCTCCTCCTCGTCCGGCCGCTCACCGGCGACCGCCACCTCCAGGCGCAGCAGCTCGTCCTCCAGCGACAGCTTCCGCGCCTCCTCCGCCGGCGCCAGCAGGGAGTCGAGGAACTCCGCCAGCGCGTACGACGTCGGGTAGTCGAAGATCAGCGTCGCCGGGAGCCGCAGCCCCGCCGCCGACTGGAGCCGGTTGCGCAGCTCGACGGCCGCCAGCGAGTCGAAGCCCAGCTGCCCGAACCCACGGCCCGGCTCGACGGCCTCCGGCCCCTGGTGCCCCAGCACCACGGCGACCTCGGTACGTACGAACTCCAGTAGCGCCCGCTCCCGTTCGGCCCGGGGCAGCGCCGCCATCCGCTCCGCGAAGGGCCGCTCCGTACCGGGCGCCGTCGCGGCGGCGGCCCGCCTGGCGGGGGCCCGTACGAGCCCGCGCAGCAGGTGCGGCACCGGCTCGGTGCCGGCGTGGGCCCGTACGGCGGACACGTCCAGCCGCATAGGCACCAGCACCGGGCGGCCGGGCAGGCCCAGGGCGGCGTCGAGCCGCGCCAGGCCGTCCTCCTCGGACAGCGGCAGCAGCCCCGAACGCGACATCCGGCGCAGGTCGGCGGCGTCGAGGTCCGCGCCCATGCCGCTCGTACCGCCCCACAGGCCCCAGGCGAGGGAGACGGCGGGCAGGCCCTGGGCGTGGCGGTGCACGGCGAGGGCGTCGAGGAAGGCGTTCGCGGCCGCGTAGTTGCCCTGCCCGGACGCGTCGAACACCCCCGCCACGGAGGAGAAGAGGACGAACGCCGACAGGTCCATTCCGCGCGTCAGCTCGTGCAGGTGCCAGGCGGCGTCCACCTTGGGCCGGAAGACGGTGTCGAGGCGCTCGGGGGTGAGCGAGCCGACGACACCGTCGTCGAGGACACCGGCGGTGTGGACGACGGCCGTCAGGTCCACCCCGTCGAGGAGGCCGGCGAGCGCGTCGCGGTCCGACACGTCGCAGGCGGCGACGGTGACGTGCGCGCCGAGCGCCGTGAGCTCGTCGCGGAGACCGGCCGCGCCGGGGGCGGCGGAACCGCGCCGGCTGGTGAGGAGGAGGCGCCGCACCCCGTGCTCGGCCACCAGGTGGCGCGCGACCAGGGCGCCGAGCCCGCCGGTGCCACCGCTGACCAGGACCGTGCCGTCGGGGTCGGGGGCCC
Organism: Streptomyces sp. NPDC023527; assembly: GCF_055560115.1. NCBI lineage: Bacteria > Bacillati > Actinomycetota > Actinomycetes > Kitasatosporales > Streptomycetaceae > Streptomyces > Streptomyces sp. NPDC023527. The sequence goes on from NZ_JBVHJJ010000003.1 coordinate 453,696, forward strand.
AGGCGGGAGCGTCGGTGGCGTCGTCGGCGCGGGCGAGGCGGGGTACGAGCAGCGAGCCGCCGCGCAGGGCGAGTTCGGGCTCGTCGGAGGCGAGGGCGGTGGTGAGGGCGGAGGTGGGGTCCGCTGCCTCGTCCACGTCGACCAGGACGATCCTGCCCGGCTGTTCGGCCTGGGCCGCGCGCACCAGACCCCGGACTGCCGCCCCGGCCGGATCGATGTCCGAACCAGGGGTGGACGCGCCGGTGGAGACGGCTCCCCGGGTGACCACCACGAGCCGGGCAGCGGCCCAGCGGTCGTCCGTCAACCACGCCTGGAGGGCGGTGAGGACGGGCGTGGTGGCGGCACGGACGGCGGCGGGCAGGTCGCCGGCCCGGTCGGTGTCGACGTCGAGGACGACGACATCCGGGAGGGGGCGGTCGTCCGTGCCGGGTGCCGAGAGGTCGGCGAGGGCCTCCGCCCGCAGGCCGGCGGCGCGCAGAGCGGGCACGAGAGCCGGCTCGCCGCCGCCCAGGACCGCCCAGACACCATCGGTGGAGGTGGTGGTCGTCGCGGGCGCGGGCACCCAGTCGATGTGGAACAGGCTGTCCCGGCCCGCCGACGCCGTCCCGACCTCGGCCGGGCGCAGGGACAGGGACGCGACCGACGCCACCGGCGCGCCCGAGACGTCCGCGACCTCCAGCGACACCCCGCCCGGCGCGGGGGCGACCCGCACCCGCAGCGCGGCGGCCCCGGTCGCGTGCAGAGTGACCCCCGCCCAGGCGAAGGGCAGTTCCGCGCGCCCCTCGCCCGTACCGCCGTCCAGCCCGATGGCGTGGAGGGCGGCGTCGAGGAGCGCCGGGTGGAGCCCGTACGCTGCGGCGTCCGCGCCGTCGGGGAGCGCGACCTCGGCGTAGATCTCCGCGCCGCCGCCGGTGGTCCAGGCGGCGGTGAGGCCCTGGAAGACGGGCCCGTAGTCCAGGCCGAGCGCCGCGAACCGGTCGTAGAGGTCGTCCACGGCCACGGGCTCGCACCCGGCGGGCGGCCACTCCGCGAACGCGAAGGCCGGCTGCGCGCCCTCGGGAGCCAGTACGCCCGAGGCGTGCCGCACCCACGCGTCCTCGCCCTCGCGCCGGGAGTGCACGGCCAGCGACCGGCGGCCGTCGGCGTCCGCCGCGTCCACCGCGACGCGCAGCTGAACGCCGTCGCGCTCGGAGAGGACGAGGGGCGCTTCGAGGGTCAGCTCCTCGACAGTGGCGCACGCACAGTCGTCGGCGGCCCTGACAGCCAGCTCGACGAAGGCCGTGCCGGGAAGGACGACCACCCCGCCGACGGCGTGATCGGCCAGCCACGGGTGCGTACGGAGCGACAGCCTGCCCGTGAACAGGTGTCCCTCCGGCAGCTCGACCGCCGCACCGAGCAGCGGATGCCCGGCCGCGCCCAGCCCGGCGGCGGTGACATCACCGGGCTCGGTCTCCGAGGCGCTGAGCCAGAAGTGCTGGTGCTGGAAGGGGTAGGTGGGGAGGTCGGCGAGGCGGGCGCCGGTACCGGAGAAGAACGCCTGCCAGTCGACTCGGGCGCCGGTGATGTGGAGCCGGCCGAGGGCGGTGACCAGGGCGTTCGCTTCGGGGCGGTCCTTGCGGAGGGCCGGGATGAAGGCGATGTCGTCCGTGTCCGGGAGACACTCCTGGGCCATGGCGGACAGGACGCCGTCGGGGCCCAGCTCCAGGAACGTACGTACACCCTGGTCGTGGAGGGTCCGGATGCCGTCGGCGAAGCGGACGGCCTCGCGGACGTGGCGGACCCAGTACTCGGGAGAAGTGAGGTCCTCGGCCACGGAGCCCGTGACGTTGGAGACGACCGGGACGGTCGGGGCGCTGTAGGTCAGCGACTCGGCTACGGTCCGGAAGTCGGCCAGCATCCCGTCCATGCGGTGCGAGTGGAAAGCGTGCGAGACGTTCAGGCGCCGGGACTTCTCGAAGTGGGCCGCTACCCGCTCGACGGCCTCCTCATCACCCGAAATCACGACGGATGACGGGCCGTTGATGGCCGCGATGTCGACACCGTCGACGAGAACGGCCCGCACCTCGGCCTCGGTGGCTCGCAGCGACACCATCGCGCCACCGGCGGGCAGCGCCTGCATCAGCGCGGCACGAGCCGACACGAGCTTCGCGGCGTCCTCCAGCGAGAACACCCCGGCGACGTGCGCTGCGGCGATCTCGCCGATGGAGTGACCGGCGACGAAGTCGGGCCGTATCCCCCACGACTCGGCGAGGCGGAACAGCGCCACTTCAACCGCGAACAAGGCAGGCTGCGTGTTCTCCGTACGGGCCAGCAGCTCGGCATCGTCGAGAACGGCCTGGTCCAGGCCCAACGCCGCGCACGCCGCGTCGAAAGCCTCCGCGAAGACCGGGTACGCGGCATGCAACTCACGCCCCATGCCGGTCCGCTGAGCTCCCTGCCCCGTGAACAGAGCGGCGACCTTCCCGCCCAGCACCCGGCCCGAGACGACCTGGTCGTCCACCACGACGGCCCGGTGGTCGAACTGGGCACGCGTCGTCGCCAGGGAGAAGCCGACGTCCACCGGGTTGAGGTCGGCGGCAGCGTCCTGGACGCGGGTGAGCTGGTCGGCGAGGGCCTCCGGCGTCCTGCCGGACACCACCCACGGCACGACCGGCAGAAGGGCGGTTCCTTCGACAGCGGCCTCGGCCGGTGCCTGCTCGATGATCACGTGCGCGTTCGTGCCGCTGATGCCGAACGACGAGACGCCCGCACGCCGGGGGCGCTCGCCCTCCGGCCACTCGCGCGCTTCCGTCAGCAGCTCGACCGCGCCCGCCGCCCAGTCGACCTGGTGCGAGGGCGCGTCGACGTGCAGGGTCTTGGGCATCACGCCGTTGCGCATCGCCATGACCATCTTGATCACACCACCGACACCGGCGGCGGCCTGGGCGTGCCCGATGTTCGACTTCAACGAACCGAGCCACAGCGGCTCGTCGCCGGTCCGCTCCTGCCCGTACGTGGCCAGCAATGCCTGCGCCTCGATCGGATCTCCCAACGTCGTGCCCGTGCCGTGCGCCTCGACGGCGTCCACATCCGCAGCCGACAGACCGGCCGTGGCCAGGGCCTGTCGGATCACTCGTTGCTGCGAGGGGCCGTTGGGGGCGGTGAGGCCGTTGCTCGCGCCGTCCTGGTTGATGGCGGAGCCGCGCACCACCGCGAGCACGGGGTGGCCATTGCGGCGGGCGTCGGAGAGGCGCTCGACGAGCAGCATGCCGACGCCCTCGCTCCAGCCCGTACCGTCCGCACCCGCCGCGAACGCCTTGCACCGCCCATCCGCCGCGAGCCCACGCTGACGGGAGAAGTCGATGAAGGTGTCAGGGGTCGTCATCACCGTCACACCACCGGCCAGAGCCAGCGTGCACTCACCCGAGCGCAGCGCCTGGATCGCCCAGTGCAGGGCCACCAGCGACGACGAACACGCCGTGTCCACCGTCACCGCCGGGCCCTCAAGACCAAAGGTGTAGGACACCCGGCCCGACGCCACACTCCCCAGACCACCATTACCGAGGAAGCCTTCCAGGCCCTCGGGCACCACCCGCAGCCGGGACGCGAAGTCGTGGTACATCACACCGGCGAACACACCCGTGCGGCTGCCCCGCAGCGAACCCGGCTCGATACCCGCCCGCTCGAACGCCTCCCACGACGCCTCCAACAGCAACCGCTGCTGCGGATCCATCGCCAGCGCCTCACGCGGACTGATCCCGAAGAACTCCGGATCGAAGTCACCGGCCTCGTGCAGGAAGCCGCCCTCGACCGTGTACGTACGACCCGCCGCATCCGGATCCGGGTCATACAGGCCCTCGACATCCCAGCCACGGTTCTCCGGGAAACGCGACACACCGTCCCGGCCACCCGCCACCAGATCCCACAGACCCTCCGGCGAGGACACCCCACCCGGATACCGGCAGCTCATCCCCACGATCGCGATCAGGTCGTCATCGCCTACGGCCGGGGTGGCGGGGAGCGCTTCGTCGGCGTCCGGCCCCGCGACGAGTCCCAGCGCCTCCAGCAGGTGCTCCGCGAGCGCCTCCGACGTCGGGTAGTCGAAGATCAGCGTGGCCGGCAGGCGGAGGCCGGTGACGGTGTTGAGGCGGTTGCGGAGTTCCACGGCGGCGAGGGAGTCGAAGCCGATGGCGCTGAACGCGCGGTCGGTGGCGACGGCCTCGGGGCCGGTGTGGCCGAGGACGAGCGCGACCTGGGTGCGGACCAGGTCCAGCACCGCCTCCGTCCGCTCCGGCCCGGCGAGGGCCGAGAGGCGGCGGCGCAGGGCGTCGTCCGCCGTGCCGGCGCCGGAGGACGCGGTCCGCGCCTGTCGGCGGTTCGGCTGGGGGGCGGGGCGTACGAGCCCGCGCAGGACCCACGGCACCCCGTCCGCCCTGGCGCGCAGGGCGGCGGGGTCGAGCCGCATGGGCAGCAGGGCGGGTTCGCCGGTGGCCAGGGCGGCGTCGAAGAGGGCCAGGCCCTCTTCCGTGGTGAGGGCGGGCAGGCCGGAGCGGGCGACGCGGCGCAGGTCCGCTTCGTCGAGGCGGCCCGCCATGCCGCCGCTCTCCGCCCAGAGGGTCCAGGCGAGGGCCGTGGCCGGGAGGCCCTCGGCGTGGCGCTGTGCGGCCAAGGCGTCGAGGTGGGCGTTGGCGGCGGCGTAGTTGCCCTGGCCCGCGCCGTCGAGGGTGGCGGCGGCCGAGGAGAACAGCACGAACGCCGTCAGGTCCGTCCCGCGCGTCAGCTCGTCCAGGTGTCGTGCGGCGTCCGCCTTGGGGGCGAAGACGCCTGCCAGGCGGTCGGCGGTGAGCGTGGTGACCGTGCCGTCGTCCAGGACGCCGGCGGCGTGGACGACGCCGGTGAGGGGGTGTTCGGCGGGTACGGAGGCGAGGAGGTCGGCCAGCGCGTCGCGGTCGGCGACGTCGCACGCGGCGACCGTCACCTCGGCGCCCAGGGCCGCCAGCTCCGCGCGGAGTTCGGCGGCGCCGGGGGCGGCTGCCCCGCGACGGCCGGCCAGCAGCAGGTGGCGGACGCCGTGCCGGGTGACCAGGTGGCGGGCCAGGACGGCGCCGAGGCCGCCCGTACCGCCGGTGATCAGGACGGTGCCGTCCGGGGACCAGGCCGGTCCGCTCGCGGACGGTACGGGCACGCGGGCCAGCCGGGGCACGGCGATGGCGCCGGCCCGTACGGCCAGCTCGGGTTCCCCGGTCGCGACGGCGTGGCCCAACGCGGCCGGCAGGGCGCGTTCGGACTCCTGCGTGCCGTCCAGTTCGACCAGGACGAAGCGGTCCGGGTGCTCGGCCTGTGCCGAGCGGACCAGTCCTCGTACGGCGGCGTGCGCGGGGCCGGCCTCGATGGCCAGGGCCAGGCGGGAGCCGGCGAGGCGGTCGTCGGCCAGCCACGCCTGGACGGCCGCCAGGGCCTCGGCCGCCGACGGCTGCCCGGCGGGGAGCCGGACGAGTGCGCACTCGGGGGCCGGGGAACCGTCCGCGAGGGGCTCGCCGAGGGGGATCCCGGTGACGGACACGGCTGTTCCGCCCGGTTCCTGGACGGGGGACCAGTCCAGGCGGAACAGCGACTCGTGGAGGGCGGCGGCGGCGAGCCGCTCGCCCGATACGGGGCGCAGGACGAGGGAGCCGACGGTGGCGACCGGGGCTCCCGTGCCGTCGGCGAGGGCCAGGGCGAAGCCCGAACCGTTCGGGCTGATCCGTACGCGCAGTTCGCCCGCGCCCACGGCGCTCACGGCGACGCCGGTCCAGGCGAAGGGCAGTTCGGCGGACTCGGAGGGGATGGCGTGCAGGGCGGCGTCCAGCAGCGCCGGGTGCAGGGCGAAGGACTCGGCGTCCGCGCCCTGTTCCAGGGCGACCTCCGCGAAGACCTCGTCGCCGCGCCGCCATACCGCGCGCAGACCCTGGAAGGCGGGCCCGTAGTCGTAGCCCTGTGCCGCCAGTTCCTCGTAGTAGCCGTCGATCCCGACCGCTTCGGCGCCCTCGGGTGGCCAAACGGTGAGGTCGGCGTCGGCCGGCGCGTCCGCTGTCGGCTCCAGGGCGCCGGTCGCGTGCCGGGTCCACGCCTCCTCGGCGTCGTCGGCCGTCTCGCGGCGCGAGTGGATCTCCAGGGTGCGGCGGCCGGTGCCGTCCGGGTCGGAGACGGCCAGCTGGAGGCGGACGGCGCCGCGCTCGGGGAGGAGCAGCGGTGCTTCGAGGGTGAGTTCGGCGAGCAGCTCGCATCCGGTGCGCCCGCCGGCCTGGAGGGCCAGTTCGACGAAGGCCGTGCCGGGCAGGAGGACCGTTCCCGCGACCGCGTGGTCGGCGAGCCAGGGGTGGGTGGGCAGGGCGATCCGCCCGGTCAGGACGAGGCCGCCCGCTTCGGCGAGGCCCAGTTCCGCCGCCAGCAGCGGGTGTTCGACCGGTACGAGGCCGAAGCCGGTGGCGTCGCCGTGCGCGGCCGGGACGTCCAGCCAGTAGCGGCGGCGCTGGAAGGGGTAGGTGGGCAGGTCGACGTGGGTGGGTACGTGGCCCGGGAGGCGGCCGGCGAAGAACGCCGCCCAGTCGACGTCGGTGCCGCGCACGTGCAGGGCGGCGAGGGCGCCGGTGACCTCCGTGGCCTCCGCGCGGTCGCGGCGCAGGGCGGCGACGAACGCGACGCCGCCGGCCTCGACACCGCATTCGGGGAGGCAGCCGCTCGCCATCGCGGTGAGGACGGCGTCCGGGCCGAGTTCGAGGTACGTCCGCACGCCCTGCTCGTCCAGCGTCCGGACGCCGTCGGCGAACCGGACGGCCTGCCGCACGTGGCTCACCCAGTAGTCCGGGGAGCGCAGTTCCGCCTCGGTGGCGAGCCGGCCGGTGACGTTGGAGACGACCGGGATGCGCGGCGGCGCGTAGTCGAGGATGCTCGCGAACTGGGCGAACTCCTCCAGCATCCCGTCCATGTGCGCGGAGTGGAAGGCGTGCGAGACGTTGAGCCGCTTGGCCGTCGCGAAGCGGGACGCGACGCGCTCGACCGCTTCCTCGTCGCCGGAGATCACCACGGCCGACGGGCCGTTGACGGCGGCGATGTCGACGCCGTCGACGAGCGCGGCCCGGACCTCGTCCTCGGTGGCCCGCAGCGACACCATCGCGCCGCCCGCCGGGGCCTCCTGCATCAGCCGGCCGCGGGCGGCCACCAGCAGGGCGGCGTCCTCCAAGGACAGGACGCCCGCCACGTGCGCGGCGACGAGCTCGCCGACGGAGTGCCCGGCGACGAAGTCCGGCACGACGCCCCAGGACTCGGTCAGGCGGAAGAGCGCGACCTCGACGGCGAAGAGCGCGGCCTGGGTGTACTGGGTGCGGTGCAGGAGCTCGGCCTCGGGCGTGCCGGGCTCCGCGAAGAGCACGTCGCGCAGCGGCAGGTCGAGCTGGAGGTCGAGGTAGCCGCACGCGGCGTCCAGGGCGGCGGCGAAGACGGGGAAGGCCGCGTACAGCTCGCGTCCCATGCCGGCGCGCTGCGCGCCCTGCCCGGTGAACAGCACCGCGAGCTTCCCGGGCCGGGCGACGCCGGTGACCAGGCCAGGAGCGTCTTCGCCTGCGGCGAGCGCGGCCAGGGCGGCGAGGGTTGCCTCGCGACCGGCACCCCCACCGGCCTCGGTGAGGAGCACGGCCCGCTGCTCGTGGGCGGTGCGGGTGGTGGCGAGGGCGTACGCGATGTCGGCGGCGGCGTACGGGGTGCCGGGCTCGCTGCCGCGCTCGCGCTCGCGCTCGGCGAGGTACGAGCGCAGGTGATCGGCCTGCGCGGCGAGTGCCTCGGGGGTACGGGCGGAGACGGGCCAGGGGAGGGTGACGGATTCCACGGCGGCGGCGCCCGGCGACACGACCGGGGCGCCCTCGGCGGACAGGCCCTCGATCGGCAGCGGCGGCCGGGGGGCCTCCTCGATGATCGTGTGGGCGTTCGTGCCGCTGATGCCGAACGACGAGACGCCGGCCCTGCGCGGCCTCTCCTCCGTCGCCGGCCAGTCCCGGGCCTCCGTCAGGAGTTCCACCGTGCCCGCCGACCAGTCCACGAAGGGCGTGGGCTCCTCGACGTGCAGCGTGCGGGGCAGCGTCCCGGCCCGTAGCGCCATGACCATCTTGATCACGCCGCCCACGCCCGCCGCGGCCTGCGCGTGCCCGATGTTGGACTTCAGGGAGCCCAGCCACAGGGGCCGGCCCTCCGGGCGCTCGCTCCCGTACGTGGCGAGGAGCGCCTGCGCCTCGATCGGGTCGCCGAGCCGGGTGCCGGTGCCGTGGGCCTCCACGGCGTCGACGTCCGCGGCGGACAGGCCGGCGTCGCCGAGGGCGTGGCGGATGACGCGCTGCTGGGCGAGGCCGTTGGGGGCGGTGAGGCCGTTGCTGGCGCCGTCCTGGTTGATGGCGCTGCCCCGGACGACGGCGAGCACGCGGTGACCGTTGCGGCGGGCGTCCGCGAGCCGTTCGACGACGAGTACGCCGACGCCCTCGGCCCACCCCGTGCCGTCCGCGTCCGACGAGAACGCCTTGCAGCGCCCGTCCTCCGCCAGCCCGCGCTGGCGGCTGAACGCCGTGAACGTCCCCGGGCCGGCCATCACCGCCACACCGCCCGTCAGCGCCAGGTCGCACTCGCCGCGCCGCAGCGACTGCACCGCCAGGTGCAGGGCGACCAGCGAGCCGGAACAGGCCGTGTCGACGGTGAGGGTGGGGCCTTCGAGGCCGAGGGCGTAGGCGACGCGGCCGGAGACGACGCTGGTGGCATTGCCGGTGAGGAGGTAGCCCTCCAGGCCGTCGGGGGCCTCGTGCAGGCGGGGCCCGTACTCCTGCGGCTCGGCGCCGATGAAGACGCCGGTCCCGGAGCCGCGTACGGAACCGGGGGCGATCCCCGCCCGCTCCAGGGCCTCCCAGGACGTCTCCAGCAGCAGCCGCTGCTGCGGGTCCATGGCGGTGGCCTCGCGCGGCGAGATGCCGAAGAAGTCCGCGTCGAAGTCGGCGGCGTCGTGCAGGAAGCCGCCCGAGCGGACGTAGCTGGTGCCCGGCCGGTCGGGGTCGGTGTCGAACAGCGCGTCCAGGTCCCAGCCGCGGTTCTCCGGCAGCCCGGAGATCGCGTCCCCCTCGCCCGCGACGAGCCGCCACAGGTCCTCGGGCGAGCGGATGTCACCGGGGTAGCGGCAGGCCATGCCGACGATCGCGACGGGCTCGTCGTCGGCGGGCCGCGCGGCGGGCCGGTCCGCCGCCGCGGGCTCGGTGCCGCCGGTGCCGCCGGTGAGCTGCTCGTGCAGGTGGCGGGCCAGGGCGGCGGGGGTGGGGTGGTCGAAGACGAGGGTGACGGGGAGGGGGAGGCCAGTCTCGGCGGTGAGACGGCGGTGCATGTCGACTGCTGCCAGCGAGTCGAAGCCGAGGTCTTGGAAGGGGTGGTGGGGGTTGAGGTCGGCGGGGGCGTCTCGGCCGGCTCGCCGTAGCACTGCCATGGCCGTCTCGGTCACGAGGTCGAGGACGCGTCCGCCAGTCATTTCTCTGCTTCGCCGTTCTGTTGCGGGATCCGGGGTGGGGTGGGTGCGGGCATGGCCGGGTGGGTTTTTTCCCCGGCCCCGCCCCTTCCCGTAACCGGGGGTCCGCCCCGGACCCCGGTCCTCAACCGCCGGACGGGCTGGATGTGGCCGGGCTGATCAAGCCCGGCCGGCGGTTGAGGCCAAAGGAGGTCCGGGGCTTGCCCCCGGCTACTGGGGAAAGGTCAGGTCGGCAGGTCGGTCCGGACGGAGTCCAGGCGGGTCGCCGAGACGACCTCGCCGCCCGAGACGACCACCTCGCCCGGTGCCGGTCGGCTGAGGAAGTGCAGGAGGCTCGCCGTCACCCCGTACGCGCCCGCGTTCGGGACCGTCACGACGTCGCCCTCCGAGAGTGCGGGGACGCGTACGTTCCGGCCGAGGATGTCGCCGGGCGTGCACAGCGGGCCGACCAGGCTCACCGTCTCGTCCAGGTCGCCCGCGTCGGCGTCGGCGTCGACGTCGATCGCCAGCGGCAGCAGCCGGCCCAGGCCCGCCATCCCGCCGAACGTGTTGATGCCCGCGTCGAGGATGACGAACTTCCGGCCGCGGCTCTCCTTGATGTTGGTGACCGTGGTGTGGAGTTCGCCGCAGCCGCCCACCAGGTAGCGGCCCGACTCGCAGGCGATCTCCACGGAGCCCTCGCGCCAGCCGGGGAAGTGCAGGTCGAGGGCGCTCTCCAGCTCCTGGCGGAGCTTTTCGTAGACGGGCCGGTTCCCGGGGGTCGCGTAGGGCGCGGCGAAACCGCCGCCGATGTCCAGGAAGCGCATCGGCAGGCCGAGTTCGTCGCGGAGCCGGGCGGCCGCCTCGATGCTCTGCCGGAACTCGGAGATCAGGTTCTCCTCGTCCCGGGAGTTGCTCAGCGGGAAGAAGTGGGCGCCGACGACGCGGGTGTTCGTCACGGACAGGAGGTCGGTGACGCTGTCGGCGAGGGTCTCGCCGTCGATGCCGAACTGCGACGGGGTGCCCGTCATGCGGATGCTGGTGGAGGCGCCGCCCGTCTCGTTGTTGACGCGCAGCAGGCAGTCGGCGACCACGTCGTGCGCCTCGGCGACCGCGCCCACGCGCCGCAGGTCGGACAGCGACTCGACGGAGAACTGGCGCACCCCGCAGCCGATGGCCTCGTGCAGCTCCTGGGTGGTCTTGCCGGGCCCGGAGTACAGGATCTCCGCCGCCGGGAAGCCGGCCCGGAGGGCGGAGGCCAGCTCGCCGGTGGAGCTGACCTCGGCGCGGCAGGCGCCCTCGCCCTCGCCCAGCGCGCGGGCCAGCTCGGGGTGCGGGTTGGCCTTGAGGGAGTAGAACAGCGTGAACTGCGGCGGCAGGGCGGCCCGCAGCTCGCGCCGCGCCTCCCGCAGCAGGTCCAGGTCGTAGACGTACAGCGGCGACCCGTACCGCTCGGTCAGCTCTGCGGATGTGCGGCTCACGCCGTGCCCTCCTTGCCCTCGCCGGCGGCGTCGCCGCCGGCTGCCCGCTCGGGGTCGTGCGACCCGTCGAGCAGTGCCATGAGTTGCTTCTTCTCGTTCTTGCCGTTGAGCGTCAGCGGGACGTCGGCGACGACCTTGATCTCGGCCGGGACCTTCGCGGGCTCCAGCCGCTCGGCCAGCCCCCGCCGGATCTCCTGCGGGCCGAGGTCGCCCGCCACGCACAGGGCGAGGTCGCGGTCGGCGGTCGGCACCAGCGCGGCGGCGGCCCGTACGCCCGGGATGTCCATGGCGGCGGCTTCGATCTCGATGGTGCTCATCCGCACGCCGTGGCGCTTGAACATGTCGTCGCGGCGGCCCTCGAAGTAGAGGTAGCCGTCGGCGTCGAGGTGCCCGTAGTCGCCGGTGTGCAGGCGGGTGGCGCCGGTGCGTCCGTCGGGGCGGAAGGTGCGGGCGGTGATCTCCGGGGCGCGCCAGTAGCCGGCCATGACGTGCGGGCCCGTGACGGTGATCTCGCCGACCTCGCCGGGCGGCAGCACCATGCCGTCGTCGCCGAGGATCTCCACGCGGGTCCCGGGCAGCGGGCGGCCCACCGACTCCGGGCGCTCAAGCTCCTGCGCGGGCGGCATGATCGAGATGCGCTTGCACTCGGTGATGCCGAACATCCGGGCCACCCGGGCGCCGGGGAAGTTCTCCCGCAGCGCGGCGATCGTGGACTGCTGGAGCGCGGCGCCGGTGTTGGTGAACAGCCGCAGCCGGGTCCCGCCGGGCGCGCGGGCGACGAGCCGCACCAGGATGGTGGCCAGCGACGGGACGACCGGGAAGACCGTCGCCCCGTACTCGCGGACCTCGTTGAGCAGCTTCACCTCGGGCTGCGCGCCGGCCAGCACCAGCTCGGCTCCGGCGAGCGCCGACAGCAGGATCTGGAAGAGGCCGTAGTCGAAGGACAGCGGCAGCCGGCAGTAGACGACGTCGTCCGCGCGGTAGCCGAGCTCCTGCTGGATCGCGCGGGCCGCGAAGTCCATCTGCGCCTGCGGGCACACCACGCCCTTGGGGGCGGCGGTGCTGCCCGAGGTGTAGATGAGCACGCCGACGTCGCCGGGCTCGGCGGCCGGGGCCGGCTCGGGCAGCCCGCGCAGGGCCTCGACCTGCTGCCATGTCGTGGAGAGCGGGTGTACGGGCACACCGCCGCCGACGCCGCGCAGCGACTCGGCGGTCTCGTCGGCGGCGACCGCCAGGACCGGCTCGCAGTCGGCGAGGACCTGCCGGAGCGCGTACTCCTTCATTCCGGGGTTGAGCGGCACCATGGTCACGCCGCGCCGGGCGCAGGCGTAGAACAGGGCGACCAGCTCGCGGACGTTGGGCAGCTGTACGACGACGCGGTCGCCGCGCGTCACGCCCTGGCGTTCCAGCCACTGGCCGGCCGCCGCGCTCTCGGCGGCGAGCTGCGCGTACGTCCAGGACTCGCGCCCGTCCCGGACGGCCTGCGCGTCGGGCGCGGCCGCCACGGCGGCGGCCAGGATCCCGTGCAGGAGGCCGGTGACCGGTGCGGACTCCCCCTTCCCGAAGTCGCGCGTCGCGCGGGCCTTCAGACCGGCTCGGTCGATCTTGCGATTGGCGTTCAACGGCAACACGTCCAAGTGCTGGAACCGGCGGGGGATGAGGCCCTGCGGCAGCGCCGCCCGCAGTCCTCTGGCCAACTCGACGGGCGTGGCGCGGCGGCCGGTGTAGTAGACGACGAGCTCGTCGCTCTCCCCGCCCAGCGGCGCGACGACGGCGGCGGCGTCCTCGACGCCCGCGCAGTGGGTGCGTACGGCGTGGGCGATCTCGGACAGCTCCACGCGCCAGCCCAGCAGCTGGACCTGGTCGTCGACGCGGCCCAGGAAGGTGAGTTCGCCGTCGGGGTGGCGGCGCACCCGGTCGCCGGTGCGGTACCAGCGCAGGCCGTCGCGCTCGATGAACCGCCCCTCGTCGTCGGCGGGGTCGAGGTAGCCGGCGCAGGTCTGCGGGCCGGCGACGCACAGCTCGCCCTCGGTGTCGTGGGGCGTGCCGTCGTCGTCGCGGAGGAAGACGTCGAGCCCGGCGTGCGGGAGGCCGATCGGTACGACGCCGTTGACGCTGCGGCCGGGGGACGTCCCGGGCGACCAGCGGTGGGCGGTGCAGGTGATGGTGAGCTCGGTGGGCCCGTAGAGGTTCTCCACCGCCGAACCGGGCGCGGCGGCCTGCCATTCGGCGGCGTCGGCGTCCATGAGCGGCTCCCCCGCGAACAGGCTCCAGCGCAGCCCCGGCATGGAGCCCGGGGTGAGGCCGCCCGTGCGGCGGGCCAGCGCGATGCTGTTCGGGGTGGCGAACCACACCGTCACGCCCTGCTCGGCGAGGAACTCCGGCAGCGCGCGGTAGGCGGGGCCGGGCACCGGGAGCACGCAGGCGCCGGCGCCCCACGCGCAGAACAGGTCGAAGACCGCGCAGTCGAAGGTGAGGTCGAAGGTCTGCGAGAAGACGTCGCCGGGCGTGAAGTCGTAGCGGCCGTCGAGGGTGTCGAAGTAGCTGACGGCGCTGGAGTGCGTCACGGGGACGCCCTTGGGCCGGCCGGTGGAGCCCGAGGTGAACATGACGTACGCGGCGTCGGTCGGCTCGGCCGGCCGGGGGGCGGCGAGGGCCAGCTCGGGGCGGGGGGACAGGTGCCCGGGGGCGGTGGTGCGCGCGCCGTCGACCAGGACCGGGAGGTCCGCCCCGGCCGGCAGGATCCCCGCGAGGAGCCCGGCGCCCCGCTCGTCGGTGACGATCGCCCCGACACCGGCGTCGGCGATCGCCTGCCGGGTGCGCTCGGCGGGGAAGTCCGGGTGCAGGGGGACGGCCGTGGCGCCGGCGTAGAGCGCGGCGAGCATGCCGATGTAGGCGGTCCCGCTCTTGTTGGCGAGCACACCGACGGCGCCGAGCCGGCCGCCCGCCGCGTCCAGCAGAGTGCCGGCCCAGGTCAGGGCGGTGGCGTGGGCGGCGGCGTAGGTGACGCCCCGCTCCCCCACCCGGAACGCGTCCCGGTCCCCGGCCACGGACAGCCCCCGCAGGAACCGTCCGTGCAGCGTGTTCTCCAAGGCGGCCCCCATGCCCCTCGTCCCCTCCGTGCGGTGTTGTGCGTGGTCGGCCCGCGCGGGGCCGTCGTCAGGCCCTCAGGCCGCCGGGACGGGGTCCGTGCCCGTCAGCGAGGAGAGCGTCGCCCACAGCCCGGCGGGCGTGGCGAAGGTCTCCCGGGACAGCGACTCGTCACGGAACTGCACGCCGTAGGAGCTCTCCAGGTCCATCAGGAGATCGACGATGCCGAGGGAGTCGAGCCCGTAGTCCCGCAGCTCCAGGTCGGCGAGGATCTTCTCGCCGGGCTCCATGTACGGCAGGGCGCGGCGCAGAATGTCCTCGAACTGCTGGTCCCACATACCGGTCGTCTCCTCTTCCACTCTTCCACGGTTGGTTGGCACTTCAGTCAGGTACGCCTTGGACACGACTCAGGTACGGGGGCGCATCGCGATCACCGGATCGGCGGCCAGTACCTCGAAATTGCTGACCGTGCAGTCGACCCGGCCGAACAGCCTGTCCGGCCCGGCGACACATACCCGGTCGACGCCCAGTTCCTTGAGCGACGCGACGACGGAAGGCCAGCGGACGGCCTTCACATAGCCGTCCAGCAGCATGTTCCGGATCTCTTCACCGGTGCGCAGGACCGAGCCGTCGGAATCGGCGACCACGGGGATTTCCGGGTCACCGAACCGGAAATCGCCGAGCACCTCCTCCGCCACCTTCTTCCGCAGACCGGAGAAGAGCGAGGAGTGCATGGGCGGGCGCATCGTGTACAGCGGCAGTCCGCCGATGGACCGGATCCGCCGCTCGAACTCCTCGACGGCCTGCGCGCGCAGCGTGAGCATGTGGAAGCCGTCGTCGAGGTAGCACGAGAAGTCGTACCACTCGCCGCGCTCGGTCAGCTCCTCGAGGAGCGGCGCGAGCGCCGCCTCCGGGGCCCGTACGAACGACAGCGTCACCAGGTCCTGGTGCTCGGTCGCGAAGTACTCCTCCGTGCAGCGGGCCAGCAGCGCGGTCAGCCGCGCCGCCTCCTCGAACGGCAGGGCGCCGGTGAACGCCGTCAGCGCCTTCTGCCCGAAGCTCGGCCCCGCGCACACCGCCGGCTCCAGCCCGTACCGCTCGCGCGCCCACTCGGCCAGCGCCACGCAATTCACGAAGAACGCGACCTGGGCGGCCTCGGAGTAGTCGTCCTCGGAATCCCGGAACCGGTTCATCACGGAATACCCCACGGCATCGGATGCGGCCGCGAGCAGCCGCCTCGCCGAGGGGTTGACCATCATGAATTTCGCCGCGTCGGCGAAGCGGTTCGGTCCCATTCCGGGAAATACAACAGCCGTACTCATCCAGTAACCTGTCGTCGTCGGTGAGCGATACCGAGTGATATCGAGTGATACCTCAGGCAACACATCAAATGGTCGGCTCGGCAGGCCCCCGGGCGATACCCCTACCGGCCCGGATTCAGCCCCTATCGGGGTGGCCCGGCGGTGCCCGGACGGGCGGCGGGAAGGCACTCTGAAGTGCACGGTCGCAGCACTATCAGATGGGGTGTCTCCAGCTTGTTCGCAACTCCAAGCGCCACCGGAACCGTTCCGTTCGGTGACCACCGGACGTGGTACCGCGTCACCGGTGAACTCGACGCGGGCAACCCCCCGCTCGTCGTCATGCACGGCGGCCCCGGCAGCACCCACGACTACCTCCTGTCCCTGACCGAACTGGCCGAGCAGGGCTGGCCGGTCATCCACTACGACCAGCTCGGCAACGGCGCCTCCACCCACCTGCCCGACCGGGGTGCCGACTTCTGGACCGTCGACCTGTTCCTCCGCGAGCTCGACAACCTCCTCGAACACCTCGGCGTCGCCGACGACTACATCCTCTTCGGCCAGTCCTGGGGCGGCATGCTCGCCGCCGAGCACGCCGTGCGGCAGCCGGCCGGCCTGCGCGGCATGGTGATCGCCAACTCGCCCGCGTCGATGCCGCTGTGGCGGGCGGAAGCGCTGCGGCTGCGCGCCGGGCTCCCCGAGGAACTCCAGGCGGCCCTCAGCCGGCACGAGGCCACCGGGGCGTACGACGACCCGGAGTACCAGCACGCGATGTACGCCTACTACCAGCGCCACGTCTGCCGCGCCGACCCGATCCCGCCCGAGGTCATGCGCACCCTCATGGCGCTCACCAACGACCCGACCGTCTACGGCACGATGAACGGCCCCAACGACTTCACGGTCATCGGGACCCTCCGCGACTGGTCCGTCATCGACCGGCTGCACGCGGTCGAGGTGCCGACGCTGCTCATCAGCGGCCGCCATGACGAGGCCACTCCGGCGACGGTGCAGCCGTTCTATGACGAGATTCCGGATGTGAGCTGGGAGATCCTGGAGGGGTCGAGCCATATGCCGCACGTCGAGGAACCGGGGAGGTTCCTCGACGTGATGGTGGAGTATTTGGGGTCGCTTGGGTGACGGTTCGCCTGCGGCGGGCGGGCGGGGGGTTTTCCCCGCCCGCCCACCCCGTTGTTGGGGCTCCGCCCCAAGCCCCGGCCCTCAATCGCCGGCCGGGCTGGATTCGGTGCCCCGGACGGGCCTGCGTCCCCTTTACAGACCCATCTCCTCCGCCATCTCCGCCAGTTCCTCCAGCAGGAACTCGCAGACGTCGTAGATGGTGCGGTGGTCGTAGACCAGGGTCGCCGGGAGTTCCAGGCCGGTGATGCGTTCCAGCCTGTTGCGGAGTTCGACCGCTGTCAGGGACGTGAAGCCCATGTTCAGCAGGTCCGCGTCCTCGTCGATCTCGTCCAGGTCGTCGAGGCCGAGCACT
This sequence comes from Streptomyces sp. NPDC023527, assembly GCF_055560115.1. NCBI lineage: Bacteria > Bacillati > Actinomycetota > Actinomycetes > Kitasatosporales > Streptomycetaceae > Streptomyces > Streptomyces sp. NPDC023527. The sequence continues at coordinate 470,541 of NZ_JBVHJJ010000003.1, forward strand.
CCGGCCGTCTCCTGGATGAGGAGCTCGCAGAGGATGTCGAGCTGCTCCTGATCCGGGAGGCCGGCCATGCGCTCGTAGAAGGGACGCCCGTCACCGGCGGGGGCCGCGGGCGCCGCGGGGGTGGCAGGCGCGGACACTCCGTAGGGCGCCGCCGGGGCGGCGGGGGCCGCCGGTGCGGAGCCCCCGGACGACCTTCGCGGCGCGGGCAGCTTCTCGACCACGGGCGCCACGGGCGCCGGAGTCTCCACCGCTGCCGCCTCCGCCTCCGTGCCCTCGGCGTTGCGCTCGCGCCAGGACGCCAGGGTCGGCAGCAGTGCCGCGAGTGCGGTCAGGTCCTGCCGTTCCACCGCGGACCAGAAGTCCGCGTCGAGCGTGCCGAGTGAGGCACCGCCCTCGGCCTCGCCGCCGCCGAAGGCGTCCGGCGCGCCCTCCAGCCAGTAGTGCTTGCGCTGGAAGGGGTACGTCGGCAGCTCCACGCGGCGGGCGCCGGTGCCGGCGAAGAACGCCGACCAGTCGACGCGGGCCCCCGCGACATGCAGTCGGCCCAGCGCCGTGACGACGGCCTGCGCCTCCGCGCGGTCCCGGCGCTGAGCGGGGACGAAGGCGAGGTTCCGGGCTCCGGGCAGGCACTCCTGCGCCATCGCGGACAGCACCGCGTCCGGCCCGATCTCCAGGAACATCCGCACGCCCTGATCGTGCAGCGTACGAACACCGTCACCGAACCGCACCGTGTCCCGCACGTGCCGCACCCAGTACTCCGGCGAGCGGAGTTCCTGCGCGGTGGCGAGGTGGCCGGTGACGTTGGAGACGAGCGGGATGGCCGGCAGCTCGTACGTCAGCGACTCGGCCACGGCCCGGAAGTCGGCCAGCATGCCGTCCATGCGGTGCGAGTGGAAGGCGTGCGAGACGTTCAGGCGGTGGGCCTTCTCGAAGCGCGCCGCCACCTTCTCCACCGCGGCCTCGTCACCCGAGATCACCACGGACGTCGGGCCGTTGATCGCCGCGATGTCGACACCGTCGACGAGCACGGCTCGCACCTCGGCCTCGGTGGCACGCAGCGACACCATCGCGCCACCGGCCGGCAGCGCCTGCATCAGGCGACCCCGCGCCGCGACGAGCTTCCCCGCGTCCTCCAGCGAGAACACCCCGGCCACATGCGCCGCCGCGATCTCGCCGATGGAGTGACCGGCGACGAAGTCCGGACGCACACCCCACGACTCCGCGAGGCGGTACAGCGCAACCTCGACAGCGAAGAGGGCAGGCTGGGTGTGCTCCGTACGACCGAGCAGCTCGGCATCGTCCAGGACCGCCGCGTCCAGGCCCAGCGCGGCGCACGCCGCGTCGAAGGTCTCGGCGAAGACCGGGAACGCCGCGTACAGCTCGCGGCCCATCCCGGCCCGCTGCGCCCCCTGGCCCGTGAACAGCGCGGCCAGCTTGCCGCCGACCGCCTTGCCGGTCGCCGACTCCGTGCCGACGACGACGGCCCGGTGGTCGAACTGCGCACGTGCCGTCGCGAGCGTGTAGCCGACGTCGAGCAGGTCCAGGCCGGTGGCGGCCTCGCGGGTCCGGGCGACCTGTGCGGCCAGGGCCTTCTCGGTCTTCGCGCTCATCAGCAGCGGTACGACGGGCAGCTCCCGGTCGGCAGCGCGCTCGGCGGGCTCGGTGGCCGCCGGTGCCTGCTCGACGATGACGTGGGCGTTCGTCCCGCTGAAGCCGAAGGACGAGATGCCCGCGCGGCGCGGGCGGCCGGTCTCCGGCCAGTCGCGGGCCTCGGTCAGCAGCTCGATCGCGCCGTCCGCCCAGTCGACGTGCTTCGACGGCTCGTCGACGTGCAGGGTCTTCGGCAGGACGCCGTGCCGCATCGCCATGACCATCTTGATCACGCCACCGACACCGGCGGCGGCCTGCGTGTGCCCGATGTTGGACTTCAGCGAGCCGAGCCACAGCGGCTCGTCACCGGCCCGCTCCTGCCCGTACGTGGCCAGCAGCGCCTGCGCCTCGATCGGGTCACCCAGCGTCGTACCCGTACCGTGCGCCTCGACCGCGTCGACATCGGCCGGCGACAGACCGGCCGTGGCCAACGCCTGCCGGATCACCCGCTGCTGCGACGGACCGTTCGGCGCCGTCAGACCATTGCTGGCGCCGTCCTGGTTGATCGCCGTGCCCCGGACGATGCCCAGGACCTGGTGGCCGTTGCGGCGCGCGTCCGACAGCCGCTCCACCAGCACCATGCCGATGCCCTCGCCCCAGCCCGTGCCGTCGGCCGCCGTGGCGAACGCCTTGCAGCGCCCGTCCTTGGCGAGCCCGCCCTGGCGGGAGAAGTCGACGAAGGCGTTGGGGGTGGACATCACCGTCACACCACCGGCGAGCGCGAGGTCGCACTCGCCCTGGCGCAGCGCCTGGACGGCCATGTGCAGGGCTACCAGCGACGACGAACACGCCGTGTCGACGGTGACGGCCGGTCCCTCCAGCCCGAGCGCGTACGAGACGCGCCCGGACATGACACCGCCGGAGGTGCCGGTGCCGAGGAAGCCGCCGACGTCGTCGGGCACGTGGCCGCCGAGCCGCGAGGCGTAGTCGAAGTGGATGGCGCCCGCATAGACGCCGGTGCGGCTGCCGCGCAGGGTGGTCGGGTCGATGCCCGCGCCCTCGATGGTCTCCCAGGAGGTCTCCAGCAGCAGGCGCTGCTGCGGGTCCATCGCGACGGCCTCGCGCGGCGAGATGCCGAAGAAGCCGGCGTCGAACTCGGTCGCCTCGTGCAGGAATCCGCCGTCGCGGGTGTACGAGGTGCCCGGGCGCTCGCCCGTCGGGTCGTAGAGCCGCTCGGGGTTCCAGTCGCGGTCGGTCGGGAAGGTGGTCATCGCGTCGCCGCCGGACGCCACGAGGTCCCACAGCCCGGCGGGCGAGGTGGCGCCGCCGGGGAAGCGGCAGCCCATGCCGACGATCGCGATCGGGTCGTCGTCCAGCGCCTTGCGCGGTGCGGCGGCCGCGGCGGCCTGCGCGAGGCCGCCGGCCAGCTCGTCGCGTACGTACTCCATGAGCACGCGGGGCGTCGGGTAGTCGAAGACCAGTGTGACGGGGAGGCGGAGGCCGGTGGTGGCGTTGAGGCGGTTGCGGAGTTCGACGGCGGTCAGGGAGTCGAAGCCGCTCTCCTTGAACGACCGCTCGGCGTCGACCGCCTCCGGGCCGGTGTGGCCGAGCACGGCCGCGACGCTGGTCCGGATCAGGTCGAGGATGGTGCTCTCCCGCTCGGCCTCCCCGAGGCCCGCGAGCCGCTGCCGCAGGCCCTCGGCCGCCGCCGAGGACCGTGCGGCGGTGCGCCGCGTACGGGTCCGTACCAGGCCGCTGAGCAGCGGCGGGAGCTGCTCGCCCGCACTGCCCGCGAGGACGGGCAGGTCCAGCTGTACGGGCACGAGGGTGCCCTGGCCGAGGGCCGGGGCCGCGTCGAAGAGGGCGAGGCCGTCCTCGGTGGACAGCGGCGGCATCCCGGACCGGTTCATGCGCTCCAGGTCGACGGCCGACAGCTCGCCGCCCATGCCGCTCGCGTCGGCCCAGAGCCCCCACGCCAGTGACAGGCCGGGCAGGCCGGCCGTACGGCGGCGCTGGGCCAGGGCGTCGAGGAAGGCGTTGGCGGAGGCGTAGTTGGCCTGGCCGGGGTTGCCGAAGACGCCGGCGACGGAGGAGAAGAGGACGAACGCGGAGAGGTCCAGGCCGGCGGTCAGCTCGTGGAGGTTGACCGCGGCGTCGACCTTGGCGCCGAAGACCTTGTCGATCTGCTCGGGGGTGAGGGAGGAGATCGTCGCGTCGTCGAGGACACCGGCGGTGTGGATGACCGCCGTGACCGGGTGCGCGGCGAGGAGCGCGGCCAGGGCGTCGCGGTCGGCGGCGTCGCAGGCCGCGACGGTCACGTCGGCGCCCAGCGCCTCCAGCTCGTCGCGGAGCTCCGCCGCGCCCGGGGCGGCGATGCCCCTGCGGCTGGTGAGCAGCAGGCGGCGCACGCCGTGCTCGGTGACCAGGTGGCGGGCGAAGAGCGCGCCCAGCGCACCCGTACCGCCGGTGATCAGCACGGTGCCGTCGGTGTCCCAGGGGCGCGGCACGGTCAGGACGACCTTGCCGACGTTGCGGGCCTGGGCCAGGTACCGGAACGCCTCCGGTGCCCGGCGCACGTCCCACGTGGTGACCGGCAGGGCCTTGAGGACGCCCGCGTCGACCAGGGCCACCAGCTCGACGAGCATCTCCTGGATGCGGTCCGGGCCCGCCTCCATCATGTCGAACGCCTGGTAGGCGACGCCCGCGTGGGCGGCGGCGACCTCGGCGGCGTCGCGGATGTCCGTCTTGCCCATCTCCACGAACCGGCCGCCGCGCGGCAGCATCCGCAGGGACGCGTCGACGAACTCCCCGGCCAGGCAGTCCAGCACCACGTCCATGCCGCGGCCGCCGGTGGCGGCCATGAACGTGTCGTGGAACTCCAGGTCACGGGACGAGGCGAGGTGCGCGTCGTCCAGGCCGAAGGACCGCAGCGTCGCCCACTTGCGCGGACTCGCCGTGCCGTACACCTCGGCGCCCAGGTGGCGGGCGAGCTGCACGGCGGCCGTGCCCACGCCGCCGGCGGCCGCGTGGATGAGGATCGACTCGCCGCCGCGCAGACCGGCCAGGTCCACGAGCGCGTAGTAGGCCGTCAGATAGACGACGGGCGCGGCGGCCGCCTCGGCGAACGTCCAGCTGTCCGGCATCCGCACGACGAGCCGCCGGTCGGAGACGCTGTACGGGCCGAAAGAAGCCGACAGGAGGCCCATCACGCGGTCGCCGGGGGCCAGGTCCGTGACGCCCGGCCCGGTCTCGACGACGACGCCGGCGCCTTCCATGCCGAGCTCACCGGCGTCACCCGGGTACATGTCCAGGACATTGAGCACGTCACGGAAGTTCAGGCCGCTCGCCCGCACCGAGATGCGGACCTGGCCCGGCTCCAGCGGCGCCAGGTTGGGCGCGGCGGGCACGAAGCCGAGGCCGTCGAGGGTGCCCTTCTCGGTGATGTCGAGCCGCCAGGAGTCGGAGGTGTCGGCGGGCAGCGGCAGCACCTCGTCGGCGGACGCGCGGGCCAGCCGGGGCACGAACGCCTCGCCGGCGCGCAGCGCCAGCTGGTGCTCACCGGTGGCGAGGGCACGCGCGAGCACGTCCCGCGACTCCTCGGAGCCGTCGGTGTCGACGAGCACGAAGCGGCCGGGGTTCTCCGACTGCGCGGACTTCACCAGGCCCCACACGGCCGCCTGCGCCAGGTCACCGACCGGCTCGGACGCCTCGACGGACACGCCGCCCCGCGTCAGCAGCACGAGCCGCGAGTCGGCGAACCGGTCCTCGGACAGCCACTGCTGCACGAGACCGAGCGCCCAGTGGGCGGCGGTGTGGGCCGCGCGGGCGACCCCCTGACCGTAAGCGGCCGGGGTCGGGGCCAGGACGAACTCGGGCGCGGCCGCCGACGTGGTCAGCAGCTCGGCCAGGTCGGCGAGGTCCGCCGCCTCCGTTCCGTCCGTCGCGAGGGCGTTCCACTCCAGGCGGAAGAGGGAGTCGTTACGAGCGGTCCCCATGGCGAGCTGGTCGGCGGAGACGGCCCGCAGGACGAGCGACTCGACCGTGGCCACCGGCGCGCCGGTGGTGTCGGTGAGGTGCAGGGTGACGCCGTTGCCGTCGCGCGTACGGGTCAGGTGGGCGCGGAGGGCGGTGGCGCCGTTGGCGTGGAGGGTGATCCCCGACCACGAGAACGGCAGTTGCGGACCGGCGTGGTCGCCGGAGACGAAGTCGCCGAAGGCCATGGCGTGCAGGGTGGCGTCGAGGAGCGCCGGGTGCAGGCCGAACGTCGCCGCGTCGGTTCCCTCGGGGAGGGCGACCTCGGCGTAGACGTCATCGCCCTTGCGCCAGCCCGCCGTCACGCCCTGGAAGACGGTGCCGTATTCGAGTCCGGCGGCGGCGAGCCCTTCGTAGAGGTCGCCGACACCGACAGGGTCCGCGCCCTCCGGCGGCCAGACGGCGAGGGAGGCGGAAGCGGCCTCGGTCGACGGGGTGAGGAGGCCGGAGGCGTGGCGCACCCAGGGCATGTCCTCGGTCGCGCCCTCGGGGCGGGAGTGGACCGCGACGGGGCGGCGGTCCGCGTCGTCCGGTTCGCCGACGGTCACGCGCAGCTGGACGCCGCCTTGTGCGGGCAGGACCAGGGGCGCTTCGAGGGTCAGCTCGTCGACGGTGGTGCAGCCGGCCTCGTCACCGGCGCGGATGGCGAGGTCCACGAACGCGGTGCCGGGGAGCAGGACCGTACCCATGACGGCGTGGTCGGCGAGCCAGGGGTGGCTCTGGAGCGACACACGGCCGGTGAGGAGGAACCCGTCGGAGTCCGGCAGGGCGACGACCGCGCCGAGGAGGGGGTGATCCGCCGCGCCTTGACCGATCGCGGCGGCGTCACCGGTGCTCGCCGCGCTTCCGAGCCAGAACGTCTCGTGCTGGAAGGGGTAGGTGGGGAGGTCGGCGACGCGGGCGCCGGTGCCGGCGAAGAGCGCCGACCAGTCGACTCGGGCGCCGGTGATGTGGAGCCGGCCGAGGGCGGTGACGAGGGCGGTCGGCTCGGAGCGGTCCTTGCGGAGGGCGGGGATGAAGACGACGTCTTCGGGGTCGGCGTCGGCGTCGGCGAGGCACTCCTGGGCCATGGCCGACAGGACACCGTCGGGGCCGATCTCCAGGAAGGTACGGACGCCTTCGGTGTGGAGGGTCTGGATGCCGTCGGCGAAGCGGACGGCCTCGCGGACGTGGCGGACCCAGTACTCAGGAGAGGTGAGGTCGGTGGCCAGTTCGCCCGTCACGTTGGAGACGACCGGGATCCCCGGAACGCTGTACGACAGCGACTCGGCCACCGTACGGAAGTCCGCCAGCATCCCGTCCATACGGTGCGAGTGGAAGGCGTGCGAAACGTTCAGGCGGCGGGACTTCTCGAAGTGCCCGGCGACCCGCTCGACCGCAGCCTCGTCACCCGAGATCACGACGGACGACGGCCCGTTGACGGCGGCGATGTCGACGCCGTCGACGAGGACGGCTCGTACCTCGGTCTCCGTGGCCCGCAGCGACACCATCGCGCCGCCGGTGGGCAACGCCTGCATGAGCGCGGCGCGGGCCGTCACCAGCTTCGCCGCGTCCTCCAGCGAGAACACGCCCGCGACGTGCGCGGCGGCGATCTCACCGATGGAGTGGCCGGCGAGGTAGTCGGGACGCACGCCCCACGACTCGGCGAGGCGGTAGAGCGCCACCTCGACGGCGAAGAGGGCGGGCTGGGTGTTCTCGGTACGGGCGAGCAGATCGGCGTCGTCGAGGACGGCCAGGTCCAGGCCCAGTGCGTCGCAGGCGGCGTCGAATGCCGCCGCGAAGACCGGGTACGCGGCGTGCAACTCACGGCCCATACCGGCCCGCTGGGCACCCTGCCCGGTGAAGAGCGCGGCGAGCTTCCCGCCGAGCACCCGGCCGGTGACCGTCTGGTCCTCCAGCACGAGAGCCCGGTGCTCGAACTGCGCGCGCGCCGTGGCCAGGGTGAAGCCGACGTCGAGAGGGTTGAGGTCGGCTGCGGCTTCCCGCGCCTGGGCGATCTGGGCCTGGAGGGCCTCCGGCGTCTTGCCGGAGACGAGCCACGGCACGACCGGCGGAAGCGCGGCAGCTCCTTCGGCAGCGGGCTCGACCGGGGCCTGCTCGACGATCACGTGGGCGTTCGTCCCGCTGAACCCGAAGGACGAGATGCCCGCGCGACGCGGACGCCCGGCCTCGGGCCAGTCCCGGGCCTCGGTGAGGAGCTCGACCGCGCCTTCCGTCCAATCGATGTGCGGGGAAGGCTCGTCGACGTGGAGGGTCCTCGGCAGGACGCCATGGCGCATCGCCATCAGCATCTTGATGATTCCGCCGACACCGGCGGCGGCCTGCGCGTGCCCGATGTTGGACTTCAGCGAACCGAGCCACAGCGGCTCGTCACCGGCCCGCTCCTGCCCGTAAGTGGCGAGGAGCGCCTGCGCCTCGATCGGGTCACCCAGCGTGGTGCCCGTACCGTGCGCCTCGACGGCGTCGACATCCGCGGGCGACAGACCAGCCGTGGCCAACGCCTGCCGGATCACCCGCTGCTGGGAAGGGCCATTGGGCGCGGTCAGGCCATTGCTGGCGCCGTCCTGGTTGATCGCGGAACCGCGCACGATGCCCAGCACGGGGTGACCGTTGCGGCGCGCGTCCGACAGCCGCTCGACGAGCAGCATGCCGACGCCCTCGGCCCAGCCCGTACCGTCGGCGGCGGCCGCGAACGCCTTGCAGCGCCCGTCCGTGGCCAGACCGCGCTGGCGCGAGAACTCCATGAACGAGCTCGGGGTGGCCATGACGGTCACGCCACCGGCCAGAGCCAGTTCGCACTCGCCGGCGCGCAGTGCCTGCACCGCGAGGTGCAGGGCCACCAGCGACGACGAGCACGCGGTGTCGACGGTGACGGCCGGGCCTTCGAGCCCGAAGACGTAGGAAAGGCGGCCGGAGACGACGCTTCCGGACGTGCCCGTACCCAGGAAGCCGTCCACGCCCTCGGGCACGGAGGCCCCGATGCCGGAGGCGTAGTCGTGGTACATCGAGCCCGCGAAGACGCCCGTGCGGCTGCCGCGCAGCGTGCCCGGGTCGATGCCCGCGCGCTCGACGGCCTCCCACGTGGTCTCCAGCAGCAGTCGCTGCTGCGGGTCCATGGCGAGGGCCTCACGCGGCGAGATGCCGAAGAACCCGGGGTCGAACGCCGCGGCTTCGTGCAGGAAGCCGCCCTGGCGGGTGTACGAGGTGCCGGGGCGCTCGCCCGTCGGGTCGTAGAGGTTCTCCAGGTCCCAGCCTCGGTCGGTCGGGAAGGCGGAGACGCCGTCGCGGCCGTTGAGGACGAGGTCCCACAGGTCCTCGGGCGAGGTCACGCCGCCGGGGTAGCGGCAGGCCATGCCGACGATCGCGATCGGGTCGTCGTCCACGCGGGGCGCGCGCACCGGTACCGCCAGGGCGGCCTGCGACAGGCCACCGGCGAGCTCGTCGCGCACGTACTCCATCAGCACGCGGGGCGTCGGGTAGTCGAAGATCAGCGTGGCGGGCAGCCGGAGGCCGGTGGTGGCGTTGAGGCGGTTGCGGAACTCGACCGCCGTGAGGGAGTCGAAGCCCAGCTCCGTGAACGCCCGGTCCGGCTCGATGGCCGTGCCGGAGGCGTGGCCGAGGACACCCGCGACCTCGTCCCGCACCAGGTCCAGCAGCAGCCCGGGGCGCTCGGCCTCGGGAAGGGCGAGCAGGCGCCGGCGCAGGGACTCCGCCTGGCGGGCGTCGACGGTCCGGCGCACGGGCACGCGCACCAGGCCGCGCAGCAGCGGCAGGAGCGGGCCCGTCGCCGCGCCCGCCCGCAGGACGGCGAGGTCGAGCGGCGCGGGTACGAGCACGGGCTCGCCCGACGCGACGGCGGCGTCGAAGAGGGCGAGGCCCTGCGCGGGCGCGATGGCGAGGACGCCGCTGCCGCCCATGCGGGAGGCGTGTGCGGTGGCGAGCTCGCCGCCCATGCCGCCGGTGCCCGCGGTGTCCTCCCACAGGCCCCAGGCGAGGGACGTGGCGGGGAGGCCGGCTGCGACGCGCTGCTGGGCGAGCGCGTCCAGGAACGCGTTCGCTGCCGCGTAGTTGCCCTGACCCGCGTTGCCGAAGACACCGGCCGCCGAGGAGAACAGCACGAAGGCGGACAGGTCCAGGCCGGCGGTGAGCTCGTGCAGGTTCAGGGCCGCGTCGGCCTTCGGCCCGAAGACCGTGTCGATACGGGAAGGGGTGAGGGAGGTGATCGTCGCGTCGTCGAGGACACCGGCGGTGTGCACGACGGCGCTGACCGGGTGCGACGCGAGCAGCGCGGCCAGGGCGTCGCGGTCCGCGACGTCGCAGGCCGCGACCGTCACCTCGGCGCCCAGTGCCTCCAGCTCGTCGCGGAGCTCCGCCGCGCCGGGCGCGTCGAGGCCGCGGCGGCTGGTGAGCAGCAGGTGCCGGACGCCGTGCTCGGCGACGAGGTGGCGGGCCACGAGGGCGCCGAGGGCGCCCGTACCGCCGGTGATCAGGACGGTGCCGGTGGCGTCCCACGAGGGAGCGGTCCCGTCGACCGCCGCCGTGCGCGCCAGACGCGGCGCGAACGCCGCTCCCCCGCGCACAGCGATCTGATGCTCGTCCCCGGCGTCCGCGGCGGCGACAGCGGCGGCAAGGGCCTCGGAGTCGAGGTCTTCGAGGTCGACGAGGACGATGCGGTCGGGGTTCTCCGACTGCGCCGACCGCGCCAGGCCCCACACCGCGGCCTGCACCGGGTCGACGTCGGTGTCGCCCGCGACGGCCACCGCGCCCCGCGTCACCAGAACGAGCCGCGACTCGGCGAACCGCTCATCGGCCAGCCACTCCTGCACCAGCCCCAGCACGCCGTTCACCACATCGCGCACCGCACCCGACCGGCACGGCACGACGATCACGCCGGGCAGCGGCGCGCCCTCGTCCACGGCGCTGCCCAGCGCCGCGAGGTCCGCGAAGTCCGAGCCCAGGACCGCCAACGGCGCATCGGCGCCGCGAGCGGCGGCCACCGGCGCCCACTCCACGCGGAACAGCGAGTCCCGCATGCCACGGTCGGCCGCGCGCAGCTGGTCCGCGCCCACGGTACGTACCGCGAGCGAGCCGATCGACGCCACCGCCATGCCCGCGGCATCGGCCAGTTCCAGTACGGCGCCGTCCGGCAACGCCGTGACCTTGACCCGCAGCGCGCCGGCACCGGTCGCCCGGAGCGTCACCCCGCGCCACGCGAACGGCAGCTTGATGCCGTCCTGTTCGGGCGACGACTCCTGGCCGCGCAGGTGGCTCGCCAGCGGCAGGGTGTGCAGCGTGGCGTCGAGAAGCGCGGGGTGGAGTCCGTACGACGCGACGTCCGTGCCCTCGGGGAGCGAGACCTCGGCGTAGATGTCGTCGCCCTTGCTCCACGCGGCCGTCACGCCCTGGAACACCGGCCCGTACTCCAGGCCGGCGGCGGCGAGTCCCTCGTAGAGGCCGTCGGTGTCGACGGGCTCGGCGCCCGCCGGGGGCCAGCTGATGAGGTCGACGGCGAGCGCGGGGACGTCGGTGGTGAGGGTGCCCGAGGCGTTCCGCTCCCAGAGGGCGTCGTCCGGGGCGCCCTCGGCCCGCGAGTGGATGGTCAGCTCACGCCGGCCCGCCGCCTCGGGGGCACCGACCGTGACACGGAGCTGGACCGCGCCCTGCTCGGGGAGGATCAGGGGCGCTTCGAGGGTCAGTTCCTCGACGGTCGTGCAGCCGACCTGGTCGCCCGCGCGGATGGCGAGCTCGACGAAGGCCGTACCCGGCAGCAGCACGCTCCCGCCCACGACGTGGTCGGCGAGCCACGGGTGCGTACGGAGCGACAGGCGGCCCGCGAAGACGAAGCCGTCGGAGTCGGGCAGGGCGATGACGGCACCGAGCAGCGGGTGCTCGGCCGAGCCCAGACCGGCGGCCTCGACATCACCGTACGAGGGGCCGTCCTCCAGCCAGTAGCGCTCGTGCTGGAAGGGGTAGGTGGGGAGGTCGGCGAGGCGGGCGCCGGTACCGGAGAAGAACGCCTGCCAGTCGACTCGGGCGCCGGTGATGTGAAGGCGGCCGAGGGCGGTGACGAGGGTTTCCGCTTCGGAACGGTTCTTGCGGAGGGCCGGGATGAAGGTGACGTCTTCAGCGTCCGACAGGCACTCCTGCGCCATGGCCGACAGGACACCGTCGGGGCCGATCTCCAGGAAGGTACGGACACCTTCGGCGTGGAGGGTCTGGATGCCATCGGCGAAACGGACAGCCTCGCGGACGTGGCGGACCCAGTACTCGGGAGAGGTGAGGTCGGTGGCCAGTTCGCCCGTGACATTGGAGACCACGGGGATCGCCGGAGCGGCGTACGTCAGCGACTCCGCGACCGTACGGAAGTCCGCCAGCATCCCGTCCATGCGCGACGAATGGAACGCGTGCGAGACGTTCAGGCGCCGGGACTTCTCAAAGTGGGCCGCTACCTGCTCGACAGCCTCCTCATGGCCCGAGATCACCACGGAAGACGGACCGTTGATCGCGGCAATGTCGACACCGTCGACGAGCAGAGCACGAACCTCGGCCTCGGTGGCACGCAGCGACACCATCGCACCACCGGCAGGGAGCGCCTGCATCAGGCGCGCCCGAGCGGCGACCAGCTTCCCCGCATCGGCCAGCGAGAACACCCCGGCCACGTGCGCAGCAGCGATCTCACCAATGGAGTGACCGGCAACGAAGTCCGGACGCACACCCCACGACTCGACGAGACGGAACAGCGCCACCTCAACAGCAAAGAGGGCAGGCTGCGTGTTCTCCGTACGAGCCAACGACTCGGCATCGTCGAGAACAGCAACATCCAGGCCCAGCGCCCCACACGCAGCGTCGAAAGCCTCGGCGAACACCGGATACGCCGCGTACAGCTCGCGCCCCATCCCCGCACGCTGCGCCCCCTGCCCCGTGAACAGCGCGGCGACCTTCCCGCCCAGCACCCGGCCCTTGGCGACCTGCTCGCCCACCACAACAGCCCGGTGCTCGAACTGCGCACGCGCCGTCGCCAGCGTGAAACCGACATCCACCGGGTTCAGATCGGCAGCGGCCTCAACGGTCTGGGCGACCTGCGCGTCCAGCGCCTCCGCCGTCTTCCCGGAAACCATCCACGGCACAGCCGGAAGTTCCCGCTCGGCGGGGGCCTCGACGGTCTCCTCCGACGGTGCCTGCTCGACGATGACATGCGCGTTCGTCCCGCTGAACCCGAAGGACGAGATGCCCGCCCGGCGCGGACGACCGGCCTCCGGCCACTCGCGGGCCTCCGTGAGCAGCTCGACGGCGCCCGCCGACCAGTCGACCTTCTGTGACGGCTCGTCGACGTGCAGCGTCTTCGGCAGGACGCCGTGGCGCATCGCCAGGACCATCTTCATGACGGCGCCGACACCGGCCGCCGCCTGGGTGTGGCCCAGGTTGGACTTCAGCGAGCCCAGCCAGACCGGGCGGTCGGCGGCACGCTCCTGCCCGTACGTGGCGATCACGGCCTGGGCCTCGATCGGGTCGCCCAGAGTCGTGCCGGTGCCGTGCGCCTCGACGGCGTCGATGTCGGCCGGCTCCAGGCGCGCGTTGGCGAGGGCCTGGCGGATGACGCGCTGCTGGGACGGCCCGTTCGGGGCCGTCAGGCCGTTCGACGCGCCGTCCTGGTTGACGGCCGAGCCGCGCACGACGGCCAGCACCGGGTGGCCGTTGCGCTGGGCGTCGGACAGGCGCTCGACGAGGAGCACGCCGACGCCCTCGCTGAGCGAGGTGCCGTCCGCCGCCTCGGCGAACGGCTTGCAGCGGGCGTCGGCGGCGAGGGCGCCCTGCTGGCTGAACTCGCGGTACGTGTCCGGGGTGACGGCGACGGTCACACCGCCCGCGAGCGCGAGCTCGCACTCGCCCTGGCGCAGGGCCTGGACGGCGAGGTGCAGGGCCACCAGCGACGACGAGCAGGCCGTGTCGATGGTCATCGCGGGGCCTTCGAGGCCGAGTACGTACGAGACGCGGCCGGAGACGACGCTGTTGGACGTGCCGGTGCCGAGGAACGCGTCGATCTCCTCGGGTACGGCGCGCAGGTCGTTCGCGTACTCCTTGTACATCACGCCCGCGAAGACGCCGGTGCGGCTGCCGCGCAGCGTCGTGGGGTCGATGCCCGCCCGCTCGAACGCCTCCCAGGACGCCTCCAGCAGCAGACGCTGCTGCGGGTCCATCGCCATGGCCTCGCGGGGCGAGATGCCGAAGAAGGCCGGGTCGAAGCCGGCGGCGTCGTCGACGAAGCCGCCCTCGCGGACGTACGAGGCGCCACGGCGGCCGTTCTCACGGTCCGGGTCGTAGAGCGACTCCAGGTCCCAGCCGCGGTCGGCCGGGAAGGGGCCGATGCAGTCGGCACCCTCGACGAGGCGCTGCCACAACTTCTCGGGCCCGTCGATCCCGCCCGGCAGCGCGCAGGCCATGCCGACGATCGCGATCGGCTCGTGGGCCTTCGCCTCGACCGACTGCAGCCGCTGCCGGTAGTCGTGGAGATCGGCCGCCGCCTTCTTGAGATAGTCGCGGAGCTTGTCCTCGTTAGCGTTAGCCATGTCCTGTGTCGTCTCTTCCTTGGGGCTTGCTTGGGGAATCCGGCCGGGCCGGGAAGTCTGGGGGTGGGGGGCCGGGAGGCGGTCCGGGCGCGGACGCCTCCCGGCTCTGTGCGGGAAGGGGTTCAGTGCGTCAGTTCAGGCCGAACCCGTCGAGGAGGTCGAAGATCTCGTCGTCGCTCGCAGAATCGATCTTGTCCCTCATCGCTTCCTGTCCGGCCTCCGCCGCCGTGTCCGTTCCGCCGCCTTCGGCCGCGGTGAGCCGGGCCAGGACATCGCCCAGCCGGATCGCGATCCGTTCGCGCGCCGTGGTGCCACTGCCGTCACCGACGGCACTCGCACTGCTGTCGGTTCCAGCGGCCGCCTCGGCCCGCGCGGCGACGGCCGTCAGGGCGGCCTCCAGCCGGTCGATCTCGGCGATCACCGACTGGATGGCGGCCTCCTGGCTGCCCGCGCCGCTGAGCTCGGAGCCCAGGTACTCGACGATGGCGACCGGGGTCGGGTGGTCGAACACCAACGTGGCCGGCAGCCTCAGGCCGGTGGCCGCGTTGAGGCGGTTGCGCAGTTCCAGCGCGGTCAGCGAGTCGAAACCGACCTCCCTGAACGCCCGGTCGGGGTCGACCGCGTCCGGCGACGCGTAGCCGAGCACCGCCGCGACCTGGCCGACGACCAGCTCCAGCAGCAGCGCCGTCCGCTCCGCCTCGGGCGCCGCAAGCACCCGCTCGCGAAACGCCCGCGCCGCCGCCGAGCCCGCCCCCGCACCGGAGCGCGAACCGCGCCGCGCCGGCATCCGGACCAGGCCGCGCAGCACCGGCGGCAGCCCGCCGTCGCGGGCGAGTTCGCGCAGGGCGGCGAGGTCGACGCGGATCGGTACGAGCACCGCCTCGTCCCGCGCCACGGCGGTGTCGAACAGGGCGAGCCCCTCGTCGGAGCCCATGGCCTCGACGCCACCCCGCGAGAGGCGGGAGACGTCCCCGCCGCCGAGGTCGCCGGTCATGCCGCTGCTCTCCTCCCACAGACCCCAGGCCAGAGAGGTCGCCGGCAGGCCCGCCGCGAGCCGCCACTGGGCGAGCGCGTCGAGGAAGGCGTTGGCGGCCGCGTAGTTGGCCTGGCCGGGGTTGCCGAAGACACCGGCGGCCGAGGAGAACAGCACGAAGGACGCGAGACCGAGGTCCTTGGTCGCCTCGTGCAGGTTCCAGGCGGCCTCGGCCTTCGGGCGCAGCACCCGGTCGACCTGCTCGGCGGTCATGGCCGCCACCACACCGTCGTCGAGCACGCCCGCGGCGTGGACGACGGCGGTCAGCGGGTGCTCGGCCGGTACGGACGCGAGCAGCGCGGCCAGTTCGTCCCGGTCGGCCGCGTCGCACGCGGCCACGGTGACGGTCGCGCCGAGCCCGGTCAGCTCGTCGCGCAGCTCGGTGGCGCCGGGTGCGGCGAGGCCGCGGCGGCTGGTCAGCACGAGGTGACGCACCCCGCGCTCGGTGACCAGGTGCCGCACCAGCAGCGCACCGAGCGTGCCGGTGCCGCCGGTGACGAGGACCGTGCCGTCGGGGTGCCACGCGCCGGGTGCGGCGGGGGCTCCGGCGGTACGGGCCAGGCGGGGCACGGAGACCTCGCCCCGCCGGATGACCAGCTGGTCGTCGTCCCCGGCGCCGAGCGCCCCGGCGAACGCCTGGAGCGTCGCGTCGTGCTCGTCGAGGTCCACGAGCGCGAAGCGGTCCGGGTTCTCCGACTGCGCGGATCGCACCAGACCCCACACCGCGGCACCGGCCAGGTCGCCTACGGTCCCGTCGCCCGGGCCCGCCATCGCGCCGCGCGTCACCAGCACCAGCCGGGAGCCGCCGAAGCGGTCGTCGGCGAGCCATGCCCGTACGAGCTCCAGGGCGCCCTGAACGGCTTCGCGGGCGGCGGCCGCCGGGGTGGGGCCGGTGACGGCGTCGAGGCACGTCACGACGGTGTCAGGGACGGTTCCTTCAGCGAGTGCCGGGAGGTCGGCGGCGTGCGCCGTGGCGCGCGCACCGAGGGCGACGCCCAGCTTGAAGGTGTCCTCGCCGAGGATCGCCCAGGTGGTGTCGTCCTTTCCGGGGGCGGGGTTTCCGGGGGTGGGCTTTTCGGGGTCAGGCCGAGGTGTCCACTCCACCCGGAAGAGCGAGTTCTGCCCCTCGTCGCCGCCGTCCGCCGCCGCGAGCTGCTCCGGTGTGACGGGACGTACCGCGAGCGACTCCACCGACGCGACCGGCGCGCCGTCCTCGTCGGCCAGCCACAGGCTCACCGCACCGGAACCGGCCCGTGCCACCCGCACGCGCAGCACGGCCGCGCCGGCCGTGCGGATGGTGACGCCGGACCAGGCGAAGGGGAGCGCGGGGGTGCCGGGCTCGCTCTCGACGAAGTCGCCGAGGCCGATGACGTGCAGCGCCGAGTCCAGCAGCGCCGGGTGCAGCCCGAACGAACCGGCCTGCGTCCGCGTCTCCTCCGAGAGTTCGATCTCCGCGAAGACCTCCGCGTCGCCGCGCCAGGCGGCTCGTACGCCCTGGAACACCGGGCCGTACTCCAGCCCGGCCACGCCGAGCTCGCCGTAGAGCGCGGCCACGTCGACCGCTTCCGCGGCGAGCGGCGGCCAGGAGAACGGGACGGCAGCGGGCTCCTCGGAGCCCTCCTCCGAGAGGGTGCCGACCGCGTGGCGGGTCCACGCCTGGTCCGGCTCGGCGCTCTCCCGGCGCGAGTGGATGGCGACGGGGCGGCGGGCCGCGTCGTCCGGTTCGCCGACGGTCACGCGCAGCTGGACACCGCCGTGCTCGGGCAGGACCAGAGGCGCTTCGAGGGTCAGCTCGTCGACCGTCGCACAACCGGCCTCGCCACCCGCGCGGACGGCCAGGTCCACGAACGCGGTGCCGGGGAGCAGGACCGTACCCATGACGGCGTGGTCGGCGAGCCAGGGGTGGCTCTGGAGCGACACACGGCCCGTGAACAGGAAGCCGTCGGAGTCGGGCAGTTCGACGACCGCGCCCAGCAGCGGGTGGCCCGTCGATCCCTGGCCGACGGCCGCCGCGTCACCGGCGCCCGCCGTGGCCTCCAGCCAGAACGACTCGTGCTGGAAGGGGTAGGTGGGCAGGTCGGCGACGCGGGCGCCGGTGCCGGCGAAGAACGCCGACCAGTCGACGCGCGCCCCGGCGACGTGGAGCCGGCCCAGAGCGGTGACCAGGGCGGCCGGCTCCGGGCGGTCCTTGCGCAGTGCCGGGATGAACGCCATGTCGTCGGTGTTCGCGTCGGTGTCCGCGTCGATGTCCGGCAGGCACTCCTGCGCCATGGCCGACAGGATGCCGTCGGGGCCGAGCTCCAGGAACGTACGGACGCCTTCGGTGTGCAGCGTCTGGATACCGTCCGAGAAGCGGACGGCCTCGCGGACGTGCCGCACCCAGTAGTCGGCGGAGCACAGGTCCTCGGGGTCGGCGACCCCGCCCGTCACATTGGAGACGACCGGAATCGTCGGAGCGTGCAGCGTCATGCTGTCGACGACGGCCCGGAGGCCCGCCAGCATGCCGTCCATGCGGTGGGAGTGGGCGGCGTGCGAGATGTTCAGGCGCTTCTTCGTCTCGAACAGCGCGGCGACCTCAAGGGCGGCCTCCTCGTCACCGGAGATGACGACCGAGGTGGGGCCGTTGACCGCGGCGATGTCGACGCCGTCGAGCAGCACCGCTCGTACGTCGGCCTCGGAGGCGCGGATCGCCACCATGGCACCGCCTTCGGGCAGCGCCTGCATGAGCGCGGCCCGGGCCGCGACCAGCCTGCCCGCGTCCTCCAGCGAGAACACCCCGGCGACGTGGGCCGCCGCCAGCTCGCCGACGGAGTGACCGGCGACGAAGTCGGGCCGGACGCCGAAGGATTCGACGAGGCGGAACAGCGCGACCTCGATGGCGAACAGCGCGGGCTGCGTGTTCTCCGTACGGCCCAGCAGCTCGGCGTCGTCGAGGATCGCCCGGTCCAGGCCGAGCGCCGCGCAGGCGGCGTCGAACGCCTCCGCGAACACCGGGAACGCGGCGTGCAGCTCACGCCCCATGCCGACCCGCTGCGCGCCCTGGCCGGTGAAGAGCGTGGCGAGCTTGCCGCCGAGCACACGGCCGGTGAGCGCCTGGTCGTCCACCACGACGGCGCGGTGGTCGAAGTGCGCACGTGCCGTGGCGAGGGTGAAGCCGACGTCGAGGGGGTTGAGGTCGGCTGCGGCTTCCCGCACCCGCGCGACCTGGGCGTCGAGGGCCTCCGGCGACTTGCCGGAGACGAGCCACGGGACGACGGCCGGCGGAAGCGCGGCAGCACTCTCGACAGCGGGCTCGACCGGGGCCTGCTCGACGATCACGTGGGCGTTCGTACCGCTGAACCCGAAGGACGAGATGCCCGCGCGACGCGGACGCCCAGCCGCCTCCGGCCAGTCCCGGGCCTCGGTGAGGAGCTCGACCGCGCCTTCCGACCAGTCGATGTGCGGGGAAGGCTCGTCGACGTGCAGGGTCTTCGGCAGGACGCCGTGGCGCATGGCCATGACCATCTTGATGATCCCGCCGACACCGGCAGCCGCCTGGCTGTGACCGATGTTCGACTTCAGGGAGCCGAGCCACAGCGGCTCGTCACCGGTGCGCTCCTGCCCATACGTGGCGAGGAGCGCCTGCGCCTCGATCGGGTCACCCAGCGTGGTGCCCGTGCCGTGCGCCTCGACGGCGTCGATGTCGGACGCCCGGAGCCCGGCGCCGGCCAGGGCCTGCCGGATGACGCGCTGCTGGGACGGACCGTTCGGCGCGGTCAGGCCGTTGCTGGCACCGTCCTGGTTGATCGCCGTGCCACGGACCACCGCGAGGACGCGGTGACCCTTGCGGCGGGCGTCGGACAGCCGCTCGACGAGCAGCACGCCCACGCCCTCGGCCCAGCCCGTGCCGTCGGCGGCCGCGCCGAACGCCTTGCAGCGCCCGTCGGCGGAGAGCCCCCGCTGGCGGGAGAACTCCATGAAGGCACCCGGCGTCGACATGACCGTCACACCACCGGCGAGCGCCATGTCGCACTCGCCGCCGCGCAGGGCCTGAACGGCCATGTGCAGGGCGACCAGCGACGACGAGCAGGCGGTGTCGACGGTGACGGCCGGGCCTTCGAGCCCGAAGACGTACGAGAGGCGGCCGGAGACGACACTGCCGGAGGTACCGGTGCCCAGGAAGCCGTCCACGCCCTCGGGCGCGGTGGCCCCGACACCGGAGGCGTAGTCGTGGTACATCGCACCGGCGAAGACGCCCGTACGGCTGCCGCGCAGCGCGGTCGGGTCGATGCCGGCCCGCTCGACGGCCTCCCAGGTCGCTTCGAGGAGCAGTCGCTGCTGCGGGTCCATGGCGAGGGCCTCACGCGGGCTGATCCCGAAGAAGCCGGGGTCGAAGTCGGCGGCCTCGTGGAGGAACCCGCCTTCCCGCGTGTACGAGGTGCCCGGGCGCTCGCCCGTCGGGTCGTAGAGGTTCTCCAGGTCCCAGCCCCGGTCGGTCGGGAAGGCGGAGATGCCGTCACGGCCGTTGACGACCAGGTCCCAGAGGTCCTCGGGCGAGGTCACGCCGCCGGGGTAGCGGCAGGCCATGCCGACGATCGCGATGGGGTCGTCGACCGCCACCACGGTGGAGACGGCGGCGGCGTCCTCCTTCGCGCCGAGGACCGCCTCGCCGAGGTGGTCGGCGAGGGCGGCGGCGGTCGGGTAGTCGAAGACCAGGGTCGCGGGGAGGCGGCGGCCCGTGGCGGTGTTGAGGCGGTTGCGCAGCTCGACGGCGGTCAGGGAGTCGAAGCCGAGCTCCGTGAACGCCCGCTCCGGCTCGATGGCCGCGTTCGAGGCGTGGCCGAGGACGTCGGCGACCTCGGTACGGACCAGGTCGAGGAGCAGGTTCGCGCGCTCGTGTTCCGGGACGGCGAGCAGCCGCCGGCGGAGCGATTCCGCCTGGCGGGAGTCGGCGGTCCGGCGCACCGGCCCGCGTACGAGACCGCGCAGCAGCGGCGGCACCTCGCCACCGCCCCGGGCCATGGCCCGGAGGTCGAGCGGCGCGGGTACGAGCAGTGCCTCGCCCGACGCCACGGCGGCGTCGAAGAGGGCGAGGCCCTGCGCGGGCGCGATGGCGAGGACGCCGGTGTCGCCCATGCGGGAGGCGTGGGCGGTGTCGAGCTCCCCGCCCATGCCGCCGGTGCCCTCGGTGTCGTCCCACAGGCCCCAGGCGAGGGACGTGGCGGGGAGGCCGGCGGCGGCACGCTGCTGGGCGAGGGCGTCCAGGTAGGCGTTGGCGGCCGCGTAGTTGCCCTGACCCGGATTGCCGAAGACACCGGCGGCAGAGGAGAAGAGAACGAAGGCGGACAGGTCCATGTCCTTCGTCAGCTCGTGGAGGTGCCGAGCAGCGTCCGCCTTCGGGGCGGACACGGCGTCGAGGCGCTCCGGAGACAGCGAACCGATCACACCGTCGTCGAGGACACCGGCGGTGTGGACGACGGCGGTGACGGGGTGGGAGGTGAGGAGCTCTGCCAGGGCGTCGCGGTCGGCGACATCACAGGCGGCGACGGTCACGTCGGCACCGAGAGCCGTGAGTTCGTCGCGGAGGTCGGCGGCGCCGGGGGCGTCGAGGCCACGGCGGCTGGTGAGCAGCAGGTGCCGCACCCCGTGCGCGGTGACCAGGTGCCGGGCCACGAGGGCGCCCAGCGCACCCGTGCCACCCGTGATCAGGACGGTGCTGTCGGCGCCCCAGGATGCGGGCCCCTCAGCGGCGACGGCCGCCCGCGCCAGGCGCGGCGCGAAGACGGCTCCGCCACGCACGGCCACCTGCGGCTCGTCGCCGACGACAGCGAGGAGTTCAGGGGTGAGCTCCTGGTCGAGGTCGACGAGGACCAGGCGGTCGGGGTTCTCGGACTGGGCGGAGCGGGCCAGGCCCCAGACGGCGGCCTGAGCCGGATCGACGTCGGCGCCGGCGGTGGTCGCCACCGCGCCCTTGGTCACCAGGACGAGGCGGGAGTCGGCGAACCGCTCATCGGCCAGCCACTCCTGCACCAGGGACAGGACACTATGAACGTCCGAGGCAACGGCGGCGACCAGATCCGGCACGGATGCGGCCTGCCCCAGCGCCGCCAGATCCGCGTGATCCGAACCCAGCACCACCACCGGAGCGTCCGCAGCCGAAGCAGCGACCGGCACCCACTCCACGCGGAACAGCGCGTCCCGGGTCGAGTGGTCGGCCTGCCGCAGCTGGTCGGCGACGATCGGCCGTACGACCAGCGAATCAACCGACGCCACGGCCCTGCCGGCCGTATCGGCCAACTCCAGTGCCACACCACTACCGTCGGGCGTGGCACGCATCTGGACACGCAGGGCGGTGGCTCCACCGGCGTGCAGGGTGACACCCGACCAGGCGAACGGCAGACGCGGGACGGGCCCGTTCGCATCCGTCTCGGTGACGAAGTCGCCGAGCGCGATGGCGTGCAGCGCGGCGTCGAGCAGGGCGGGGTGCGCCCCGAACGTGCCGACGCCGGGGGTGCCCTCGGGCAGTGCCACGTCGGCGTAGACCGCATCACCCTTGCGCCAAGCGGCGGTCACGCCCTGGAAGACGGGACCGTATTCCAGTCCCGCCTCGGCGAGCCCGGCGTAGAACCCGTCGACGTCGATGACCTCGGCGGCGACGGGCGGCCACTCGGCCAGGTCCGCGCCGACGGTGGCCACACCGGCGGTCAGGAAGCCGGACGCGTGCCGCGTCCACGCCTCGTCCTCCGGCGCGCCTTCCGGCCGCGAGTACACGGCCAGAGCACGACGACCGGACTCGTCCAGCTCGCCGATCAGGACGCGGAGCTGTACGCCATCGCGCTCGGCCAGTACGAGCGGCGCTTCCAGCGTCAGCTCGTCGACGGTCGTGCAGCCGACCTCGTCACCCGCGCGGATCGCGAGCTCCACGAACGCGGTACCCGGCAGCAGGACGCTGCCCGCGACGACGTGATCGGCCAGCCACGGGTGCGTACGGAGAGAAAGCCTGCCGGTGAGCAAGTAGCCCTCGGGCAGCGCGACAACGGCACCCAGGATGGGGTGATCGGCCGAGCCCTGGCCGACAGAGGTCACATCACTGCTGGTCGCAGCGGCCTCGAGCCAGTAGGACTGCCGCTGGAAGGGGTAGGTGGGGAGGTGGGTGAGGCGGGCGCCGGTGCGGGCGAAGAACGCCGACCAGTCGACTCGGGCGCCGGTGATGTGAAGGCGGCCGAGGGCGGTGACCAGGGTGGTCGGCTCGGGGCGGTCCTTACGGAGGGTGGGGATGAAGGCGATGTCGTCCGTGTCCGGGAGGCATTCCTGGGCCATGGCGGACAGGACGCCGTCGGGGCCCAGCTCCAGGAAGGTGCGGACGCCTTCGGTGTGGAGGGTCTGGATGCCGTCGGAGAAGCGGACGGCCTCGCGGACGTGGCGGACCCAGTACTCGGGAGAAGTGAGGTCCTGGGCCAGTTCGCCCGTGACGTTGGAGACGACCGGTATCGCAGGGACGCTGTAGGTCAGAGACTCGGCTACGGCTCGGAAGCCCGCCAGCATCCCGCCCATACGGTGGGAGTGGAAAGCGTGCGAGACGTTAAGGCGGCGGGCCTTCTCGAAGTGGGCCGCGACCCGCTCGACCGCAGCCTCGTCACCCGAGATCACCACGGACGACGGACCGTTGATAGCGGCAATGTCGACGCCGTCGATCAGAACGGCTCGTACCTCGGCCTCGGTGGCACGCAGGGAGACCATCGCGCCGCCGGTGGGAAGCGCCTGCATCAGCGAGGCACGGGCAGCGACGAGCTTCCCGGCGTCGGCCAGGGAGAACACACCCGCCACATGCGCAGCGGCTATCTCACCGATGGAGTGACCAGCAACGAAGTCCGGACGCACACCCCACGACTCGGCAAGACGGAACAGCGCCACCTCGACCGCGAACAGCGCAGGCTGCGTGTTCTCCGTACGAGCCAGCGACTCCGCATCGTCCAGCACCGCCACGTCCAGGCCCAGCGCCCCACACGCAGCGTCGAAAGCCTCGGCGAACACCGGGTAAGCGGCGTACAGCTCGCGGCTCATACCGGCCCGCTGCGCCCCCTGCCCCGTGAAGAGCGCGGCGACCTTGCCACCCAGCACCCGGCCCTTGACCACCTGCTCGCCCACCACCACGGCCCGGTGCTCGAACTGCGCACGCGCCGTCGCCAGCGTGAAACCGACATCCACCGGGTTCAGATCGGCAGCGGCCTCAACGGTCTGGGCGACCTGCGCGTCCAGCGCCTCCGGCGACTTCGCCGACACCAGCCAAGGCACCACCGGCAGAACGACATCGTCGGCGACCGGAACGGCCTTGGCCGCCGGTGCCTGCTCGACGATGACGTGGGCGTTCGTGCCGCTGAAGCCGAAGGACGAGATGCCCGCGCGACGCGGACGCCCGGTCTCCGGCCAGTCACGGGCTTCCGAGAGGAGCTCGACAGCGCCCTCGGACCAGTCGATGTGCGGCGACGGCTCGTCGACGTGCAGCGTCTTCGGCAGCACGCCGTGGCGCATCGCCATGACCATCTTGATGATTCCGCCGACACCGGCGGCGGCCTGGCTGTGACCGACGTTGGACTTCAGCGAGCCCAGCCACAGCGGCTCGTCACCGGCCCGCTCCTGCCCGTACGTGGCAAGCAGCGCCTGCGCCTCGATCGGATCACCCAGCGTCGTACCCGTACCGTGCGCCTCGACGGCGTCGACATCGGCCGGCGACAGACCGGCCGTGCCCAGCGCCTGCCGGATCACCCGCTGCTGGGACGGGCCGTTCGGGGCGGTCAGGCCATTGCTGGCGCCGTCCTGGTTGACAGCCGTACCGCGCACGACGCCCAGCACCTGGTGACCGTTCCGACGGGCGTCCGACAGCCGCTCCACGAGCAGCATGCCGACACCCTCGGCCCAACCGGTGCCGTCCGCATCCGCGCCGAAAGCCTTGCAGCGACCATCCGCCGCCAGGCCGCGCTGACGCGAGAAGTCGATGAACGCACCCGGTGTCGACATGACGGTGACACCACCGGCCAGCGCCATCTCGCACTCACCGGCCCGCAGCGCCTGAACCGCCATGTGCAGCGCCACCAGCGACGACGAACACGCCGTATCCACCGTCACCGCCGGGCCTTCGAGCCCGAAGACGTAGGAAAGACGGCCCGACGCGACGCTGCCCGCCGTGCCCGTACCGACAAAGGCGTCGACGCCTTCGGGCTCCGCACCCGTCAGGCCGGTGGCGTAGTCGTGGTACATCACGCCGGCGAAGACACCGGTGCGGCTGCCGCGCAGGGCGGCCGGGTCGATGCCCGCCCGCTCGACGGCCTCCCACGTGGTCTCCAGCAGCAGCCGCTGCTGCGGGTCCATCGCCAGCGCCTCGCGCGGCGAGATGCCGAAGAACGCCGGGTCGAACTCGTCCGCGTCGTGCAGGAAGCCGCCCTCACGGGCGTAGCTCTTGCCCGGCAGACCCGGCTCCGGGTCGTAGAGGTCTTCCAGGTCCCAGCCGCGGTTGTCCGGGAAGGGGGTGACGCCGTCGCGCCCGTTGAGGACGAGGTTCCACAGGTCCTCGGGCGAGGTGACGCCACCGGGGTAGCGGCAGGCCATGCCCACGATCGCGATCGGGTCGTCGGCCGCCACCACGGTGGCGGCAACGGCCGCCGCGTCGTCGTCTCCCGCGCCGAGGATCGTCCCACCGAGGTAATCGGTGATGGCGGCGGCGGTGGGGTAGTCGAAGACGAGGGTCGCGGGCAGCCGGAGGCCGGTGACCGTGTTCAGGCGGTTGCGCAGCTCGACGGCGGTCAGGGAGTCGAAACCGAGCTCCGTGAAGGCACGCTCCGGCTCGACGGCCGCGTTCGACGCGTGGCCGAGGACCCCGGCCACCTCCGTACGGACCAGGTCGAGCAGCAGACCCGCCCGCTCCTCCTCAGGAAGACCGAGGAGCCGCTGACGGAGCGATTCGGCCTGACGGGCGTCGACGGTACGACGCACCGGCGCCCGCACCAGGCCCCGCAGCAACGGCGGCACCTCGCCGCCGCCCCTGGCCATGGCCCGCAGGTCCATCGGTACGGGTACGAGCACGGCCTCGTCCGACGCCACCGCGGCGTCGAAGAGAGCGAGCCCGGCCGCGGGCGTCAGGGCGAGCATGCCGTTGTCGCCCATGCGGGAGGTGTGTGCCGTGTCCAGCGCACCCGCCATGCCGTCGGCGTCTTCCCACAGACCCCAGGCGAGGGACGTGGCGGGCAGGCCGGCGGCGGCGCGCTCCTGGGCGAGGGCGTCCAGGTAGGCGTTGGCGGCCGAGTAGTTGCCCTGGCCGGCGGCACCGAGGGTGGCGGCGACGGAGGAGAAGAGGACGAAGGCCGTCAGCTCCATGCCGGCGGTCAGCTCGTGCAGGTACCGGGCCGCGTCCGCCTTCGGGGCGAAGACGGCGTCCAGGCGCTCCGGCGTCAGCGAACCGATCACACCGTCGTCGAGAACACCGGCGGTGTGGACGACAGCCTTGACCGGGTGAGAAGCGAGGAGCTCCGCCAGCGCGTCGCGGTCGGCGACGTCGCAGGCTGCGACGGTCACGTCGGCGCCGAGGGCCGAGAGTTCCTCGCTCAATTCGACCGCCCCGGGGGCGTCCAGGCCCCGGCGGCTGGTCAGCAGCAGACTCCGCACACCGTGCTCGCCCACCAGATGACGGGCCACAAGTGCGCCCAGCGCACCCGTACCACCCGTGATCAGAACCGTGCCGTCGGCATCCCACTGCGGGCGAGCGTCGGCCGAGACCGAGGCGCGGGCGAGACGCGGCGCGAAGACGGAACCGCCCCGCACAGCCACCTGCGGCTCGTCCCCGACAAGGGCGAGAACGTCGGCAGAGATCTCCTGATCGAGGTCGACGAGGACGAAACGACCGGGGTTCTCCGACTGCGCCGAACGCACCAGACCCCACACAGCCGCCTGCGCCGGATCCACCTCGGAGTCCCCGGCGATGACCACCGCACCCCGCGTGACCAGCACGAGCCGGGAGTCGGCGAACCGCTCATCGGCCAACCACTCCTGCACCAGACCCAGAACACCGCGAACGTCCGAGGCAACAGCAGCGACGAGATCCGGCACGGACGCGACCTGGCCAAGCGCCGCCAGGTCCGCGTCATCCGAACCCAGCACCACCACCGGAGCATCCGAGGCCGATGCCGCGACCGGCACCCACTCCACGCGGAACAGCGAGTCCCGCAGAGCCCGGTCGGCCGCGCGCAGCTGATCGGCAGCGATCGGCCGCACGACGAGCGACTCCACCGACGCCACAGCGGCACCGGCGGCATCGGCCAGCTCCAGCGCGAAGCCCTCCACCCCCGGAACCAACCGCACCCGCAGGCTGGAAGCGCCAGCAGCCGCCAGCGACACCCCACGCCACACGAACGGCAGCTCGGGCAGGTCCGAACCCGTCCCCACGCTCAACGCGTTGACGTGCAGCGCGGCATCGAAGAGCGCCGGATGCAGGCCGTACGAAGCCACGTCCGTGCCGTCCGGCAGCGCCACCTCGGCGAAGACCTCGTCGCCACGACGCCAGGCCGCCGTCACACCCTGGAAGACCGGGCCGTACTCCAGTCCCGCTTCCGCCAGGCCCGCGTAGAGCCCGTCGATCCCGACGACCTCCGCA
Source organism: Streptomyces sp. NPDC023527 (assembly GCF_055560115.1). NCBI lineage: Bacteria > Bacillati > Actinomycetota > Actinomycetes > Kitasatosporales > Streptomycetaceae > Streptomyces > Streptomyces sp. NPDC023527. Next base: position 497,386 of record NZ_JBVHJJ010000003.1, read on the forward strand.
CCGGCCGGCGGCCACACCGACAGATCCGCACCACCGGCAGGGACAGCCACGGTCAGGAGGCCGGACGCGTGCCGCGTCCATGCCTCGTCCTCCGGCGCGGCCTCGGGCCGCGAGTACACGGCCAGGGCGCGACGGCCGGACTCGTCCAGTTCCCCGACCAGCACGCGCAGCTGCACGCCATCGCGCTCGGCCAGAACGAGGGGAACCTCCAACGTCAGCTCGTCGACGGCCGTGCAACCGACCTCGTCACCCGCACGAATCGCCAGATCCACGAACGCCGTACCCGGCAGCACGACACTGCCCGCCACCGCGTGATCGGCCAGCCACGGGTGCGTACGGAGCGACAACCGCCCACTGAAGACAAAACCGTCCGAGTCGGGCAGCGCAACGACAGCCCCGAGCATCGCGTGCCCGGCGGCACCGAGGCCGGCGGACTCGACGTCACCCTGGGTGGGCTGGCCTTCGAGCCAGTAGGACTGGTGCTGGAAGGCGTACGTCGGCAGGTCGACACGTCGGGCACCGGTCCCGGCGAAGAACGCCGACCAGTCGACGCGGGCGCCGGTGATGTGGAGACGGCCGAGGGCAGTGACCAGGGCAGACGCTTCGGGCCGGTCCTTGCGCAGGGCCGGTACGAACGCGACGTCCTCGACGTCCGCCAGGCACTCCTGGGCCATGGCCGACAGGACACCGTCGGGGCCCAGCTCCAGGAAGGTACGGACACCTTCGGCGTGGAGGGTCTGGATGCCGTCGGCGAAACGGACGGCCTCGCGGACGTGGCGGACCCAGTACTCGGGGGAGGTGAGGTCCTCGGCCACGGAACCCGTGACGTTGGAGACCACGGGGATCGCCGGAGCGGCGTACGTCAGCGACTCCACGACCGTACGGAAGTCCGCCAGCATCCCGTCCATGCGCGACGAATGGAACGCGTGCGAGACGTTCAGGCGCCGGGCCTTCTCGAAGTGGGCCGCTACCTGCTCGACAGCCTCCTCATGGCCCGAGATCACCACGGACGACGGGCCGTTGATCGCGGCAATGTCGACACCGTCGACGAGCAGAGCACGAACCTCGGCCTCGGTCGCCCGCAGCGACACCATGGCACCACCGGCAGGCAGCGCCTGCATCAGGCGCGCCCGAGCGGCGACCAGCTTCCCCGCATCCTCCAGCGAGAACACACCCGCCACATGCGCAGCAGCGATCTCACCAATGGAGTGACCGGCAACGAAGTCCGGCCGCACACCCCACGACTCGACGAGACGGAACAGCGCCACCTCAACGGCGAACAGCGCAGGCTGCGTGTTCTCCGTACGGGCCAGCAGCTCCGCATCGTCGAGAACGGCCTGGTCCAGGCCCAGCGCCCCACACGCGGCGTCAAACGCCTCGGCGAACACCGGATACGCCGCGTACAGCTCGCGCCCCATCCCCGCACGCTGCGCCCCCTGCCCCGTGAAGAGAGCAGCGACCTTGCCGCCCAGCACCCGGCCCTTGGCCGCCTGCTCGCCCACCACAACAGCCCGGTGCTCGAACTGCGCACGCGCCGTCGCCAGCGTGAAACCGACATCCACCGGATTCAGATCGGCAGCAGCCTCAACGATCTGAACGACCTGCGCGTCCAGCGCCTCCGCCGTCTTCCCCGACACCACCCACGGAACCACGGGCAGCGCGACAGGCTCACCAACGGCGACCTCGACCGCCGCCGGTGCCTGCTCGACGATGACATGGGCGTTCGTACCGCTGAAGCCGAAGGACGAGATGCCCGCCCGACGCGGACGCCCGGCCGTCTCCGGCCAGTCACGAGCCTCGGCGAGGAGCTCAACGGCCCCTTCGGTCCAGTCGATGTGCGGCGACGGCTCGTCGACGTGCAGCGTCTTCGGCAGGACGCCGTGGCGCATCGCCATGACCATCTTGATGATCCCGCCGACACCGGCAGCGGCCTGCGCGTGCCCGATGTTCGACTTCAGCGAGCCGAGCCACAGCGGCTCGCCGTCCTCGCCGCGCTCCCGCCCGTACGTGGCAAGCAGCGCCTGCGCCTCGATCGGGTCACCCAGAACCGTGCCCGTACCGTGCCCCTCGACCGTGTCGACGTCCGCAGCGGTCAGACCCGCCGACGCCAGCGCCTGCCGGATCACCCGCTGCTGCGACGGACCATTCGGGGCGGTCAGACCATTCGACGCACCGTCCTGGTTGATCGCCGAGCCCCGGACCACGCCCAGCACCTGGTGGCCCTTGCGTCGGGCGTCCGACAGCCGCTCCACGAGCAGCATGCCGACACCCTCGGCCCACCCCGTACCGTCCGCGTCCGCACCGAACGCCTTGCAACGACCGTCCACCGACAGCCCCCGCTGCCGCGAGAAGTCGACGAACGCGGCCGGTGTCGACATCACCGTCACGCCGCCCGCGAGCGCCATGTCGCACTCGCCGGCCCGCAGGGCCTGGACGGCCATGTGCAGGGCGACCAGCGACGACGAGCACGCGGTGTCGACCGTGACCGCCGGGCCTTCGAGCCCGAACAGGTACGACACCCGGCCGGACGCGATGCTGCCCGCCGTGCCCGTACCGATGAAACCGTCGATGCCCTCGGGCAGTCCGCCGGTGATGTTGGTGGCGTAGTCGTGGTACATCACGCCCGCGAAGACACCGGTACGGCTGCCGCGCAGCGCGCCCGGGTCGATGCCCGCCCGCTCGATCGTCTCCCACGTGGTCTCCAGCAGCAGCCGCTGCTGCGGGTCCATCGCCATCGCCTCGCGCGGCGAGATCCCGAAGAACGCCGGGTCGAACTCGCCCGCGTCGTGCAGGAAGCCGCCCTCACGCGTGTACGAGGAACCGGCGCGCTCGCCCGTCGGGTCGTAGAGGTGCTCCAGGTCCCAACCACGGTTGACGGGGAACTCGGAGACGCCGTCCCGCCCGTTGACGACCAGGTCCCACAGGTCCTCGGGCGAGGTGACGCCACCGGGGTAGCGGCAGGCCATGCCCACGATCGCGATGGGGTCGTCGGTGGCGACCACGGTCGCCGTGGCGGCCGGCGCACCGTCGCCCTCGGCGCCGATGACCGTCTCGCCGAGGTATCCGGCGATGGCGGCGGCGGTGGGGTAGTCGAAGACGAGGGTCGCGGGCAGGCGCAGGCCCGTCGCCGTGTTCAGGCGGTTGCGCAGCTCGACGGCGGTCAGGGAGTCGAAGCCGAGCTCGGTGAACGCGCGCTCCGGCTCGATCGCCGCACCCGACGCGTGGCCGAGGACGTCCGCGACCTCGTCGCGCACCAGGCCCAGCAGCATGGCCGGGCGGTCGTCGGCCGCGAGGCCGAGGAGCCGGCGGCGCAGGGAGTCCGCCTGGCGGGCGTCGACGGTACGGCGTACCGGCACCCGCACCAGGCCGCGCAGCAGCGACGGCAGGTCGGCCGACGAGGCGCTCGCCCTCAGGGTCGCGAGGTCCAGCGGAGCCGGTACGAGCACGGGCTCGCCCGACGCCACGCCGACGTCGAGGAGGGCCAGGCCCTCCTGGGCGCCGAGGGCGCGGACGCCGTCCTTGGTCATGCGGGAGGTGTGGGTGGTGTCCAGGACACCGCCCATGCCGCTCGCTTCCGCCCAGAGGCCCCAGGCCAGCGAGGTGGCAGGCAGGCCCGCCATGGCCCGCTGCTGGGCGAGGGCGTCGAGGAAGGCGTTGGCGGCGGCGTAGTTGGCCTGACCGGTGTTGCCGTAGACGCCTGCGACGGAGGAGAAGAGGACGAAGGCCGTCAGCTCCATGCCGGCGGTCAGCTCGTGCAGGTACCGGGCCGCGTCCGCCTTCGGGGCGAAGACGGCGTCCAGGCGCTCCGGCGTCAGCGAACCGATCACACCGTCGTCGAGAACACCGGCGGTGTGGACGACAGCCTTGACCGGGTGAGAAGCGAGGAGCTCCGCCAGGGCAGCGCGGTCGGCGACATCGCAGGCAGCGACGGTCACGTCGGCGCCGAGGGCCGAGAGTTCCTCGCTCAATTCGACCGCCCCGGGGGCGTCCAGGCCCCGGCGGCTGGTCAGCAGCAGACTCCGCACACCGTGCTCGCCCACCAGATGACGGGCCACGAGCGCACCCAGCGCACCCGTACCACCCGTGATCAGAACCGTGCCGTCGGCATCCCACTGCGGGCGAGCGTCGGCCGAGACCGAGGCGCGGGCGAGACGCGGCGCGAACACCGCTCCCCCACGCACAGCCACCTGCGGCTCATCCCCGACAAGCGCGAGAACGTCGGCACAGATCTCCTGATCGAGGTCGACGAGAACGAAGCGGTCAGGGTTCTCCGACTGCGCCGAACGCACCAGACCCCACACAGCGGCCTGCGCCGGATCCACCTCGGAGTCCCCGGCGATGACCACCGCACCCCGCGTGACCAGCACGAGCCGGGAGTCGGCGAACCGCTCCTCGGCCAACCACTCCTGCACCAGACCCAGAACACCGCGAACGTCCGAGGCAACAGCAGCGACGAGGTCCGGCACGGACGCGACCTGGCCAAGCGCCGCCAGATCCGCGTAATCCGAACCCAACACCGTCACCGAGGCGTCTGCGGCATGGGCCTGAACCGGCACCCACTCCACCCGGAACAGCGAGTCCCGCATGCCCCGGTCAGCCGCGCGCAGCTGATCCGTACCAACGGCCCGCACCACCAGCGAGCCGATCGAGGCCACCGCCGCGCCTGCGGCGTCGGCCATCTCCAGCGTCACACCGCCGCCACCGGCCGTGCCGCGCATCCACACCCGGAGCGCGGAGGCACCACTGGCGTGCAGCGTCACGTCCGACCAGGCGAACGGGAGCTGCGGGCCGTCCTGGCCCGCGACGAAGCCGCCCAGCACGATGGAGTGCAGCGCGGCGTCGAGCAGCGCCGGGTGCACCCCGAACGTCTCGACGTCGGCACCCTCCGGCAGCGCCACCTCGGCGAAGACCTCGTCGCCCTTGCGCCACACGCCCGTTACGCCCCGGAAGGCCGGGCCGTACTGCAAGCCACCGTCGGCCAGGTCGGCGTAGAAGCCCTCGATGTCCACCGGCGCCGCACCGGCCGGCGGCCACTCGGCGAGGTCCGCACCACCGGCAGCGGCGGCCACGGACAGGAAGCCGGACGCGTGCCGCGTCCACAGCTCGTCGTCCTCGGGACGCGAGTGAATGGCCAGGGCACGCCGCCCCTCGCCGTCGGACTCACCGACGGTGACCCGCAGCTGGACTCCGCCGTGCCCGGCGAGCACCAACGGCGCTTCGAGCGTCAGCTCGTCGACAGCGGCGCAGCCGACCTCGTCGCCCGCACGGATCGCGAGCTCGACGAACGCGGTACCCGGCAGCAGGACGCTGCCCGCCACCACGTGATCCGCCAGCCACGGGTGCGTACGGAGCGACAGCCGCCCGGTGAAGAGGAACCCGTCCGAATCCGGCAGCGCCACCGCCGCACCGAGCAGCGGGTGACCGGTCACGCCGAGCCCGGCGGCCGTGACGTCACCGGGTACGGAAGCGGAGGTGCTCAGCCAGAAGTGCTCGTGCTGGAAGGCGTACGTCGGGAGGTCGGCGAGGCGGGCGCCGGTGCCGGAGAAGAACGCCTGCCAGTCGACTCGGGCGCCGGTGATGTGAAGGCGGCCGAGGGCGGTGACGAGGGTTTCCGCTTCGGAACGGTCCTTGCGGAGGGCCGGGATGAAGGCGACGTCCTCGACGTCCGCCAGGCACTCCTGGGCCATGGCCGACAGAACACCGTCGGGGCCCAGCTCCAGGAAGGTACGGACACCTTCGGCGTGGAGAATCTGGATGCCGTCGGCGAAACGGACGGCCTCGCGGACGTGGCGGACCCAGTACTCGGCAGAGGTGAGGTCCTCGGCCACGGAACCCGTGACGTTGGAGACCACAGGAATCGCCGGGACGGCGTACGTCAGCGACTCCGCGACCGTACGGAAGTCCGCCAGCATCCCGTCCATGCGCGACGAATGGAACGCGTGCGAAACGTTCAGGCGACGAGCCTTCTCAAAGCGCCCGGCGACCTGCTCGACAGTCTCCTCATCACCCGAAATCACGACGGACGACGGCCCGTTGATGGCGGCGATGTCGACACCGTCGACGAGCACCGCCCGGACCTCGTCCTCGGTGGCACGCAGCGACACCATCGCACCACCGGCGGGCAGCGCCTGCATCAGCCCGGCACGAGCCGCCACGAGCTTCGCGGCGTCCTCCAGCGAGAACACCCCGGCAACGTGCGCAGCGGCTATCTCACCGATGGAGTGACCAGCGACGTAGTCAGGCCGCACACCCCACGACTCGACGAGACGGAACAGCGCCACCTCAACGGCGAACAGCGCAGGCTGCGTGTTCTCCGTACGAGCCAACAGCTCGGCGTCATCGAGAACAGCGGCATCCAGGCCCAACGCCGCGCACGCAGCGTCGAAAGCCTCGGCGAACACCGGGTGCGCCGCGTAGAGCTCACGACCCATTCCCGGCCGCTGGGCACCCTGTCCGGTGAAGAGAGCAGCGACCTTGCCGCCCAGCACCCGGCCCGAGACGACCTGCTCGCCCACCACCACAGCCCGGTGCTCGAACTGCGCACGCGCCGTCGCCAGCGTGAAACCGACATCCACCGGATTCAGATCGGCAGCGGCGCCGACCGTCTGGGCGACCTGCGCATCCAGCGCCTCCGCCGTCTTCCCCGACACCACCCACGGCACAACCGGCAACACCCGCTCGACGGCGACCTCGGCGGTCTCCTCCGCCGGAGCCTGCTCCACGATCACGTGCGCGTTCGTACCGCTGAACCCGAACGACGACACACCCGCACGCCGAGGCCGCTCGCTCTCCGGCCACTCCCGGGCATCCGTCAGCAGCTCGACCGCGCCCTCGGACCAGTCGATGTGCGGCGACGGCTCATCGGCGTGCAGGGTCTTCGGCAGCACGCCGGCCCGCATCGCCATGACCATCTTGATCACGCCACCGACACCGGCAGCCGCCTGGCTGTGCCCGATGTTGGACTTCAGCGACCCGAGCCACAGCGGCTCGCCACCCTCGCCCCGCTCCTGCCCGTACGTGGCAAGCAGCGCCTGCGCCTCGATCGGGTCACCCAGAACCGTGCCCGTGCCATGCGCCTCGACCGTGTCGACCTCCGCAGCGGTCAGACCCGCCGACGCCAGCGCCTGCCGGATCACCCGCTGCTGGGAGGGACCATTCGGCGCCGTCAAACCATTGGACGCACCGTCCTGGTTGATCGCCGAGCCCCGGACGACACCAAGCACCCGGTGACCATTCCGACGAGCATCCGACAGCCGCTCCACCAGCAGCATGCCGACACCCTCGGCCCAACCGGTGCCATCCGCCTCAGCACCGAACGCCTTGCAGCGACCATCCGCCGCCAACCCCCGCTGACGCGAGAAGTCGATGAACGCACCCGGCGTCGACATCACCGTCACACCACCGGCCAACGCCATGTCGCACTCGCCCTGTCGCAGCGCCTGCACCGCGAGGTGCAGCGCGACCAGCGACGACGAGCACGCCGTGTCCACCGTCACCGCCGGACCCTCGAGGCCCAGCGCGTACGAGACGCGCCCCGAGACGACGGCGGAGGACGTGCCGGTGCCCAGGAACGCCTCGACGTCCTCGGGGATCACGGCGGTCTGTGTGCCGTAGTCGTGGTAGCCGACGCCGGCGTACACACCGGTGCGGCTGCCGCGCAGGGCCGTCGGGTCGATGCCGGCGCGCTCGATGGTCTCCCAGGTCGTCTCCAGCAGCAGCCGCTGCTGCGGGTCCATCGCCAGCGCCTCGCGCGGGCTGATGCCGAAGAAGCCGGGGTCGAAGTCGCCGGCCTGGTGCAGGAAGCCGCCCTCGCGGGCGTAGATCTTGCCCGGGACGCCCGGCTCGGGGTCGTAGAGGCCCTCGACGTCCCAGCCACGGTCGGTGGGGAAGCCGGTCACGCCGTCGCGGCCGTTGAGGACGAGGTCCCAGAGGCTCTCGGGGGAGGTGACACCGCCGGGGTAGCGGCAGGCCATGCCCACGATGGCGATCGGGTCGTCGTCGAGGGCGGCACGCGCGGCGACCGCCGGCAGGGCGGCCTGTGCGGCGAGGCCACCGGCCAGTTCCTCACCGACGAACTCCGTCAGGAGGCGGGGCGTCGGGTAGTCGAAGACGAGGGTCGCGGGCAGGCGCAGGCCGGTCGCCGTGTTGAGGCGGTTGCGGAGCTCGACGGCGGTGAGGGAGTCGAAGCCGATCTCCTTGAACGAGCGCTCGGAGTCGACCGTCTCCGGCCCGGCGTATCCGAGGACCGCCGCGACGTTCGTACGGATCAGTTCGAGGAGTACGCCCTCGCGCTCGGACTCGCGCAGGGCGGCCAGCCGCTGCGTCAGGGCGTCGGCGACCGCCGTACCGGCCGAGGCGACGCGGCGGCGCGGTACGCGCACCAGGCCGCGCAGCAGCGGCGGGACCTCGTCGGCGATCGGGGCGAGCACCGACGGGTCGAAGTGCATCGGGAGCGTGTGGGCGTCCTCGGCGTCGTGCGCGGCGTCGAAGAGGGCCATGCCGTCCTCGGCGCCCAGCAGGGTGACGCCGTCGCGCTCCATGCGCTTGATGTCGACGTCGCTCAGCGTGCCGGTCATGCCGTCGGCGGCGGCCCAGGCGCCCCAGGCCATCGAGACGCCGGGGAGCCCGGCGACGCGCCGGTTCAGGGCCAGGGCGTCGAGGTAGGCGTTGGCGGCGGCGTAGTTGCCCTGGCCGGGGCTGCCGTACGTGCCGGAGGCGGACGAGAAGAGGACGAAGGCCGTCAGGTCCAGGCCGGCGGTCAGCTCGTGCAGGCTCCGCGCGGCGTCGGCCTTGGGGCGGAAGACGGCGTCGATACGGGCCGGGGTGAGCGCGTCGATGGTGCCGTCGTCGATGACTCCGGCGGTGTGGACGACGCCGGTGAGGGGGTGCTCGGCGGGCACGGACGCGAGCAGTGCGGCCAGCGCGTCACGGTCGGCGATGTCGCAGGCGGCGACGGTCGCCTCGGCGCCGAGAGCCGCCAGCTCCTCGCGCAGCTCGGCGGCGCCGGGGGCGTCGGGGCCACGACGGCTGGTGAGCAGCAGGTGGCGGACGCCGTGCGTGGTCACGAGGTGCCGGGCCACGAGCGTGCCCAGCGCACCCGTACCACCGGTGATCAGGACCGTACCGTCGGCGTCCCAGTGGTTGGTGGGCTCGGTCTCCGGAGCGGTCGCGCGGGCGATGCGGGGGACGTACACGGCGTCGCCGCGTACCGCCAGCTGCGGCTCGTCGGACGCGAGCGCGGCGGCCGGGACGACGACGGCGGCGGTGTCGGCGGCCGCGTCGACGTCGACGATCACGACGCGGTCGGGGTTCTCCGTCTGCGCGGAGCGGATGAGGCCCCAGACGGCGGCGTGGCCCAGGTCCGCCACGGGCTCGGCCGCGTCGACGGAAACGCCGCCGCGCGTCACGATCACCAGACGGGAGGAAGCGAAGGCGGCGTCGGCCAGCCAGTCCTGTACGAGGCCGAGGGCCCAGTGGGCCGCCGCGTGGGCGTCGTCGGCACCGGACGGGCAGGCGGCGAGCACGACGGCCGGGACGGTGCCGCCCGGCTTCTGCCGGTCCGCGAGGCCCGACAGGTCGGCGAACACGCCGGTCGCGGGCTCTCCCGCGCCGTCGATCGCGTACGAAGTGTCGTCGCCGAGCACCGCCCACGTGAGATCACCGGACGCGGCTGCCACGAGCGGCTGCCACTCCAGCCGGAACAGCGAATCGACGTAGTGGGTGGCGGAGTCGAGGTCGGCGGCGGTGAGCGTGCGCAGGGCGAGCGAGTCGATGGAGACCACCGGGGCTCCCGCCCCGTCAGCGACCGCCACGGAGACGCCGCCGTCCGCACGGGACGGGCTGACCCGCACGCGCAGTCGCGCCGCGCCCGAGGCGTGCAGCGTCACACCACGCAGCGCGTGCGCCACGGCCGGGCCACCGGTGGGCGCGGCGCCGGCCAGCGCGACCGCCTGGAACGCGGCGTCCAGGACCGCCGGGTGGATCCCGTACGCACCGGCGTCCGTCCCCAGCTCCTCGGCCAGGGCGACGTCGGCGAAGACGTCGTCGCCACGGCGCCACACGCCCGTCAGCCCCCGGAAGACCGGCCCGTACTCCAGGCCCTCGACGGCCAGCCGCTCGTACACACCCGCGACGTCGACCGGCTCGGCCCCGGCCGGCGGCCAGGACTCCGGCCCGGCGGCCGGGAAGGACGGCTGGGCAGCGGCAGCCAGCACACCTGTGGCGTGCAGGGTCCACTGCTGGTCGTCGGTCTCGTCCTCGGGGCGCGAGTAGACGCTCAGGCGGCGACGGCCGTCCGCGTCAGGCGCCTCGACGGTCAACTGGACGTGGACGCCGCCGCGCTCGGGCAGGACGAGCGGGGCCTCCATCGTCAGCTCGTCGAGCACGTCGCAACCGACCTGGTCACCGGCGCGGACGGCCAGCTCCACGAAGGCCGACTCGGCGACGGCCACCGCGCCGAGGACCGTACGGTCCGCGAGCCACGGGTGCGAGAGCAGCGAGAGCCGCCCCGTGAACAGGAACTCCCCCGAACCCGCCAGCATCACCGAAGCACCCAGCAACGGGTGATTGGCCGAGCCGAGCCCCAGCCCGGAGACACCCTTGCCGTAGACCGAACCCTGCGGCCAGTAGCGCTGGTGCTGGAAGGGGTAGGTGGGCAGCTCGGCGAGGCGGGCGCCGGTGCGGGCGAAGAACGCCTGCCAGTCGACTCGGGCGCCGGTGATGTGGAGCCGGCCGAGGGCGGTGACCAGGGTCTCCGCTTCGGGGCGGTCCTTGCGGAGGGCTGGTACGAAGGCGACGTCCTCGGCGTCGGCGAGGCACTCCTGCGCCATGGCCGACAGGACGCCGTCGGGGCCCAGCTCCAGGAACGTACGGACACCCTGGCCGTGCAGCGTCCGGATGCCGTCGGCGAAGCGGACGGCCTCGCGGACGTGGTGGACCCAGTACTCGGGAGAAGTGAGATCGGTGGCCACTGCACCCGTGACGTTGGAGACCACGGGGATCGCCGGAGCGGCGTACGTCAGCGACTCGGCGACCGTACGGAAGTCCGCCAGCATGCCGTCCATGCGGTGGGAGTGGAAGGCATGCGAAACGTTCAGGCGGCGAGACTTCTCGAAGTGCGCCGCCACCTGCTCGACCGCAGCTTCATCGCCCGAAATCACCACGGACGACGGGCCGTTGATCGCCGCAATGTCGACACCGTCGACGAGCAGAGCACGAACCTCGGCCTCAGTGGCACGCAGCGACACCATGGCGCCACCGGCAGAGAGCGCCTGCATCAGGCGCGCCCGCGCGGCGACCAGCTTCCCCGCGTCCTCCAGGGAGAACACCCCGGCGACGTGCGCCGCAGCTATCTCACCAATGGAGTGACCGGCGACAAAGTCCGGACGCACACCCCACGACTCGACCAACCGGAACAGCGCCACCTCGACAGCGAACAGCGCAGGCTGCGTGTTCTCCGTACGAGCCAACAACCCGGCGTCATCGAGAACCCTGACATCCAGACCCAGCGCAGCACACGCAGCGTCGAAAGCCTCCGCGAACACCGGATAGGCCGCGTACAGCTCACGCCCCATCCCGGCCCGCTGCGCACCCTGCCCCGTGAACAGCGCGGCCAGCTTCCCCTCGGTCACCTGGCCCGAGACGACCTGCTCGCCCACCACCACAGCCCGGTGCTCGAACTGCGTCCGCGCCGTCGCCAGGGTGAAACCGACATCGCGGGGGTCGAGGCCGGCACCGGCCTCCCGCACCTGGGCGACCTGGGCGCTCAGCGCCTCCGCCGTCTTCCCGGAGACCACCCACGGCACCACCGGCAGAACAACGTCACCAGCGGCCTCAGCGGTCTCCTCCGCCGGAGCCTGCTCCACGATCACGTGCGCGTTCGTACCGCTGAACCCGAACGACGACACACCCGCACGCCGAGGACGCCCCTCGGCCACCGCCCACTCGCGGGCCTCGGTCAGCAGCTCGACCGCGCCCGCCGACCAGTCCACCTGGTCCGTGGGCGCGTCGACGTGCAGGGTCTTCGGCAGGACGCCGTTGCGCATCGCCATGACCATCTTGATCACGCCACCGACACCGGCGGCGGCCTGCGCGTGCCCGATGTTCGACTTCAACGAGCCGAGCCACAGCGGGCGGCCGGCGGGGCGGTTCTGCCCGTACGTGGCGAGCAGCGCCTGGGCCTCGATCGGGTCGCCGAGGACGGTGGCGGTGCCGTGCGCCTCGACGGCGTCGATCTCGACGGCGGACAGCCCGGCGTCGGCGAGGGCCTGGCGGATCACGCGCCGCTGCGAGGGGCCGTTGGGGGCGGTGAGGCCGTTGCTGGCACCGTCCTGGTTGATCGCGGAACCCCGGACCACGGCCAGCACGGGGTGACCGTTGCGGCGGGCGTCGGACAGGCGCTCCACCAGCAGCATGCCGACGCCCTCGCCCCAGCCCGTACCGTCCGCCCCGGCCGCGAACGACCGGCAGCGTCCGTCCGGCGCGAGACCGCCCTGCCGCGAGAAGTCGACGAACGAACCCGGCGTGGCCATCACCGTGGCGCCACCGGCCAGCGCGAGGTCGCACTCCCCGGACCGCAGCGTCTGGATCGCGAGGTGGAGGCCCACCAGGGACGACGAGCAGGCGGTGTCGATGGTGACGGCGGGGCCTTCGAGGCCGAGGACGTACGAGATGCGGCCGGAGGCGACGCTGCTGGAGGTACCGGTGCCGAAGTAGCCGTCGATGCCCTCGGGTTCGGTGTTCTCCAGGACGGTGGCGTAGTCGTGGTAGGCGATGCCCGCGAAGACGCCGGTGCGGCTGCCGCGCAGCGACTCGATGTCGATGCCGGCGCGCTCGACGGCCTCCCAGGACGTCTCCAGCAGCAGACGCTGCTGCGGGTCCATCGCCAGCGCCTCACGGCGGTTGATGCCGAAGAAGTCGGGGTCGAAGTCCGCGGCCTCGTGCAGGAATCCGCCGTGGCGGGTGGAGGACGTGCTGGGCTTGGTGCCGGTGGGGTCGTACAGCGACTCGACGTCCCAGCCGCGGTCCTCAGGGAACGGCGAGATGCCGTCGGCGCCCTCGGCGACCAGCTTCCACAGCTCGTCCGGGGAGCCGACGCCGCCGGGGAAGCGGCAGGCCATGCCGACGATGGCGATGGGCTCGGACTGCGCGGCGGCCTGCGCTGACTGCGCCGCCTCGACGTCCTTCAGCCGCTGGCGCGTCTGGTGCAGGTCGGAGGTGACGCGCTTGAGGTAGTCGAGAAGCTTCTGTTGGTCGTTCATCGACTCAGCCTTCGAGGGGTCGCGGTGGTTCGTGTTCGTCATTCTGAGAGCCCCAACTCGTTGTCGATAAAGGCGAAGATCTCGTCGGCCGTCGCGGCTTCGAGCTTTTCCGCGACGACCTCCTCGGGCTGGTCGTCGATGGTGGTGGTGTCGGCAGTGGGTTCGGTCGATGTGGTGGTGGCCGCCGCGCACCTGGCCAGCAGGGCGTTCAGGCGGTCGGCGGTGCGTGCGCCCGCCAGGTCCTTCGCGTCCATGGCCGAGATCACGGCTTCGAGCCGGTCGAGGTCGGCCAGCAGCCGCTCCGTACCGATCGCGTCGGGTACGAGCTCCGAGCGGAGCAGCGCGACGACGGCGTCGGGGGTCGGGTGGTCGAAGACCAGCGTCGCCGGGAGCCGCAGCCCCGTGGCCCGCTGGAGCCGGGTCCGCAGCTCCACCGCGGTGAGCGAGTCGAAGCCGAGGTCGCGGAAGGGGCGGCCCGGTTCGATGTCGCCCGGCGCGGCGAGGCCGAGCACGCCCGCGACCTGGATGCGTACGACGTCGAGCAGCACGTCGTACTGCTCGGTGTCGGGCAGCTCCGCCAGCCGCCCGACGAGCTCCTCGGCACCGGCCGCCGCCGCTTCGGCGCGCTCGGCCTCGATGCGCCGGATCTGCGGCAGCTCGCGGTAGAGCGGGTGGGCTCCGGCGGCCGACACGCCCTTGAGGAGCTCCGGCCAGTCGAAGTCGACCGCGGAGACGTCGGCGTCGGCGGTCGTCGCCGCCCCGGCGAGAACCGCCGCGAGCGCCGGGTCGGGCAGGCCGCGCAGTACGCCCGTGTCCTCGCCCTCCCGGTCCCAGGGCCCCCAGCCGATGGCGGTGGCCTCGTGGCCCGCCGCCCGGCGCCGCTGGGCGAGCGCGCCGAACACGGCGCTCACCGCGGCCGCTCCGGCCTGCCCCGGGCCGCCGACCGTGCCGGCGGCGGACCCGAAGAGGACGAAGGCCGAGAGGTCCAGGCCGCGGGTCAGCTCGTCCACGGTGAGGGCGGTGGTGATCTGCGCGCGCAGCTCGTCCTCGTACGCGGCGGGGTCGAGGGCGTCCAGGCGGCCGTCGGCGGGCAGGTTCGGCACGTGCACCACGGCGGTGAGGGCCGGGCAGCCGTCGCCGTTCAGCTCCTCCAGCAGCGCGGCGAGCGCCTGCCGGCCGGCGGTGCGGCTGTCGGCGGTCACGACGCGCTCGGCACCGCGGTCGGTCAGAACGCGCACGGCGCGCGCCCGCAGTTCACAGTCGTCGCCGGTGACCAGGACGGTGCCCCGGGGGGTCCACTCGTCGCCGGGCGCGGTGGCCGCGACCTGGTGCAAGCGGGGTGCGAACACACCGGTGTCGCGTACCGCCGCCTGGTCCTCGTCGACCGCACCGGCCAGCACGGCGAGCAGGCGCGCGACGGCGCGGTCGTCCACGGAGCCGGGTACGTCCACGAGGCCGCCCCAACGCTCCCCCAGCTCGAACCCGGCCACCCGGCCGAGCCCCCAGGCCGCCGCCTGAACGGGATCGGCGATCGCGTCCGTACCGCCGACGGACACCGCACCCCGGGTGGCGAACCACAGCCGCCCGCCGACACCGGCCGCGGCCAGCGCCTGCACGAGCGCCACGGAGGGCACCCAGGCCAGCACACCGGCCAGGGAGGCGGGAGCGATCCCGGAAGCGAATACGGCCTCGAATACGCGATCGGCGATCGCGGTGCCGCTCTCGTCCCCGCGCTCGTCGAGTACGAGCTCCACGACCTCGGTCCCGGCCTCGCGCAGGGCCTCGACGGAAGCCTGGGCCCAGGGGCGACGGTCACCGTCGGCGGGGACAACGACGAGATACGTACCGCTCGGTGCCCGCACCGACCCCTCGACCACCCGCTGCCACGCGGTACGGAACCGCCAGGGGTCGAGCTCGGGCTCGGCCCCGGACACGGCCTCGCGGGCGCCGGCGGAGGACAGCAGCCAGAAGTGCTGGTGCTGGAAGGGGTAGGTGGGGAGGTCGGCGAGGCGGGCGCCCGTACCGGAGAAGAACGCCTGCCAGTCGACGCGGGCGCCGGTGATGTGGAGCCGGCCGAGGGCGGTGACGAGGGTTTCCGCTTCGGAGCGGTCCTTGCGGAGGGCCGGGACGAAGGCGACGTCTTCGACGTCCGCCAGGCACTCCTGCGCCATCGCCGACAGAACACCGTCGGGGCCCAGCTCCAGGAAGGTACGGACACCCTGGTCGTGGAGGGTCTGGATGCCGTCGGCGAAGCGGACGGCCTCGCGGACGTGGCGGACCCAGTACTCGGGGGAGGTGAGGTCCTCGGCCACGGAACCCGTGACGTTGGATACGACCGGGACGGTCGGGGCGCTGTAGGTCAGCGACTCGGCTACGGTCCGGAAGTCCGCCAGCATCCCGTCCATGCGGTGCGAGTGGAAGGCATGGGACACGTTGAGGCGGCGGGCCTTCTCGAAGTGCGCCGCTACCTTCTCCACGGCTTCCTCATCGCCCGAAATCACCACGGAAGACGGACCGTTGATCGCCGCAATGTCGACACCGTCGACGAGCAGAGCACGAACCTCGGCCTCAGTGGCACGCAGCGACACCATCGCACCACCGGCAGGCAGCGCCTGCATCAGGCGCGCCCGAGCGGCGACCAGCTTCCCCGCATCCTCCAGCGAGAACACACCCGCCACATGCGCCGCAGAAATCTCACCAATGGAGTGACCGGCAACGAAATCAGGCCGCACACCCCACGACTCGGCCAGTCGGAACAGCGCCACCTCGACCGCGAACAGCGCAGGCTGCGTGTTCTCCGTACGAGCCAACAACCTGGCGTCGTCCAGAACCCCGGCATCCATGCTCAGCGCGGCACACGCAGCGTCGAAAGCCTCGGCGAACACCGGGAACGCCGCGTACAGCTCGCGCCCCATCCCTGCACGCTGCGCCCCCTGCCCCGTGAACAGAGCGGCGACCTTCCCGCCCAACACCCGACCCGAGACGACCTGCTCGCCCACCACAACAGCCCGGTGCTCGAACTGCGCACGCGCCGTCGCCAGGGTGAACCCGACGTCCACGGGGTCGAGGTCGGTCACGGCATCCCGCACCCGCGCCACCTGCGCGTCCAGCGCCTTCTCGCTCTTCGCGCTCACCACGAGCGGTACGAGGGGAAGGTCCCGGTCGGCAATGAGCTCAGGGGACTCGGCGACCGGCGCCTGCTCGATGACCACGTGGGCGTTCGTGCCGCTGAATCCGAAGGACGAGATGCCCGCGCGACGCGGACGCCCGGCCTCCGGCCACTCCCGGGCCTCGGTGAGGAGCTCGATCGCGCCCTCCGACCAGTCGACCCGGTCCGTGGGCTCGTCGGCGTGCAGGGTCTTCGGCAGGACGCCGGCCCGCATCGCCATCACCATCTTGATCACACCACCGACACCGGCCGCCGCCTGCGCGTGCCCGATGTTGGACTTCAACGAGCCGAGCCACAGCGGCCGGTCGGCCACGCGCTCCTGCCCGTAAGTCGCCAGCAGCGCCTGCGCCTCGATCGGGTCACCCAGCGTCGTACCCGTACCGTGCGCCTCGACAGCATCGACATCGGCCGGCGACAGACCGGCCGTGGCCAGCGCCTGCCGGATCACCCGCTGCTGCGACGGACCATTCGGGGCGGTCAGACCATTCGACGCACCATCCTGGTTGATCGCCGAGCCCCGGACCACGCCCAGCACCTGGTGACCGTTCCGACGGGCGTCCGACAGCCGCTCCACGAGCAGCATGCCGACACCCTCGGCCCAACCGGTGCCATCCGCCTCAGCACCGAACGCCTTGCAGCGACCATCCGCCGCCAGGCCGCGCTGACGCGAGAAGTCGATGAAGGCACCCGGTGTCGACATGACGGTGACACCACCGGCCAGCGCCATCTCGCACTCACCGGCCCGCAGCGCCTGAACCGCCATGTGCAGCGCCACCAGCGACGACGAACACGCCGTATCCACCGTCACCGCCGGACCCTCGAGACCCAGCGCGTACGAGACGCGCCCCGAGACGACGGCGAACGACGTGCCCGTACCGAGGAACGCCTCGACGTCCTCCGGCACGTCCACGGTCTGCGTGCCGTAGTCGTGGTAGCCGACACCGGCGTACACACCGGTACGGCTGCCGCGCAGGGCCGTCGGGTCGATGCCGGCGCGCTCGATGGTCTCCCAGGTCGTCTCCAGCAGCAGCCGCTGCTGCGGGTCCATCGCCAACGCCTCACGCGGCGAGATGCCGAAGAACGCCGGATCGAACTCGGCGGCCTCGTGCAGGAACCCGCCCTCCCGGACGTAGCTCTTGCCCGGCACACCGGGCTCCGGGTCGTACAGCGACCCGATGTCCCAGCCACGGTCGGTCGGGAACCCGGTCACGCCGTCGCGGCCGTTGGCCACCAGGTCCCACAGGTCCTCGGGCGAGCTGACACCTCCCGGGTAGCGGCAGGCCATGCCGACGATCGCGATCGGATCGTCGGCCGGTGCCTGCCGGGGCGCGGTGGTCGCGGCGGCCTGCGCGAGGCCGCCGACCAGCTCGTCACGCACGTACTCCATCAGCGCGCGCGGCGTCGGGTAGTCGAAGACCAGCGTCACCGGCAGCCGGAGACCGGTGGCGGCGTTGAGGCGATTGCGCAGCTCGACGGCGGTCAGGGAGTCGAAACCGATCTCCTTGAAGGAGCGTTCGGCGTCGACCGAATCCGGACCGGCGTGGCCGAGCACCGCCGCGACATCGGCCCGGATGAGGTCGAGGATCGCGCTCTCGCGCTCGTACTCCCCCAGACCCGCGAGCCGCTGCCGCAGACCGTCCGCCGCTGCCGACGCACCCGCCACCGCGCGGCGCGTACGCGTACGTACGAGCCCGCTCAGCATCGGCGAGACCTGGGCGGTGGGCGACGCGGCCAGGGCGGTCGTGTCCAGCCTGAACGGTACGAGCAGGCCACCGCCCTGGTTGACGGCCTGGGCCGTGTCGAAGAGCGCCAGTCCCTCCTCGGTGGACAGGGGCGGCATCCCGGAACGGTTCAGCCGCTCCACGTCGGCCGTCGACAGCTCACCGCCCATGCCGCTCGCCTCGGCCCACAGGCCCCATGCGAGCGACAGGCCGGCCAGGCCCGCCGCCCGGCGCTGCTGGGCCAGGGCGTCCAGGAGGGAGTTGGCGGCGGCGTAGTTGCCCTGGCCGGGGTATCCCATGACGCCTGCGACGGAGGAGAACAGGACGAAGGCGGAGAGGCCGAGGTCCTTGGTCAGCTCGTGGAGGTGGAGGGCGGCGTCGGCCTTGGGGCCGAAGACCGTGTCGATGTCGTCGGGGGTCATCGCGCCGACCAGGCCGTTGGCGTGGACGCCGGCCGTGTGGACGACACCGGTCAGGGGGTGCTCGGCGGGTACGGACGCGAGGAGGGTGGCCAGCGCGTCGCGGTCGGCGACGTCGCACGCGGCGACCGTGACGGTCGCGCCGAGGTTCGCCAGCTCGTCGCGGAGCTCGGCGGCACCAGGGGCGCCGAGGCCGCGACGGCTGGTGAGCAGCAGGTGCCGCACGCCGTGCTCGGTGACCAGGTGGCGGGCCACGAGGGCGCCGAGGGCGCCCGTACCGCCGGTGATCAGAACAGTGGTGTCGGCGTCCCAACGGTTCACGGGCTCGGTCGCCGGGACGGCCGCGCGGGCGACGCGCGGCACGTGGATGGCGCCACCGCGCACCGCCAGCTGAGCTTCGCCGCAGGTCAGGGCGGAGACGGGCAGGTCGGCACCGGGCTCGATGTCGATGAGGACGATCCGGTCGGGGTTCTCCGACTGGGCGGACTTGACCAGGCCCCGGACGGCGGCCTGCGCCAGGTCCTCGACCGGCTCGTCGGCGGCGACGGGCACGGCGCCACGCGTGACCAACACCAGCCGGGAACCGGCGAACCGTTCCTCCGCCCCCAGCCATTCCTGCACCAGGCCCAGGGCCCAGTGAGCCGCGTCGCGCACCGCGTCCGAGGACGGTTCGCCGCCTCCGGCCGGGCAGACGGCGAGCACGTACTCGGGGACGTCCTGCGTGCGGTGGAGCTCGGCCGGATCGGCGAACGCGCCGAGGGCCTCGCCCGCACCCTGGAGTCGGCACGGCGCGTCGTTTCCGAGCGTGGCCCAGGAAATGCCGTTGGTGGGTGCTGCGAGTGCCGGGAGCCGCTTCCACTCGACGTGGAACAGCGAATCGGCATGGCAGGTGGTGGAGTTCAGGTCCGTGGCGGTGAGCTCGCGCAGCTCCAGCGACTCGACCGAGGCCACCGGCCCACCGGCCGCGTCGGTCATGACGACGGACACGCCCTCGCCCGTCGACGGGCTCACCCGCACCCGGAGCCGCTCGGCCCCGGAGGCATGCAGCGTCACACCACGCAGCACATGCGCCACAGCCGACGGATCACCGGCTGAGGTCGTGATCTGAAGAGCGGCGTCGAGCAGGGCGGGGTGCACACCGTACGCGTCGCCGTCGACGATGCCCTCGGGCAGCGCCACGTCCGCGTAGACCGCATCGCCCTTGCGCCAGGCGGCGGTTACGCCCTGGAAGGCGGGGCCGTATTCCAGTCCGGCGTAGAACCTGTCGACGTCGATGACCTCGGCACCGGCCGGCGGCCACTCGGCCGGGGCGGGGGCAGCGGTCGCACTGCTCGCGCCGGTCGCCCCGGTCGAGAGGTGGCCGATCGCGTGCCGGGTCCAGAGTTCGTCGTCCTCGGGCCGGGAGTGAACGGACAGGGCGCGTCGGCCCTCGCCGCCGGGCTCCCCCACGGTGACGCGGAGCTGTACCCCACCGTGCTCGGCGAGCACGAGCGGCGCTTCCAGCGTCAGCTCGTCGACGGTCGCGCAGCCGACCTCGTCGCCCGCGCGGATCGCGAGCTCGACGAACGCGGTCCCGGGCAGCAGCACGCTGCCCGCGACGACGTGATCGGCCAGCCAGGGGTGCGTGCGGAGGGACAGCCTGCCCGTGAGCACGTAACCGTCGGGAAGCTCCACGACGGCACCGAGGATGGGGTGATCGGCCGAGCCCTGGCCGACAGAGGCCACATCGCTGCTGGTCGCAGCCGCTTCGAGCCAGAACGTCTCGCGCTGGAAGGGGTAGGTGGGGAGGTCGGCGAGACGGGCGCCGGTACCGGAGAAGAATGCCTGCCAGTCGACTCGGGCGCCGGTGATGTGGAGACGGCCGAGGGCAGTGACCAAGGCTCCCGCTTCGGGGCGGTCCTTACGGAGGGCCGGTACGAACGCGACGTCGTCGGAATCGGCGTCGGCGAGGCACTCCTGCGCCATCGCGGACAGGACACCGTCGGGGCCCAGCTCCAGGAAGGTACGGACACCCTGGTCGTGGAGGGTCTGGATGCCGTCGGCAAAGCGGACGGCCTCGCGGACGTGGCGGACCCAGTACTCGGCAGAGGTGAGGTCCTCGGCCACGGAACCCGTGACGTTGGAGACCACGGGGATCGCCGGAGCGGCGTACGTCAGCGACTCGGCGACCGTACGGAAGTCCGCCAGCATGCCGTCCATGCGGTGCGAGTGGAAGGCATGCGAAACGTTCAGGCGGCGAGACTTCTCGAAGTGCGCCGCTACCTGCTCGACCGCAGCTTCATCGCCCGAAATCACCACGGACGACGGGCCGTTGATCGCCGCGATGTCGACACCGTCGACGAGCAGAGCGCGAACCTCGGCCTCAGTGGCACGCAGCGACACCATCGCACCACCGGCAGGCAGCGCCTGCATCAGGCGCGCCCGAGCGGCGACCAGCTTCCCCGCATCCTCCAGCGAGAACACACCCGCCACATGCGCAGCCGCGATCTCACCAATGGAGTGACCGGCAACAAAGTCCGGACGCACACCCCACGACTCGACGAGACGGAACAGCGCCACCTCAACAGCAAAGAGAGCGGGCTGCGTGTTCTCCGTACGAGCCAGCAGCTCCGCATCGTCGAGAACGGCCTGGTCCAGGCCCAGCGCCACGCACGCGGCGTCAAACGCCTCGGCGAAGACCGGATACGCCGCGTACAGCTCGCGCCCCATCCCCGCCCGCTGCGCCCCCTGCCCGGTGAAGAGAGCAGCGACCTTCCCGCCCAGCACGCGACCCTTGGCGACCTGCTCGCCCATCACAACAGCCCGGTGCTCGAACTGCGCCCGCGCCGTCGCCAGGGTGAACCCGACATCCACCGGGTTGAGGTCGGCTGCGGCTTCCCGCACCTGAGCGACCTGCGCGTCGAGCGCCTCCGGCGTCTTGCCGGACACCACCCACGGCACGACCGGCGGAAGCGCGGCAGCACCCTCAACAGCAGCTTCAACCAGCGCCTGCTCGACGATCACGTGCGCGTTCGTCCCGCTGAAGCCGAAGGACGAGATGCCCGCGCGACGCGGACGCCCGGCCGTCTCCGGCCAGTCGCGGGCCTCGGTGAGGAGCTCGACCGCACCCTCGGCCCAGTCCACCTGGTCCGTCGGCTCGTCGGCGTGCAGGGTCTTCGGCAGGACGCCGTGGCGCATCGCCATCAGCATCTTGATGATCCCGCCGACACCGGCGGCGGCCTGGCTGTGGCCGATGTTGGACTTCAGCGAGCCGAGCCACAGCGGCTCGCCGCCCTCGCCGCGCTCTTGCCCGTACGTGGCAAGCAGCGCCTGCGCCTCGATCGGATCACCCAGCGTCGTACCCGTACCGTGCGCCTCGACGGCGTCGATGTCGGCCGGCGCCAGGCCGGCCGTGGCCAACGCCTGCCGGATCACCCGCTGCTGGGACGGACCGTTCGGCGCCGTCAGCCCATTGCTCGCACCATCCTGGTTGATCGCCGAACCGCGCACGACACCGAGCACCCGGTGACCGTTCCGACGGGCGTCGGAGAGCCGCTCGACGAGCAGCATGCCGACACCCTCGGCCCAACCGGTGCCATCCGCCTCAGCACCGAACGCCTTGCAGCGCCCGTCGGCGGAGAGCCCCCGCTGACGGGAGAACTCCACGAAGGCACCCGGCGTCGACATCACCGTCACACCACCGGCCAACGCCATGTCGCACTCACCGGCCCGCAGGGCCTGCACGGCCATGTGCAGCGCCACCAGCGACGACGAACACGCCGTGTCCACCGTCACCGCCGGACCCTCAAGGCCGAAGACGTACGAGAGGCGGCCGGAGACGACGCTGCCGGAGGTGCCGGTGCCCAGGAAGCCGTCGACGTCCTTCGCCGATGCCTCGGAGCCGACGCCCAGCGCGTAGTCGTGGTACATCGCACCCGCGAAGACACCGGTCCGGCTGCCGCGCAGCGCGCCCGGGTCGATCCCGGCCCGCTCGACGGCCTCCCACGTGGTCTCCAGCAGCAGCCGCTGCTGCGGATCCATGGCAAGGGCCTCACGCGGCGAGATGCCGAAGAACGCCGGGTCGAACTCACCCGCGTCATGCAGGAAGCCGCCTTGACGCGTGTACGAGGTCCCCGGACGCTCGCCCGTGGGGTCGTACAGCGAGTCGAGGTCCCACCCTCGGTCGGTCGGGAAGGTGGACACACCGTCGCGGCCGTTGAGGACGAGGTCCCACAGATCGTCGGGCGAGGAAACCCCACCCGGGTAGCGGCAGGCCATCCCCACAATCGCGATCGGATCATCGCCGACGGACGTCCGTACCGGCACGGGCAGAGCATCCTGAGCCGCGCCGCCGGCCAGCTCCTCGCGGAGGTGGTCGGTGATCGCGGCGGCGGTCGGGTAGTCGAAGACGAGGGTCGCGGGCAGTCGCAGGCCCGTCGTCGCGTTGAGCCGGTTGCGGAGGTCGATGGCGGTCAGGGAGTCGAAGCCCAGCTCCGTGAACGCCCGCTCCGGCTCGATCACCGCACCCGAGGCGTGGCCGAGGACACCCGCGACCTCGTCCCGCACCAGGTCCAGCAGCAGGCCCACACGCTCCGCTTCGGGCAGGCCGAGGAGCCGCTGACGGAGCGACTCGGCCCGCCGGGCGTCGACGGTACGACGCTTCGGCACCCGCACCAGGCCCCGCAGCAGCGCGGGAACCTCGGCGCCGCCGCGAGCCATGGCCCGCAGATCCATGGATACGGGTACGAGCACGGCCTCGCCCGACGCCACCGCGGCGTCGAAGAGAGCGAGCCCCTGCGAGGGGGCGAGGGTGAGGACGCCTTCCTGCGCCATGCGGGAGGCGTGGGCGGTGTCGAGCGCGCTGCCCATGCCGTCCGTGTCGTCCCACAGGCCCCAGGCGAGGGACGTGGCGGGGAGGCCGGCGGCGGCCCGCTGCTGGGCGAGCGCGTCCACGTACGCGTTCGCTGCCGCGTAGTTGCCCTGACCCGCATTGCCGAAGACACCGGCGACGGAGGAGAAGAGAACGAAGGCGGACAGGTCCATGTCCTTCGTCAGCTCGTGGAGGTGCCGAGCAGCTGTCGCCTTGGGGTCGAAGACCGCGTCGACGCGTGCCGGGGTGAGGGAGGAAACGGTCGCGTCGTCGAGGACACCGGCGGTGTGGATCACGGCGGTGACCGGGTGCGACGTGAGGAGGGCGGCCAGGGCGTCGCGGTCGGCGACGTCGCAGGCGGCGACGGTCACGTCGGCGCCGAGAGCCGAGAGTTCCTCGCTCAATTCGACCGCTCCGGGGGCGTCCAGGCCCCGGCGGCTGGTCAGCAGCAGACGGCGGACACCGTGCTCGGTGACCAAATGGCGGGCCACGAGGGCGCCGAGGGCACCCGTACCGCCGGTGATCAGGACAGTTCCGTCGGCGTCCCACGAGGGCCGGCTGTCAGCGGCGACGGCGGCACGAGCGAGACGCGGCGCGAACACCGCTCCCCCACGCACAGCCACCTGCGGCTCGTCACCGACCAGCCCCAGAACCTCCGCAGAGACCTCCTCGTCGAGATCGACAAGAACAATGCGGTCGGGATTCTCGGACTGCGCCGAGCGCACCAGACCCCACACAGCCGCCTGCGCCGGGTCGACATCGACATCACCGGCGACGACCACGGCCCCACGCGTCACCAGCACCAGACGCGACTCGGCGAACCGCTCCTCGGCCAGCCACTCCTGCACCAGACCCAGCGCGCCACGAACATCCGAGGCAACAGCAGCGACCAGCCCGGGAACCGCCGCACCCTCATCCACAGCCTGTGCGAGCGCCGCGAGATCCGCGTACTGAGAACCCAGGACAGTGACCGCGACGTCCGAGACCTGGGCCGCGACCGGCACCCACTCCACCCGGAACAGCGAGTCCCGCAGCGCCCGATCGGCCGCGCGCAGCTGATCGGCACCGATCGGCCGTACGACGAGCGACTCGACCGACGCCACCGCGACACCGGTCGCGTCGGCCAACTCCAGCGCGAAACCCTCCGCACCGGGAACCAACCGCACCCGCAGCCTGGAAGCCCCAGCCGCACCCAGCGACACACCACGCCAAACAAACGGCAGCTCGGGCGAGCCCATGTCACCACTCACCGCGTTGGCATGCAGCGCGGCATCGAAGAGCGCCGGATGCAGGCCGAACGCAGCGACATCCGTACCGTCCGGCAACGCCACCTCGGCGAAGACCTCGTCGCCGCGACGCCAAGCGGCGGTTACGCCCTGGAAGACGGGCCCGTACTCCAGCCCGGCCTCGGCCAAACCGGCGTAAAGCCCGTCGACCTCGACAACCTCCGCACCGACCGGCGGCCACACCACCAGATCGGTACCACCGACAGAGGCGACGGCGGAGAGGAAGCCGGAGGCATGACGCGTCCACGCGTCATCGCCCTCGGGGCGCGAGTGAATGGACAGGCTCCGCCGCCCCTCGACGTCGGGCTCGCCCACGGTGACGCGGAGCTGTACCCCGCCGTGCTCGGGGAGCACGAGCGGCGCTTCCAGCGTCAACTCGTCGACGGTCGTGCAGCCGACCTCGTCACCCGCGCGGATCGCGAGATCGACAAAGGCCGTCCCGGGGAGAAGGACCGTCCCCATGACCACATGATCCGCGAGCCAAGGGTGACTCTTGAGCGACACCCGGCCGGTGAGCAGGAACTCCTCCGAGTCGGGCGTGCCGACGACCGCACCCAGCAGCGGGTGGCTGACCGCGTCCTGGCCCACAGAAGCGACATCGCCGCTGTGCACCGCCGATTCGAGCCAGTACGACTGGCGCTGGAAGGCGTACGTCGGCAGGTCTACGCGGCGAGCGCCGGTACCGGCGAAGAACGCCGACCAGTCGACGCGGGCGCCGGTGATGTGAAGGCGGCCGAGGGCGGTGACCAGGGCGGTCGCTTCGGGGCGGTTCTTGCGGAGAGCCGGTACGAACGCCACGTCCTCGGCGTCTGCCAGGCACTCCTGCGCCATCGCGGACAGGACACCGTCGGGGCCCAGCTCCAGGAAGGTACGGACGCCCTGGTCGTGGAGGGTCTGGATGCCGTCGGCGAAGCGAACGGCCTCACGGACATGCCGGACCCAGTACTCGGGAGAAGTGAGGTCCTCGGCCACGGAGCCCGTGACGTTGGAGACGACCGGCATCGCGGGGACGCTGTAGGTCAGCGACTCGGCTACGGCTCGGAAGTCCGCCAGCATCCCGTCCATACGGTGGGAGTGGAAAGCGTGCGAGACGTTAAGGCGGCGGGACTTCTCGAAGTGGGCCGCGACCCGCTCGACCGCAGCCTCGTCACCCGAAATCACCATGGACGACGGACCGTTGATAGCGGCAATGTCGACACCGTCGACCAGCACGGCTCGAACTTCGGCCTCGGTTGCACGCAGCGACACCATCGCACCGCCGGCCGGAAGTGCCTGCATCAGCGCGGCACGAGCAGCGACCAGCTTGCCCGCATCGGCCAGGGAGAACACACCCGCCACATGCGCAGCCGCGATCTCACCAATGGAGTGACCAGCAACGAAATCAGGCCGCACACCCCACGACTCGGCCAACCGGAACAGCGCCACCTCGACCGCGAACAGCGCAGGCTGCGTGTTCTCCGTACGAGCCAGCGACTCCGCATCGTCCAGCACCGCCACGTCCAGGCCCAGCGCCCCACACGCAGCGTCGAAAGCCTCGGCGAAGACCGGATAAGCGGCGTGCAACTCGCGCCCCATCCCCACCCGCTGGGCGCCCTGCCCGGTGAAGAGAGCAGCGACCTTGCCGCCCAGCACCCGGCCCGAGACGACCTGCTCGCCCACAACCACGGCCCGGTGCTCGAACTGCGCCCGAGCCGTCGCCAGCGTGAAACCGACATCCACCGGGCTCAGATCGGCAGCGGCGCCGACCGTCTGGGCGACCTGCGCATCCAGCGCCTCCGCCGACCTGCCGGAAACCACCCACGGCACGACCGGCGGAAGCGCAGTAGCACCTTCGACAGCGGCCTCGACCGGTGCCTGCTCCACGATCACGTGCGCGTTCGTACCGCTGAACCCGAACGACGACACACCCGCACGCCGAGGCCGCTCGCCCTCCGGCCACTCGCGCGCATCCGTCAGCAGCTCGACCGCGCCCTCGGACCAGTCCACCTGATCCGTGGGCTTGTCGGCGTGGAGCGTCCTGGGCAGGACGCCATGGCGCATCGCCATCAGCATCTTGATGATCCCGCCGACACCGGCAGCCGCCTGCGCGTGCCCGATGTTCGACTTCAGCGAGCCCAGCCACAGCGGCTCGCCGTCCTCGCCCCGCTCCTGCCCGTACGTGGCAAGCAGCGCCTGCGCCTCGATCGGGTCACCCAGAACCGTGCCCGTGCCATGCGCCTCGACCGTGTCGACGTCCGCAGCGGTCAGACCCGCCGACGCCAGCGCCTGCCGGATCACCCGCTGCTGCGACGGACCATTCGGCGCCGTCAAACCATTCGACGCACCATCCTGGTTGATCGCCGAACCCCGCACGACACCAAGCACCCGGTGACCGTTCCGACGAGCATCCGACAGCCGCTCCACCAGCAGCATGCCGACACCCTCGGCCCACCCCGTACCGTCCGCGTCCGCACCGAACGCCTTGCAACGACCATCCGCCGCCAGGCCCCGCTGCCGCGAGAAGTCGATGAACGCACCCGGCGTCGACATCACCGTCACACCACCGGCCAACGCCATGTCACATTCGCCGGCCCGCAGCGCCTGCACCGCCAAATGCAGCGCGACCAGAGACGACGAGCACGCCGTGTCCACCGTCACCGCCGGACCCTCAAGGCCGAACAGGTAGGACACACGGCCGGAGACGACGCTGCCGGACGTGCCCGTGCCCAGGAAGCCGTCCACGCCCTCCGGGGCGATGGAGTCCATGCCCAGCGCGTAGTCGTGGTACATCGCACCGGCGAAGACACCGGTGCGGCTGCCGCGCAGGGCGGCCGGGTCGATGCCCGCCCGCTCGACGGCCTCCCACGTGGTCTCCAGCAGCAGCCGCTGCTGCGGGTCCATCGCCAGCGCCTCGCGCGGCGAGATGCCGAAGAACGCCGGGTCGAACTCGTCCGCGTCGTGCAGGAAGCCGCCCTCGCGGGCGTAGCTCGTGCCCGGCACGGACGGGTCGGGGTTGTAGAGGTTCTCCAGGTCCCAACCACGGTTGACCGGGAACCCACTCACCCCGTCCCGCCCGTTGACGACCAGGTCCCACAGGTCCTCGGGCGAGGTGACACCACCGGGGTAGCGGCAGGCCATACCCACGATCGCGATGGGGTCGTCGTCCACAAGGATGGGTGTCACGGCCGCCGGGGAACCGTGGGCGGTGAGGTCGCCCAGCAGCTCGGCCGCCAGGTGGGCGGCGATGGCGTCGGCGGTGGGGTGGTCGAAGACGAGGGTGGCCGACAGCTTCAGGCCCGTGGCCGCGTTGAGCCGGTTGCGGAGTTCGACGGCGGTCAGGGAGTCGAAGCCCAGTTCCGTGAACGCGCGCCCCGGCTCGATCGCCGCACCCGACGCGTGGCCGAGGACACCCGCGACCTCGTCGCGCACCAGGCCCAGCAGCAGCCCGGACCGGTCCTCCTCGGGCAGCGTCAGGAGGCGCTGCCGGAACGACTCGGCCTGTCGGCCGACGAGCGCCCGCCGCACCGGCACGCGCACCAGGCCCCGCAGCAACGCCGGGATCTCGCCGCCACCGCGCGCCATGGCCCGCAGGTTCATCGGGACGGGTACGAGCACGGGCTCGCCCGAGGCCACGGCCGCGTCGAGCAGGGCGAGGCCATCGGCCGGTGCGAGTGCCGGGAAGCCGTCCTCGGCCATCCGGGAGGCGTGCGGCGCGTCGAGGCTCCCGCCCATGCCGCCGGTGCTCTCCCACAGGCCCCAGGCGAGGGAGGTGGCGGGCAGGCCCGCCGCGACCCGTCGCTGGGCCAGCGCGTCCAGGGAGGCGTTGGCGGCGGCGTAGTTGCCCTGGCCCGCGTTGCCGAAGACACCGGCCGCCGAGGAGAACAGGACGAAGGCGGAAAGGTCCAGTTCGGCGGTCAGCTCGTGCAGGTGCAGGGCCGCGTCCACCTTCGGCCCGAAGACCGCGTCGATGCGTTCCGGCGTGAGCGAGGAGACCGTCGCGTCGTCGAGGACACCGGCGGTGTGGACGACTCCCTTGATCGGGTGGGAGGCGAGGAGCTCCGCCAGGGCGTCGCGGTCGGCGACGTCGCACGCGGCGACGGTCACGGCGGCACCAAGGGCCACCAGCTCGTCGCGGAGCTCAACAGCCCCGGGGGCGTCCAGCCCCCGGCGGCTGGTCAGCAGCAGGCCGCGCACCCCGTGCTCGGCCACCAGATGACGGGCCGCAATCGCACCCAGCGCACCCGTACCACCCGTGATCAGAACCGTGCCGTCGACATCCCACCGCGGCCGCGCTTCAGCGGCGACCGCCGCCCGCGCCAGACGCGGCGCGAAGACGGAACCGCCCCGCACCGCCACCTGCGGCTCGTCCCCGACAAGAGCGAGGACATCGGCAGAGACCTCCTGATCGAGGTCGACGAGGACGAAACGACCGGGGTTCTCCGACTGCGCCGAACGCACCAGACCCCACACAGCCGCCTGCGCCGGATCCACATCGACGTCACCGGCGACGACCACGGCCCCACGCGTCACCAGCACCAGGCGCGACTCGGTGAACCGCTCCTCGGCCAGCCACTCCTGCACCAGACCCAGAACACCGCGAACATCCGAGGCAACAGCAGCGACCAGCTCAGGCACCGACCCCGCCCGCCCCAGCGCCGCCAGGTCCGCGTAGTCCGAACCCAGCACCACCGCCGAAGCGTCCGCAGCCGAAGCGGCGACCGGCACCCACTCCACCCGGAACAGCGCATCGCGCAACGCACGTCCCGCCGACGGGAGTTGACCGTCAGCGATCGGCCGCACCACCAGCGAGCCCACCGACGCCACGGCCGCACCCGCCGCATCGGCCAGCTCCAGCGCGGCGCCGCCATCGTCCGCCGCCGTGACCTTGACCCGCAGGACGCTCGCACCGGCGGCCCGCAGTGTCACTCCGCGCCACACGAACGGCAGTCCCTCGCCGCCCGACGCGCCCGCGCTGACGTGCAGCGCCGCGTCGAAGAGCGCGGGGTGCAGCCCGTACGAGGCCACGTCCGTGCCGTCCGGCAGGGCCACCTCGGCGTAGAGCTCGTCACCGCGACGCCAAGCGGCGGCGACGCCCCGGAATGCGGGCCCGTACGCGAGTCCGGCGTCGGCCAGCCCGGCGTACAGCCCCTCGACGTCCACCGGCTCCGCGCCGGCCGGGGGCCACACCGTCAGGTCGGCACCGCCCAAGGCGGCGGAGGCGGCGACAGCCAGCGAACCGGAAGCGTGCCGCGTCCAGACCTCGTCGTCCTCCGGCCGGGAGTGGATGGACAGCGCCCGCCGGCCCTCGCCGTCGGCCTCCCCCACCGTCACCCGCAACTGGACGCCGCCACCGTGCTCGGCGAGCACCAACGGCGCTTCCAGCGTCAGCTCTTCGACGACACCACAACCGACCTCGTCACCCGCGCGGATCGCGAGCTCCACGAACGCGGTACCCGGCAGCAGAACGCTGCCCGCCACCACGTGATCCGCCAGCCACGGATGCGTACGGAGCGACACCCGGCCGGTCAGCAGCACGCTGTCCGAGTCGGGCAGCGAGATGGCCGCGCCCAGCAGCGCGTGACCGGCCGCGCCCAGGCCCAGCCCGGAGGCGTCCACGGCGGACGTGCCGCCACGCGGCCAGTAGTGCTCGTGCTGGAAGGCGTACGTGGGCAGGTCGACGCGGCGGGCACCGGTCCCGGCGAAGAACGCCTGCCAGTCCACCGCGCACCCGGCGACGTGGATCCGGCCCAGAGCCGCGACCAGCGAGACCGGCTCCGGGCGCGCCTTGCGGAGCGCCGGGACGAAGGCCACGTCGTCGGCGTCCGTCAGGCACTCCTGTGCCATCGCCGACAGGACCCCGTCCGGGCCCAGCTCCAGGAACGTGCGTACGCCCTCACCGTGCAGCGTCCGGATGCCGTCGGCGAAGCGGACGGCCTCGCGGACGTGCCGCACCCAGTACTCGGGCGAGGTGAGGTCGTCGGACAGGGCACCGGTGACGTTCGAGACGACCGGGATCAGCGGAGTGCCGTACGTGAGCGACTGGGCCACCGTCCGGAAGTCCGCCAGCATGCCGTCCATACGAGCCGAATGGAAGGCGTGCGAGACGTCGAGGCGGCGGGCCTTCTCGAAGCGCCCGGCCACGGTCAGCACGGCGTCCTCGTCGCCCGAGATCACCACGGAAGTGGGGCCGTTGACGGCGGCGATGTCGACACCGTCGACGAGAGCCGCCCGCACCTCTTCCTCCGTGGCGCGCAGCGACACCATCGCCCCGCCCGTCGGCAGCGCCTGCATCAGACGAGCGCGTGCGGCCACCAGCTTCCCGGCGTCCTCCAGCGAGAGCACGCCCGCCACATGGGCCGCCGCGATCTCTCCGACGGAATGCCCCGCGACGAAGTCCGGCAGGACGCCGTACGACTCCATCAGCCGGTAGAGCGCGACCTCGATCGCGAAGAGCGCGGGTTGCGTGTTCTCGGTACGGCCGAGCAGCTCCGCGTCGTCGAGAACGGCGGCGTCCAGGCCCAGTGCCGCGCACGCCGCGTCGAAAGCGGCGGCGAACACCGGGAAAGCGGCGTGGAGTTCACGTCCCATCCCGGCCCGCTGTGCGCCCTGCCCGGTGAAGAGGACGGCCAGTCGGCCCTCGGAGGCCGGTCCCGAGGCCGCCGGCTCGCCGTCGATCAGCACGGCCCGGTGCTCGAACCGCGCCCGCGCCGTCGCCAGCGTGAAGCCGACGTCCAGGGGCCGCGGCCCGGCTGCGGCTTCCCGCACCCGCGCGATCTGCGCGTCGAGCGCCTCCGGCGTCTTCCCGGAGATCACCCACGGCACCACCGGCAGCACGACGTCACCGGCGGCCTCGGTGGTCTCCTCCGCCGGGGGCTGCTCGACGATGACGTGCGCGTTCGTGCCGCTGATGCCGAACGACGACACGCCCGCCCGCCGCGGCCGGCCCCCGGCCGCCGGCCACTCGCGGGCCTCCGTCAGCAGCTCCACCGCGCCCGCCGACCAGTCCACGTGCGGCGACCGCTCGTCGGCGTGCAGGGTCCTGGGCAGGACGCCCGCCCGCATCGCCATGACCATCTTGATGATCCCGCCGACACCGGCGGCGGCCTGCGCGTGCCCGATGTTGGACTTCAGCGAACCGAGCCACAGCGGCCGGTCGGCCGCCCGCTCCTGCCCGTACGTGGCGAGGAGGGCCTGCGCCTCGATCGGGTCGCCCAGGACCGTGCCCGTGCCGTGTGCCTCGACCGCGTCGATCTGGTCGGCGGACAGGCGCGCGCTCGCGAGGGCCTGCCGGATGACGCGCTGCTGGGAGGGGCCGTTGGGCGCCGTCAGACCGTTCGACGCGCCGTCCTGGTTGATGGCCGAGCCGCGCACCACGGCCAGCACGGGGTGACCGTTGCGGCGGGCGTCCGACAGGCGCTCGACGAGCAGCATGCCGACGCCCTCGCCCCAGCCCGTACCATCCGCCCCGGCGCCGAACGCCTTGCACCGGCCATCCGCCGCGAGCCCCCGCTGCCGCGAGAAGTCGACGAATGTCTCCGGCGTGGCCATGACGGTGACACCGCCGGCGAGGGCCATGTCGCACTCGTCGCGGCGCAGCGCCTGGATCGCCCAGTGCAGGGCCACCAGCGACGACGAGCACGCGGTGTCGACGGTGACTGCCGGGCCCTCCAGCCCGAAGGTGTAGGCGACGCGGCCGGAGGCGATGCTGCCGCCGGTGCCCATGAAGCCCTCGACCTGGTCGGCGGCCTGCTCCAGTACGGAGATGTAGTCGTGGTACATCACGCCCGCGAAGACGCCCGTACGGCTGCCGCGCGCGGCGTCCGGGCTGATGCCGGCCCGCTCGAACGCCTCCCAGGTCGCTTCGAGGAGCAGCCGGTGCTGCGGGTCCATCGCCAGCGCCTCGCGCGGCGAGATGCCGAACAGGGCGGGGTCGAACGCCGTGGCGTCGTCGAGGAATCCGCCGGACCGGGTGTAGGTGGTGCCCCGGTGGTCGGGGTCCGGGTGGTAGAGCCCGTCGAGGTCCCAGCCGCGGTCGGTGGGGAAGCCTGTGATGGCGTCGCCACCGGTGGCGACGAGGTTCCACAGGTCCTCCGGCGAGCGGACGCCGCCGGGGAAGCGGCAGCTCATGCCCACGATCGCGATCGGCTCGTGGGCCTCCGCGGTCAGCTTCCGGTTCTGCTCGCGCAGGCGCTCGGTCTCCTTCATGGAGGCGCGGAGTGCCTCGATGATGCGTGCGTCGGAAGAACTCATTCTGGGCTGTTACCTCTCGCGGTTTCTCGCGGTTCTCGCGGGTTCTCGCTGGTTGCGCGGGTCCGGCGGACCTGCGGACTCACTCGGCCTCGGACGTGGGACGGGCGGGCCCCGGCACCGGCCGGGGCGCCGGTCAGAACTCCGACGACTGTCCGAGCGCCATCCGCACCAGCGCGTCGGCGTCCATCGAGTCGATCGATTCCTGTGCCTCGCCACTCCCTTGCACAACCGTTTCCTCCCGGTCGCCGTCGTCGACGGCCGCGAGGCGGCGCCCGTCCACGCCCGCGAGCTCCAGCAGGCTGTCGAGCAGCCCCGCCTCCCGCAGCCGCGTCAGCGGAATGGCCGCCAGCGCACCGCGGATCTCGGCCTCGGTCCCGGCCTCGCCGTCCTCCGGTACGAGCTCGGTGCGCAGGAATCCGGCGAGGGCGCGCGGCGTGGCGTAGTCGAAGATGAGGGTCGCGGGCAGCCGCAGCCCGGTCGCGGCCTGGAGGCCGTTGCGGAACTCCACGGCGGTCAGCGAGTCGAAGCCGAGCTCGTTGAACTCCCGTCCCGCGCCGACCCCTTCCGGCCCGTCGTGGCCGAGCACGGCGGCGGCACGTTCCCGTACGAGATCGACGAGCATCCGCGTCCCGGCGGCCTCGGGGAGCGCCCGCAGCCGCTCCCGCAGGTCCTCGGTCGACGGACCCGCCGCGGGCTGCCCGGTCCGGCGTGCCGGGGTGCGTACGAGCCCGCTGAGCAGCGCCGGTACGGGGCCGGCCGTGGCGGCCGTGCGGAGGTCGAGGCGGACGGGTACGCGCAGGCCCGGTGCCCCGGCGGCGCGGTCGAACAGGGCCCGGCCCTCGTCGGCGGTCAGCGGCCGCAGGCCGTCGCGGGCCATCCGCTTCACGTCCGCGTCGTCGAGTGCGCCGGTCATGCCTCCGCCGACCTGCTCCCACGGGCCCCAGGCCAGCGAGGTGCCGGGCAGGCCGAGGGCGCGGCGGTGGTCGGCGAGGGCGTCGAGGAAGGCGTTGGCGGCGGCGTAGTTGGCCTGGCCCGCGCCGCCCATGACGCCGGCCACCGACGAGAACAGCACGAACGCCGTCAGGTCCGTCCCGCGCGTCAGCTCGTGCAGGTGCCAGGCGGCGTCCGCCTTCGGCCGGAAGACGGTGTCGACGCGCTCATCGGTGAGGGAGCCGATGACGCCGTCGTCGAGGA
Organism: Streptomyces sp. NPDC023527; assembly: GCF_055560115.1. Classification (NCBI taxonomy): domain Bacteria; kingdom Bacillati; phylum Actinomycetota; class Actinomycetes; order Kitasatosporales; family Streptomycetaceae; genus Streptomyces; species Streptomyces sp. NPDC023527. Next base: position 531,512 of record NZ_JBVHJJ010000003.1, read on the forward strand.
CGCCCGCGGTGTGCACGACGCCCGTCAGCGCGACGCCGTCCAGCAGTCCCTCCAGGGCCGCCCGGTCCGAGACGTCGCACGCGGCGATCCCGACCTCGGCGCCCAGGCCCACCAGTTCCTCGCGGAGCTCCTCCGCGCCGGGTGCGGCCGGGCCGCGGCGGCTGGTGAGCAGCAGGCTGCGGACCCCGTGCTCGGCGACCAGGTGCCGGGCGACGAGCGCGCCGAGACCACCGGTGCCGCCGGTGATCAGCACGGTGCCGGGCCGGTCCCAGGCGGGCGCGGCGGAGTCGGTACGGGCGGTCCGTGCGAGGCGCGGTGCCGAGGCCGTGCCCGTGCGCAGGGCGAGCCGCGGCTCTCCGGCGGCGGCCGCGGCGAGCAGGACGCGCTCGGAGGCGTCCGTACCGTCGGTGTCCACGACGACGAAGCGGTCGGGGTGCTCGGCCTGCGCCGAGGCCACGAGGCCCCGTACGACGGCCTGCGCCGGGTCGGCCACCTCGTCGGCCTCGCCCACGCCTTCCGCACCGCGTGTCACGAGGACCAGGCGCGATCCGGCGAGCGTCTCGGCCGCGAGCCATTCCTGTACGAGCGCGAGCGTACGGGCGGCGAGCCGGCGGCCCCGCTCGGCGGTGCCCTCCCCGGCCGACGCGGGCGCGACGGGAACGATCACGTATGCCGGGGCCTCACCGCTCGCGACGAGCCCGGCCAGGTCCGCGTGCGAACCGGCGCCCAGCGCCTCGGCCAGGCGGCCGTCACCGAGGACGGCACAGTCACCGGCGGCGGGCGAGGAGGGCAGCTCCAGCGCGTTCCAGTCGACGTGGAACAGCGCGTCCGCGACGGCGTCGGCGCCGAGCTGGGCGGCGGTGAAGGGGCGCAGCGTGAGGGAGTCGACGGTGGCGACGGGCTTGCCGTCGGTGTCGGTGAGGGCCAGGGCCACGGCGTCGCCGCGCGGCGTCACGCGGACGCGGAGCGCGGTGGCGCCGGTCGTGTGGAGGGTGACCCCGCGCCAGGCGAAGGGCAGTTCGGCCCGGCTGTCGTCCGTGCCGCCGTCGAGGCCGATGGTGTGCAGGCAGGCGTCGAGGAGCGCCGGGTGGAGTCCGTACGACGCCACGTCCGTGCCGTCCGGCAGGGCGACCTCGGCGAGGGTCGCCTCGCCGTGCGACCAAGCCGCCGTCACACCCTGGAAGAGGGGCCCGTAGACGAGGCCGGCGTCGGCGAGGCGGTCGTAGAGGTCCGCCACGGGCAGGGGCCGGGCAGCGGCCGGCGGCCACTGCGCCGCGAGGTCGGCCACCGGCTCACCGGCGCCGGGGGCGAGGACGCCCGAGGCGTGCCGCGTCCACGGCCGCTCGTCGTCCTCTTCGATCCGCGAGTGGACTTCGAGGGCCCGCCGGCCCGCGTCGTCCGCCTCGGCGACGACGACGCGCAGGCGGACCGCACCGCGCTCGGGCAGGGCGAGCGGGGATTCGAGGGTGAGCTCGTCGAGGAGGCCGCAGCCGAGCCGGTCGCCGACGCTCAGGGCGAGGTCGACGAGGGCCGTGCCGGGCAGCAGCGGCACACCGGCGACCGTGTGGTCGGCGAGCCAGCCGTGGGAGCGCAGCGAGAGGCGGCCGGTGAAGAGGTGCCCGTCGGGCAGTTCGGCGGCCGCGCCCAGCAGCGGGTGGCCGGGGGCGTCGAGGCCGGCGGCGGAGATGTCGCCGGGGCCGTCGGCGTCGCCGTCGAGCCAGAAGTGGCGGCGCTGGAAGGCATAGGTCGGGAGGTCGACGCGGCGGGCGCCGGTGCCCTCGTAGAAGGCGGTCCAGTCGACGGCGTGCCCGCTGACGTGGAGCCGGCCGACGGCGGCGGCCAGCGTCGCGGCCTCGGGGCGGCTGCGGCGCAGGGCGGGTACGAACACCGCGCTGTCGCCTTCGGCGCCCGTGTCGGGGAGGCAGTCCTGGGCCAGGCCGGTGAGGACGGCGTCCGGGCCGAGTTCGAGGTAGGTGCGGACGCCCTCGGCGTGCAGGGCGCGCACCCCGTCGGCGAAGCGGACGGCCTCGCGGACGTGGCGCACCCAGTACTCGGGCGACGTGAGGTCCTCGGCGAGGGAGCCGGTGACGTTGGAGACGACGGGGATGGTCGGAGCGCTGTAGGTCAGCGACTCGGCGACCGTACGGAAGTCGTCCAGCATCCCGTCCATGCGGTGGGAGTGGAAGGCGTGCGAGACCTTCAGGCGCTTGGTCTTGCGGCCCTGCGCCCGGAAGTGCTCGGCGACGGAGGCGACGGCCTCCTCGTCGCCCGAGATCACGACGGCGGAGGGGCCGTTGACCGCGGCGATGTCGACACCCGTGGTGATCGCGGCGCGGACCTCCGCCTCGGTCGCCTGAAGCGAAATCATCGCGCCGCCTGCGGGCAGGGCCTGCATCAGCCGGCCGCGCGCGGCGACCAGCTTCCCGGCGTCCGTGAGCGAGAGGACGCCCGCCACGTGCGCGGCGGCCAGCTCTCCGATCGAGTGCCCGGCGACGAAGTCGGGCCGGATGCCCCAGGATTCGGCGAGCCGGTACAGCGCCACCTCGATGGCGAAGAGCGCGGGCTGCGCGCTCTCCGTGCGGGCCAGCTGCTCGGCGTCGTCGAGGACCGCCGCGTCGAGGCCCAGCGCCTCGCACGCGGCGTCGAAGGCCGTGGCGAACGCGGGAAAGGTGGCGTGGAGCTCGCGGCCCATGCCGGCGCGCTGGGCGCCCTGGCCGGTGAACAGGACGGCCAGGCGGCCGCCTTCGCCGGCCCGGCCCTGTGCGGTGCCGAGGACGGTGGTGCCCTTGGCGAGGGCGGCGAGCCCGCGCCGGAAGTCCTTGGGGTGGGTGCCGGTCAGCACGGCGCGGTGTTCCAGGGCGGCGCGGCCGGTCGCCAGGGAGTAGGCGACGTCGAGCGGGTTCGGCGCGCCCGTACCGTCGTTCAGGTCGGCCGTGGCCTCGTTCAGGCGCGCGGCCTGGGCGCGCAGGGCGTCCTCGGTCTTCGCGGAGAGCACCCACGGCACGGCGGGCAGCGCCGCGCCGGCGTCGGCGGGCTCCGCCGCCGGGGCCTCCTCCAGGATCACGTGGGCGTTGGTGCCGCTGATGCCGAACGAGGAGACGCCGGCCCGGCGCGGCCGGTCCTCGGGCGTCGCCCACTCGCGGGCCTCGGTCAGCAGCTCGACCGCGCCCGCCGACCAGTCCACCTGGTCCGTGGGCGCGTCGACGTGCAGGGTCTTGGGCAGCACGCCGTTGCGCATCGCCATGACCATCTTGATCACGCCACCGACACCGGCGGCGGCCTGGGCGTGCCCGATGTTCGACTTCAACGAGCCGAGCCACAGCGGCTGGTCGTCCGCGCGCTCCTGCCCGTACGTGGCGAGGAGGGCCTGCGCCTCGATGGGGTCACCGAGCCTGGTGCCCGTGCCGTGGCCCTCGACCGCGTCGATGTCCGTGGCCGGGATGCGGGCGTCGGCCAGGGCCTGTCGGATGACGCGCTGCTGGGACGGGCCGTTGGGGGCGGTGAGGGCGGAACTGGCGCCGTCCTGGTTGATGGCGGATCCGCGCACCACGGCCAGCACGGGGTGACCGTTGCGGCGGGCGTCGGAGAGGCGCTCGACGAGCAGCATGCCGACGCCCTCGCTCCAACCCGTACCGTCCGCACCCGCCGCGAACGCCTTGCACCGGCCATCCGCCGCGAGCCCACGCTGACGGGAGAAGTCGATGAAGGTGTCAGGGGTCGTCATCACCGTCACACCACCGGCCAGCGCGAGGGTGCACTCACCCGAGCGCAGGGCCTGGATCGCCCAGTGCAGGGCCACCAGCGACGACGAACACGCCGTGTCCACCGTCACCGCCGGGCCCTCAAGACCAAAGGTGTAGGACACCCGGCCCGACGCCACACTCCCCAGACCACCATTGCCCAGGAAGCCTTCCAGGCCCTCAGGCACCACCCGCAGCCGGGACGCGAAGTCGTGGTACATCACACCGGCGAACACACCCGTACGGCTGCCCCGCAGCGAACCCGGCTCGATACCCGCCCGCTCGAACGCCTCCCACGACGCCTCCAACAGCAACCGCTGCTGCGGATCCATCGCCAGCGCCTCACGCGGACTGATCCCGAAGAACTCCGGATCGAACTCCCCCGCGTCATGCAGGAAGCCACCCTCGACCGTGTACGTACGACCCGCCGCATCCGGATCCGGGTCGTACAACCCCTCGACATCCCAGCCACGGTTCTCCGGGAAACGCGACACACCGTCCCGGCCACCCGCCACCAGATCCCACAGACCCTCAGGCGAGGACACCCCACCCGGATACCGGCAGCTCATCCCCACGATCGCGATCGGTTCGCGTCGGCGGTCCTCGGCGTCCCGCAGGCGGCGCTTGGCCTCGCGCAGATCGGCCGTCGCCCGCTTGAGATACCCGAGGAGCTTCTCTTCGCCCTCCATCTGCCGCCACGCCCCCACAATTCGCCGATCGGGATGCCATGAAGGCATCGGCCCGAGCCGGCCGGGATGAATTCACCCGTTGAATTCTTCACGTTGCGAACATGGCACTACGTGTAGAAGGGTAGACGCGACGCGGGTGCGCACCAACCCCTAACTCGCCCCTGCGGTCCCCCTAGTGAGTGCGAATCTCTTCCACCGAATCCCGTCCATTGGCAAGGCCCTGGAGGGGATATAGGGGTGACTAGGGGGCCCCTAGGGGTTTCTAGGCCTGCCTCCCACTTCTTACCCTTGACGCGCATTCTTAATCGAAGCCGCGTGCCATGAATTACGGTGCCCATAAATGTCGGCGCCATGCGGACCGGCCCGAGCAACCGGGCGACGGGCGGACCGGCGCCAAGCGAACCAAAGGGGGATTCGTGCACGATCTCGACGGATGGCGAGTGCACAGGAGCGGCACCTCGGGCGGGGTCGTGCTGGCCGTCGACTTCCCGATGACCGGGCGGTCGGAGGCGGGATTCGCCGAGTTCGCCCAGCTGCTCGACCCCTCCCTCGCCGTGTGGGAGACGCTGCCGCCGCCGGTCGGTGAGGGTACCCCGGCGACGGGCAAGGAGTTCGTCGACCAGTGGCTCGCCGATGTCCGCGCGAGCGACCTGGTCGTGCGCGGGCTGCTGAGCTTCTGCGCCGGCGCCGCCTATCTGGGCGCGCTCGCCGACGGCATCGCGCAGTGGCAGGACGCGGTGCCCCCGATCGTCATGATCGACCCGGAGGTGCCGGCCGCGCTCACGCTGAACTCGCACTTCCGGCGGGCGCTGGAGCAGTTCGCCGTGATGTACCCGGAGGAGCGGGCGGCCACGATGCGCGAGGAGGCGAACCGCCTGTACGCGGAGCTGGGTCACGACATCGACCTGCTGCTCCCCGCCGTCACCGGGATGTTCCGTGAGGTCGGCATGGAGTCGTTCGCGCACATCAACATCGATCCCCGGCACGGCGCGGGTCTGCTCGACGCGTTCGACGCGTTCGCCAAGTACGTCGTCGGCGGCTCGCAGCTGGACGCCACGCGCGGCTGGGACCGGGGCGTGGCCCTTTCCTCGAACACCCCTACCAATGGGCTGAACCTCCTGCCGGAGGCGAACCGTGCGGGCGCGGTCGGCGAGGAGATCCGGTTCGACATCGCGCACGTCGAGATGCTGGGCAACTCCGAGATCGCCGCGAAGGCGAACGAGCTGCTGGCCGGCGCCGCGCGCGCCTGAAGCGGGCCGCGCCGAAATCGAGTCGGGCCGAGTGGGGCCGGGAAGCCGAGTGAGAGGAACCGGGATGCAATACGTGGCCGAGAATGACGGGCGCTCCGCGACGGGCGGGCCGGCGACCGTCCCGGCGGGACGCAAGGAAGAGGCGCTGTGGCTGCTGGAGCGCTTTGTTCCGGGCACCGGTGTCAATAACCTCTCGCTCGCCTTCCGGGTGGCGGGCCGATTGCGTCCGGAGGTTCTCCAGGAGACGCTTTCGTTTCTGATCCGCCGGCATGAAGTGCTGCGGACGGCTTTCGTCGCGGACGGCCTGACGCTCGCGAAGCGGGTACTGGACGCCGACGAGGCGAAGGTCCTGGTGACCGATGCGGAATTGCCCGCCGACAGCCTCGGCGACGATTCCTCCTCGCTCGCTCTGGACGCGATTCTCACCCGGTACGTCGGCTCCCCCTTCGCCATGGACGGCGGGCCCCTGCTGCGCGCCCAGCTGTTCCGGGGCCCGCAGGACGACGTGTTCTGCATCGCGCTGCACCACCTCGTCTTCGACACCATCTCCGCGTCGACGCTGCTCGGCGAATTCGCCATGGTCTACGGCGCGTTGGCGGCCGACGAGGAGCCCCACGAGGCGCTGAGCGAGGTCGTACCGGCGGCTCAGGACGTCGAGCCGACCGACCGCAGCCGCCGCTTCTGGCGCAAGCAGCTGCGCGACTTCGGCGCCGTGCAGCCCCGGCTGTGGCTGGGTGCCGACGCGGGTGACGAGCCGGACCTGGTCGGCGCCACGATCACCCGGCCGCTGCCGGACGAGGCCGTCGCCGTCGTACGCCGGCTGCAGGAGGAACTCCGCGCGCCCGAGGCCGTGGTGCTGCTCGCCGTCTACTACCTGCTGCTGACGCAGCACGGCGCGGGCCCCGACCTGGTGGTCGGCTCGCCGGTGAACAGCCGTCGGCCGGAGGACGCCGCCGCCATCGGCTACCACGTCAATGTGGTGCCGCTGCGGCTGCGCGTCGACCCGGAGCAGGGCTTCGCCGATCTCGTGCGCAAGGCCCGCAGCGTGTTCATCAACTCGATCTCGCACGCCGACGTGCCGGTGGACTCGCTGCTGCTGGACGTCGACCGGGCCGACGCGGCGGGCTGGCGCAACACCCTCTTCCAGCACGTCTTCAACTACGTGCCGGGCGTGGGCACGGAGGAGTTCGTCCTCGACGGGATGCGGGCGTGGTTCCAGCCCGTGGAGAACGGCTTCAGCAAGTTCGACCTGGAGTTCTTCGTCCTGCCCTCGGAGGACGGCATCCGGCTGCGGACGGCGTACCACACGGGCGCGTTCGCGCGGGACGAGGTCGAGGCGCTGATCGGGCGGTACGAGTCGCTGCTCGTCGCCGTCGGCGCCGATGTGGAGCGGCCGGTCGGTGAGCTCTCCGCGTGGAGCACCGCCGACCGTGCGGTGATCGACGGCGCGCACCGCGCCGGGCCCGTGGGTTCGGTGGCCGGCGTGCCGGAGGCCGTGGCCGAGCGGGTGCGCAGCACCCCGGAGGCCGTCGCGGTCGTCGACGGCGACCGTGAGCTGACGTACGGGCAGTTGTGGGCGGCGGCCGAGGCCAACCGGGAGCGGCTGGCGGCCGCCGGGCTCGGCCGGGGCGACGTGGTCGCGGTGGCCGCGTCGCGCGGTGCCGAGCTGGCGGCGGCGACGCTGGGCGTGTGGCTGGCGGGCGCGGCGTATCTGCCGGTCGACCCGGAGCACCCCGAGCAGCGGATCGCCTACCAGCTGTCGGACTCGGGCGCGCGGGCGGTCCTGCTGGGCCCGGGCGTCGAGCTCACGGCGGGGCCGGGTGTGGTCGTGGCGCCGATGGCCGTCGTCGGGGAATCCGGCGAGACGTCGGACGCGGTGGCCGTCGTGGACGCCTCGGACCTGGCCTATCTGATCTACACCTCGGGTTCGACGGGCCTGCCGAAGGGCACCCTGCTCACCCACGGGAACCTCGCCAACCTCGTCGAGCACTTCCGTGAGGAGCTGGGCGCGGGTGCGGGCGAGAGCACGCTGTGGCTGACGACGTTCACGTTCGACATCTCGGCGCTGGAGCTGTTCCTGCCGCTGGTGACGGGCGGACGGCTGGTCGTCGCGCCGGACGAGGCGCGTACGGACGGCACGGTCCTGGCCGGGCTGCTGACCTCGTACGACGTGGGCATCGTGCAGGCGACGCCCACGACGTGGCGGCTGGTCGCGGAGGCGGCCGGTGCGGTGCTGGCGGGCCGGCGGGTGCTGTGCGGTGGCGAGCCGCTTCCGGTGGCGCTGGCCCGGCGGCTGGCGGCCACGGGCTGTGTGCTGCGCAATGTCTACGGCCCGACCGAGACCACCATCTGGTCGACGTCGGGGCTGGTCGGTCAGGACGTGGAGCGGGTCTCCGCGGGCCGGCCGGTGCGTGACACCCGGGTGTTCGTGACGGACCCGGCGGGCCGGGAGCTGCCGGTGCTGGTACCGGGTGAGCTGTGTGTGGCCGGTGGCGGTGTGGCCGCCGGGTATCACGGGCGGCCGGCGCTGACGGCGGAGAAGTTCGGCGAGCACACGTCGTACGGGCGGTTCTACCGCACCGGCGACCGCGCGCGCTGGCTGGCGGACGGCACGGTGGAGGTGCTCGGCAGGGTGGACCGGCAGATCAAGCTGCGGGGCGTGCGGATCGAACTCGGCGAGCTGGAGGCCGTGCTGGCCGGGCATCCGGCGGTACGGGCGTGTGCCGTGGTCGTCGCGGGTGACGCCGGTGGCGACGGCGTGCTGGTCGCGTTCGCCGAGTCGGCGGCGGGCGAGGAGCTGGCGGAGGAGCTGTGGCGGCACGCGTCGGCCACGCTGCCGCGGGCGTCGGTGCCGCAGGAGTTCGTGGTGGTGGAGTCGTTGCCGACCAACGCCAGCCAGAAGGTGGACTATCCGGCGCTGACGCGTACCGCCGCGGAGCGGCTCGCCCGGGCGGGAACCGAGGACGGCCCCGCGGGCGTCCCCGCTTCCGCGGACGCCGCTCCCGAGGACGCGCTCGTGGCGGACCTCATGGGTCTGTGGGGCGAGGTCCTGGGCCGCGACGGCATTACGCCGGACACGAACTTCTTCACCCACGGCGGCCATTCGCTGCTGGGCGTGAAGCTCGTGCAGCGGTTGGAGGAGACGGTGCACATCACCCTGAAGTTGGCGCAAATCTTCTCTTACCCGACACCTTCGACGCTTGCGGATTTCATCCGCGTGAGCACCGCTCGGGCGAGCGGCAGAAGCTGACCAAGATTTTATCTTGAACCCTGAAGCAAATGAGGGGCCGACGAGGAAACTCGCGGCCCCTCTCTTGCTATGCCCGGGCGCGGCCATATGCGGCCTGAAGTGCAGGTTTCGGACTCCTGACGGACCGTCATTCATTCCCCAGAACGCCGGAATCCGGTCCTCCACTTGCTTGTTGCAACAGATCGCACCAGAGGTGGAGCATGGGATAGGTTTGAGTCACAACGGGGACTGAGTGCATTTCAGGACACCGTATGGGCAAAGGACTTCCCAAGAAATGGTAAACGGACTGCCCATACGGTGCTGCGGTGCGCTCTCGAAGGGGGCAAGAGCTGCATGGCATTCGTCGAGCGGTGTACGGAGATGGCACGCCTGCAGGAACTGTTCGCGCAATCGGAACAGGGCAGGGCACAGATAGTTCTCATCAGCGGCGCCGTGGCCAGCGGCAAGACCGAGCTGCTGCACACATTCGCCGAAGAGGCGGTCCACGCGGGCGCGCTGCTGCTGACGGCGACCGGATCGCGTGACGAGAGCGGCCTCGCCCTCGGCGTCATCGGACAGCTGTTCCACACCGGCGACCTGCCGCAGGAGCTCGACCACCGAGCGACCGCCCTGCTCAACCAGAGCGTCCAGCACCAGGCCGACCCCGACCAGGAACCGGCCACCCTCCAGCAGACCTCCGCGAAGGTCGCCCGCGGCCTGAGCGCCATACTGCTCGAACTCGCCGCCGACCGCACCGTCGTCATCGGCATCGACGACGTGCAGTACGCCGACGGGCCGTCCCTCCAGTTCCTGCTCTACCTGATGCGGCGCCTGACCAACGGCCGCCTCATGGTCGTGCTCAACGAATGGGCCGTCTCCCGCCCCTCGCACCCCACCTTCCACGCCGAGCTGCTGCGCCAGCGCAACTGCCACCGCATCCAGCTCCACCCGCTCTCCGCCCAAGGCGTCCGGGAGCTGCTCACCGAGGTCACCGACGAGGAGACCGCCGGGCGCCTGGCCCCCGCGTACCACCGGGTCAGCGGCGGCAACCCGCTGCTGCTGCGCGGACTCGTCGAGGACGGCATGATCCGCCTGGCCGGTGGCACCGAGGCGCTGTCGACTAACCCGATCACTGAAGAATCGTTCCATCAGGCGGTGTTCGCCTGCCTCTACCGCTGGGACGCCGACACCATCCGGATCGCCCACGGCCTCGCCATGCTGGGTCAGTGGGCCACGTCCCCGCTGGTCAGCGCCCTCATCCAGGTCAAGGCCGAACGCGTGGAGCAAGGCGTCGCCGATCTCTCCCGCTCCGGCCTCCTCGCCGACGGCCGGCTCCGCCACCCCGCCATCGGTGACACCGTCCTCGGCACCATCGGCATCGATGAACGGACCCGCCTGCACCTCCGCGCCGCCGAGCTGCTGCATGACAACGGTGTCCCCGAGGTCGAGATAGCCGAGCACCTCGTCGCGGCCGGCCAGGTCCACGACCCGTCCGGCGTCGCCACCCTGCGCAACGCCGCCGTCCAGGCGCTCGCCGAGGACCGCGTCGACTTCGCCGTCGAATGCCTCACCCTCGCCTGCCTGTCCTGCTCCGACGAGCGGCAGCGCGCCGCCCTCACCCTGACCCTGACCCGCCTGGAGTGGCGCAGCCGGCCCTCCGCCGCCGCCCGGCACCTCACCTCGCTCACCGCCGCCCTCCTGGCCGGCCACCTGGAGCGCGGTGACGCGGTCACCCTCGTCGGCTACCTCCTGTGGCACGGCCGGGCCGACGAGGCCCGGACCGTCCTGCGGTGGCTCGACGGCGACGCCGGCACCCCCGGCCCGCGACCCCTCACCGACCCGTACCACCCCGGTCACCTCCAGCCCTGGATGCACCTGAGCCGGCCCGGCGCCCCGCAGGACCTGCCGAAGGACGGCCACCGCGGCATGCCCGGCCACGTCGGCGCCACCGCCGCCGCCGCGCTCACCTCCGCCCTCTTCGAGGGGCCCAGCGAGAAGGCGATCGGCTGGGCCGAGCAGGTCCTGGCCGACTGCACCCTCTCCGACAGCACCGTCTGCGCCGTGCAGTCCGCCCTCTACACGCTGATCCACTGCGACCGGGCGGACAAGGCCGCGCCCTGGTGCCATGTCTTCATCGCCGAGGCCCGGGCCAGGCAGGCCACCACCTGGGAAGCGCTGCTCAAGGGCGTACGCGCGGAAGCGGCGCTGCGCCAGGGCGATCTGCCGGGCGCGGCGATGTGGGCCGAGGAAGCACTGGCCCTGATCTCGCCGCGCAGCTGGGGCGTGGCCGTCGGCGGGCCGCTGTCGGTGCTGCTGCTCGCGCAGACCGCGATGGGCCGGCACGACGACGCCGCCCGGCTGCTGCGGCACGTCGTACCGGACGCGATGTTCGAGACCCGGTTCGGGCTGAAGTACCTGCACGCGCGCGGCCACCACCACCTGGCCACCAACCGGCTCCAGGCCGCGCTCGCCGACTTCCGGCGGTGCGGCGAGCTGATGCGGGAGTGGTCCCTGGACCTGCCCGCGCTGGCGCCCTGGCGCAGCGACACCGCCCGCGTCCAACTCGCCCTGCACCAGCGCGAGGCCGCCCGGGAGCTGATCGCCGAGGAGCTGGCGCTGCCCGGCGCGGCCGGTGCCCGGACCCGCGGCATCGCGCTGCGCGTGCTCGCCGCGGCCCGTGACCTCAAGCAGCGGCCGCTGCTCCTGCGCGAGGCCGTCGACCTGCTCCAGGCGTCCGGCGACCGCGTGGAGCTCGTCCGCGCGCTGGCCGGCCTCAGCCGGGCGCACCACGGCCTCGGCGAGTTCAACCGGGCCCGGATGATGGGCCGCCGGGCCCTTCAGGTGGCCCAGGACTGCGGCGCCGAGGAGCTGTGCCGGCAGCTGCTGGCCGGCCAGGACATGGCGGACGGCGCCGACGGCCCGGAGGCGGACCACGAGGCCGACAGCGCCGAGGCGCTCAGCGACGCCGAGCGGCGCGTCGCCGCGCTGGCCGCGATGGGGCACACCAACCGGGAGATCGGCAGCAGGCTCTACATCACGGTCAGCACGGTGGAGCAGCACCTGACGCGGGTGTACCGGAAGCTGGACGTGACCCGGCGCACGGATCTGCCCCTGCGCCTGAAGGACGGCGATTACAGCTTTCCGCAGCAGGTGACGGCCGAGAGGTGGCCGGTGGGGGCGGAGGCGTAGGCGTAGCCCCCACCACGGTCCTCAGTCCGTCGAGGTGACGGCCGAGAGATGGCAGGTGGCCGGCGGCGCGGAGGCGTAGGCCCCCGCACGGCCCTCAGTCCGTCGACAGCAGTCGGAACTGCATCGCGCGGGTGACGGCCGCCGTGCGGTCGGAGACGCCGAGCTTGCCGAAGGTCCGCAGCAGATGGGTCTTGACGGTGCTCTCGCCGATGAACAGGCGGCGGCCGATCTCGGAGTTGGTGCAGCCCTCGGCCACCAGCCGCAGCACCTCCAGCTCCCGCTGCGAGAGCTGCGGCCGGTCCGGCTCGCCGCCGCGCAGCCGGGACACCAGCGCCGCCGCCACCGTCGGGGCGAGCACGGTCTCGCCGCGTGCGGCCGCCCTGATGGAATCGGCGAGGTCGCCGCTGGAGGCGTCCTTGAGGAGGTAGCCCGCGGCGCCGGCCTCGACGGCGCGCAGGATGTCGCGGTCGGTCTCGTACGTGGTCAGGACCACGACGCGGATCTTCGGGTGGGCGGCCCGGATCTGCCGGGTGGCCTCCACGCCGTCGCCGCCGGGCATCCGCAGGTCCATCAGCACGATGTCGGGCTCCAGCCGGGCGCAGAGGGCGACGCCCTCCGGCCCGGACGAGGCGCCGCCGACGACGTCCAGGTCGGGATGGACGTCGAGCATGCCGCGCAGGCCCTCCCGTACCACGGGGTGATCGTCGACGAGCAGGATCCGGATCATCGGTTGGTCTCCTGGAGCGGTGCGGGGCGGTCGGTCGCGTCGGGGCAGGACGCCGCGGTCAGCCGTACGGTCAGCCGGGTGCCCTCGCCTGGCGCGCTGGTCAGCTCCGTGGTGCCGCCGATCTCCGAGACGCGGGCGCGCATGCCGGGCAGGCCGTAGCCCTTGCCGGGGGCGGTGGGGCTGAAGCCGCGGCCGTTGTCCCGGACGGTCAGCTCCAGGCCCTGGACCGTGTGGGCCAGGGACAGCTCGACGCGGGTGGCGTGCGCGTGCTTGCGGATGTTGGACAGCGCCTCCTGGGAGGCGCGCAGGGCCACCACCTCGACGGCGGGCGGGAGCTCGCAGGGGGTGCCGGAGACCTGGACGTCCACGTCGATGCCGAGCTCCTCGGCGAGCCGCTCGCCGAGGCGGCGCACGGCCTCGTCCAGCGAGCTGTCGTCGAGCTGGGCGGGGGTGAGGGAGGCGACGAGGGAGCGGGACTCGGCGAGGTTCTCGCGGGCGGTGCGCTGCATCAGATCGACATAGCGGCGGGCCTGCTCGGGGTTGCGTTCCAGCTCGCCCTCCAGCGCCTGGCAGAGCATGACGAGGCTGGTGAAGCCCTGCGCGAGGGTGTCGTGGATCTCCCGGGCGAGCCGCTCGCGCTCCAGCAGGGCGCCGTGCGCCACCGAGAGGCGGGTCAGCTCCTCGCGGCTCTCGTCGAGGCGGCGGATCAGCTCGGCGCGCTCGGTGCTCTGGACGACGATGGACTCCACCCAGCCGCCGATGGCCAGCGAGGACCCGGCGACGACGACGGCGATCAGCACGGTGCGCAGCAGGTGGCCGGGCTCGTCCCACATCAGGACCGTCCAGCCGATGAGCGGGGCGATGTTGTAGACCAGCAGGAAGACCATCGCCCGCAGCCGGGAGAGCAGCATGTACGACAGCGGCGCCAGGGCGACCATGGTGACGGACGCCTCCTGGGCCAGGATCGCCGCCGGGGTGTAGAGCACGGCCATGCCGGCGCAGAAGGCGAAGGCGCGCCGGGAGTTCTCCGGGTCGCGGTGGAGCGCGGGCCGCCCGACGGCCACGTACAGCGGTACGGACAGCAGCAGCCAGCCGTTCATCAGCCAGACCCACAGGCCGGGGCCGTGCGAGAAGGCCACGAACAGCTCCGCCACCACCAGGGCGACACCGAAGTGGAAATCCCACAGCCGAGCGTTCCGCAGCCACGCGTGGGTGGCTCGGGCGCTCGGCTGCGGGGCCGCGGAGGGCACGGTCATCCGTCGCGCCGGCCCTTCCAGCGGAATGTCGTCAGGCACAGAATCAATCCTCCGATGCACCAAGCGCCCAGGACGAGGGCGACCCGGCCGAGCTCCCAGTCTCCGGCCTGCTCCAGCATCTTCGCCTGGTCGGGCAGGAAGACCGCACGGAAACCCTGGCACATCCACTTGAGCGGGAAGAACGCGCCCACGTTCTGCATCCACCCGGACATCGCGTTGATCGGGATGTAGACGCCGGAGATGAACTGGATGACGAGGAAGGGCAGGGTGACGATCGGGGTCGCGCTCTTGGAGTCGCGCGGCACGCTGCTCATCGCTATGCCCAGCAGCGAGCAGGCGATCAGGCCCAGCAGCAGCACCCAGGCGAAGGTGAACCACTTGGCCGGGTCGGAGGGCAGCTCCAGGCCGAAGAAGGAGACGCCGACGGCGAGCAGCAGCAGCGTCTCGGAGACGCCGGTCGCCAGGACCAGCCACAGCTTGCCGAAGAAGAACGAGCTGCGCGGGATGGGCATGGCCGCCAGGCGGCGCAGGTTGCCCTCGTCGCGCTCGGTGGCGATGCCGATGGCGATGGCCTGGAAGCTGGTCGACATCAGACCGGCGCCGAGCATTGCGGCCACGTACAGCTGGGAGACGGTGATCCCGGCGCCCTCGACCTTGTCGTGGAAGATCGACGCGAACATCGTCATCATCATGATCGGCAGGGCGAAGGTGAAGACCACGGCGCCCGGGTTGCGGAAGAAACCCTTGATCTCCAGGCCGCCGCGGAGCAGACCGAGACGGAACGCCCCGGGGAGCTTGCCGCTCCCGGCGTGCGGTTGCGCGGCGGTGGCGCCGGCGAAGGACTGGGTCATGCCGCTGTCTCCTGCTGCTTGATGAGGCCGAGGTAGATGTCTTCGAGGGAGGGGCGGCTGATCGTCAGCTCGGGGATCTCACCCTTGAAGTACGCCGCGAGCTCGGTGACGACTGTGGTCGGCGAGTCCGTGCGGTGCTCCATGGGCCCGTCGGCGCCCAACCAGGAGACCGTGGCCTGCGCGACGGCGCGCCCGCCGAGGGTGGCCGGGTCGCCCTCCGCGACGACCTTGCCCTTGACGACGACGGCCAGCCGGTCGGCGAGCGCCTCGACCTCGTCGAGGTAGTGGGAGGTGAGCACGATGCTCGTCCCGTCGTGGGCGAGGGACCGGATCAGGTCCCAGAACTGGCGTCGGGCCGCCGGGTCGAAGCCGGTGGTCGGCTCGTCCAGGAACAGCAGCTCGGGGCGGCCGATGACGCCGATGGCGACGTCGACGCGGCGGCGCTGACCGCCGGAGAGCCCGCCCACCCGGGCGTTGGCCTTCTCGGTGAGGCCGACGAGGTGGATGATCTCCTCGGGGTCGCGGGGGTTGGGGTAGTACTGCGCGAAGTGCCGTACGGTCTCGGCGACCGTCAGCTCGCCGGCGACGACCTCGTTCTGCCAGACGATGCCGATCCGCGACTTCCAGCGCCGCGAGGGGCGGCCCGGGTCCTCGCCGAGCACGTCCACCTCGCCGGCGTCGCGCTTGCGGTGGCCTTCCAGGATCTCCACGGTGGTGCTCTTGCCCGCGCCGTTCGGCCCGAGGATGCCGAAGATCTCGCCCCGTCGGATGTCCAGGTCGAGACCGTCGACGGCGACGTGGTCACCGTAGGTCTTCCGCAATCCCCGCACCCGCACTGCTGTTTCTGCCATACCCCCAGCCTGTCGGCCCGGGAGGCCGGGCGGTACGACCGAGGGGACAGTCCTGTGTCCACCATCCGGTGGACACGGACGGCCGGTCGCGGCGCGGGACTGATCGCGGACGCGGGGCCGGTCGCACGCATCCGCGGGTTCGCGTCACTCACTTGCGAAAAGGGAAACACAAGCGGTTGGGGGCCGGCCAGGGCCCGTCACCGCCGTCCGAATTCCTCTGTGCGGGTCGAAGAAAGGCTGTCCATGGCAATGAACCGTCGCGGTACGAACGGTAATTCTCCGCGCTGGAAACTCACCCCCACCTCCGTCGGAGCTGCTTTCGGTTCCGTCACCGCGGGCGTCAGCGGCGCCTATGTGACGACCGGCTCGGTGCTGGTCACCTGTGTCGCCGGCGGCCTCGGTCTGGCTGTCGTGATGCTGCTGCTGGCGGTGTTCCTGGTCGCTCGCTGAACCGGGAAGTCCGGGGCCGGTGGCCGCTGTGCGGCGGCCGCCGGCCCCGGAGCCGACTCCCGGAGCCCCGGTCTCACTGCCAGACGGCGACCTTGACGAGGCGCTCCTCGGGGACGTTCCACCAGAGCAGCGGCGAGGTGTCGGGGGCGAGTGCGCGGACGGCCGGAGTGCCGCCGGTCGCGCCCTCGACACCCTGCTCCAGCGCGCGATATGTGGTGAACGAATTGGAACTGAACAGCATTTTGAAGATGAGGCGGGCCGTTCCCCACGCCGACAGGGAATCGTAGAAATCCCGGTCGACCATCACGCGTTGCGGCACGACCACGTCGAGGTAATGCCGCCACACGTCGGAGCCCGGCAACAGCTCGTCGTCCGGGTGGTCGTAGTCGTCCCACAACGGCCCCGCGATTCCCGGCCGGTAGGAGAAGATCCAGCGGCATTGCTGGGGATACGAGGCGGCCATCGCCGGATGTTCGGCCGGTGGTCCCAGCAGGGTGACGTCGCCGCGGAAGAGGTTCCACAACCGCGGCAGGGTCTCCAGGCCGAGTTCCTCCAGGAACGTGCCCAGGCGGGTCAGCTCCCCCGACCGGCCCCGGGTCCGGAAGTCGTACAGCTGGAAGATCCGGCCGCCCGCGCCGACCCGTGGATGCCGCACGAGGGCCGGGCCGCGCGAGGTGAGCCGGATCCATGAGTACACGATCGCCAGCATGGGCAGCGCCGACCAGAGCAGTGTGGCGCCGACAGCGACGTCCAGGGCGCGCTTGCTCCTGCGCATCGGCGTCTTCGGGCTCTCGGGCACCGGAGGGTCGCCCTTCGGCGCACCTTCCTCCTGGAGCCGGGACAGCGCCTCGGGCTGAAGGCTGTCGGGCCGGTGCTCGCGGAGGTCCCGCAGCTGGATCACGGTGAACACGGTGGTCGAGACGATCACGCCGAGGACGGCTGACGGAATCATCGCCTGGCCCCATCTGGGGACGCCGTGGCCGGGCAGGGCCACCACGGCCAGGGCCACCATCGTCACCAGCAGCACCCCGAGCCCGAGATAGCACCACCACCGCCGGAGGCGGCCCCTGCGGGCCGCCTCCGGCAGGGCCTCGCGGCCGCGCCGCGCCGCCGTCGCGCCCCCCTCGCCGGGGGCCGGGCTCAGGAACTCCTGTAGGCCGGCGCTGCCCGACCGGTGGTCGCGGAGCACGGCCCGGCGAGCGGCCTCGATCTTGATTTCGAGCAGCTTGCGCTCCACCGCCTGGTCGGTGATCTCCGCCGCGAGTCCGGCGTCGAAGGCGTCCTTGAACTCCTTCAGCCGCCGGTCGGCCGCCCCCTTGACCGGATCACTGATCAAGGCGTACCCGTCGATAGGGGTCAACAGATCCCGGATATTCCCATCGATTCCTTTTCCGACACTTTCATCGAATCCCTCATCGACGCCGTCGTTGCCGTAGGTGCTCATTACTCCTCCTCACCATGCGTGTCAGCTGTCGCGTGACTCTCCTGCAGAATGCCGGCCAGCTTGGCTCTCGCCGATCGCAAATTGGACCTGACCGTCGCCGGAAGATCGCCGGTGATCTCGGCGATTTCGGAAGGGTTGAAACCGTCGTAGGTATAGGCGATGACCTGGCGCTGTTTGTATCCGAGATTCCGCATCAGGGCGAGAACGGCCTCCTCGTCCGCACGCGACGGCGCCTCGTGTCCGGGAAGCCCCGCACCGACCGCCCAGCCGCCCTTGAGCGCTCGCTTCGGGGCGTCCAGATCACGGGCCGTCGACCGCAGAAAGTGACGCTCGGCCGCCTTGCGCACCCACGCGAAGGGGTGGGTGATCTCGGCCCAGGACTCCAACGCCTTGATCATCGCGGCGGACGCGGCGTCCTCCGCCTCCTCCTTCGTGGCGCCGATGAACCGGAGAAAACCGATCAACTTCCGGTAGTCCGACCGAAAGAACCTGTCGAATTCATTCCCGTCGGGGCCCCTGCGGTGCTGCACGAGATATCCCTCCTCAATCGGCACTCGCTGCCGATGCAGAGGAGTGGCACAAGGAAGGGTCAACGTGTGATGCGAGCCGGAACTATATCCAGCACGTCGCATAAATCTGTATTCGGCTCCGTCGACCATGGAAAACCGATCAGCCGGATCCCCCCGATCCGTCAATGCGTTCGAACTTCGCCCCATGGCGACGACCCCCGTCCGGGCCCGCACAGGCAGCTGACAACGAGACCCGCACATGGCCTTCCCTCTTCGGAACGGCAACCGAACACGAACAGACGACCGACCCTGCCATCCCCCCGGAACGCCCCCCGTGAGCGCTCCGACGAGCCGGTGTCCGTCGCCTTCACCCATGAGTGCCGCGAAGCCCCCGGAACGTGCAGCGTCCTCCCAACTTTTTTGTCGGACCTCCACGAGCACGCCCCGGGAACCGCACAGGGCGGGGGGGGGAAGCGCCGCGATCTACGGCTCGCAGGGGGACTCGCGGGGGGACTCGCAGGGAAAAGGTCCGCATCGGTTGACACACCGCCCGCACGGGCGGCGGACCAGGGGGCGCCCCTCACGGGGCGGCGCACGTCCAGCCGATGGGGTGGACGCGTGGGCCCACGGGCATAGACCGCCCCGGCACCGGGGACCGGTGGGTGACGTCACCCCGTACCCGCGCCGCCCCGCGAGCCCGCCCGGCTGCTGGGCTCCGGACAGACAGGAGAGCTACGTGCTGGAAGACGCAAGCCAATCGCTGCTGCAACCCTTTCTGGATCTGCTCACTCCGGAGAACAAGGCCAAGGTGCAGAGCTTGCCGCTGGACAAGCAGGAAGACCTCGCGAACAGATGGCTGTCGGGAGAGGGGCAGCTAGGCGGTGTCGTGTCCGCCGCTCATGGGGACTTGGCCAAGAGCCCGGAGGTCCTCACTGGGGAGTCGGATGCCACGAAGAAGACCCGGGCCAATAACCTCGCAGAGGCCATTTAGGCCAACGGTGATCGGCGGCACGAGCCCCCCACTCGTTGCCGCCTGTCCGGGTTGCGCCGCATCGGCGACACCTTCATGCCCCGCCCCGAACCGGCAACTGAGACCAGGGACAGCCGCACGGCCCTCGCTCAGCGCCGCCGCCGCGTCCGGTAAAAGCAAAAGCCCCAGGTCACGGCGAGTGAGTCCTGAGGCTTCTACAGAGCCGCCTTCGGGATTCGAACCCGAGACCTACGCATTACGAGTTGTCCGATCTTGGTCCGGGGCCGTTCGTCGGCGTCCGCGAAGCAGGCTTTCTTCCTGGTCAGGGAGGTCCACGGACTTCAGTGGACACCGGTGGACGGTGTTGGACCGAGCACCAAATGAGACTGCAACTGAGACTGGCCCTGAACGTTCGCACGCTAGCGACGACGTACAGAGGAAGACCGAGCCAGCAGATTTACAGTGGGCCGAACCTGCCTCGCTTGACCTGGCCGAATGGGTCATCAGTCCCCTCTCTGGGGACACCTGGGGACACCTGGGGAACCGCGAACTCAGATCACCTCGCGTGATACGCCCAAAAGCCGCGCCACGCGGGGCACGTCCGTTAGGTCGGTCCGACGGGACACAGCCCGGCATCGACACCCGCAAGGCCCCTATCAGTAAAGCTGATCATGGAATCGGCGCGGTGGAGGAAGGAGGGCGTGCCCTCGACGGCGGGATGACGTCCATGCGTCAGCCGGGTCGGGCACTGCGGGCACGAAATCACTCGAATAGATCTACCGGCGTGCGGTGCACCTCTGTTCGACCTATACACATGTCATGACGAACGATGTCGAGGCCGATGGCAATGGCGAGGCGGCCCCTAAGGCGGAAGCCAACCCTCGGTGGGTTGCGTGGGCAGCGCTTGGTGGTGCCCTCATCGGCGCACTGACCGGTCTTGCTGGCAGCTTGCTTGTCTACAAGCAATCCGAGTACACCCGAGACGCGGCTGCGGACCAGCGGACGTCCGACATTCGCCGCACTGCGTACTCCGACCTTGTGAATAGCGTTCAGACTTTCAGGACTGAGATCGGCGGTTATTCAAACCTACTCAATGAGGGAACGCCGCAGAACGAGGCACTCAGCCAATTTAACAACAAAGTCGTTCCGGCCCACAATAAGTTGCAACAGGCACAGTCTTTGGTGCGACTCGTCGGCACGGAATCCGCTCGCGCCTCGATCAAGCAAATCATCGCCGCCGAAGATAAAATGGAGAGTATCCTTTCCCAGGATACCGTCGATGGGAATAAGTTCGACGCTGCGATGACAGAACTCGTGAAAGCCGTCGATGCTTTCGTGAACAAGGTTGACGAAGAGACCATCTAACAACGCCTGATACAGTGAGCCGAGTTGTCGATGGGTGATGAGGCAGCAGGCGATTTTGAGGAACGCTTCGCTGCGACACTCAAGCACCCTGACGGGCGCCTACATCAGCTGGCGGGAGTCGGCTGGTCAACCCGTCGATGCACACAGTCGCTCGTACGCGACCAGTAGTGCGTCAGGGCCGAGAGGCTTCCACGGCCGCGATCACGTCCGCCGTTTCACCCTCGTAGAGGATGTGCTTTTCGTCTGCCTGAGGGGGGATGAACCGGGTTCGGTACCGCTGGAGATCGCTCTCTGAGACGTAGATCGAGTTGGGATCGTCCGCGTGGAACTCGTAGCGCTTGCTGATCCTCGCCCAAAGCTCTTCGTGGCTTGCTGCGAGATACACGAGCACCGGGGTGACGCCAGCGTCGGTGGCGATTGCTCGCCACCTAGCCCGATCCTCAGGCGTCCAAAAGCCGTGGTCGACCACAACATCGCGCCCCGCCTTGAGTTCTTCCCTGAGTTCATCCGCCACGTCGTCGAGGACCGGCCGTTCAAGGGCGGGGAAGGTGCCTCGGGGAAAGTCCACTCCATACACGCCTTGTCGGCGGTACATCTCTTCATCCGGGCACAGTCGTACGAATCCACGCTCTGTGAGTTGTCCCGATCTTGGTCCAGGGGCGTCCGCCGCCGCCCACAGCCGCCGCCCCTTCGCAGCTCAGACGCCCCGGCGGACCATGCCGGACGTCGGCGAACAGCAGGGGACCGGCGGACAATCGAGACCCGAACTGGACCGAGCATGGCCGGACCAGAACCGACACGATCGCGCCCCATGGCCGTTTTCACGGGGTGCTCGCGGCGAGCCATCGCGCAACCGTCCGGACGGTGTCCTCGTCGGCATCGCCAACCAGGCGCACAACGGCGGCGTGGTCCGCAGCCTCCAGCTTGGTAATCCCCGCGGCGGCCAGAGCGGCCATCAACACCTGATGCCGACGGTCCCTCAGCCGCTCTTCGCGAGCACTTCGCAGAGGCTCCTCCACCACAGGAGACGCCTGCGACGCCGACCCCTCTGGCGGAGGCTCGCTAATGGACTGGAGGTGCTGCCAAGCGCTACCGCCGTCGATCGGACCCCACACTTCGTATCGGGCCGCCTCACCTCGCGAATGGAGGGTCTGAGTCATCGCGGCCACGGCGTGATCCACGGCGCTCCGCGCGTTCGATTCAGCAGCGACTTTCCAACCTGATGTTGGCCGGTAGAACAACGCCACGAACCGTGGGTCCCCTGCGGGTGGGATCGACATCCGCATTCCCGTTCCCATCAGATCGCTCCCTTCAGCGCTCACGGATGCACTGAGCGTAGCGCCCGACCTGATGGACCGTCAGGAGTAGGCACGCGCCGCTTGCTTAGCGCGGACGATCACGGGTTGGTCTACCCAGCCTCGAAACGCCAACCTTCGAGACTCGCCAGCACTTGAGCCCTGGCCTCCACGACGGCCATGCGCGCCATGCGCTCACCTTCGTGGACGTGGGCGGCCTGGTTCGTGACCTGGCCAGGCCACTTGCGATACAAGAGGCCAGTGTCGGCCGTGAACCAACCGCGGCTTACCGCACTCAGCGCCAAGAGCAGCCCTGTGTCTTCGGACGCCGGTAGGGCCATCCAGCCGCCGAGGGCAAAGAGCAGATCGCGGCGGACGAACAACGTCGCAGGGTGCACCTGCGCGCGGAAGTCGTGCGCCTTCCAGTGCTGGAGTACAGACCCTCGGTCGATAACCCCTTCGGGTGGGTCTTGGTCGAACCCGACGGTGGAGCCGTCGGGCAAGAGATCCAGCACCCGAGACGTTGCCCAACTCACTCCGGGGTGGACCGTAAGGGCCTCCAGGTCACGAGCCAGCACGCCCGGGGTGAGCATGTCGTCCGCGTCCAGCACCTTGACGTACGCGCCCTCAGCACGCGAGAGAGCCATCGTGCGTGCGACGCCGGCACGTCCTGGGCGGCCCTGCCCGAAGCTGATGCGCGGATCGTCGGGGACGTGTGGCGCGACAGCATCGGTCTCGCCATCTTCTTGGATGATCCATTGCCAGTCCCACCCATCGGGCATCTGCTGCTCGACCAGCGACTTGTAAGCGGCTGGGAGGAACTCGGCACTCGGCGCGTGAACCGCTGTTATGACCGAGACGAGATTGGTCATGCTCACCACCTATCCAGGGGAGTCGTGAAGGCCAGTTCCGTACGGTCACCAGGCAACGTCACGTCGGCTACCTCCACCACTCGCCCGTTGATGTCGATCGAAGTCTTCCGGAGAATCATCACCGCGACACCCGCAGTGAGGCCAAGTTCCTCCATCTCCTCCACCGTGGGCGGTCGGGCCGTGATGCGTTCCACCACGCGCTCCAGCTCGATGCCGACGGTGTGCAACTGGCTCTGCGTACCACCTGGCCATGGCTCGTTCGCCTGGTCAAGCAGGTCAGGGTTGGGCGAGACGAGGTCGTAGACAAGGTATGAGTGCACGAGGTTGAACGGCGCGTCCTCCTCGCTGTATCGAGTCCGATAGGCCCGCTCCAGCAACCGCGATCCCACAGGGAGGCCGAACGCTTCCGCAAGGTCGTCGTTCGCTTGCGTCTCGCGGTATTCAGCGTGAAAGACAAGGTCAGACACCGTGAGTCCGGTGTCATGCTCAGTGGCTCCGGTCGCCTGTCGCTCCGCCAGGGAGCCCCGTACCCGATCTTTCTCCCACTGATGACGCTCGTTGGTTCGCTTCACGACCCGCCTCGGCCTGCGGACCATGTTCCCGCGTCCGTGGCGCTTCTCGATCAACCCTTCCGCTTGCAGCACGCCGAGAGCCTGCCGCACGGTCGGCAGACTCACTCTGTACTGCTCGGCGAGCGCGGTCTCCGCCTGGAGGCGATCCCCCGGGCTGAGCTGACCTGCACGGATGCGCTGACGTAGCTCATCCGCGATCTGTTCGTATCGCTTGGCCATGCGGTGCTCACCATCCCTGGTTCTTGGGCGGACACAGCATAAGTCCTCAAGAGGTGTTGACGACTGCACCCTAAGCCCGCCATAGTCTCCTCAACTCCTCTTGAGGAGTTGAGGAGATGACCTCTTAGTGAGCGTCTCACCCTCTCCTCTTATGCCCGTCTGCACCGACGGAGCTGACCCGCAATAGCGCCCGGAGGCCCTCGTGAGAGAGGCCGAAGGAAGCGCCTGTTTATTGAGAACTCAACAGAGTGCTTGACCCAGCCACATGCACACGTGTGGTCGATGGGTGCGGGCCATCCATCCGTATCGGACGGGATGGCCTGCCCGGATCTGCCCCCTTGGGGCAGTGACTGGCATTGCCGGATCTGCCCTCGCCGGGCGGTGACTGGCACTCACTGCTGTCAAGCCTCAGAACCTGTTACGGACCCGTGAGCCTGTGCCAAGCACCAGTGCTCACGATCCCCGGCACCTCCACCGCACCGGTTGCGGATAGGCGGTGCCGAGGGTCGTGGCCGCTCGTGTGAACGAGACGGCAGGCAAAGAGCCCCACGCACGCCCGGGCGGTCGCTTCTCACCACAAGACCGCGCCCGCCCGGTTCTCCGTCCCTGCAACGTTTGGAGATCCATGCGTACGTTCATCGGCGGCCATGAGGCCGTCACGGTCGACGACTTCCTCGAACTGGCCTTAGGTACCCCGCCGGATCTGTGGCTGGGCGTTGAAGGCGAGAGCAAGGAGGAGCGGTCCGCGCGGCTGGACGCGGCGCGCGACATCATCGGCGATGACCCGGGCCTGTACGACCGGGTCACGCGGATCGCCGCGACGCTCATCAAGAACCGCACCCCGCACCTGTTCCACCCGGCCAATAGCCGTCCCGTGATCGGCTGGGCAAGCGGGAGCGAGGCGGCGTGATGGACACGATCACTTCACTGTCCGCGACGGCCGGCCCGCTGCTGGCCGGCTGGTCCGTCCACGCCGCACTACTGTTCCGCCGCGCCCGTCACGCCCGGCTCGACCCGCTGACCAACCTGCCCGGCCGTGACCTGTTCACCCGCTCCGCCCGCCGTGACCTGCGAACCCCGGGCGCGGTGGTGGTCATGCTGGACCTGAACGGCTTCAAGGACGTCAACGACAACTGCGGCCACGCCGCGGGGGACGCGGTCCTGGCCACGGTCGGTGCCCGTTTGCAGAAGTGGGCGGACCTGCGTAAGGGGACCGCGGGGCGGCTGGGCGGGGACGAGTTCGCCGCCACCGCCCTGATCCCCGACCCGAGGGCGCTTCCCATCGAGCTGAGCGGCCTGCACCTCGCCCTCAGGCAACCGGTGCCGTTCCGCGGCAAAGAGCTGCTGACCAGCGCCTCCATCGGTGCACACCCCATCGCCTTTCACGCCCCCTCCCTGGATGTCGCGCTGCGGCGGGCGGATGAGGCGATGTACGCGGCGAAACGTGCGGGTGGCGGCTGGCAGATCTCTTACGGCCCGGTGCCGGAGATGACCACCACCAACGGCCGCCGCACCGGGCGCCCCGGCACCGCGCCCCGCGCCGGAGGTGCCCGATGACGGCCCTGCGCCACCGCCTCTACCGCCGTCTGCACCCGCGCTCCTACCGGGCGGGGCAGCTGGCGGAGCAGCGGCATCAGCTCTACGACCCGCCGGTGCCCGCCGAGTACCCCGGCGCCGTCGACGGGCGTCTGGA
Organism: Streptomyces sp. NPDC023527; assembly: GCF_055560115.1. Lineage (NCBI taxonomy): Bacteria > Bacillati > Actinomycetota > Actinomycetes > Kitasatosporales > Streptomycetaceae > Streptomyces > Streptomyces sp. NPDC023527. The sequence continues at coordinate 556,683 of NZ_JBVHJJ010000003.1, forward strand.
CTCCGACGGGGCGCTCGGCATCGGGGCGGACGTCGCGCTG
>NZ_JBVHJJ010000004.1:0-344736 GCF_055560115.1 Streptomyces sp. NPDC023527
CCATGCGGAGGAAGGTATTATCCGGTATTAGACCCCGTTTCCAGGGCTTGTCCCAGAGTGCAGGGCAGATTGCCCACGTGTTACTCACCCGTTCGCCACTAATCCACCCCGAAGGGCTTCATCGTTCGACTTGCATGTGTTAAGCACGCCGCCAGCGTTCGTCCTGAGCCAGGATCAAACTCTCCGTGAATGTTTACCCGTAATCGGGTGTGACACTCGCGTTGAGCGGCACAACCAGGCGGAATAAGCCCGGTCGTGCACAGCGTCCTCGCTGTGTAATTGCCTGCCCACCCCGCAAAGAGGTGACCAGGACTTTCAAAGGAACCGCGTCCCGACCAGAAGGCCGGAGACGGGGTATTTTATAGTCTGGCGTTGACTTTTGGCACGCTGTTGAGTTCTCAAGGAACGGACGCTTCCTTTGGTCCCGTTTCCGGGCCCTCCGGGCGCTTCCCTTCGGTATTTCGTGTTTCCAACCTTACCAGATCCGTTTTCCGTTCCGTTCCCGGTTCGGATTTCATCTCCGGCCCCCTGTTGGAGCGGGGTTTGCCTTCTTGCTTTCGCTTTCCGGCTTCACCGACTTTATCAGATCTCTCCGAGTCGATTTCCCCACCGCCTTCGGAACGACCCTTCACGCTCTAGGCGTTCCGGGGTTCCCCTCGCGGTGGAGCCGTAAACCTACTGGACGGCCGCGCCCGGATGCAAATCGGCACCGGGACGGCCGTCCGTTCGGCTGATGTGGCGTCAGACCTCGACGACCACAGGCAGGATCATCGGGCGCCGGCGGTAGGTGTCGGACACCCACTTGCCCATGATCCGGCGGACGAGCTGCTGGATCTGGTGGGGCTCCAGCACGCCGTCGGAGGCGGACTTGGTGAGGGCGTCCTCGATCTTCGGAACGACCGCGGTGAACGTGGAGTCCTCGATACCCGAGCCGCGCGCGTGGATCTGCGGGCCGCCCATGATCTTGCCGGTCGCGCTGTCGACGACGAGGAAGACCGAGATGATGCCCTCGTCACCGAGGATGCGACGGTCCTTGAGCGAGGTCTCGGTGACGTCGCCGACCGAGAGGCCGTCCACGTACACATACCCGGCCTGGACCTTGCCGACGATCTTCGCGGCGCCGTCCACCAGGTCCACCACGACGCCGTCCTCGGCGATCACGATGTGGTTCTTGGGGACGCCCGTCAGCGCGCCGAGCTCCGCGTTCGCCCGCAGGTGGCGCCACTCGCCGTGGACCGGCATGAGGTTGCGGGGCTTGCAGATGTTGTAGAAGTACAGCAGCTCGCCCGCCGAGGCGTGGCCCGAGACGTGGACCTTGGCGTTGCCCTTGTGGACGACATTGGCGCCCCACCGGGTGAGGCCGTTGATCACGCGGTAGACCGCGTTCTCGTTGCCCGGGATGAGGGACGAGGCCAGGATGACCGTGTCGCCCTGGACGATCCGGATCTGGTGATCGCGGTTGGCCATGCGGGACAGCGCGGCCATCGGCTCGCCCTGCGAGCCCGTGCACACCAGCACGACCTCGTCCGGCGGCAGGTCGTCGAGGGTCTTGACGTCGACGACGAGGCCGGCCGGGACCCGCAGGTAGCCAAGGTCACGGGCGATGCCCATGTTGCGGACCATCGAGCGGCCGACGAAGGCGACCCGCCGGCCGTACTCGTGCGCGGCGTCCAGGATCTGCTGGATGCGGTGCACGTGGCTGGCGAAGCTGGCCACGATGATGCGGTTCTGGGCGTTCGCGAAGACCGTGCGCAGGACGTTCGAGATGTCGCGCTCGGGCGGTACGAAGCCGGGGACCTCGGCGTTCGTGGAGTCCGAGAGCAGCAGGTCGATGCCCTCCTCGCCGAGCCGCGCGAAGGCGGGCAGGTCGGTGAGGCGGCGGTCCAGCGGGAGCTGGTCCATCTTGAAGTCGCCGGTGTGCACGGCCATGCCGGCCGGGGTGCGGATGGCGACCGCGAGGGCGTCCGGGATGGAGTGGTTGACCGCGACGAACTCGCAGTCGAAGGGGCCGATGCGCTCGCGGTGACCCTCGACGACCTCGAGGGTGTACGGGCGGATGCGGTGCTCCTGGAGCTTGGCCTCGATGAGCGCGAGGGTCAGCTTGGAGCCGATCAGCGGGATGTCCGGCTTCTCGCGGAGCAGGTAGGGCACGCCACCGATGTGGTCCTCGTGGCCGTGCGTGAGCACGATGCCCTCGATGTCGTCGAGGCGGTCCCGGATGGACGTGAAGTCCGGCAGGATCAGGTCGACTCCGGGCTGCTCCTCCTCGGGGAAGAGCACTCCGCAGTCGACGATCAGCAGGCGGCCGCCGTACTCGAAGACGGTCATGTTGCGGCCGATCTCGCCGAGACCACCGAGGGGCGTGACGCGCAGGCCGCCCTCGGGGAGCTTCGGCGGGGGACCGAGTTCAGGGTGCGGGTGACTCAAAAGACTCTCCTCACCACGCACGCCACATGTCCTCCTGGGACACATGGCGCGCGTGACATTCGTGCACTTGCAGTTGTTTTCGGCTGTTCAGTTGTGAAGCCTTGTTCAGTTGTGAAGTCTGTGGCGGGCTGCCGTGGCGTTGCTGTGCGCCGGGTGTGCCCTCTGGTTAAAGCTCTACCCCACCGGCGGAAAGATCGCGCTTGAGCTGCTCGGTCTCCTCCGGGGAGAGCTCGACGAGCGGCAGGCGCAGCGGACCGGCGGGCAGACCCTTGAGGGCCAGGGCGGCCTTGGTGGTGATGACGCCCTGGGTGCGGAACATACCGGTGAAGACCGGGAGCAGCTGCTGGTGGATCTCGGTGGCCTTGGCGACGTCACCGGCGAGGTGAGCGCCCAGCAGGGCACGCAGCTCGGGGGCGACGAGGTGGCCGACGACGGAGACGAAGCCGATGGCGCCGACGGACAGCAGCGGCAGGTTGAGCATGTCGTCGCCGGAGTACCAGGCGAGGCGCGAGCGGGCGATGGCCCAGCTGGCGCGGCCCAGGTCGCCCTTGGCGTCCTTGTTGGCGACGATCCGGGGGTGTTCGGCCAGCCGGACGATCGTCTCGGTGTTGATCGGGACGCCGCTGCGGCCGGGGATGTCGTAGAGCATCACCGGCAGGCCCGTGGCGTCGGCGATCGCGGTGAAGTGCCGGAGGAGACCCTCCTGCGGCGGCTTGTTGTAGTACGGGGTCACGGCGAGGAGGCCGTGGGCGCCCGCCTTCTCGGCGGCGCGGGCGAGCTCGACGCTGTGCCGCGTGTCGTTGGTGCCGGCTCCGGCGACGACGTGGGCGCGGTCTCCGACCGCCTCGACCACGGCCCGTACGAGCTGGGCTTTCTCCGCATCGCTGGTGGTGGGCGACTCGCCGGTGGTGCCGTTGACGACAAGGCCGTCGTTGCCGGAGTCCACCAGGTGGGTGGCGAGCCGCTGTGCGCCGTCGAGGTCAAGGGCGCCTTCGGCGGTGAAGGGCGTGACCATGGCGGTCAGGACCCGCCCGAAGGGCGTCTGCGGTGTGGAGGTCGGAGCCATAAGGGCCACGCTACTCGTTGCTCACCGTGAGGTGCTCCCTCGGGGAGTGCCAAAGGGATCCCGGCACTGCCTGCTCGGGGGTTCAAGCAGTGCCGGGTCCGTTTGTTCAGACTAGATGAAAGTCGGGAAAAGCCGCAATACGGACACCTTGCCTACCGGTGCGTACGCCGCACATCCGCACTTCCCCGACCATCCGGGCGTCAGGGGGCGACGCGGCCGTTCTTGTTGAAGGCCGCGTAGGTGAGCGGCATGAGCTTGGCCCACTCCGCCTCCATCTTCTCGCCGACCATCTCGATCTCGCGCTGCGGGAAGGAGGGGACGGTCGCCTGCTCGTGCTGGGTGCGCAGGCCGAGGAAGTGCATCAGCGAGCGGGCGTTGCACGTGGCGTACATGGAGGAGAACAGACCGACCGGCAGCACCGAGCGGGCGACCTCACGGGCGACGCCGGCGGCCAGCATCTCCTGATACGCCTCGTACGCCTGGCGGTAGGAGTCCTCCATGGCGCGGGTGGTCAGCTCGTGCTGCGCCTCGGTGCCCTCGACGAAGACGTACTTGCCGGGGCGGCCCTCCTGGACCAGCTTGCGGTCCTGCCCGGGGACGTAGAAGACCGGCTGGAGCTCGCGGTAGCGGCCGGACTCCTCGTTGTACGACCAGCCCACGCGGTGGCGCATGAACTCGCGGAAGACGAGGATCGGGGCGCTGATGAAGAAGGTCATCGAGTTGTGCTCGAAGGGGCTGCCGTGGCGGTCGCGCATCAGGTAATTGATGAGCCCCTTGGACCGCTCGGGGTCCTTGGTGATCTCTTCCAGGGACTGCTCGCCGGCGGTGGAGACGCGGGCCGCCCACAGCACGTCGGAGTCGGCCGCGCTGTGCTTGACCAGCTCGACGGTCACATCGCCACGGAACGTGGGCTTGGCGGTCTCGGTGGGGCTGTCGGTCACCGGCGGGGTCCTTCCATTCGCATTGCTCGGGCGGCGCCCAGCCTACGGGCCACCACTGACAGCGGACGCGTGACGGAGCGGGGCTCGCGGGGGAGCCGGGGCGCCGGTTGAGATTTTTCACAGAAGTCACCGAAAACGGGCACCTAAGTCGCCGTTCGCACGTCCTTATGTGTGACACCACACTTCGAGGTTCCTAGGAGAGCCCTTCATGTTCCGCCGGCGAGAGCCCGTGCCGTTCGCCTTCGTCGCCGAAGCCGAGCGTTACCGCAGCAACGTCACGCCGCCGCCCCGAGATCGCGCCACCCGCTCGCAGATGGCTTCGCGCGCGCTCGTGGGGCTGACGGTCACAGCGGGGCTGGTCGGGGCGCTGCTGTTCGGCATGCCGTCGATGCAGAGCGGTGCGCAGAACACCCACCACGCCCAGCAGTCGGAAGCCAAGGACGGCCGCTGACCGGCCGCCCGACGCGCCGCTGACCAGCGGCGGCGACCCCGGCCCGGCCACCCTGACGTGGCCGGGCCTTTTGCCTATCGTTTAGCCTCGCCCAATGCCCCTGCCCTTTCTGACAGCCGACCGTGGCGCCGCCGCTCCCGCGCCCGCGAAAGCCCCGGTCGCGAACCCGGTCGAGCCCCTGCCCTACGACGACCAGGCACGCTGGCGGCGTCCGTACCGGCCCGGCCCCTGGCGGGTCGCCGGCGCGTCCCTGGTGCTGCTGCTCGCCTCGTACGTGCTCTTCTCCGCGCTGATCATCGCCCTGGCCGGCTCGCTGCCGGGTGCCGGGACCTGTGCGGTCCTGGCCGGCCTGATGATCACGGCCGCGGTGCGCCTGGTGCGCGTGGGCGTGTGGCTGAGCCCGCAGGGGCTGCGGCAGATCCGGCTGCTGTCGAGCACCGTCGTGCCGTGGCAGGACGTCGCGGGCGTACGGACGGTCCAGCAGCCCGTGCGATGGCTCGGGCTGCCGCGCACGGTGCAGGGGCAGGCGCTGGTCGTCGGCCGGGTGCGGGGCGACGCGCTGCCCGCGGTGGTCACCGACCACAACGCCGACTTCCTGGCCCGTCCCGAGGGCTTCGGCGCCGCGGTCGACGCGGTCGAGGCCCGGATCGCCGAGTACCGGGGCTGAGCGCACGGCGAAGGCCCCCGCGCCCTTGAGGGGGTGCGGGGGCCTTCGCGTGAGCCGGGACCGTACGACCGCTAGACGGCGTCGGCCCGTACCGGCTTGTCGTCGTGCAGGGCGATGGCCCGCTGCATGGCCTTGCGGGCCCGCGGGGTGTCACGGGCGTCGTGGTAGGCGACGGCGAGCCGGAACCATGTGCGCCAGTCGCCCGGTGCGTCCTCCGTCTCGGCCTGACGGCGGGCGAAGACCTCGTCCGCGGAGTCGCGGTCGATGCGGCCACCGGGCGTCCGGACGAGCTCGTCGACGGGCAGGCCGCCCTCGGTGTCCAGTTCCCGCGCGAGGCGGTCGGCGTCCCGGGCGAACTTCGTCGTCTGGTAGAGGAACCAGGCGCCGATGAACGGCAGGACGAGGACCGCCACGCCGAAGGCGACGGTGAGGGCCGTGCCCTGCTCGATGAGCATGATGCCGCGGCTGCCGACCAGGACGAAGTAGACGACCAGGACGGCGGCCAGGGCGAAATAGACGATCTTCGCGCGCATGGTCAGCCCAGATCCAGGAAGTGTTCCAGGCCGAACGTCAGCCCCGGCGTGTCCACCACGCGCCGCGCGCCCAGCAGGATGCCGGGCATGAAGCAGCTGTGGTGCAGCGAGTCGTGCCGGATGGTGAGCGTCTCACCGGTGTCGCCGAAGAGGACCTCCTGGTGGGCCAGGAGGCCGCGCAGCCGCACCGCGTGCACCGGCACCCCGTCGACGTCCGCGCCCCGCGCGCCCTCCAGGCCGTGCGTGGTCGGGTCCTCCTGGCGGGGCAGCCCCGCCGCCTCCCGCGCCGACGCGATGAGCTGCGCGGTGCGGGTGGCGGTGCCGGAGGGGGCGTCGGCCTTGCCGCGGTGGTGCAGCTCGACGACCTCGACGGACTCGAAGAACCGGGCCGCCTGCTGGGCGAAGGCCATGGTCAGGACCGCGCCGATGGAGAAGTTCGGGGCGATGAGCACACCCGTCGAGGGCGACGCGTCGAGCCAGGAGTTCAGCTTCGCGAGGCGGTCCTCGGTCCAGCCGGTGGTGCCGACCACGCCGTGGATGCCGTTGGCGACGCAGAACTCGAGGTTGTCCATCACCGAGTCCGGGTGCGTCAGCTCGACCGCGACCTGGGCTCCCGCCCCGGTCAGCGCGTCCAGTTTGTCGCCCCGGCCCAGCGCGGCCACCAGTTCCATGTCGTCGGCGGCCTCCACGGCTCGTACGGCCTCGGAGCCGATCCGGCCGTGGGCGCCGATGACCGCCACGCGCAGCTTGCTCATCCTTGGTGCTTCCTTCTCTCGGGCCCGGCCTGTGATCGGCCGGGCTCTCAGGCCACGACGTCGTGGAGCTTGGCCGCCTGCTTGTCCTTCAGCGGGCCGATGACGGACAGCGAAGGACGCTGTCCCAGTACATCGCGGGCCACCTCGCGGACCTCGTCCGGGGTGACGGCCGAGATGCGCGCCAGCATGTCGTCGACCGACATCTGATCGCCCCAGCACAGCTCGCTCTTGCCGATGCGGTTCATCAGCGCGCCCGTGTCCTCCAGGCCCAGGACCGTGGAGCCGGAGAGCTGCCCGACGGCGCGGGTGATCTCCTCGTCCGTCAGCCCGTCCGACGCGACCTTGTGCAGCTCGTCGCGGCAGATCTTGAGCACGTCCTGGACCTGGCTCGGGCGGCAGCCGGCGTAGACGCCGAAGAGGCCGCAGTCGGCGAAGCCCGAGGTGTAGGAGTAGACCGAATAGGCCAGTCCGCGCTTCTCCCGCACCTCCTGGAAGAGCCGGGAGCTCATGCCGCCGCCGAGGGCGGTGTTGAGCACGCCGAGCGCCCAGCGGCGCTCGTCGGTGCGGGCCAGGCCCGGCATGCCGAGGACGACGTGCGCCTGCTCGGTCTTGCGGCCCAGCAGCTCCACGCGGCCGGCCGTACGGATCGTCCGGGAGCCCGCGCGCGGGTCGACGGGCAAGGCGTCCGTACGGGACAGCGCGCCGGCTCTGTCGAAGGCGGCCCGCACCTGGCGGACGACCTTGGCGTGGTCGACGTTGCCCGCGGCGGCCACGACCAGGTGGGTCGGGTCGTAGTGCTTCTTGTAGAAGCGGGCGATCTGGTCGCGGGTGAGGGCGTTGATCGTGTCGACCGTGCCGAGCACCGGGCGGCCGAGGGGGGTGTCGCCCAGCATGGTGTGCGCGAACAGGTCGTGCACGCAGTCGCCGGGGTCGTCCTCGGTCATCGCGATCTCTTCGAGGATCACACCGCGCTCGGCGTCGACGTCCGACGCCTCGATGAGGGAGCCGGTGAGCATGTCACAGACGACATCGATGGCGAGCGGCAGGTCGGTGTCGAGGACACGCGCGTAGTAGCACGTGTACTCCTTCGCCGTGAAGGCGTTCATCTCGCCGCCGACCGCGTCTATCGCGGAGGAGATGTCCAGCGCGGTGCGCTTGGACGTGCCCTTGAAGAGCAGGTGCTCCAGATAGTGCGTGGCGCCGTTGAGGGTCGGGGTCTCGTCGCGGGAGCCGACGTTGGCCCAGATGCCGAAGGTCGCGGAGCGTACGGACGGCAGGGTCTCGGTGACCACGCGCAGGCCACCGGGGAGGGTGGTCCGGCGGACCGTGCCGATGCCGTTCTCGCCCTTGAGAAGCGTTTGGGTACGGGCGACGGCCCGCCCCTCCGAGGAGGTGCGGGCCGTCTTCCGTGTACTACGGGACGTCACTTGTCGGTCTCGTCCTTGGTCTCGTCGGCCTTCTCGCCGTCCTCACCCTCGATGACGGGGATCAGGGAGAGCTTGCCGCGCTGGTCGATCTCGGCGATCTCGACCTGCACCTTGGCGCCGACGCCGAGCACGTCCTCGACGTTCTCCACGCGCTTGCCACCGGCGAGCTTGCGGATCTGCGAGATGTGCAGCAGGCCGTCCTTGCCCGGCATGAGGGAGACGAAGGCACCGAAGGTGGTGGTCTTGACGACCGTACCCAGGTAGCGCTCGCCGACCTCCGGCATGGTCGGGTTGGCGATGCTGTTGATCGTGGCGCGGGCGGCCTCGGCCTGCGAGCCGACCTGGGCACCGATGTAGATGGTGCCGTCGTCCTCGATCGTGATCTCGGCGCCGGTGTCCTCCTGGATCTGGTTGATCATCTTGCCCTTGGGGCCGATGACCTCACCGATCTTGTCCACGGGGATCTTGACGGTGATGATCCGCGGGGCGTTGGGGGACATCTCGTCCGGCGTGTCGATCGCTTCCATCATCACGTCGAGGATGTGGAGGCGGGCGTCGCGGGCCTGCTTGAGGGCCGCGGCCAGGACGGAGGCCGGGATGCCGTCCAGCTTGGTGTCCAGCTGGAGGGCGGTGACGAACTCCTTCGTACCGGCGACCTTGAAGTCCATGTCGCCGAACGCGTCCTCCGCACCGAGGATGTCGGTGAGGGCGACGTAGTGCGTCTTGCCGTCGATCTCCTGGGAGATCAGGCCCATGGCGATACCGGCGACGGGGGCCTTGAGGGGCACACCGGCGTTCAGCAGCGACATGGTGGAGGCGCAGACCGAGCCCATGGAGGTGGAACCGTTGGAACCGAGGGCCTCGGAGACCTGACGGATCGCGTACGGGAACTCCTCGCGCGACGGGAGCACCGGCACGATGGCGCGCTCGGCCAGGGCGCCGTGGCCGATCTCGCGGCGCTTCGGCGAACCGACGCGGCCGGTCTCGCCGACGGAGTACGGCGGGAAGTTGTAGTTGTGCATGTAGCGCTTGCGCGTCACCGGCGAAAGGGTGTCGAGCTGCTGCTCCATACGGAGCATGTTCAGCGTGGTGACACCCAGGATCTGGGTCTCGCCGCGCTCGAACAGCGCCGAGCCGTGCACGCGCGGGATGGCCTCGACCTCGGCGGCGAGGGTACGGATGTCCGTCACCCCGCGGCCGTCGATGCGCTTCTTCTCCTTGATGACGCGCTCACGGACCAGGGCCTTGGTCAGCGAGCGGTACGCGGCGGAGATCTCCTTCTCGCGGCCCTCGAACTGCGGGAGCAGCTTGTCGGCGGCCACGTCCTTGACGCGGTCCAGCTCGGCCTCGCGCTCCTGCTTGCCGGCGATCGTGAGCGCCTGGGCGAGCTCGCTCTTGACGGCGGCGGTCAGCGCCTCCAGGACGTCGTCCTGGTAGTCGAGGAAGACCGGGAACTCACCCTCGGGCTTGGCGGCCTTGGAGGCGAGCTCGGCCTGCGCGCGGCACAGGACCTTGATGAAGGGCTTCGCGGCCTCGAGACCGGCGGCGACGACCTCCTCGGTCGGGGCCTCGGCACCGTCCTGGACCAGCTGGACGGTCTTGTCGGTGGCCTCGGCCTCGACCATCATGATCGCGACGTCGCCGTCCTCCAGGACGCGACCGGCCACGACCATGTCGAAGACGGCGTCCTCGAGCTCGGTGTGGGTCGGGAACGCGACCCACTGGCCCTTGATCAGGGCGACGCGGGTGGCGCCGATCGGGCCGGAGAAGGGCAGGCCCGCGAGCTGCGTGGAGCAGGAGGCGGCGTTGATCGCGACCACGTCGTACAGGTGGTCGGGGTTGAGCGCCATGATCGTCTCGACGATCTGGATCTCGTTGCGCAGGCCCTTCTTGAAGGAGGGGCGCAGCGGGCGGTCGATCAGGCGGCAGGTGAGGATCGCGTCCTCGGAGGGCCGGCCCTCACGGCGGAAGAACGAGCCGGGGATCTTGCCGGCCGCGTACTGCCGCTCCTCGACGTCCACCGTGAGGGGGAAGAAGTCGAGCTGGTCCTTGGGCTTCTTGGACGCGGTGGTGGCCGACAGCACCATGGTGTCGTCGTCCAGGTAGGCCACGGCGGAGCCGGCGGCCTGACGGGCCAGACGGCCCGTCTCGAAGCGGATGGTGCGGGTGCCGAAGGTGCCGTTGTCGATGACGGCTTCGGCGTAGTGGGTCTCGTTCTCCACCAAGGGAAATCTCCTCGTCTGCGTCCGCCGCCCGTGTGGCGGGGACGTGGGCGGAGGTGCGCCGTGTGCTGGCCGGTCTTCGATCGAAGCACCCGGATCTTCCTGTCCGGGGGCCACTACCGAGGACCGGCGGCGAGCGGAGCGCTCCTCCTCATACGGTGTTGCGTCGTGGCACCAGACTACAAAGGTTCCGGTCTCCACGAGATACGCAAAGGGAGCGGCCCCCAGAGGTGGGAACCGCTCCCGTCACGGTGTCTTACTTGGCGCCCGCGGCACCGCGGCGGATGCCGAGGCGCTCGACCAGGGCGCGGAAGCGCGTGATGTCCTTCTTGGCCAGGTACTGCAGCAGGCGGCGACGCTGACCGACCAGGAGCAGCAGGCCACGACGCGAGTGGTGGTCGTGCTTGTGCTGCTTGAGGTGCTCGGTCAGGTCCGAGATGCGGCGGGTGAGCATCGCGACCTGGACCTCGGGGGAGCCGGTGTCGCCCTCCTTGGTGGCGAACTCGGCCATGATCTGCTTCTTCGTTGCGGCGTCGAGCGACACGCGTACTCCTCGTAAATCTCAGTTTCAGCCGCCGAGTGCCCCTGGTCTTGATCTCAGGGGAGCTTCCGTTACTCGGGAGGCGAGGTCCGCTGGGCGCTGTCCCCAGAGGCCCGTCAGGGCGTTCCGGAGGCGCGTACACAAACGGCCGTTACACACAGTACCAGCCCGGCCCAGCGGCCCGGCCCACCCCCGGGATCAGCCCGCGGAGAGGCCGCGGGCGGTGGAGTACAGGTCGAGGACGGCGAGGCACAGCGGGACGAGGGCGAGGAGGAGGGTGCTCTCGGCTATGTCGGAGACGCGCCCCCAAAAGGGTGACAGGCCCTTGTCGGGGACGATCAGCGCGACCGCGGTCAGCAGGCCGCCACCGACGGTGACGGCGGCGGCGAGCCAGAGCGTACGGACGTCGAGGGAGCCGGTGGCGTCGACGGGCGGCTGGAGCGCGAGGCCGAGGACGAGCAGCGTGAGGGCGGCCAGGCCGGCGCCCAGGACGGCGGCGACCTGCGCGGTGTAGCGGAAGAGCCGGGCGCGCAGCAGCATCGCCAGCCCGGCGGCCAGGGCCAGCAGGCGGGTCCAGGGGCCGCCGGAGGAGGTGAAGGCGAGGATCGCGGTGGAGCCGACGACGACGGCCGCGCAGCCGCCGACCAGGCCGAGCAGCAGTTCGTGGCCGCGCCGGACCTGGGCGGCGACGCGCTCGGCGTCTATGGGGTCGGGCACCTGGCCGCCGCGGGGCGCGTCGAGGTCGTCGGAGGCCGCCGCGCGGGGGGCGGCGTAGCCGATGGGCAGCCGGGCGACGCGTGCGGAGAGGCCCGGCAGGAAGGCGATGGCGCCGATGGCGACGACGGCGCAGACGGCGGCGGCGTCGGCCGGGCGGGCGTCGGTGAGGATCACGCAGAAGGCGGCGAAGGTGCCGGTGGCCGCCGCGGTGAGGGCGGCGACGAAGGGGGCGTCGCCGGTGGGCATGGTGGCGACGAGCGCGGCGGTGGCGACGAGCACGGCGGCGCAGCCGAGCAGGAACTGCAGCCGGCCGGCGCCCTCCCCCGGGCTGGGTCCGAGGATGCCGGTGCCGGCGATCATCAGGTGCGGCAGAGCGGCGAGTCCCAGGGCGACGGCCGAGCCGCGGTCGGCGTAGACCCGGGCCCGTACGCCCGCGAGGGCGGTGAGCAGCACGCCGATGGCGGCCGCGACGGCGCCCGGCAGGCCGTGCGTGTCGTGCCGGGCGGGGTCGGCGAACCACAGGACGAAGCCGATGAGGGCGAGCAGCAGGGAGCCGCCGAAGAGGCCGCCGGTCCGCAGGAGCCGGTCGTTCCACAGGGTGCGGTCACGGGTGACGGCGGCGGCGACGGCGTCGGTGACGTCGTCGTGGACGGCCGGCGGGAGGGACTCGGCGAAGGGGCGCAGGGACAGCAGGTCGCCGTCCAGGACGCGCTGTGCCGCGAGGGAGCGGGCGCTGTCGAGGACGGTGCCGTCGCGGCGTACGAGGTGGTAGCCGCTGGGGGCGCCGACGGGCTGGGTCTGGCCGGTCAGCCGCAGGATCTCGGGATAGACGTCGGCGACGGCGATGTCGTCCGGGAGGGCGACGTCGATCCTGCTGTCTGGCGCGACGACGGTCACCCTGCGGAAGCCGGTCGCAGCGGACGTACTCACCTATGAGGCCCCTTGTTTCGCTCTGACGATCGCTCATGCTTGCGCGCGGCGGCCACCCTATCGGGCGGCTCGGACACCGACGTCGATAGGATCACCGTTCCGCGCAGGGGGAGGCCGTCACCATCAGGGTGACAGGGATACCGCGCGGGACTTTTCTTGCCGTGCGGAGGGGTTGAGGCACCCGGTGAGCCAAATCGTCGTCAGTCGTCCGCCGAGGGCCCTGCCGCCGGAGGTGCCCGGCGCGGAGATCCGCCTGGAGGCGCCTCCGGAGCTGCCGCGCGGTCGTCAGGACAGTGTGCTGATGCAGCTGTTGCCGACGCTGGGCATGGCCTCGTCGATGGTCTATTTCTTCATGCCGGGCGCCGCTCCGATGATGAAGATCATGGGCGTCCTGATGATGTGCTCGACGCTCGGCATGACCATCGCCATGGTCGTCCGGCACCGTCAGGGGTCCCAGGGGCAGACCGCGGACATGCGCCGCGACTACCTCAAGTACCTGGCGCAGACGCGCAGGACCGTGCGGAAGACGGCCAGGGCGCAGCGTGACGCGCAGTTCTACCTGCACCCCTCCCCCGACCAGCTGTGGTCGGTGGTGGCCGAGGGGACCCGGCTCTGGGAGCGGCGGGCGGGCGACGACGACTTCGCGCAGGTGCGGATCGGGCTCGGCGCGCAGCAGTTGGCGACGCCGCTGGTGGCGCCGGAGACCGCGCCGATAGACGATCTGGAGCCGTTGACGACGGGGGCGATGCAGCAGTTCCTGGCCACGCACGGTTCGCTGGACGGCATGCCGATGGCGCTGTCGCTGCGCGCCTTCTACCACGTGACGCTCTCGGGTGATCCGGAGACGGTGTACGGGACGGCGCGGGCGCTGGTGGGCCAGTTGACGACGCTGCACTCGCCGGAGGACCTCGTCGTCGCGGTGGTCGCGGCGCGCGGCGCGGCGTCGTACTGGGAGTGGACGAAGTGGCTGCCGCACGTGCAGGTGCCGGGCGCGGTCGACGGGGCGGGCGCGCGGCGGCTGATCGGCGGTGACCTCACCGAGCTGGAGGATCTGCTGCGGCCGCGGCTGGAGGGGCGTTCGCGCTTCAGCCGCGACGGGCAGCCGGTGCTGGACCAGCCGCATGTGGTGGTCGTGCTGGACGGTGGGACGGTGCCGCCGGAGTCGGCGTTCGCGGCGCCGGAGGGCCTTCAGGGCGTGACCATCGTCGAGGTGGTGCCGGGCGATCTGGGCGAGCCGCGCGGTGGGCTGTCGGTGGTCGTGGAACCGGGTTCGCTGCGGCTGCTGTCGCAGGTCGCGGAGTACTCGGGGGCGCCGGACACGCTGTCGATGGAGGCCGCGGAGGCGCTCGCGCGGCAGCTGGCGCCGCTGCGCACGGGCGGCGACGACGGTGACGAGCCGCTGCTGGCGAATCTGGACTTCACCGATCTGCTGGGCCTGGGCGACGCGGGCGCGGTGGACGTGGCGCGCACCTGGCGGCCGCGGTCGTCGGCGGAGCGGCTGCGGGTGCCGATCGGTGTCAGCGAGGACGGCACGCCCGTGATGCTGGATCTGAAGGAGGCGGCGCAGGACGGCATGGGCCCGCACGGGCTGTGCGTCGGCGCGACCGGTTCCGGCAAGTCCGAGCTGCTGCGCACGCTGGTGCTGGGCCTGGCGGTCACGCACTCGTCGGAGACGCTGAACTTCGTCCTCGCCGACTTCAAGGGCGGTGCGACGTTCTCGGGCATGGCCGAGCTGCCGCACGTCGCGGCGGTCATCACCAACCTCGCGGACGACCTGACGCTGGTCGACCGCATGCGGGACTCGATCACCGGTGAGCTCCAGCGGCGCCAGGAGCTGCTGCGCTCGGCGGGCAACTACGCCAACATGCACGACTACGAGAAGGCGCGGGCCGCCGGTGCGCCGCTGGAGCCGCTCGCATCACTCGTTCTGGTGATCGACGAGTTCAGCGAGCTGTTGACGGCCAAGCCCGACTTCATCGACATGTTCATCCAGATCGGCCGCATCGGCCGGTCGCTGGGCGTGCACCTGCTGCTGGCCTCGCAGCGGCTGGAGGAGGGCCGGCTGCGCGGTCTGGAGACGTATCTGTCGTACCGGATCGGCCTGCGCACCTTCTCGGCCGCCGAGTCGCGTACGGCGCTGGGCGTGCCGGACGCGTACCACCTGCCGTCCGTGCCCGGCTCGGGCTATCTGAAGTTCGGCACGGAGGAGATGACGCGCTTCAAGGCCGCGTACGTCTCGGGCACGTACCGTACGGGCACGAGCGCGGGCCCCGGCAGCGGGCCGCTGCCGATCGAGCGCCGGCCCGTGCTGTTCACCGCCGATCCGGTGCCGGTCACCTACACCGCGCCGGTCCCCGTTCCGGCCGCGCCCCAGCCGGGCGACGACGCGCTGGCCGACACGGTCCTCGACGTCATCGTGCGCCGGATCGAGGGCCAGGGCCCGCCGGCCCACCAGGTCTGGCTGCCCCCGCTGGACAGCGCGGCGGCGCTCGACGAGCTCCTTCCGCCGCTGTCGGTGGTGGAGGGCCGCGGGCTGACGGCCCCCGACCAGCCGCGCCTGGGACGTCTCGCCGTCCCCATCGGTCTGGTCGACAAGCCCTTCGAGCAGCGGCGCGAAGTGCTTTTCCGCGACTTCTCCGGCGCCGCGGGCAACATGCTCGTCGTCGGCGGTCCGCAGTCCGGCAAGTCGACGCTCATGCGGACCATCGTCTCCGCCTTCGCGCTCACCCACACCCCGGCCGAGGTGCAGTTCTACGGGCTCGACTTCGGCGGCGGCGGCATGAGCGCCATCTCGGGGCTGCCGCACGTCGGCGGCGTGGCCTCCCGGCTCGACCCCGAGCGCGTCCGCCGTACGGTCGCCGAGGTGGCGGGCATCCTGGCCCGGCGCGAGGAGTACTTCCGCGCGCACAACATCGACTCGGTCACCACCTACCGGCGGCAGCGCGCGACGGGCGAGCTCACCGACCAGCCGTGGGGCGACGTCTTCCTCATCGTCGACGGGTGGGGCAACTTCCGGCAGGAATACGACATGCTGGAGGGCGTCGTCACCGATATCGCGGGGCGCGGCCTGGGCTACGGCGTCCACGTCATCGTGACCGCCTCCCGCAACATGGAGGTCCGCGCCTCCATGAAGGACCAGCTCCTCAACCGGCTGGAGCTCCGCCTCGGCGACACCATGGACTCGGAGTTCGACCGCAAGGTCGCCGCGAACGTCCCCGCCGGTGTCCCCGGCCGCGGCCAGCTCCCCGAGAAGCTGCACTTCATGGCCGCACTGCCGCGCATCGACGCCGACTTCGACCCCGAGACCCTCACGGACGCGACCGCCGCCATGGTGCGCGCCGTCGGCGACGCCTGGACCGGTCCCCGCGCGCCGGGTGTCCGGCTGCTGCCGCGCAAGCTGCGCGCCGACGAGCTGCCCAAGGGCTTCGAGTACCCGCAGCACGGAGTGGCCTTCGGCATCGACGAGACCAATCTGGAGCCGGTCTTCGTCGACTTCGAGACCGATCCGTTCTTCCTGGTCTTCGGTGAGAGCGAAGCCGGCAAGACGGCTCTGCTGCGCATGCTCGCGAAGCAGATCACCGAGCGGTACGGCCCGGACGAGGCGAAGATCGTGGTCGGCGACTACCGCCGCACGCTCCTCGACGTCGTCCCCGAGACGCACCTGCTGGAGTACGCGCCGATCGCCTCGGCCCTGACCGTCCACGCCAACGCCCTCAACGGCCTCATGGAGCGGCGCGCCCCGCAGCCCGACATCACACCGCAGCAGCTGCGCGACCGCAGCTGGTGGTCGGGGCCGCGCTTCTTCGTCATCGTCGACGACTACGAGCTCGTCTCCACCAGCAGCGGCAACCCGCTGTCCGTCCTCACCGACAACCTGCCCTTCGCCCGCGACGTCGGCATCCGCTTCATCATCGCGCGCAGCTCGGCGGGCGCCTCCCGCTCGATGTTCGAGTCCTTCATGCAGCGCGTGAAGGAGCTGGGCGCCCAGGGCGTCATCCTCTCCGGCGACCACGGCGAGGGCGACCTGCTGGGCGGCGTACGGCCGCGCGCGATGCCGCCAGGGCGCGGCTACTTCGTGTCCCGCAAGCGGGGGACGCCGCTGGTACAGGTGGGGTGGGTGCCGGACCAGTAGGAATCCGGCGGGAGATCGGCCAAAGGGGGGTGCGCCATGCGCACCCCCCTTGTTAAGTTCGATCACCTGTACGCACTGTCGACCGTGAGGCTGTGGAGCCGGCGGCACTTCCGGGGGGAATCGTGGCGTTCGAGAACGAGTGGGGCGAGCTGCGGGCCGAGTCGGCGGCGCGGCTGGAAGAGGGCCGTTCAGGGGCGGAGGAGTCCCACACACGGCTCAACGGCACCGGGCCGGTCGGCGGTAACGACAGTGGCGGACCTCCAGGGCTCGCCTCCTCGGCCGCGAAGAAAAAGGCGGCGATCGCGGCCCTGGAACAGCACATACAGCCCGACACACAGAAGGCCGGCAAAACCATGGACGAGACCATGGAGGCCGCGGGCAAGGGCTTCAAGGACTGGGCCACGGGCGCCGGCATCAATGAGGCGCTCAAGGGCTGGCGTGCGTCGGTGAAGGCGCTGGAGAACCGCCTCGCAGGGGAGAAGACCGCGCTGAGCGGCACCAACACGCTCTTCCAGGGCGCCGACAAGGGCCTCGGCGGCCGATTCGGTCTCTATGCCCCGCCGCTCCTGCCACCCAAGCCCGGCGTCGGTCCCACGGGGAGCGACTCCCCCTTCACGTCCCGCATATCGGGCTTCTAGGGCCACGAGCACTTCAGCGCCAAGAGGACTTTCCAGAAGGAGCCGGCCGGAGCATGCTCACGTACCACCAGGTCATGACCACGGACCTCGCACTGCTGACCACTGCCGCCGCCCAGTGGGACGCGGCGGCGAAGGACTTCGAGACCGTACAGAAGACCTACAACAGCCAGGTGCGGAACGTAGGGATCGACGGCCAGTGGACCGGGGTCGCCCGCTCGATCGCGGAAGTGGCCAACACCCGCACCTACGAGCAGTACTCGGCGGCGGCGAAGGAAGCACGCGCCATCGCGTCACTGCTGCGCGACGCGCACGCGCAGTTCGTGGAGCTGCGGGGCAAGGTGAAGTCGGCGGTCGCCGACGCCGAGAAGGCCGGCATGAAGGTCAGCGCCGAAGGCACCGCGACCTTCGACTACGACAAGGCCGACAAAGCCCTCGCGAACGCGGCCCGGCACGACCCCGACCTGCACACCACGGAATCCAACTGGACCAGCCACATCGCCAACGCGGTCCAGGCCGTCGACGACGCCGATCAGGGCGTCAGACTCGCCCTCAAGGCCGCCATCGAGGACAGCAACCCGAACGACGACATCAAGAACGGCTTCAATGCCAAGGCCGAGGGCGACATCGAGGTCGTCGAGGGACGGAGGTCCACCGAGCTCGCGACCAAGCTGGACTCCACCGGCCACCTCGACGCCAAGGAACTCGCGGAGATGCAGCGGCTGCTGCGCGACAACGGCCACAACAAGGAATTCAGCCAGACCTTCCTCGCTGGTCTCGGCCCGGACCGGACCATCAGCTACGCGAACAAGCTGCGCGGCCTGGCGGGCGGCGACGAGAAGAAGGACTACGAGGCACTGCGGGACGGGCTCGCCACCACCCTCTCCACGGCGACGCGGGACACGACGTCGCCGTTCTACGACAAGTGGCGCAAGGACCTGCGCGAGGCCGGCTCGAAGAACTACGGCAGCAATACCAGCCCGCTGTACGGATATCAGTCGTTCGTCGAGATGATGAAACACGGCAACGGGTACGGAAAGCAGTTCCTCTCGGACATCGGCAACGACATCATCAGCACCGAGAAGAAGCACGAGGGGATCTTCAACAGGATCGCGGGCGGTCATAAGGGTGTCCCCAATGACCCGCTCGACGGTCTGCTGGGCATCATGGGCAAGCAGCCCGATGCCGCGACCGCCTTCCTCGACCCCGGGGCCGACGGCAAGAACGATCACCTGAAGTACCTGCTCAAGGACCGTGACTGGCCCAAGTGGACGGCTATCGGCCCCGCTGGGATCCACAACCTCGACGACCCCACGTCGCGACTGGGCCTGGGGGCCGCGTTGGAGGCGGCGGCGACCGGAGAGGTGCCGGGGGCGAAGCACGTGCTGGGCGGGCACTCGGAGGCGGAGGCCCGGGTCATGCAGAACACCGTCCAGACGCTCAACGAGGGCGGCAAGATCGGTAACGTCCACGCCAATCTGCGGTCCCCGCTGGGTCACATGCTCATGGACTACACGAGCGATACGCACGAAATTCTCTCGCTGACGAACCCCGGTTACACCGACGGAGCCCAGAAGGAAGGCATGGGCAAAGTATGGACAGACCACGGAACCACCCGCATGGCCGTCCACCCGGCCGACCTGGCCCGGGTCATGAGGGAAGTGGCCGAAGATCCGGCGGCCTTCGCCGGTATGTACAACGCCGAGCGTCAGTACACCGCCGACACCCTGGCCCAGACGCCGTTCAACAATGAAGAACAACGGAAGTTGTCCATCAAGAACGCCTCTTCGGCCTTCGGCTTCTACGACGGTGTGAGCGCCGACCTCATATACGACAAGCGTGACCATGCCGTCCAATGGGCACGGGACGTCAGCCACGCCGTGACCGCCACCTCCGGCGCAGCGCTCAACTTCGTCCCGGCGAAGATCGGAGGCGTGGATACCCCGAAGGGACTCAAGATCGGGGCGGATGGCCTCAATCGCATAGTCGACTTCGCCATGTACGACTGGACCAAGGAACAGATCGCGCACGCCAACGAAGCAGCCGGAAGGGACAATCGGCGGGATTACTACGCCGGGCAGCTGCAAGTTGACCATCTAGTGAGGGAGTGGGCGACGAGAAATGGTCACGCCGATCCGGGTGAGCCGTTTGTCAGAAATATCGTCGGCATCTCCAAGAATGATCATTTCATGGCTCGCGAACAGACCCTTCAAGCACTGGGTCGCAATCATTAGCCGAGAGACATTCCGACGGGACCCACCCACTCCACAGAGACCAGGACCAGGACTATGCACAAACGCCGCCGTTGGCTGATCGTGGGATCCGCGGTTATTGCGTTCCTTCTTACTTCGGCCGGTACCGCTTTCTACTTCACGGGCGGCTACGAGAGATGGCGGGACGAACGATCCCTGAGCGACGCCTGTGAAGGCGTGCTGCCGAAGGACGATGCGCGGGCCGCACTGGGGAGTGAACGGATCTACGCGAGATCCAAGAAGGAGCTCGACTTCGTCTTCTCCGACTTGACGCAAGGGCGCATCACCAAGTGCGTCCTGGAGAGCCGGGACAGTGGCGAGGATGTCGTCATCAACGCCGGCTGGGCGTCAAAGAACACCGACGTCGGACGGCACTACGCCCATCAGTCCCTGGAGGACGCCGGGTACGGCACCGTGCCGATAGGCGGCGGCTGGCAAGGTTCGCTGGTGTTTCACAACAACTCCCTCCACGGAGCCGTCGAACTCACCTGCAGGAGCCAGAAGGACAAAAGCCTCCTGGTGAACTTCAAAACCGTCTACCCTCCCCGGAACGGGCCGGAACTCGACTCGCAGCAGCGCGCGGACGACCGCGCCGGCTTCGCCCGCCTCGTCACGAACACGGCGAGGGCCACGGCTGACAAGTACGGCTGCGACGCCCAGGTGGGCAAGACCATCGACCACGTCGCACCCGATCCGGTCCGGAACCAGGTGCCGCTCGACAAGTCGAAGGGCATCTGCGCGCCGATCGCCCGACTCGGGGACGGCGGAGCCGGGCGAACCGGCGTGGTCTCCGTCTCGGACGCCCCCACCGACCCGACCACACCGGCGGAGGACTGCTACCTCAACGACGCCAAGGGCCGCGCGCTCTATCGACTGACAGCGCTGTACGGAAACCTGGGAGAACAGGCGCGCAGCAAGTCCACCCAGTACGAGCCGGACGATGCACCTCAGTTCCAGGAGAAGTATCACCGCGGATTCGGCAGCGCCCGGTGTGACGACGGGAAGCAGTCCTACTACACGCTGACAACCATGACGATCAGCCTTCAGGAAGGACACGCCGTCAAGAACCCCGACCCGAAGTTCGAGCGCGCGGCGCTCAAGGCTTTCGCCGAGCAGTCGGCCAAGACACACGGCTGCCGTGACCTCAAGGTGCCCTGACCGGCTGCTTCGGCGCGCTATACGAGGTGGTCGAGGTCGCCCCGCTTGGCCGCTTCGATGAGATTGCGGAGACCTTCGCGGGTCGTGGTGACCAGTTCCTGGGGGCGGGTTGTCTCTCTGAGTATGGGGGTGCCGTCGGGGGTGCGGCCGATTTGGATGCAGCTATTGCCTCCATTGCCGCCGCACAGGGGTTCCTGCCATCGGATCTCGGACATCGTGGTCCTCTCAGAGCTGCTTGGCGATGGAGTGGATGAGGTCGCGGGTCGCTTCAGGAGATAGGGACGCGTCCTCCATCCTGTCGAGCAGGCGCCGGTAGGAGCCCAGTTCCTCCTGTGAATCGAGGAAGATAGCGCCGTGGAACGTGTCCAGTTGCACGGTGTCGAGTTGGGCGACCGCCCCCTCGGCGTAGCAGATCGGCTGGCCCGGTCCGGCAAACCCTCCTGCCGAGAAGGGGAGCGCGCGAAGAATGATATTGCTGCGTTCGCTCGCGTCAAGGAGGTGTGCCAGCTGAGCGCGACCTACCTTCGGTCCGCCGAACTGCATCCGGAGAGCCGCTTCGTGGATGATCGCCGTGAAGGGCGGCGGGGTCTTCCGAAGGGTGAAGACTTCCTGACGGCGCATGCGATGGGTGGCGCGTAGCTCGATCTCCTTCGCCGGCAGCGTCATGAGCGAAGCCTCGAAGACCGCCCGTGCGTGCTCCGCGATCTGGAGCAGTCCGGGGATGTGCACCATGACGAACATGCGCATGGCCACCGCATGGTGTTCGAACTCCGCGACGTCCTGGAAGGACGACGGGAGCACATCGCGGTACGAGTCCCACCAGCGTGGGCCGCGTTCGACCGCCATGTCCGCCAACGCCTCGATCAGGGCGGCGTCCTGGCAGCCGTAGTTGAAGGCGAGCGCTCGCACACGATCGGCACTGATGCCGAAGCGTCCGGACTCGATGTTGGGGATACGGGTGCGGTTCACACCCAGCTGGGTCGCGGCCTCTTGCGTCGTTACGCCTACCGCTTCGCGCAATCTGCGCAGCTCGGTTCCGAGCCGTCGCTGACGAACCGTGGGGGTGCTCCTTGGGGGCATGTCACCTCTCTCGCGATACCGCTCATAGTCTGCCTGCGACGGGAAGTCAGATCCATCAAGTAGCACTTCCTCGCAGAGCGGTAGAACGGTGCTCCCTGCGTGCGCTACCGTCGGTGTTGCCTAGCTCACACGCCGTGGAGCCGGAAGCGCACCGCGCGAGCATGCCCGCCTGCCCTGAGCGGGTGTGCCCGCGCTCAGGGAGGCAGGCCACCGGTACCGCTTCGCGTGCGAGGACTCCTTTCACCCGCTGAGCGCCTGGAGTGACGCACATGATCAGCAGCTCCCCCTGCCCGCCCGACCTGACCCGGCCACCCGCACCGGCGAAACCCGCCCCCGGAAACCTGAGCTACTCCCTCGGCCTGCCTTCCAACGCCTACTGCCTCGGCATGGCCCGTACCGTCGTACGGCGGGTGCTGTGTGAGCACGGGCTTCCCGACATGGCCGAGCTCGGCGTGCTGGCCACGTCCGAACTCCTGGCCAACGCCTGCCTGTTCACCCCCGGCCGAGAAGCCGGCCTGTCCATCCGCTGGCGGTTCGGCGTGCTCCGCCTCACCGTGTTCGACGAGCACCCCCGACACCCGGACGGGCTGCGGGAAGAGTGCAGGGCGCGACGCAGAGCGGCCTTGTCCACGCTGGACGCCGTCGCCGTCGCCTGCGGCGGCATCTGCGGGCTGGACGAAGCCGGCGCACCGTTGGGCGGCGGCAAGATGTGGGCCGTGTTCTCGCGGCAGGCCGGAGAGAACTACGCCCATCTCTGAGACCTCTGACCGCGTGGTTCGAACCGGGTTTGTGACCGGCCGGTCCGGAGTACGCTGCTCACGGATTGCCCGCGACGCACGTCAACTCGCTTGGCGTTGTTGCATTTCGGCGAAGTTCGCGCACTGTGAAAGGCGGCCCCTGACCGATGGACGAACACGAGAAGGCCGAGCTGTACGCCATGGACATCTCGGGCGTCGAATGGCTGAGCGCGCCCGACGCCACGACGGAGGAGCGCGTCGAGATCGCGTATCTGCCGGGTGGCGCGGTGGCGATGCGGTCGTCGGCGGACCCGGACACGGTGCTGCGCTACACCGAGGGTGAGTGGCGGGCGTTCGTGCTGGGTGCGCGGGACGGCGAGTTCGACCTGAAGTGAGCGGAGTTCGTCGTGCGCGAATGGGGGTGGTGGCCGGTGTCCGGCCGCCACCCCCATTCAGGTTCACCGCTTCATCAGTAACTGATGTCGAACAGCTGCGACGCCTTGCGGTCGGTCGCGTAGTAGTGCTCGCTGCCCGTCAGGACGAGGTCCGCGACCTGCTTGAGCGTTTCCTGGATGTGCGCGCTCCGACGCCGGAACTCCGCGTCCACCTGCAGCATCTTCTGATGGGCCTCGCCCTGCCAGCCGGCCGCGACCTTGTTGACGGCAGCGCGCATGGCTTCCATCTCACGCTCGATCACACCGGCGGCCTTCTTGATGTCCCTGGCGGTGTCCTGAAGGGAGCCGTAATGAACGACGAGCTCGCCGCTTTGATCTGCCATGTTCCCCACCCTCTGTGGTGTCTTTTATGCGTCGAAATATCGGCGGGCCCACTGCCCACCGGACCCGGAATCCGGATCGAATCAGTAGCCCGCGATGCGGCTGGTGGCCTCGCCGCTGCCGTGGCCGGCCGCGGGGGCCGGGCCGCCTGCGGAGTCGATGCCCTTCATCTTGGCGGCGATTTCCCCGTCGGTGGCGCCCGAGGAGCGGTGCGTGAGGACGACGGCCTCGCGGACCTCATCGATCATGCGGCGTACGCGGTCGTGGTCGTCGTTCAGGTCGCTCTGCGCCTTACGGAAGGCGCTGTGGGCGTCACCCTTCCAGCTTCCGCCGTCCAGCGTGGCGATGACGTTCGCCAGCTGGCGCAGGTTGGCCGAGAAGTGCGAACTGGTCTGGTCGATGGCGTCCGTGAATGCCTTGAACGCCTGATCGCTGACCTTCTGCTTGCCGTTCTCCGACATGTTCCGCCTTTCCCCCTGAGGGTCTTCTTGTGTGCGTGGGTGATGCTGACCTCGCGTCCGGCGGCGAGCGGCCGTTGCGATGGCGGGGTCAGGCGTGTGGTGGGTTACTGTCCGCGCCCCGGGCCATAGGGAGGCGGGGGCGAAGGAGTGTGCGGGTACGGCGGCGGGGCCGCGGCTCGTTTGCGCCGTCGCACGATCACGATGGCGATGGCTGCCGCGATGACGGCTGCGGCGCCTGCGCCGATGCCGGTCCATAGGGCGGTGTTGTCACTGTCCGGCTCGGGCTCGGCCTCTGCCGCGCGCTTCGCATCCTGCGGGGTCGAGGGTGCGGGCTTCGGCGACGCGGTGGCCTTGCCGGCCGCGAGGAGCGGGTTGACGTCGGGCGGGCCGGGGTCGCCTTCGCCGTCGAGGAGGACCTTGCGGGGGCGGACGCTGCCATAGCCGAGGTACTTGCTGGGCATCTTGGCATTGGGCGGCTTGCCGGCCGTCTCCATCATGACTCGGAGGACCTGGTTGTTCGTCCAGTCCGGGTGCTTGGCCCAGATGAGGGCTGCGGAGGCAGAGGCGATGGCTGTGGCGTGGCTGGTACCGCCGGCGATGCAGTACCCCGCAGACTTCTGACAGTGCTGGACGAGTTCGTCACCAAAGGCAACAAGTCCCACCTGATTGCCGTAGGTGGACCATTTGGTCACTTTCCCTTGTCGGTCGATCGCCCCCACGCCGACTACACCTGGCAATGCAGCCGGAAACGCAGTCGGGTTCCCCTTGTCGCCATCATTCCCTGTGCCCGCAAAGATCAGGCTTCCCTTTTCCAAAGCGTAGTTGACAGCCCCCTGGGTCTGAGGGAACTGTTCACTGCCCCCTGGACCCGCCAGCGAGATATTGATGACCTTGGCCCCGTGATCAGCAGCGTATCTAATACCTCTGCCCATCAGCGCGTCATTGTGATCAGCCTTCGCGTCCGGCACAGCCTTGATCGGAAGAATCTTGGAGTCAGGCGCCAATCCCTGGATTCCGCCGTCCGCCCCCGTCCCCGCGATCAAGCTGGCCATGTTCGTGCCGTGGCCGTCATCGTCGACGTTCGCGCCTGTGGGCGCGTTGGATACGTCGGTCCCCTCGGATACCTGTCCGCGCAGTTCAGGCAGCGACACGTCGACACCCGTGTCGATGACGGCTACGGTCACTGCCTCCCCTCTGCTTACCTTCCAGATGCGTTCCGCTTGCATGTCGTCCAGGTACCACTGCTTTGAGTGCTCATCCAGCGCTACCGCCGGAGCTGCATAGCCGACGAAGGACACAAGTACTGCGCCGAGCAATGCCAGCGTCGGCAGGGCGCGCTGCCGCGCCCCATCGTCCGGAATCGACATGCGACGGATTCTCCTTGTCCTCGCGCAAGTGGTCCGCGAGCTATTGGATAACGGGCGGCACCGTGGGACCGCGACCACTAGCCCAAGTCTCTTCGTCTTCTGTGAGGTAATGAGGTCTGGGCTCAGCACGGTGACGACTACTGCCGCTTGGCCTGGTGCCGACTTGCGGCCCCATGGCAACCGGCTGGTTTCCTCGCACGAGCCCCGAACCACCTGGTGTGAACTCACCGGGAGCGCCACGACTTGCACGGAGGCCGCCAACAGCCCCACCCGGTTCCGTAGCCAGTCGCCGACCGGCCTGGCTCCTCCCTACACCGGATGCGCTACCTCCGGCGGGGTGGCCGCCCACGCCCATCGAGCCTCCAACTCGAGTCCCGGATTCAGTAACGACGCCAGCCCCCCGCGGTCCGTTTCCTCCGTTTCCCGGCGGACTTGCCGGACCAACCGCACCAGACGCACCACGCCCCGTAGGGGTGCGTTCTTCCCCGATAACGGTGCCTCGAGGCAGCCGCGTCACGCTGGGCTGACTGCCGGAACGGATCGGGGTACCTCCGAAGACCCCGTCGTTCCGACCGATCTGAGGCGGTACTCCGGGCCGTGGCACTCCGAGTCCGGGGCGGCCGTCGGCAGATCCCCACGGCATCGCCTTCCCGCCTTGCCGACCGGACGGCAAACCGGGGGCAATGGATCGGCCCCCGCCATTGCCCCATGGGCCTGCGACGTCAATCGGTTGCGGCCCGGTGGCATCTGCTCTGGGGCTCGGCATGCGAGATTTGTCGGCAGCGTCTGGAGACGGTGCGAGGATCGCTGAGTCGATCGCTGTATGCGTAGGTCGGTGATCGAGTGGGGCAACGCTGGCACGGCCGCGCCGATCTCCGTCTGCACGGGGATGCGAGGCGTCATGAGACATATCTCCGGATCCCGCGAGGGTCGACAGCGACGTACTCGCGGTTTCATTCCCGCTTCCCGCAGATCCTCCAGCCACCGAAGAGTTCCCGTCGGGCCGCTCATATCCGACGACTGGTGGAAAGAGTCCTCCAGGCAGCGCCGGAAACTTCGGCTCCACGTCCTTCATGGCCGCCAGGCTCTGCTTCACGGTCGTGTAGTACGAGTCCAGCCGGACCATCTGGTTGATGGCCTCCTGGCGGTTTGCTTCCGCGTTCTTCAGCCGGGCCTTTTCTTTTTCCGGGTCCACGAAGCACTGCTCGGGCGCCGGCATTGCTGCCTTGACTTCAGCCAGCCCTTGGCCGGCAAGGCCCATATAGACGCCGACGACCGCGGTGTAGTTGGCGAGCCTGCACGTCTGGTTGCTCAGCTCCTCGGCCCATTTCCGGAAGGCGTCGCCTCCTTCGCCCTCCCATTTCACACGGGCCGCGTGCGCCTTGATCTCCTCGCCGAGGTCACCGAGGTCACCGAATGCCTTCGTCAGTGCCGCGCCCGCGTCGATCATCTGCTTCGGCTTGCCGCCCGCCACCATGGCGTACAGCTCGTAGTGGCTCGCGTGCTCGAACTTGTCCTTACCCACCCCGCTCGTCCTCCCCTACGCGGTCTCGGATCCGATGTCGGCGGCGCCGCTTCGCTGCGGCTTCGGCTCGCCCTTCGACGCGGGATGCTGTCCAGCGGCCGGATCGTGAAGACCCTTCCGCGCGCGTTCGGCGATCGCTCGCAGCCGTTCGGCGTACTCGGCGTCCACTCCGCCGTATCCGCGCTCGGCCACCAGAGCGGCGATCCCCATCGCCTCGATCTGGTCGCCCAAGGACTGGGAAAGCGCTTTCAGCCGGTCATGAACTTTGTCATAGGCGCCGGCCAGATCCTCGGCGGATGCGAAACCGGTTCCGTAGGCGTCCTTGGAGACCGTCTGGTGACCAATAGCCGTTTTCGACGCGGGCGAATTCTCCAGATCGGACAGGACCTTGTCGATTCGCCCCTTGAACTTGCCCAGCGTCTCGGCTTCCTTCGCCAGATTGCCGCTGCCGAACGGCCTCTGGGTCGGATCGCTCGAATCTCTTTGCTGCACCCTGCCCTCCCCCTATGGCGTCAGCGATGCACTGCACCACTCTAGTCACTCGCGGCTCACAGCCCAACTGCATAGTCCATCAAGGACGCTTGATGCCCCCCACACGCTCAGGATCGCGCGCGGAGCGACATGCGACGGCTTCGTTCCCGGCCCACCAAAGCCACCCCCGCGATCGCCGCCACCAGGACCGCCGCGCCGCCCAGTACGTAGGTGGCGAGGCGCTCCTTGCGTTGTTGGGGGGTTTCGCCTGCTGCCAGAGGGGCGGGGGCGGGGGCTCGGACGTTACGGGTGCGGGACTTGTCGATGGTGACGCGGTCGATGGGGTGGGTGTCCTCCGTGAGGGCGCGGACCGGGTCGACCACGCCCCAGCCGATGTAGCGGTCGTGGTCGTTGGTGGCGCGTTCGGCGGTCTGCTCGATCTGGGCGACGACCTGGTGCTGTTTCCAGTCGGGGTGCTTGGCGCGGATGAGGGCGGCGACTCCGGCGACGTACGGGGCGGAGAAGCTGGTGCCGTTGTCGACGCACTGGCCCCCGAAGGGGACGGTGGAGACCATTTCCACGCCGGGCGCGGCGACGCCGATGAATTCGCCGGGCTGGGAGAAGACGGCGCGTTCGTTGTTGCGGTCGGAGGCGCCTACGGCGAGGACGCCCTTGTACGCGGCGGGGTAGGTCTCCTTGACGTTTCCGTCGAGGCCGTCGTTGCCCGCCGAGGCGACCACGACGACGTCCTGGGACAGGGCGTCCTTGACGGCGAGTTCCAGGTCCGAGTCGGGGAGGAGGGCTTTTGAGGTGTCCTGGGAGATGTTGATGACGCGTGCGCCGGCTGCGACGGCCAGGTTGATGCCCTGGGCCAGGGTCCGGGACGTACCGGTGCCCTTCTCGTCGTTCTGTTTGATCGGGATGATGACCGACTCCGGGGCGATGCCCACGAATCCACTGCCCGGCGACGGGCGGGCGGCGATGATTCCGGCGACCTTCGTGCCGTGACCGACCTCGTCCTTGGTCGGATCGGCCTTCTCGCGCCTTTCCTTCTCCGCCTTCTCCTTCTCGGCCCGCTCCTTCTCCTCCTTTTCAGCCTTCTCCTTCTCTTCTCTTTCCTTCTTCTCCCGTTCCTTCTTCTCCGCCTCGGCCTTTTCCGCTGCCTTGTCCGGCTTCGAGGCGGACGGACTGGGCGTCGATCCGGTCTTGGACCCGTCCTTGGGCTTGTCCGTCGTCTTGCCGCCCTTGTCCGGGGTCTTCGTCCCCGCCGACGGACCGGCCGTCGGGCCGGGCTGGGGGGCGTCCTTGGCGGCGGCTCGCAGCCCTGAGCCGTCCTTGGCGGTGTCCGCCATCCCGGTCAGCAGGTCTGCCCCGCTCTTCGTGTCGACGGCGTCCCTGAGCTGCGGGTTCCTGATGTCGACGCCGGTGTCGATGACGGCGACCCGGACCGGGCGGCCCTCGCTGTCGCGACCCTTGGTGTCCTGCCAGAGCCGGTCGAGGAGTACGCGCTGGAGGGACCACGGCGTGCCCTTGATGGCCTTGGCCGGGTACGTGCACTCACCGCTGCCGTTCAGGGCCATGGGTGCCGGGTCCGGTGAGGCCGCGGCGGGACCCGCCGAAACGGCTGCCAGCAGGGTCGTGGCCAAGGTCAGCGTGACGAGTTTCGTGATTCGGGGCATCGGGCGCCTCACGATCCCTGCGGCTGCCGGGCGCTGTTGGCGTCCAGTCGCGGGCCGGTCGGCAGGAACTGCGACCAGTTGGCCGGTACGGGGACGGGATCCACGTTCCGGTAGCCGAGCCTGGTGCGGGCCATGTCGGCCTCGGGCGGCGCGGGCGGCGCGGTCGCGGGCGTGTCGGC
Source organism: Streptomyces sp. NPDC023527 (assembly GCF_055560115.1). Taxonomy (NCBI): domain Bacteria; kingdom Bacillati; phylum Actinomycetota; class Actinomycetes; order Kitasatosporales; family Streptomycetaceae; genus Streptomyces; species Streptomyces sp. NPDC023527. The sequence continues at coordinate 29,130 of NZ_JBVHJJ010000004.1, forward strand.
CGTACCCGCCGACGGGGCGGGGCTCTCGCCGATCTTCGACTTGCCCTTGGCGCTGTCGTTGTTGGACTGGACCGCGTAGCGCAGCCCGGTGTCGGTGACGAGGAAGACCGCGCCACTGTTGGTCTGACGGCCGGTGACCTGGCGGTAGAGGAGGCCGGAGCCGGGGGTGACGTACGCGCTGGTGGCGCCGTCGGGAATGGTGGCCGGGTAGTCGGTGCCGGTCCAGGTGGCCAGTTCGGGGGTGCCGCCCGCGGACAGGCCGGTGAAGACGCTGCACACGGTGTCGTTGGCGGGGGCGGTCGTCGTCGCCTTGAGGGAGTTGGCCTGCCGGGGCACCCGCGAGGGCCAGCGGTACTGCCCGTAGAACTCCTCGTCGGCGGGGGTGAAGGCGGCGGCGCTGACGCGCTGGGGGGCGCCCGCCTGGCCGAGCGAGGCCAGTTTTCTGCTGTTGAGGAGCAGTTTGGCGACGAACTCGGAGACGCGCCGGACCTGGCCGGGGAGCACGACGTAGTTCTGGGTGCCGGTGCCGGTCGGGGCTTCGAGGACCGTGCCGACCTTGTTGGCCTTGGCCGGCAGCGTGCCCACGCCCGCGTCCGCGCCGATGTCCCCGCGGAGCTCAGGGAAGACGATGGGGGCGCCCTCGTTGAAGGTGTCCAGCCAGTCCTTGGTGACGCGCTGCGGCTGGGCGCCGTCGTCGAAGAGGGAGCGGAGCAGCAGATTGTGGTCGGAGGGGTCCGCCGACTTCCAGTCGGAGCCGCCGAGCAGGTACTTGGTGCCCTGGGGGTCGATGAGGTAGCGGGCGTCGTCCGGGCCCTGTACGTACAAGGCCTGGTTGCCGCGCAGGCGCTGCGGTCCGGTCAGCTTCTTGAGCTTCGGGTCGCGGCCCGCGAAGAGGAAGACCGCCTTCTGGGTGGTCTTGCCGTTGGGGCCGGGCTGTTCGCACACGGCCCACTGCTTCTGCTTGCCGGCCTCGTCGGCGCCGGGCATGCGGTCGGGCGCGTACGGGATGCCGACGGTCGGGCCACGCGGGATGTGGCCGTTGTCGAGCTCGGACTCCTTCACCTTGATGACCGTGGACTTGTCGGTGAGGAGCAGCTTGGCGGAGGCGAAGTTGAGCACCGGGTGCAGCTGCTTCTTGCCGTCCGTCACCAGGACGACATAGCGGGTGGTGGAGTCGCTGCCGACGATGACGTGTGCGGCGACGTCGTCCCAGCCCTTGGGCGCGGTCGGTTTGAACATGCCCCAGGCGCCGAATCCGGCGACCAGCACCGCTCCGACGACGATGCCGGGCAGGACCGTGCGCAGGGGGCGCGGGGCGCCTTCCTCCGTGCCGCTGGGCGAGGGTTGGAGGAAGGCGGCGATCGTGCGCTTCCTCGCGAAGGTGTAAGCATTGAGCTCATCCCGCCGTGATGCCATGTGTAGCCGCTTCTCCCCAGTCGTCGGCGTCGGTTGACAGGCGCTGCCCTCGGTCCGGTTGTCGTACCGGCCCCCTACTATGCCGGTAGGGATCAGTGCCCTCGTCAGGGGAGGCGCCGATCCGGGACTTTGGCACGAGAGACGCCGACGGGTTCGGCGACGGCGAGGGGACTGTGACGGGCATGGGTGCCGCAACGCGCGTACGGGCTCCGGGGGCCACTGCCCCCGGGACGGGCGCGGTCGCGCCACGGGCCGCCGCACGGCCCGGGAGCGTCGGGCCGGTGCGGTTGCAGCAGATGGTGCTGATCGAGGTGGCGGCCGCCGTCGTGCTGGTGGCGTGGGTCGTCCATCCGTTGCTGCTGGCTCCTGCCGCGGTGGTGGCCGCGGTGCTGGTGCTGCTCGCGGTGGTCCACCGGGGGCAGCGGCCGATCGCGGAGTGGCTGGTGGCGGCAGTGGGGCTGCGGCGGCGTGTGCGACGCGCGGCGCCGGCGGCTGTCGGGACGGATCCGGGTGTCGCTCCGGTCGTGGAGTGCGAGCCGGCGCTGCGGACGAGTTCCTTCACCGATCGGGAGCGGCGTGAGATCGGTCTGGTCGGGGACGGGACGTTCGTGACGGCCGTGCTGCGCGTCGACATCGTGGACGCGCCGCTGCGGCCGCTGCGGGTCGAGAAGGCCCTGCCGCTCGCGCTGCTGCGGGACGCGATGGACGTCGACGGCATCCGGCTGGAGTCCGTGCAGGTCGTGCAGAGCACGCTGCCCGCGCCCGCGCCGCATCTGCCCGCCGACGCGTTGGCCGCCCGGAACTACGGGCCGTTGCAGGCCGAGGCAGGGTCGCCGGCCGTGCGGATGACGTGGGTGGCGCTCAAGCTCGACCCCGAGCTGTGCCCGGAGGCCGTCGAGGCGCGGGGCGGTGGCGCGGAAGGCGCGCGGCGCTGTGTGCTGCGGGCGGCGGACCAGCTGGTGAGCCGGTTGCAGGGGGCCGGGTTCCGGGCGGAGCCGTTGTCCGAGGAGGGCCTCGCGGCCGCGATATCGACGGCCGCGAACGTCAATCCGGTGGCCTCGGCCCAGGCGGGCCGGGCGAACGCGCCCGTACGGCGGACGGTGGAGAGCGCCCGGGCCTGGCGGTGCGACGACCGGTGGCACGCCACGTACTGGGTGGCGCGCTGGCCCCAGCTGGGCCCGGGGGCCACTCCCCTGCCGCAGCTGGCCGCACTGCTGACCTCGCTGCCCGCGCTGTCGACGACGCTGAGCCTGACGCTCGGGCGCGGCGGTACGCGCGACGGGCGGCACGCTCCGACGATGACGGCGCACGTCCGGGTGACCGGCCGCAGCTCCGACGAACTGGGCGCCACGGGCCGCGAGCTGGAGCGCGCGGCCCGTGCCGTGCGGGCCGGGCTGGTGCGCCTCGACCACGAACAGGTGCCCGGCGTCCTGGCGACGCTGCCGCTGGGAGGGACCCGCTGATGACCGCCGCCCCGCCGACGAACGCCTCCGTACGGCCACGCTTCGGCCTCGGCCTGCTCGGGCCCCGCCGGGTGCGGCACGAGCTGTCGCACGAGCAGTTCGAGGCGCTGGCCCTGCCGGTCGGTGACGACGGGGTCGTCATCGGCACCGACCCGCGGGAGGCCCCCGCCGTCCTCGGCCTCGCCCGCCCCACGCCCTTCGACGCCGTCCTCGTCGGCGGCGCGTGGACGGCGCAGGTCATCGCCTTGCGCACGGTCGGCACGGGCGCCCGTGTCGCCGTCGAGACGGGTCGCCGGCAGCTGTGGACGCCGCTGTCCCAGGCCGCCAACAGCGGGCAGCAGTGCGTGACGCTGCACGACGTCGGACGGGTGCCGCCGCAGGGGCCGTCGGTGCACAGCCCCGTGCTCGTCGTCCGCGACTGCGGCTCGCGTCCCCCGCGCGGGCGGGTCGTCGCGGCGCCCTGGCAGCCCGTGCTGACCCTGCTCCCCTATCTGAGCCCCGACGCACCACGGCTGATGCGCGGTGCGGACCTGGTGGGCATCCAGCGCGTCTCCCCCGACGAGGCGGGGCAGCTCGGCCGGCTCCTGGGCCTGCCGGAGGCCGATGTCGAGGCGCTGCCCACGCTGCGGGACGGCCTCACGCTCTGGTGTGCCGGCCGGTCGCGGATGTATGTCGACACGCGGCCGACCGAGCCCGAGACGGGACTGCTGGGCGCCGCGCGCCGGATGGACTGACCCACGGCCGGCCACAACACCGCTTGCCCCGGCCCCGGCCCCGGCCCCGCCCGACCTCGACCCCGGCCCCGGCCCCGGCGTACCTCGACCCACGACCGGCCCGCGACCGGTCCACAGGGGCGCGCACCTGTGCCGGTGCGACGGCGCCGTCTTCGGGCGGCGCTGCCGGGCCATCAGCGCGTACCTGTTGGATGCCGGGAGGGTGCGGGGGGTGCGGGACCACCGCCCCATCCCTCCCCTGATCCGACGGTCCAGCTCAGTGAATTCCACCGGAATGGAGTGAATCAGGCGCAAATCTCGCGTTGTTACAGCACTCACGCGGGAACCCTCGCCCGTCCCCTCCGACATCGCTCCAGGGCGGATGCGCGGCCGATCACCGGGCATTTCCCGGCCGTCTCCGGGCGGTTGCGGGAGCGGATGACCGCAGGTGGCGGTGGGCACGGCCGGTGGGGCAGGGGCGGGCCTGCCGCGGCGATGCGTATGACGATTAGTCTTGGTGGGTGTACGTACTGGAGAACCCATGCCGGGCCTCTCCCGTCGCACACATGGGGGAACCCCGGGCGGTCGGACGACGGGAACGGTCGGGCCCGACAGGCACATCATGGGCGCTAGACCACACCAGCAGGAGGCAATGTGAGCAGCGATCGGGACGAGATCCGCGCGGGCGGGACCACAGCCGGCGAGGACCGGTCCGACGCGGGCCACGAGAGCGAGCCCGAGCAGACGGGCGAGTTCACGATCGACTACACCCCGCCTGCCTGGTACACGCAGAACGCGGCGGCGCCCGCGGCGGGCTCGGGGGGTGGCGGCGCGCAGGGTGCGGTGGATCCGGTGTTCCCTCCCCCGCCTTCGGGTGAACCCTTGCCGGTTCCCGCCCCGCCGGTCGCTTCGCGCGGCGAGGAGCGGGGTGCCTTCGCGGCGTCGGTGCGGGGTGAGGATTCGGCTGAGGCGGGTTCCTCCACCGGCGGTGCCGCTCGCGGCGACGACCGGCCCGAGGCCGCGAGCTGGAATCCCCCGGCGCCGCCCGTCGGGCTGCCGCCGCTTCCGCCGGACTTCCAGCCGGCGGCCACGCCTGCGGCGGGCTCGGCCGACACCGCACCGGCACCGCAGGGCGGTTACGGCTACCCCGGCCCCGACCTGCAGGGTGCGCCCGCGCCGGGCCCTGAGCGGGAGGGTCCCGCACGCCAGGACGCGGCCGCGAAGGCTCCGAGCGACGGGCACGACCAGCCGCGCCTCGACACGCTCGGCTTCGCCGCCCGGGAGGACGCGGCGACCCCGAACACGCCCGTGCCGACACCGCGTGACGGCTACGACCGTCCCGGCTTCGACGCACAGGACACAGCAGCACCGCAGGACACCGCGGCCCCGGACGCATCCGTACCGGCCCCCCGCGACGGGTACGACCTCGCCCGCCCCGAAGCGTCGGCGCCCGGCGAGTCCGGGTTCTCCGGACCGGAGTTGCGGGGAGCCCCCTCCTCGCAGGATGCCCAGGTGCCCGAGGTTCCCTCGACGCCCCCGCACAGCGCGGCGGAGCAGCCCCGGCCCGAGTCGCGGGACGCTGCCGCGCCGCAGGGCACCGGCGAAGCCGACCGGTCCGCACCGGTGGCCGAGGGAACGCCCGCGCCGCGGGACGTACCGCCGTCGGACACCACTTCGGCGGACGGCTACGGCTACCCGCGCCCGGAGCCGCAGGAGCCCCACACCCCGGAGGCCCCGGCGCACGCGCCTGGCGACGCCTACGGTCAGCCGGACTCCGAAGCGCAGGAATCCTCCACTCCGCCGAACGCCGACGCCTCACAGGCTCCGGTGGACGTGGCCCACGACGCCTACGCCCAGCCGCAGCCCGAAGCGCACGGCACTCCTGCACGCCAGGACACCGCAACCTCGGAGCCCCCGGCACACGCACCGCACGACACCCACGCCCAGCCGCACGGCGAAGCACACGCAACTCCGGCCCCGCAGGCCCCAGCAGACGCACCGCACAACGCCTACGCCCAGCCCCACGGCGAAGCACACACAACCCCCGCCCCACAGGACGCCACAACCCCGCAGGCCCCGGTGAGCGCGCCCCGCGACGCTCACGGTCGGCCGCACGCCGACGCCCAGGGCAGCGCCCCCGCACCACAGGGCACCTCGGCTACGGCTGCGGCCCCCCGCGACGGCTACGGCTACCCGCGCCCCGAAGCGTCGAGCACCTCGGAGGGCGGTTACGGCTACCCCCGTCCCGACCTGCAAGGAGCCCCCGCACCGGAGGCGCCCCCGGCCGCGCCCCACCACAGCGGTGAACCCGCCCACCCGGTCCCCGACTTGCACGGCGCCCCGACCCCCCAGAACGCACCGGCACCCCACGAGAGCTACGGCCAGCCGCACGCCGACCCCAACTCCCAAGCTCCCCACGCCGCCCAGCCCGCGGCTCCAGCCCCGTACGCGCCCGTAGCCGCAGCCGATTACGGCCGGCCGCACCCGGAGGCCCAACCCTCCGGCGACGCACAGCCGACCGCCGCCGCCCAGCCCACTCCGGCACCGCAGAACGCCCCCGCCCCGCACAACAACCCGGCCCCCAGCGGCTACGGCTACCCCCGCCCGGACGGGCACACGGCACCGCCGCCCCTGCCCCCCGCCCTCAACGGCTTCGCGCCACAGGGGGATTACGGGCAGCAGCCGCGGCCCGAGACGCAGGGCACCCCCGCCCCGCCGCCCGGCTACGGCAACCCCGACGCACACGCGGCACCGCACGGAGCACCCGCGCCCGCCCCGCAGGCCCTCCCCCCGCTCGCCGAAACTCCGCGTGCCGAAACACCACACGCCGAAGCACCGCGAGCCGAAGCCCAGCCGCAGGCGGCCCCGCAGGCAACCCCGCAAGCGGCCCCGCAAGCGGCCCCGCAAGCGCCCTCGTACCCGGACCCCTACGCCGAAGCCGCGCCCCCCGTCGACCCGCGGAGCGGCGGCTGGCCCACCGTGTCGCCCGAGCAGCGGCAGCGCTCCGTGCACGGCGCGCCGCTCGGCTTCACGGCGTCCATGGAGCTGTCGTCGGAGCGGCTGCTGCGGAACAAGCCGAAGCCGAAGAAGCAGCCCGTCGGCCCCCGGTTCAAGTTCGGCGGCAAGAAGGAGGAGGCCGAGCGCCGGCGCAAGCTGGAGCTGATCCGCACGCCCGTCCTCTCCTGCTACCGCATCGCCGTCATCAGCCTCAAGGGCGGCGTCGGCAAGACGACCACGACCACGGCTCTGGGCGCGACGCTCGCCAGCGAGCGCCAGGACAAGATCCTGGCCATCGACGCCAACCCGGACGCGGGCACGCTCGGCCGCCGGGTCCGCCGCGAGACGGGCGCGACGATCCGCGACCTGGTCTCGGCGATCCCGAGCCTGCACAGCTACATGGACATCCGCCGCTACACCTCGCAGGCGCCCTCCGGTCTGGAGATCATCGCCAACGACGTGGACCCGGCCGTCTCGACGACCTTCAACGACGAGGACTACCGCCGCGCGATAGACCTGCTGGGCAAGCAGTACCCGATCATCCTCACGGACTCGGGCACCGGCCTCCTCTACAGCGCGATGCGCGGCGTCCTCGACCTCGCCGACCAGTTGATCATCGTCTCGACGCCGTCCGTGGACGGCGCGAGCAGCGCCAGCACCACCCTGGACTGGCTGCACGCGCACGGCTACGCCGACCTCGTCGCGCGCAGCGTCACCGTCATCTCGGGTGTCCGCGAGACCGGCAAGATGATCAAGGTGGAGGACATCGTCTCGCACTTCGAGACCCGCTGCCGGGGTGTCGTCGTCGTGCCGTTCGACGAGCACCTGGCGACGGGTGCGGAGGTCGACCTGGAGATGATGCGGCCGAAGACCCGCGAGGCGTACTTCCATCTGTCCGCCCTGGTCGCGGAGGACTTCACCCGCGCCCAGCAGCAGCGCGGACTGTGGACCGGTGACAACCCGCCCGCGCACCAGGCCCCGCCGGTACCGGGCGCGTACGCTCCCGGCCAGCAGCCCCCGCAGGCGGCCGCCCCGGGCCCGTACCAGCCGCAGCCGTACGACCCGTACGCCGGTGGTCAGCCCCAGCCGGGCCCCTACCCGCCGCAGAATGGCTGGCAGCAGCAGCCCCAGCCGCCCCACGGCGGCGGTTACGGCTACCCCCAGCAGTAGGCGACAACAGGAAGGGCCCCGGGCGGCAGTCGCGCCCGGGGCCCTTCCTGTACCGAAAACGTGCTATCGCGCGACCGCGTCCCCCGCGTGCGCCGCCACCAGGTCGCGCGCCCGCTTCACATCGCCCGCCATGCACAGCAGCAGCGCCTCGATGGAGTCGAACTTCTCCATGCCGCGCAGATAGGCGAGGAAGTCCACGGCCACGTGGAGCCCGTACAGATCGAGGTCGGTGCGGTCGATCGCGTACGCCTCGACGGTCCGCTCGGTCGCGTCGAACTGGACGTTCGTGCCGACCGAGATCGCCGCCGGCATCGTCTCCTCGCCGACGACCAGCCAGCCCGCGTAGACCCCGTCCGCCGGGATCGCGGTGTGCGGCAGGGTCTCGACGTTGGCGGTCGGATAGCCCAGCTCGCGGCCGCGCTGCGCGCCGTGGACGACGACGCCCTCGACGCGGTGCGGGCGGCCGAGGATCTCCATGGCGCCCGCGACGTCGCCCTCGGCGACCAGGCGCCGGGTCAGGGTCGAGGAGAACGGCAGTCCACCGCCCGCCTCACCGGTCACATACAGGTCGATGACCTCGACGTCGTAGTCGTAGGTGGCGCCGAGCTCCTCCAGGAAGGCGACGTCGCCGGCCGCGCGGTGGCCGAAGCGGAAGTTCGGGCCCTCCACGACGAGCTTGGCGTGCAGCTTGTCGACGAGCACCTTCACCACGAAGTCGGCGGGCGAGAGCTTCGAGAACTCCGCCGTGAACGGCAGGATCAGCACCGCGTCCACGCCCAGCTCCGCCATCAGCTCCGCACGCCGGTGGTGCGGCGCGAGCAGCGGCGGGTGGCTGCCCGGCCGGACGACCTCGCTGGGGTGCGGGTCGAAGGTCACGACGACCGCGGGCACGCCGAGCTCCCGCGCCCGCTCCACCGCGCGGCCGATGATCAGCTGGTGCCCCCGGTGCACCCCGTCGTACGAGCCGATGGTGACGACGCTGCGCCCCCAGTCCTGGGGGATGTCCTCCAAGCCACGCCAGCGCTGCACTGTGCCCGCTCCTCGCCCGAACTCGAACTTTTGTCTGTTGATTACGCAGGTCTAAGAGTGCCATGCCGGTTCGCGGCGGTCGGCATCGGCCGGTCCACTGACTGTCAGGTCTTCGTCATCTCTTTCCGAGGTCAGCCTGATCCGCGCCCGGGGGCCGACCACGACCGCCCACTGCGCGGGCGCGGACCGCAGCCAGCCGCGCACCTGGGCGCCGAACACCGGGACCTCGCGGGCCAGCTGGGTCAGCCGCCGGTCGAAACACGCCGCGCCCTCGGCGGTACGGGCCATCAGCAGGCCGATGCGGTGCACGAGGTCGCGCGTACGGGCCTCGGCGCGCACCCCGGAGCCCGCGGCCACCGCGCGCAGCAGGGCGTCGAGGACGGTGATGTCCCGCTCGAACGGCCCGTACTGCTCGCGCTCCAGGAGCACCTCCAGCAGCTCCTGCCGCAGGGGCCGCGACACCTGTGTGCCGGGGTCGGCCAGCACCGGCGCGAGGGCGCGGCGGACGTGGGCGGAGCGGTTGCCCAGCAGCTGCACGACGAGCGGGAAGAGGACCGACCGGGCGGCGGGGCCCGCTTCGAGGCGCCGGTCCACGAAGGCCGCCGCGTGGGCGGCGCCCTCGGGGCGGTGCTCGACGTGTTCCTGTACGAGCGCGGCGGCGCGGCGGGCGAGGGCCGGGGTGCCGACCCCGGCGAGGGCGCCCAGCACCTCGCCGGGCCCGTCCCCCGGCTCGTACAGCCGGGCCCGGAAGACCGCGAGCACGGGCTCGGGGTGGGTGGTCAGGGCGGCGGCGAGGGCCTCGGCCGGCAGGTGCGGGTCGCCGGCGGCGAAGCGGACGAGAGCCTGCGGGAGGTATTTGCCGCGGGTCTCGGTGTCGCGTACGAGGAGGGAGAGCGCGGTGCCGTGCAGGGTGCCCTCGGCGGGGCGGGCGAGGAGGGCCAGCGCGGAATAGCGCAGCAGCTCGCGGTCGGCGTCGGTGGTGACGTGGGGTGCGGCCTTGAGGGCGTACGCGGCGGCGGCGACGTGGCGCTCGATGCGGTCGTCGTGCGCCCAGCGGTCCACGGCCCGGCAGACGGCCGAGGGCTCGTCCTCGGCGAGGGCGACCAGCAGTTCGTCGGCGCGCGGATGGCCCGCGTCCACGAGGGCCTCGGCGAGGTCGTCGACGGCGTGGTGGCGGTGGGTGTGGAGGAGGACCTGGGCGGCGGTCGAGACGGTCGGGCGCACGCGGTCGCCGTAGGGCGGGCCCTGGAGGGGGCGCTCGTCGGTGAACCAGCGGCACAGCAGGGCCTGCGCGGCGCAGGGGTCCTCCGCGAGCACGGTCGCCACCGTGGGCAGGAAGCGGTCGCTCTGCGGCGGGATCGCCGGGGTGTACGGCTCGGGCTGCTGGGTCTGGGCCGCTCCGGGCGGCGGGCCGTCCGCGGGGACGAGCGTCCGCAGCAGGTCGAGGCGGTCGGCGAGGCCGAGGGGCAGCCGGAGCCAGAACCAGGGCCCGAATTCGGCGAGGCCGCCCAGGGGCCCGCCGGGGTCGCTGTGGAAGCCGCCGATGTCGAGGGAGCGGGTGGTCAGGCGCTCGGCGAGCAGCCGCAGCGGGCCGAGGTAGGGGGTGGCGTCCGGGACGCGCAGGAGGGTCTCGCCGAGCAGGTGCGCGGCCCACCAGGCGGGATCGGGGAGGACAGGGCCCGGCTCGTCGGCGTTCTCGGCGGGCTGCCGGGGGGCCAGGGAGAGGGCCTCGGCGGCGTGGACGAGGCCGTCGAGCCGGGCGCACAGCGCGGCGGGACCGGAGCGGCGGCCGAGGAGGAGCAGCGCCTGGAGGACCGGGCCGATGCGGTGGCGGGGCACGGGCACCGGCTTGGGCCGTGCCTTGCCGCGCGCGGCGCCGCGGTTGCGGCGGCGGGCGGCGGCCGTCTTCGGGGGCCTGCTGGAGCCGGGCGGCGGGGGGACGTGTCCTTCGGGCGCGGGCCCGGCGCCCGGCCGGGACGGCAGGCGGGGCTCCGTGTCGGTGGGCGGGCTCTGCGGTTCGTACCAGCGGTGGACCAGGGCGTGCAGCGCGGCGTCGAGGTCGAGGTGCGCGCCCTGCAGCCAGTCGGCGAACTCCTCGTGCGCGAAGCGGTAGCCGGTGCCGGCTGGGACGAGGAGGCCCTCCGTGAGGATCGCGGAGGCCCAGCCGTTGCGCCAGGGGAACAGCTCCTCGAACGCCTCGCGGTCCAGCTCCCCCTGGCCCGGGCCCAGGCAGCGCCGGGCGGCCTCGTGCACCTGGCCGGCCACGCGGGCGGCGAGCCGGCGCACGGCGGTGCCGCGCAGGGGCGGCCTGCGGTCGGCGGAGAGCCGGACGGCGATGCGCAGGCAGATCAGGTCGAGGTAGGCGGAGAAGACGTCCCAGCGGTCCGGGGGCCGGGCGCCGTCGTCCCGGCCGGCCCCGGCCTGCTCCATGCCGCAGGGCAGGGCGGCGCGGACCTCGGCGAGCAGGCGCAGGGCGAGCGGGTGGGCGGCGTCCGCCTCCTGGATCGCCTCCACGGGGACGGCGTAGGAGGAGCGGGCCGCGGCGGCCTGGCAGGGGGTGAGGTCGGTGAGGCGCACACAGGGCGGCAGGCCGCGCTGGGTGGTGGTGTCGGACGGCAGATGGAGGACGGACGGCGGGAAGAGGGCGCCGGCGGTCTCCCAGTGCTCCGGCCGGCAGGCGATGACGAGCCGGGTCGCCGTCTCCTCCAGCCACTCGGCGGTCGCGGCCGTCCAGGCGGGCATCGCGTGGGCGAGGACGGGGGGCACTTCCTCGGGGCCGTCGAGGATGACGAGCAGGGGGCGGCCCACCCGGTGGGACAGGGCCGCGAGGGACTCGGGGGTGGCCTCGGCCGGATCGCCGACCGTGCCCGTCGCGCCGGCCGAGGCGGTCACGATGCGGCCGGCCGTCTCCAGGGACCGTTCGACGGCGTCGCGTACGCTGCCGTCGCCGTCCTGGAGGTCGGCGCCCCGCAGCCAGATCGTGGGCGCGGGCTCCATTCCCCGGGTGCGCCGGGAGGCGAGCGCGCCGAGCTCGGTCGTCCGGCCCGTGCCGGGGCCGCCGACGAGCCCGAGCACCCGGGGCCGGGCGGCATCGGGGTCCTCGGGGACGGGCGGCTCGCCGTCGAGGTCCGCCGCGGCGGGGCCCGGCCATCCGTCGCCGGGGTCCGCCGGGCGGCCGGCGGACAGGCCGGCCGGTCCGGTGTGTTCCTCCTCGGGTCGGCCGTGGCCGGTGTCCAGGAAGCGGGCGAGCTCCCTGGCGATCTCGGGCCGGTCCACGGGGTCGCGCCAGAGCCGCGAGGTGGTGACCGGGCCGAGCGACGTCGCCGTGAGCTGGAGGGCGCCGGCGAGGTTGAGGTCGGGGCCGTAGGCGGGGACGGTGGCGCCGTTGCGCTCCAGCAGGACGGCGAGGGGGCCGTCGGGGGACGCCTCGGCGGCGGCGCGCAGCGGGATCGCGAAGCCGCCGGAGCGGCGTTCGGCGTGCAGCGCGGTACCGAGGACGGCGACGACGGTGCCGGTGCGGGCGTCGAGCACGGGCCCGCCCGTGGCCTCCTCGCCGAGCCGCAGACCGTCGCGCTCGCCGACGGAGAGCTCCACGGCCGCGTCGAGCAGATGGAAGCGGTCGGTGGCGGTGTAGGTCACCAGGGCCTCGCCGACGATCCGGGCGTCCTGCCAGCGGCCGGCCCGCAGCCGGACGTCCGCGCCCTCCTCGACGCATTCGATGGCCGCGACGGGCAGCGGCTGCACGCCGAGCCCCTCGGTGCGCACCAGCGCGAGATCGCAGCCGGGCAGGGGGGTGACCGCTTCGGCGCCGACGAGGCAGGTGCGGTCGCCGGGCGCGAGCAGGACGAGCCGGGCGAGGCCGTCGACCGCCTCATGACTGGTGATCATGGTGCCGCGGTCGTCCGCGAGGAATCCCGTCCCGCGCGGCCGCCCGGCGAGGTCTCTGATGCGCACCAAATTCTCGTCCACATCGGTCCGTCGACCGCTCATCCGCCGAACCTCCCCGCCGTGCACTTACTGCGACGGTAGGCAGAGGATGATCGGCAGGACAGATCGCACCAGGAACGCGCCCCCTTCCACCCCCTCTTTTCACTCCGAGCGCCTGCCCAATGGGGTGAATCCTCAGTGCGGGATGGATAGAGAGCTAAAGGGAGGGGGATCGTGGGGCGGGAGCGTGTCTTGCGACGCACTCCCGCCCCACGGTGTTCTCGGGTGCTCCCGGGCCGCGCCCGTCCTACGGGTTCATGACCCGAGGCTGGGCCCACGGGCCCCTCGGGGCCGGGGCTCAGCCGAAGACGGCCAGGCTCTTCGCCTTGCCGCCCTGGTTCTCCACGAGCACCAGGAAGCGCCCGTCCGGCCCGAAGACCGCGATCGGACCCGTGGTCTCGAAGAGCGGGACCTTTATCCGGACGCCGTTGCCGAGCAGGCGCGCCTGCTCCTCATTGACGTCCCAGCGCTGGAAGGCCGCCTCCGCCGCCTCGGCGACGGGCATGATGTCCAGCTTCTCCTGAAGCTGGTCCAGCGTGCGGGCGTCGCCCAGCCCGTACGGGCCGACGCGGGTGCGCCGCAGCGCCGTGAGGTGGCCGCCGACACCGGTGTCCGCGCCCAGGTCGCGGGCGAGGGCACGGACGTACGTACCGGACGAGCAGACGACGGAGACCAGCAGGTCCTGCACCGGCGTGCCGTCCGCCGCCTCCGCCGGGTGCACCGCGTGCACGGCGAAGGTGGAGACGGTCACCGGGCGGGCCGGGATCTCGAAGTCCTCGCCCTCCCGGGCGCGCTTGTACGACCGCTTGCCGTCGATCTTGATCGCGCTGACCTTCGACGGCACCTGCATGATCGCGCCGGTGAGCTTGGCGACCGCCGCGTCGATCGCCTCACGGGTGACCGCCGAGGCGTCGGCGGAGGACGTGATCTCGCCCTCCGCGTCGTCCGTGACGGTGTTCTGCCCGAGGCGGATCGTCGCGACGTACTCCTTCTCGGTCAGCGCGAGGTGACCGAGGAGCTTGGTCGCCCGCTCGATGCCGAGGACGAGCACACCCGTCGCCATCGGGTCGAGCGTCCCCGCGTGGCCGACCCGCCGGGTCCGCGCGATACCGCGCATCTTGGCGACGACGTCGTGCGAGGTGAAGCCGGCCGGCTTGTCGACGATGACCAGGCCGTCCGGGGGAGCTGGTGCCTTCTGCTTCATTCGGACGCTGCGCCCTCGTCCTCGCCCTCGCCCGGCTTGCGGTACGGGTCCGCTTCACCGGCGTACGTCTTGCCCGAGGAGACCTCACGGACCTCCTCGTCCTTGGCCTTGGCCTTGGCGAGCAGGTCGTCGATCGTCCGGGCGTTGTCGGGCAGCGCGTCCGGGACGAAGGTCAGGGTCGGGGTGAAGCGCACACCGGTCTCCCGGCCGACCGTGGAGCGCAGGATGCCCTTGGCGCTCTCCAGGGCGGCCGCGGACGCGGCGCGCTCCTCGTCGTCGCCGTAGACCGTGTAGAACACGGTGGCTTCCCGGAGGTCGCCGGTGACACGGGTGTCGGTGATGGTCACATAGCCGAGCCGCGGGTCCTTGATCCGGCGCTGGAGCGTCTCCGCGACAATCTCCCGGATGCGGTCGGCCAGCTTGCGCGCCCGCGCGTTGTCGGTCATGCGCCTACTTCTTTCTTCTTCGGTTCAGTCATCAGTCGTCGTCGCCGTGGATCCGCCGTCTCACGGACAGCAGCTCCACCTCCGGCCGCGCGGCGACGAGGCGCTCGCAGCGGTCCAGTACGTCGGTGAGGTGGCCCGTGTCGCCCGAGACCACCGCAAGCCCTACCCGGGCCCTGCGGTGAAGGTCCTGATCGCCGACCTCCGCCACACTGACCGCGTACTTGCGGGCCAGCTCGGCGACGATCGGGCGGACGACGGAGCGCTTCTCCTTCAGCGACCGTACGTCACCGAGGAGGAGGTCGAAGGACAGCGTCCCTACATACATGCGTTACGGGTGAAGCCCACCCGGGAGGCGTGAGGTGTACCTGATACCGGTTCTTCGAAACCGTACACGCAACGGCCGGGGCCGATCGACGGAAATACTCTCCGCCGACCGGCCCCGGTCGTTCTCCGCAGATCAGCCGCGCGGCTTCTCGCGCATCTCGTACGTCGCGATGACGTCGTCGACCTTGATGTCGTTGAAGTTTCCGAGGTTGATACCGCCCTCGTAGCCTTCGCGGATCTCGGTGACGTCGTCCTTGAAGCGACGCAGACCCTGGATCGTGAGGTCCTCGGCGACGACCTTGCCGTCGCGGATGAGGCGCGCCTTGGTGTTGCGCTTGACCTCGCCGGAGCGGATGAGAACACCCGCGATGTTGCCCAGCTTGGACGAGCGGTAGATCTCGCGGATCTCCGCCGTACCGAGCTCGACCTCTTCGTACTCCGGCTTCAGCATGCCCTTCAGGGCCGCCTCGATCTCCTCGATCGCCTGGTAGATGACCGAGTAGTAGCGGACGTCGACGCCCTCGCGCTCGGCCATCTGCGTGGCACGGCCCTCGGCGCGGACGTTGAAGCCGATGACGATGGCGTCGGAGCCGGTCGCCAGGTTGATGTCCGACTCGGTGACCGCACCCACACCGCGGTGCAGGATCCGGATCTCGACCTCTTCGCCGACGTCGAGCTGGAGCAGCGAGGACTCGAGAGCCTCCACCGAACCGGACGCGTCGCCCTTGATGATGATGTTGAGATCCTGGACCAGACCGGCCTTGAGCACCTTGTCGAGGTCCTCGAGGGACACCCGGCGGGTGCGCTTGGCGAAGGCGGCGTTGCGCTCACGCGCAGCGCGCTTCTCGGCGATCTGGCGGGCCGTACGGTCCTCGTCGACGACGAGGAAGTTGTCGCCGGCGCCCGGGACGTTGGTCAGACCGAGGACGAGGACCGGGGTCGACGGACCCGCCTCTTCCACGTTCTGGCCCTTGTCGTCGAGCATCGCGCGGACACGGCCGTAGGCGTCACCGGCGACCATCGTGTCACCGACGCGGAGGGTACCGCGCTGGACGAGCACGGTGGCCACGGCGCCGCGGCCACGGTCGAGGTGGGCCTCGATCGCAATACCCTGCGCGTCCTGCTCCGCGTTGGCGCGCAGGTCGAGCGAGGCGTCCGCGGTGAGGACCACGGCCTCCAGCAGGGAGTCGATGTTCAGACCCTGCTTGGCGGAGATGTCGACGAACATGGTGTCGCCGCCGTACTCCTCGGCCACCAGACCGAACTCGGTGAGCTGACCGCGCACCTTGGTCGGGTCGGCACCCTCGACGTCGATCTTGTTGACCGCGACCACGATCGGCACGTCGGCCGCCTTGGCGTGGTTCAGCGCCTCGATCGTCTGCGGCATGACACCGTCGTTGGCCGCCACCACGAGGATCGCGATGTCGGTCGACTTGGCACCACGGGCACGCATGGCGGTGAACGCCTCGTGACCCGGGGTGTCGATGAAGGTGATGGCGCGCTCTTCGCCGTTGACCTCGGTGGCGACCTGGTACGCACCGATGTGCTGCGTGATACCGCCGGCCTCGCCCGCGACGACGTTCGTCTTGCGGATCGCGTCCAGCAGTCGGGTCTTACCGTGGTCGACGTGACCCATGACGGTCACGACCGGCGGACGGGAGACGAGCATCTCCTCGCCGCCCTCGTTCTCACCGAACTCGATGGAGAACGACTCGAGCAGCTCGCGGTCCTCCTCCTCCGGGCTGACGATCTGAACGGTGTAGTTCATCTCGTCGCCGAGGAGCGTCAGCGTCTCGTCGGACACCGACTGGGTCGCGGTGACCATCTCGCCGAGGTTCATCATCACGGCGACGAGCGACGCCGGGTTGGCGCCGATCTTCTCCGCGAAGTCGGTGAGGGAGGCACCACGCGACAGGCGAATGGTCTCGCCGCCACCGCGCGGCAGCATCACGCCGCCGACGGACGGGGCCTGCATGGCCTCGTACTCCTGGCGCCTCTGCCGCTTCGACTTGCGACCACGACGCGCCGGACCGCCGGGACGGCCGAAGGCACCCTGCGTGCCACCACGGGCACCGGGACCGCCGGGACGACCACCGAAGCCGGGACGACCGCCGAAGCCGCCGCCACCGCCGCCGGGGCCACCGCCACCGGGACGACCGGCGAAGCCGCCGCCGCCACCGGGACGACCGCCGCCACCGGGACCGGCCGGACGGCCGGCGAAGCCGCCGCCACCGGGACGACCGGCACCGCCGGGACGACCCGCGCCACCGGCGCCGGGACCGCGACCGCCGCCACCGGGGCCCGGACGGGGACCGGCGGCCGGACGCTGCGGCATCATGCCCGGGTTCGGGCGGTTGCCCGCGGGAGCGCCACCGGGACGCGGAGCGCCACCGGGACCGCCCTGCGGACGAGGCATACCACCGGGGGACGGACGGGCGCCGCCCTGACCCTGGGGACGCGGAGCGCCACCGGGGCCGCCCTGCGGACGCGGAGCGCCCGGTCCACCCTGACCACCGGGGCGCGGAGCGCCACCGGGACGGGGGGCCTGCGGACGGGCCATGCCCGTGGAGCCGCCGGAGGTGAAGGGGTTGTTGCCCGGACGGGGACCGGCCGGACGTGCGCCGCCGGGGCGCGGGGCGCCCTGGCCACCCGGGCGCGGAGCGCGCTCGGGACGACCGCCCTCACGCTGACCGCCGTCACGGCCGGCGGGCGCCGGACGAGCCGGACGCGGGCCGGGGGTGGCGCCGGGGCGCGGAGAGGACGGGGCCTGCTGAGCGGGCTGAGCCTGCTGAGCCGGTTCCGGCGCGGAGAACTCCGCGGCGGGCACCGGGGTGACCGGCGCGGGCTTGGCCGGAGCCGGCTTGGGGCCGGGACGCGGGCCGGGGGCCGGCGCGCTGCCCGCGGGCTTGGGGGTGGACGGGGTGGAGGGGGTCTCCGCCGCCGGCTTGGGGGCCGGGGCAGCGGGACGGGGGGCGCCCGGCGTGGGGGCACCCGGCTTCGCGGGCGCGGCCTTGCGCGGCGCCGCGGGCTTCGCAGCGGACTTGCCGGCGTTGCCGCCGGGCCCCTGCAATGCGTCAGTCAACTTGCGGACGACCGGCGCCTCGATAGTCGAGGACGCCGAACGGACGAATTCACCAAGTTCTTGGAGCTTGGCCATGACGACCTTGCTCTCAACGCCGAACTCCTTGGCGAGTTCGTATACCCGGACCTTAGCCACTTCGCTCCTTCTAGGTCCGGGGTGTCCACCGGACCGTCGCTACTTCATGGGCGTACTCATCGCGTACTCATCGAGTGCTCATCGCAATCTCGACCTACTTCCAACTCGCGAGGTACCTGACCGCACGGTTTCCCGTGCCGTTCTTCTTACGGTGTTGCCTGTCTGTGCTGCCTCTACTCATCGATCTGTTCGATGTATTGGCGCAGTGCCGCTGTACCGAGCGGACCTGGGCTTTTGAAGGCCCGGGGGAACGCCCGGCGGCGGACCGCCAGGTCGAGACAGACCAGTGTGGGGTGCACGGAGGCACCCCGGCCGGGCAGCGTACCGCGAGGATCGGGGACACACTCGCCCTCGATCACCACGATCCGCAGCAGATCGCCCTTGGCCGCTCGCTCCCGGCATCCCACACAGGTTCGCTCAGGGCATGCGCGGGCATGCGTCCGGCCAGACACTGATTAAGTCTACCTCCCCGCGCCGACCGAGCCCCTGGGGGGCGGTGATCGGGCACGTATACGTTTCGGCCACGTTGTGCGGCCTGGGCGGGGGCCCGCCGTGGGCGGGTCCCCCGTATCGATCCGCGGCCCGGCCGGAGCCGGGCCCGCGGATCAGTTCTGGTCCGGCTCGGTGTCCGGGCGGATGTCGATGCGCCAGCCGGTGAGGCGGGCCGCGAGCCGGGCGTTCTGCCCTTCCTTGCCGATGGCGAGGGAGAGCTGGTAGTCCGGCACGGTCACCCGTGCGGAGCGGGCGGCGTAGTCCACGACCTCGACCTTGCTCACCCGGGCGGGGGACAGCGCGTGCGCCACGAGCTCGGCCGGGTCGTCCGACCAGTCGACGATGTCGATCTTCTCGCCGTGCAGCTCGGCCATGACCGCGCGGACCCGGCCGCCCATCGGGCCGATGCAGGCACCCTTGGCGTTCAGGCCGGAACGGGTCGAACGCACCGCGATCTTGGTGCGGTGACCGGCCTCGCGGGCGATGGCGGCGATCTCCACCGAACCGTCGGCGATCTCCGGCACCTCCATGGCGAAGAGCTTCTTCACCAGGCTGGGGTGGGTGCGCGAGAGGGTCACGGACGGACCGCGCACGCCCTTCGCCACCCGAACGACGTACGTGCGCAGACGCGTGCCGTGCTTGTACTCCTCGCCGGGGACCTGCTCCTGCACCGGCAGGATGGCCTCCAGCTTGCCGATGTCGACCAGGACGTTCTTGGGGTCCTTGCCCTGCTGGACGACGCCGGCGACGACGTCGCCCTCACGGCCGGCGAACTCACCGAAAGTGATCTCGTCCTCGGCGTCGCGCAGACGCTGGAGGATGACCTGCTTGGCGGTGGTCGCGGCGATCCGGCCGAAGCCGGACGGCGTGTCGTCGAACTCGCGGGCCTCCTCGCCCTCCTCCAGGTCCTGCGGGTCCTCCTTGGCCCAGACCGTCACATGGCCGGTGGCCCGGTCCAGCTCCACGCGGGCGCGGCGGCGGCTTCCCTCGGTGCGGTGGTACGCGATGAGGAGGGCCGACTCGATCGCCTCGACCAACAGGTCGAAGGAGATCTCCTTCTCTCGCACCAGACCCCGCAGGGCACTCATGTCGATGTCCACGGCTACGCCTCCTCTTGGCTCTCGTCGGTTTCGTCAGCGGCCTTCTCGGCCTTGTCAGCGGACTTGCGGTTGAACTCGATCTCCACGCGCGCCTTGGCGATCCCGCCGAAGGCCAGCCGTCGGGAGGTGGGCTTGCGGCCCTTCACACCCGGGACCTCGAGGTCGAGCCCCTCGTCGTCCACCGCGACGATACGGGCGACCAGCTCACCGCCCTCGGCCAGCTGGATCTTGATCAGACGACCGGTGGCGCGCACGTAGTGGCGGTGCTCGGTCAGGGGGCGGTCGGCGCCGGGAGAGGTGACTTCCAGGACGTACGGGGCGCCGCCCATGGCGTCGCTCTCGTCGAGCTTCTCGGAGACCGCGCGGCTGACTTCGGCGCACTCGTCCAGCTCGACACCCGCGTCGGAATCGACCACGACGCGCAGCACACGCCGCTTGCCGGCGGTGGTCACCTCGACCTCTTCCAGATCCAGCTCTCGCGCGCTGACGAGAGGGGCGAGCAATTCGCGCAGCCTCTCGCTCTGGGTGGTGCTCATCCGGGTGACTCCTCGGCCGCGTGTGCTGTTGTGGGAAAGTCGCGTGTCAGGTCAAAGCCTATCTGTTCCGGCAGCCGACTGACGATTCGGTCCCTGGTCCATGGCCTCGTGGCCGCGCGCCGGTACGCTCGCGTGCGGTGATCATGACGGGACCTGGCGGAAAGAGGATCGTGGCGCTCACGACGACGACGCGGGACCCTGTCGGCCCGCGCAGACGCAGGGTACTGGCAGGGGGCGCGGCCGCTGTACTGACCGGCGGCGCGGCGGCGCTGCTGACCGGCTGCTCGGGCGACTCCGGCCCGGCCGACCCCGAGCGCGGCGCCGCCGCGGAGCGGCTGCGCGCCGCCGCCGGGCGGGACAGCACCGCGCTGGTGGAGCGGTACGACGCGACGATCGCCGCGCACGGCGGTCTCGCCGCGCGGCTGCGGCCGCTGCGGGACGAGGCCGCCCGGCACGCCAACGCCTTCGGGGCGCCGGCCCCGACCGCGGCCCCCGCCGAGGACGTGGCCAAGGACGTGCCCAAGGAGGAGAAGGCCGCCCTGGCCGCCCTCGCCGAGGCCGAGCGGCACGCCGCGGGCGCCCGTACCGCCGCCCTGACCGGCGCCCCGCCCGAGCTGGCCCGCCTCCTCGCCTCCGTCGCGGCGGCCGGGGCGGCGCACGTCTATCTGCTCGGGGGCGGCGCGTGAGGAACGCCAGTCCGCCCGCACGGCACCGGACGCTGGAGGCGGCGCAGGCCGCGCTGGGGGCGGAGCACGCGGCGGTGTACGGGTACGGGGTCGTCGGCGCCCGCGTCGGCGAGGACCGGGCCGCCGAGGCCCGCGAGGGCCACGACGCGCACCGGGCGCGACGGGACGCGATGAGCCGGGCGGTGAGGGACCTGGGCGGCACGCCCGAGGCGGCGGCCGCCGGGTACGCGCTGCCGTTCCCGGTGCCGGACGCGGACGCCGCGGTGCGGCTGGCGGCGGAGCTGGAGAGCCGCGTCGCCGCCGTGCACGCCGATCTCGTACGGGCCGCGACGGGGGCCCTGCGCCGCGAGGCGGCGACGGCGGTGCGGGACGCGGCGGTGCGGGCGACGCGCTGGCGCGGCGGCAGCGTAGCCTTCCCTGGGCTCACCGAGCGGCCCGCTCCCACGATGCCCAGCGGCTCGCCGAGTGGTTCGCCGGACCGCGCCTGACCAGCGAAGACGAAAAGGACAGCGCAGGGATGACCAACGCGAACAACCGCCTCGAACCGCCGGAGCGGCTGGTGCGGACCCTGAGCTCCGAGCCCGCGGACGAGGTGGCGCGCCGCTGGCTGGCGGCGCTGCCGGACATTGTCCAGGGGTACGTGAAGCGCTGGGAGTTGACGCCCGAGCGGGTCCAGACGCCCGGCGGGCGGACCAGCATGGTCGTGCTCGTACGGCAGGCCGACGACACGCCCGCCGCGCTCAAGCTCTGCCCGCCCGGCGGTACGGCCGCGCTCGAACACGCGGCGCTCACCGAGTGGGACGGCCGCCACGCGGTGCGCCCGCTGCGGGTGGCCGAGGAGGAGGGTGCGGGCGGGGCCCTGCTGCTGGAGCGGCTGCACGGTGACATCAGCCTGCGTTCGCTGGCGGAGGCGAAGGCCCAACTGGAGGCGGCCGCGGTGCTTCAGCGGCTGTGGGTGGTGCCGGGCGAGGGCCACCCGTACCCGAGCGTGACCGACCACACCGCCTCCATGGCGGACGCCCTGCGCGGGTGGCGGGAGGAGCCGTGGGCGGCGGACGCACGGGCGCTGATCGACGAGGCGCTCGCGCTCCGGGAGGACTTGGTGGCCGACCCGGCGGAATCCGGCGTTCTGCTGCACGGCGAGTACGACCAGGGCACGGTGCTGGCCGCCGACCGCGCGCCGTGGCTGGCCGTCGGCCCCCGGCCGTTGGTGGGCGAGCGCGCGTACGACCTGGCGTGGCTGGTCCGCGACCGGGTCGACACGCTGCTGGCCGCGCCGGGCTCGGCGGCGGCGGCCCGCCGCCGGGTGGCGAAGCTCGCGGACTCCTTGGACGTCGCGCCGGACCGTCTGCGCGGCTGGACGGTGTTCCGCGCGACGGAGGCGGGGACGGGGGCGCTGGCCGCTGGGCGTGGGGCGCAGGGTGAACTGCTGCTGGAGTTCGCGGGGTTGCTGTAGTTCCGGGGGCCCACATGCCGGCCGGGCGTGAAATCAAGCCCGGCCGGCGATTGAGGCCACCCGAGGACTCGCCCCCGGTTACGGGCCGTCAGACCAGCGCTGTCAGCCGACGCACGGCCTCGCTCGTCGTCATCTCCTCCCGCTCCCCCGTCCGCCGATCCTTCAGCTCGACCACGCCATCCGCCGCGCCACGCCCCACGACCAGAATCGTCGGCACCCCGATCAACTCCGCGTCCGTGAACTTGACGCCGGGAGAGACGCCCGCCCGATCGTCCAGCAGCACCCGCACCCCCGCCTCCGCCAACTGCGCGGCGAGCGCGGACGCCAGCTCCGTCTGCACCGCCTTGCCCGCCGCGACGATGTGGACGTCCGCCGGGGCGATCTCGCGGGGCCAGCACAGGCCCGACGCGTCGTGGGTCTGCTCGGCGAGCGCGGCCACCGCGCGCGAGACGCCGATGCCGTACGAGCCCATCGTCACCCGGACCGGCTTGCCCTGCTGCCCCAGGACATCGAGGCCGAACGCGTCGGCGTACTTCCGGCCGAGCTGGAAGATGTGGCCGATTTCGATCGCCCGGCCGATCTCCAGGCCGGCGCCGCACCGGGGGCAGGGGTCGCCCTGTTCGACCACGACGACGTCGAGGTACTGGTCGACCTCGAAGTCCCGGCCGCACACCACGTTGCGGGCGTGGGTGTCGGGCTTGTTGGCGCCGGTGACCCAGGCGGTGCCGGGTGCCACGCGCGGGTCGGCGATGTAGCGCAGCTTCGTGCCCTGCGGGCCGACGTAGCCCCGTACGAGGTCGGGGCGGCCGGCGAAGTCCTCGGCCGTCACCAACTCCACGACGGCGGGCGCCAGGTGCTCGCCCAGCTTGCCGAGGTCGACCTCGCGGTCGCCCGGCACGCCGACGGC
Organism: Streptomyces sp. NPDC023527; assembly: GCF_055560115.1. Taxonomy (NCBI): domain Bacteria; kingdom Bacillati; phylum Actinomycetota; class Actinomycetes; order Kitasatosporales; family Streptomycetaceae; genus Streptomyces; species Streptomyces sp. NPDC023527. The sequence continues at coordinate 52,273 of NZ_JBVHJJ010000004.1, forward strand.
CGTGATCTCGCCGTCGATCTTGACGAGGAGGTTCTTCAGGGTCGCCGAGGCGGGCACGCCCAGGTGCTCGGCGAGCGTCTCGATGGTGGGGGTGTCGGGGGTGTCGAGCTCCTCGACGGGGCCGTGCTCCGTGGCGGCGGCCGGTGCGACGACGGTGGTCACGGCCTCGGTGTTGGCGGCGTAGTCGCACTTCGGGCAGTCCACGAAGGTGTCCTCGCCGGCCGCGGCCGGGGCGAGGAACTCCTCCGACGCCGAGCCGCCCATCGCGCCGGAGACGGCGGAGACGATCCGGTAGTCGAGGCCGAGGCGCTCGAAGATACGGGTGTACGCCGCGCGGTGCAGGCGGTAGGACTCGGCCAGGCCCTCGTCCGTGGTGTCGAAGGAGTAGGAGTCCTTCATCTGGAACTCGCGGCCGCGCAGCACGCCCGAGCGGGGGCGCGCCTCGTCGCGGTACTTCGTCTGGATCTGGTAGAGGATCACGGGCAGGTCCTTGTAGGACGTGCACTGGTCCTTGACGGTGAGGGTGAAGATCTCCTCGTGCGTGGGGCCGAGCAGATATTCCGCGCCCTTGCGGTCCTTGAGGCGGAAGAGGAGGTCGCCGTACTCCTCCCAGCGGCCGCTCGTCTCGTAGGGCTCCTTGGGCAGGAGGGCGGGGAGGAGGACCTCCTGGCCGCCGATGGCGTCCATCTCCTCGCGGACGACGCGGGAGATGTTGTCCAGCACCTTCTTGCCCAGCGGCAGCCACGTCCAGATCCCGGCGGAGGTGCGGCGGACGTAACCGGCACGGACCAGCAGCTTGTGGCTGGCGGTCTCGGCGTCGGCCGGGTCGTCGCGCAGTGTTTTGAGCATCGTCGTGGACATGCGCTGGACGTGGGCCATCGTGATCTCCTGCGGGCGTAGTGGGATGCCAGGAGATTAGCGGCAGGCCGTGACCGCGCGGAAACGGGTTCTCACCACCGGTCCCGCCGGGCGGAGGCGGGCTCAGCCCAGCAGCGGCAACGGCGCCCCCATCACCACATACGGGCTCGGCGCGCTGGGGAAGACCACCGGCCGGGCCAGGTCGCGGTAGCCCAGGCTGCGGTAGAGGGCGCGGGCCGGGCTCTCGGTGTCGATGGCGGAGAGGATGCTGCGGGGTTCGGCGACGCCCAGGGTGATGGCCGTGATGAGGGAACGGCCGATGCCGCGCTTCTGGTGGTCGGGGTGGACGTGCAGCTCGGTGATGACGAAGGCGTTGTCGAGCCAGCCGTCGGAGCCGGTGGCGCGCAGATACGGTTCGACGATGCTGGACCACCAGTGGGAGCGGTCGTTGGGCATGCCGTAGACGAAGCCGACCAGCCGGCCGTCCGGCGTCGTGGCGCCGAGGGCCCGCGCGCCCGGGCTCGCCAGGTGCCGGAGCACGATGTGGCGTCGTACGCCGATCTCTTCCTCGGTGAGGCCGAAGGCCAGGGCCTGTACGGCCAGCGCGTCGTCCACCCGCGCGCCCAGGTCCAGCGGCCCGACCACGATGTCATCCATGCGGGGAGGCTACCCGGGCGGACGCCGCCCGGCGCTCCGGTCAGAAGAGGACGCTCATGAACGCGCCGACTTCCTGGAAGCCGACGCGCCGGTAGGCGGCCCTGGCAGCGGTGTTGTAGTCGTTGACGTAGAGGCTGACGACCGGGGAGATCTCGCCGAGGGCGTACCGCAGCACGGCGGCCATGCCGGTCTCGGAGAGGCCGCGGCCGCGGTGTTCGGGGGCGACCCAGACGCCCTGGACCTGGCAGGCGCCGGGGGTGGCGGCGCCGATCTCGGCCTTGAAGACGACGCGGCCGTCCTCGATGCGGGCGAAGGACCGGCCGGAGCCGACGAGCTCGGCGACGCGGGCCTGGTAGAGCAGTCCGCCGTCGCCGGCGAGCGGTGAGACGCCGACCTCCTCGGTGAACATCGCCACGCACGCCGGCATGATCACGTCCATCTCGTCCTTGCGGATGCGGCGTACGAGCGGGTCGGGCTCGACGTCCGCGGGCAGGGCGGAGGTGACCATCAGGGGCTGGTGGGCGCGGACCTCGCGGGCCGGGCCCCAGTGGGGTTCGAGGAGGGACCACAGCTCGGCGGTGGCCTCGGCGGGCCCGACGATGGACGAGCAGCGGCGGCCGGAGCGGCGGGCGCGGTCGGCGAAGGCCCGTACGGCCTCGGGGGTCGCGCAGATGGGGACGAGGTTGGCGCCGGCGTAGCAGAGGGACTCCAGGCGGCCGCCCGCGTACCAGCCCCACATCTCGCCGCCGAGCCGCCAGGGGTCGAGTCCGGCGACCTGGACCCGGGCGGCGACGAAGGCGTTGGCGACGGGATCGCGGTCGAGGACGGCGAGGGCGGCGTCGAGTTCGCCGGGCTCCAGGACCTTGGTGGTGGTCGTCGTCAACACGTGTCGGTATGCCTCACCGTCGCGGGCCGGTGGCCATGGGAACAGGTCTTGGAACTGTACCTCTCCGGCTCTTCGCACACCTCCCCCGCCGGGTGGCGGATACGGCGGTGCCCCGCCGCGGGGGACGGGGCACCATCAGGTCCGGGAGGGAGCGGCGGGCGGTCAGCCGCTGACGCTGATCTCGGGCTCGCCGGAGGCGACGCCGTCCTTCTCCATCTGCTCGGCGATCTTCAGTGCTTCCTCGATGAGGGTCTCCACGATCTTCGACTCGGGGACGGTCTTGATGACCTCGCCCTTCACGAAGATCTGGCCCTTGCCGTTGCCGGAGGCGACACCGAGGTCGGCCTCGCGGGCCTCGCCGGGGCCGTTGACGACGCAGCCCATGACGGCGACGCGCAGCGGGACCTCCATGCCCTCCAGGCCGGCGGACACCTCGTCGGCGAGCTTGTAGACGTCGACCTGGGCGCGGCCGCAGGACGGGCAGGAGACGATCTCCAGGCGGCGCTGGCGCAGGCCCAGGGACTCCAGGATCTGCATGCCGACCTTGATCTCCTCGGCCGGCGGGGCCGACAGGGAGACGCGGATGGTGTCGCCGATGCCCTCGGAGAGCAGCGCGCCGAAGGCGACGGCGGACTTGATGGTGCCCTGGAAGGCGGGGCCGGCCTCGGTGACGCCGAGGTGCAGGGGGTAGTCGCACTGGGCGGCGAGCTGGCGGTAGGCGTTGACCATCACGACCGGGTCGTTGTGCTTGACCGAGATCTTGATGTCGCGGAAGCCGTGCTCCTCGAAGAGGGAGGCCTCCCACAGCGCGGACTCGACCAGCGCCTCGGGGGTGGCCTTGCCGTACTTCGCCAGGAGGCGGGCGTCCAGGGAGCCGGCGTTGACGCCGATCCGGATGGGGGTCCCGGCCTCGCCGGCGGCCTTGGCGATCTCCTTGACCTTGTCGTCGAACTGCTTGATGTTGCCCGGGTTCACCCGGACCGCGGCGCAGCCGGCGTCGATCGCGGCGAAGACGTACTTCGGCTGGAAATGGATGTCGGCGATCACCGGGATCTGCGACTTCTTGGCGATGATCGGCAGCGCGTCGGCGTCGTCCTGGGTCGGGCAGGCGACGCGCACGATCTGGCAGCCGGAGGCGGTGAGCTCGGCGATCTGCTGGAGCGTGGCGCCGATGTCCGAGGTCCGGGTCGTCGTCATCGACTGCACCGATACGGGCGCGTCGCCTCCGACGGCCACGGAGCCGACCTGGATCTTGCGGCTGACCCTGCGGTCGGCGAGCTTGATCGGAACGGACGGCATTCCAAGCGAAATCGCAGTCATCTGGCGAGCAACCCCAAGGTGTGAAATCCAGGTCCCGAGATCGGCGGGCTCCGGCCTTCGAGGTTACGGCAAGGGATCCCCTGGGAGCACATCCCACCCCTCGCCGGGCGGACCGGGGACCACCCCGGTCCGCCCGTGGGTCTACGTGAGGCGGACCGGGTTGACCAGGTCGGCGATCAGCACCAGCAGCGTGAAGCAGATGAAGATCCCGGCCACCACATACGCGACCGGCATGAGCTTCGCCACGTCGAACGGGCCCGGGTCGGGGCGGCGGAACACCCGGGCGAAGGCGCGCCGCACGGACTCCCAGAGGGCGCCCGCGATGTGCCCGCCGTCCAGCGGCAGCAGCGGCAGCATGTTGAACAGGAACAGCGAGAGGTTGAAGCCGGCGACCAGGAAGAGCATGGTCGCGACCTGCTGGGACGGCGGGATGTCGAGGTTGAAGACCTCGCCGCCGACGCGGGCCGCGCCCACCACGCCCATGGGTGAGTCGGCCTTGCGCTCGCCGCCGTCGAAGGCGGCGTTCCACAGGTCGGGGATCTTGCCCGGCAGGGCGATCAGCGACTCGACGCCGGACTGGACCATGTCGCCCATCCGGTCGACGGACTGGCCGAAGGACTGCGGTACGACGCCGGTGGCGGGGGTGAAGCCCAGGAAGCCCGCGGTGACGTACTGGCCCTTGATGGGCGTGCCCTTGCTGTCGTACTTCTGGACCTGGTTGGAGATCAGGTCGGCGCTCAGGGTCTTGCGCTCGCCGTCGCGGACGACGGTGAGGGTCGCCGGGCCGGTGGTCCTGCGGATCTCCTTCTGGAGGGTGGCCCAGTCGTCGACCCGGTGGCCGTCGAAGCCGACGATCTTGTCGCGCGGCTGGAGGCCGGCGGCCTTGGCCGGGGAGGGCTTGTCCGACGCGGAGCACTTGTCGGTCGGCGCGCTGGCGGAGACGACGCAGTCGGAGACGGTGGAGACCTGCGTGGTCTGGGTGCTTATGCCGAAGGACATCATCACGCCGAGGAAGATCACCACGGCCAGGACCAGGTTCATGAACGGTCCGGCGAACATCACGATGACGCGCTTCCACGGCTTGCGCGTGTAGAACAGCCGCGACTCGTCACCCGGCTGGAGCTCCTCGAAGGCCGCCGACCGGGCGTCCTCGATCATGCCGCGCCAGGGCGAGGTGGAGCGGGCGGTGATCTTCCCGTCCGCGCCGGGCGGGAACATGCCGATCATGCGGATGTAGCCGCCGAGCGGGACCGCCTTGATGCCGTACTCGGTGTCGCCCTTGCGCCGCGAGAACAGGGTCGGGCCGAAGCCGACCATGTACTGCGGCACCCGGATGCCGAAGAGCTTGGCGGTGGAGAGGTGCCCCAGCTCGTGCCAGGCGATCGAGAAGAGCAGGCCCACCACGAAGACGACTATCCCGAGGACGGTCATCAGTGTTGTCATGCGCGGGCCTCCGAGGTCGCTTTCACCGTACGGGCCGCCGCGCGGGCGGCCAGTTCACGGGCCCGGGCGCGGGCCCAGGTATCCGCTTGCAGGACGTCCGGGACCGTCAGCGGGGTTCCCGACGCGGGGGTGCCGTGTTCCGCCACCACTTCCGCGACGGTATCGACAATCCCATTGAACGGCAGCGCGCCGGCGAGGAACGCGTCCACGCACTCCTCGTTCGCCGCGTTGAAGACGGCGGGTGCGGTGCCGCCGAGGTCACCGACGTGCCGGGCGAGGCCGACCGAGGGGAAGGCGTCGTTGTCGAGGGGGAAGAACTCCCAGGTGGAGGCCTTGGACCAGTCGAAGGCGGGGGCCGCGTCCGGGACCCGTTCGGGCCAGCCGAGGCCGATGGCGATGGGGCCGCGCATGTCGGGCGGGGTGGCCTGGGCGAGCGTGGAGCCGTCCGTGAATTCCACCATCGAGTGGACGTAGGACTGCGGGTGGACGACGACCTCGATGCGGTCGAAGGGGATGTCGTAGAGCAGGTGCGCCTCGATGACCTCCAGCCCCTTGTTGACCAGGGTGGCGGAGTTGATCGTGATCACCGGGCCCATGGACCAGGTGGGGTGCGCGAGGGCGTCCTGGGGGGTGACGGAGGCCAGCTCGGCCTTCGTGCGGCCGCGGAAGGGGCCGCCGGAGGCGGTGACGACCAGCTTGCGGACCTCGGCGCGGGCGCCGCCGAGCAGGGCCTGGAAGAGCGCGGCGTGCTCGGAGTCGACCGGGATGATCTGGCCGGGCTTGGCCAGCGCCTTGACCAGCGGGCCGCCGACGATCAGCGACTCCTTGTTGGCCAGCGCCAGGGTCCGGCCCGCCTCCAGGGCCGCGAGGGTGGGCGCGAGGCCGATGGAGCCGGTGATGCCGTTGAGGACGGTGTGGCACTGGCCGCGGGCGAGCTCGGTGGCCGCGTCGGGCCCCGCCAGGATCTCGGGCAGCGGCTCGGCGCCGTACTGCTCCGCCAGCGCCTCGCGCAGGGCCGGCACCTTGTCGGCCTGCGCGACGGCGACCGTACGGACCCGCAGCCGCCGGGCCTGCTCGGCCAGGAGCGCCACCCGGCCGCCGGCGGCGGACAGGGCCGTCACCGTGAAGCGGTCGGGGTTGCGGAGCACGAGGTCGATGGCCTGGGTACCGATCGAGCCGGTCGAGCCGAGGATCACGATCTCGCGCGGTCCGCCGGCGGCGGTCGGGGCGGAGTAGCGCAGATGCGGGTCAGCGAGGGAGTCCGTCATGGGCTCCATTGTTGCCTCTTCCCGCCGGAGGGCGGACAGGGATCCCCCCGCCCGCCCGCCACGGCGGAGGATTCACATCCGGAACGGGCCGGCGGCCGGTCAGCGGATGGGGCGGTGGACGTTGTCGGTCTTGGACGGGCCCGGGGTGGCGTCGGCGATCCAGGGGCCCTCGCCGCTGGGGTCGACGATGCCGGCCTCCAGCCACTCGTACGCCCCCGACATCACGCCGGAGACGAGCTTGCGGTCGAGGTCGTCGGTGTTGGTCCACAGCCGCCCGAAGAGCTCCTCGACGCGGACGCGCGCCTGCCGGCAGAAGACGTCGGCGAGCTCGTACGCCTCGTGGCCGTGCTCGCCCTCGCCGCGCAGCCGCTCGGCGCGTACGCACGCCGCGCTCATGGCGAAGAGCTCGGCGCCGATGTCGACGATCCGGCCGAGGAAGCCCTGCTTGGTCTCCATGCGGCCCTGCCAGCGCGACATGGCGTAGAAGGTGGAGCGGGCGAGCTTGCGCGAGGAGCGCTCGACGTAGCGCAGGTGGGTGGCCAGGTCGCGGTGGCCGGAGGGGTGGAACTCGGTGAAGGTGCGGGGCAGCTGTCCGGGGCCCGCGACGAGCTTGGGCAGCCAGCGGGCGTAGAAGCCGCCCGCTCGGGCGCCCGCGCGGGCCTTGTCGCCCAGGGACTTCTCGGGGTCGATGAGGTCACCGGCGACCGAGAGGTGGGCGTCGACGGCCTCGCGGGCGATGAGCAGGTGCATGATCTCGGTGGAGCCCTCGAAGATGCGGTTGATGCGCGCGTCGCGCAGCATCTGCTCGGCGGGGACCGCGCGCTCACCCCGGGCGGCCAGCGAGGCCGCGGTCTCATAGCCGCGGCCGCCGCGGATCTGGACCAGCTCGTCGGTCATCAGCCAGGCCATCTCGCTGGCGTAGAGCTTGGCGAGCGCCGCCTCGATGCGGATGTCGTTGCGCTCCTCGTCGGCCATCTGGCCGGAGAGGTCGAGGATGGCCTCCAGGGCGAAGGTGGTCGCGGCGATGAAGGAGATCTTGGCGCCGACCGCCTCGTGTCCGGCGATGGACTTGCCCCACTGCTCGCGGGCGGTGGACCACTCGCGGGCGATCTTCAGGGCCCATTTGCCGCCGGCCACGCACATCGCGGGGATCGACAGGCGGCCGGTGTTCAGGGTGGTCAGGGCGATCTTCAGGCCGGCGCCCTCGGGGCCGATGCGGTTGGCCGCGGGGACGCGGACCTGGTGGAAGCGGGTGACGCCGTTCTCGATGCCGCGCAGGCCCATGAAGGCGTTGCGGTGCTCGACGGTGACGCCCTCGGCCGCCGCCTCGACGACGAAGGCGGTGATGCCGCCCTTGTGGCCCTCGCTCCTCGGCACCCGGGCCATCACCACGAGGAGGTCGGCGACGACGCCGTTGGTGGTCCACAGCTTGACGCCGTCGAGGACGTAGTCGTCGCCGTCGGGCACCGCCGAGGTGGCCAGCCGGGCCGGGTCGGAGCCGACGTCGGGCTCGGTGAGGAGGAACGCCGTGATGTCCGTGCGGGCGCAGCGCGGCAGGAAGGCGTCCTTCTGCGCCTGGGTGCCGAAGAGCTTGAGCGGCTGCGGCACCCCGATGGACTGGTGGGCGGAGAGCAGCGCGCCGAGGGCGGGGCTGACGGAGCCCACGAGGGCCAGGGCCCTGTTGTAGTAGACGGCGGAGAGGCCCAGGCCCCCGTACTTGGTGTCGATCTTCATGCCGAGGGCGCCGAGCTCCTTGAGCCCGTTGACGGTCTCGTCCGGGATCTTCGCCTCGCGCTCGATGCGGGCCCCGTCGACGCGGGTCTCGCAGAAGTCGCGCAGCTTGGCGAGGAACTCCTCGCCGCGCCGCACGTCCTCCAGCGCGGGTGTGGGGTGCGGGTGGATGAGATCGAGGCGGAACCGGCCGAGGAACAGTTCCTTGGCGAAGCTGGGCTTCTTCCAGTCCTGTTCCCGGGCCGCTTCGGCGACCTGACGTGCTTCGCGCTCGGAGACCGGTCGTACGGATGGTGCGGTCATGAGGCACCTCGCCGCTTGTCGGGGCCGTCCCGGTCGGCTACCGACCGGTGCTACTCGACCGTATCTACCCGATCCGCCGGACCTCTACCAGACCTCGCGCAACGATCCGGCCCACCGGGGGACGCGTCCGGCCGTCGTCAGTCGCCGACCGTCAGGACGATCTTTCCGGAGGTGCGGCCCGTCTCGCCCAGCTCATGGGCCTTGGCGGCCTCGGCCAGGGGCAGCACGGCGGCGATCTCGGTGCGCAGCCGGCCGGACTCGACCAGCTCGGTGATGCCCCGCAGTCCGGCGAGGTCGGGCTCGACCAGCAGGCGGGCGGCGCGGACGCCGCGCTCGCGGGCCTCGGCGAGCACGGACTGCTCCAGGGGCAGCAGGGACACGAGGGTGCCGCCGGGGCGCATGGTGCGCAGGGATCGGGCGGGGTAGTCGCCGCTGATGGACTCCAGGACGACGTCGACGTCGCCGACCACCTCGGCGAAGTCGGCCTGCTGGTAGTCGATGAGCTCGTCGGCGCCCAGGCCGCGCAGGAACTCGTGCTTGGGGGTGCTGGCCGTGCCGATGACGTACGCGCCGCGGGCCTTGGCGATCTGGACGGCCAGATGGCCGACGCCGCCCGCCGCCGCGTGGATCAGGACGCGCTGACCCTCGCGGACGTCGGCGGTGTCGACGAGGGCCTGCCAGGCGGTGAGCGCGGCGAGCGGCAGGGCGGCGGCCTGGACGTGGTCGAGTCCCTGCGGCTTGGGAGCGAAGTGCCGGGTGGGGGCGGTGACGTACTCGGCGTAGGCGCCCGCCGGGTGCGGGAAGCGGGGCATGCCGTAGACCTCGTCGCCGGGGGCGTAGAGGGTCACGCCGTCGCCGACGGCCTCGACCACGCCGGAGACGTCGAAGCCGACGGTGAAGGGGGTGGTGTGGCCGGAGTAGAAGCGGCCGCGCGAGCGGGTCTTCCAGTCGACCGGGTTGACTCCGGCGGCGCGGACCCGCACCAGGATCTCGGTCGCGCCCGGCTCGGGACGGTCGGTCTCGACCAGCTCCAGCACCTCGGGGCCGCCGGCGGTCTCCTGGCGGACGGCGCGCATGCGGGCGGGGGCGGTGGTGTCGGCCATGGTGGTTCGCTCCTTGCGGATCGGGCTGTGTGCGATGGCTCCAGCCTGGTGGAGAAACCGGCCGCCGACGAGTGGCCCGACTGCCACGACGCGCAAGGATCGGGCCATCGGGTTCCGGGGATACGCGAACGGCCGGGGTGCGCCCGTGCGGGCGCGCCCCGGCCGTTCGGCCGTGTCCGTATCGCCTACAGGGCGAGGCCCGTCAGGACCAGCACCCGCTCGTAGGTGTAGTCGTCCATCGCGTAGCGGACGCCCTCACGGCCCACGCCGGACTGCTTGGCGCCGCCGTAGGGCATCTGGTCGGCGCGGTAGGACGGCACATCGCCGATGATGACGCCGCCGGTCTCCAGCGCGCGGTGCGCGCGGAAGGCGGTCTGCAGGTCGTGCGTGAAGACGCCCGCCTGGAGGCCGTACGGGGAGTCGTTGACGGCGTCGAACGCGGCCTGCTCACCGTCGGCGCGGGTGAGGGTGAGGACCGGCCCGAAGACCTCCTCGCAGGCGATCGTCACGTCGGCGGGGACGTCCGCGAGCACGGTCGGGGCGTACGTGGCGCCCTCGCGCTTGCCGCCGGCGAGCAGCGTGGCACCGGCCTGTACGGCCTCGTCGACCCAGGACTCGACGCGCTTGGCGGCGTCCTCGCTGACCAGCGGGCCGACGTCGGTGGCGGCGTCGGACGGGTCGCCCGTCACCTGCGCCTCGACGGCCGCGACGACCTTCGGCACGAGCCGCTCGTACAGCGAGGCGTCGGCGATGACGCGCTGCACGGAGATGCAGGACTGGCCGCCCTGGTAGTTGGAGAAGGTGGCGATGCGCTGCGCCGCCCAGTCCAGGTCCTCCTCGGAGGACCAGTCGGCCAGGACGACGGCCGCGCCGTTGCCGCCGAGCTCCAGGGTGACGTGCTTGCGCGGCGCGGAGTCGAGGATCGACCAGCCGACCGGGCCGGAGCCGGTGAAGGAGATCACCGGGAGGCGCTCGTCCTGGACGAGGGCGGGCATCCGGTCGTTCGGTACGGGCAGCACGCTCCACGAACCGGCCGGCAGGTCCGTCTCGGCGAGGATCTCGCCCAGGATCAGGGACGAGATGGGGGTCGCCGGGGCGGGCTTGAGGATGATCGGGGCGCCGACGGCGATGGCCGGGGCGACCTTGTGGGCGCTCAGGTTGAGCGGGAAGTTGAAGGGCGCGATGCCGAGGACGGTGCCGCGGGGGAAGCGGCGCGTCAGCGCGAGGCGGCCGGTGCCGCCGGCGTCGGTGTCCAGGCGCTGGGCGTCACCGGCGTTGAACCGGCGGGCCTCCTCGGCGGCCCAGCGGAAGACGGAGACGGCGCGGCCGACCTCGCCGCGGGCCCACTTGATGGGCTTGCCGTTCTCGGCGGAGATCAGCTGGGCGATCTCCTCGGTGCGCTCGGTGAGCCGCTTGGCGACGTGGTCCAGGGCGGCGGTGCGGACGTGCGCGGGCGTGGCCGCGAACTCGTCCCGGACGGCGTGCGCGGCGGCGACGGCCTCCTCGACCTGCGCCTCGGTGGGCACGCTCACGGTCCCGACGAGACGGCCGTCCCAGGAGTTCGTGACATCGAAGGTCTCCTCGCCGGTGGCCTCGCGGCCGGCCAGCCAGAACGCGTGGGGAGCAGTCACGGTTTTTCCCTCCCGGGGGGTGTTGATGATTTTGGCTTCCCCACGGTAGGCGCGGGGGCGCCGGGGGCCGATTGTCCGTGGTGGAGCGTGGGGGCCGGCGGGCGCGCCGCTATGGCGGGGTTGGGTGTGCTGCCGGCCCCACCGGGGACTTCGCCCCCAGCCCCCCGTACCGCGCTGCGCGCGGTGTCCTCGATCTCCCCCAGCTACCGCTGGGAGTCGCCCCCAGACGGGCTTGATCAGGCCGGCCCAATCCAGCCCGTCCGGCGCTTGAGGACCGGGGTCCGGGGCGGAGCCCCAGGAAACGGCTAGTCCGTGCCCGCAGCCGATGTCGTCTTCAAGGCCAGCCACAACTCCATGCGGACATCGGGGTCGTCCAAGGAACGCCCCAAAATCTCCTCCACCCGCCGCATGCGATAGCGCAGCGTATGCCGGTGGACGCCCAGATCCGCCGCCGCCGCGTCCCACTGGCCGTGGCGGGAGAGCCAGGCGCGGAGGGAGGCGACGAGGTCGCCGCGGCCGGTGGCGTCGTGTTCGTACAGGGCGCGGAGCAGGCCGTCCGCGAAGGCGCGTACGGCGTCGTCGGCGAGGAGCGGGAGGACGGAGCCCGCCGCGACCTCCTCGTGTTCGACGAGGACCCGGCCGCGCCGGCGGGCCACCGACAGGGCCTGTTCGGCCTGGCGGTAGGCGGCCGCGGCGGCGATCGGGCCGGCGGGTGCCGACAGGCCGACGACGAGGTCGCAGGCGGGCGCGGCGGCGCTGCGGTCCCGCGGCCGGGACTTGGTGCCGCGGCGGGCCTCTATCGCCCCGGCGTGCGCCGCGCAGGCCGCGACCGCCGCGCCGCCGTCCGGCGCGAGGACGATGAGCCGCTCGCCGTCGGGGACGACCAGCACCGCCTCCGCCACCCGGCCCGCCGCGGTCTCCACCGCGTCGGCGAGCACCCCGAGCGGATCGGGAGCGGCGCCGGGCTCGCCCTGCGGCTCCGTGCCGCCCTCACCGTCGGCAGCCGCCCCGTCGGTCACCGCCTCGGCGACCAGCATCCGGAAGGGCGCGTCCAGCAGCCCGCCGTAGAGATCGCCGGCGACGGCCCGCGCGTGGTCCGGCTCGCCCGCGAGGAGCATCCGCAGCACCGCCGCCCCCAGCCGCTGCTCGGCGTCCTGGAGGGCGCGGGAGCGCTCGGTGGTGAGGGTGAGCAGCGCGATCGCGGACTGCACGGCGTAGCGCTCGGCGGTGCCCAGCGGGGCGCCCGTGCCGACGGCGAGGACGCCGCGGGCGCGGCGCCCGGAGCCGAGGGACTGGAGCTCGACCCGGTCGGCGCCCTCGTCGGCGGGGTCGTCGCCGACGACCGCGGTAGCGGGCGCGGGCCGTTCCCGCAGCCGTTCGACGTCCCGGGTCAGCCGGGCGGCGCGGCGCGCGGCCCAGTCGGGTGCCGCGGCGACGACCGCGCCCGACGCGTCGTACAGCGCGGCCCAGCCGTCGAGGTGGGCGGCCAGCCGGGCCAGCAGCGCGGCGGGCCCCTCCGCGCCGACCGCGGCCCGCGTCAGCTCGCGCTGGGCCTCGAAGCCTGCGGTGACCGCGCGGTACTGGTCGGCGGCGATGGCCGCCGAGACGGCCTTGCTGATGGCGAGGAAGGGCGTGCGGCGCGGCACTTCGAGCAGCGGCAGCCCCTCCTGCTCGGCCGCCTCGACCAGGGCCCGCGGCACCTGCTCGTAGTTGACGCCGACGGCGAAGCCGAGCCCCACGACCCCGGCGCGGACCAGCCTGCGCACATACGCCCGCATCTCCCGCGGATCCTCCGCGTCGATCTTCATCGCGGTGATCAGGAGGAGCTCCCCGCCGTCCATCCAGGGCACGGGATCGACCAGCTCGCTGACGTGCGCCCAGCGGATGGGCGTGTCCAGCCGGTCCTCCCCCGCGAGCACGGCGAGCTTCAGCGCGGAGTGATGGACGAGTGAGGCGAGCGTGGGAGGCATGGCACCTTCGGAGGAGCGTCGAGGCGACTGCGCCGTCCCGTATGAACGGCTGCTCCCGATTCTGCCTCAGTGGAGGATTCGCCGGGCACGTGAACGTCGCACTCCGCGCGCCCTCACCCCAGGAGGTCGACGAGCACGGGCGGCGCGCTGGCGCCCCGTACGGACGTCACGGACAGCACCGCGTGCCCGGCGGGCACCGCGTGCGCCAGTTCCGAGGCGGACCAGCGCTCCCGCTCGACCTTGCGGACGGTCACGGACTGGGCGGTGACCGCGCGGCCCGTGACCAGCCGGCGCACGATGTGCGAGGCCCGGGTGAGCGGCTCGTGCGCGATGACCTGCCGGTCGGTGATGTCGCGGGTCTCCACCCACTCCTTGCCCCAGACCTCCGCGAAGCGCGCGCCGTCCCAGGTGGTGACCCCGGAGAACGCCATCCGGCAGCCGACGGAACCCAGCAGCGCGCTGCGCAGCGCGTCGGGTACGTCGTCGAGCGTACGGAGGGTGAGCACCGCGCCGGCGTTGGCCGAGCGCAGCCGCCCGAGGCCGCGCACGGTCTCGGGGGTGACGGCGTGCGTGGCGTCGTCCAGGACGAGGCAGGCGAACAGCGAGCGGTCGGCGCGGGCGACCGCGCACTCGGTGAACTGCGCGAGGACGAGTCGGGCCAGCATCCGCGACGCCTCGGCGTGGCCGCGCTCGGGCAGGTCGATCCGCACCCGCAGCGGGTGTTCGAGGGTGCGCAGCGAGAAGGTGCGGCCGGGGCGCGTGGTGTCGAAGAAGCGGGCGAAGGCGGGCCGGTCGAGGAGGGCGAGCCGGTCGGCGAGCAGGGGTCCGGCGTCGCCGGGGCGGTGGGCCTGCCGTTCGCGCGCGTCGAGCTCCCGGGCGAGGGCGTCGTGGCCGCCGGCCGTGAGGGCGTCGCGCAGCACGGCGACGGCGGCGGCCGAGCCGTCGAGGAGTTCGCGCAGCTCGGGTACGGACGGGAAGCGGCCGTGGACCTCGCGGTACGGGCCGAGGATCTGGGCCAGCGCGGTCGCCGCCCGGCGGCCGCCCTCGCCGGGGAGGGCGGCGGTGACGTCGCCGACGAGCCCCTCGGCGAGGACCGCGGCGGCCTCGTCGGGGTCGTCGGTGCCGCCGTACAGGTCGAGGTCGTAGTCGGAGTCGGGCCGTCCGATCCTCACCACGATGTCGAACGCCTCGTCGGGCGCGAGGCGGGCGCCGGCCGCCCCGACGGCGACGACGGCGGCGCGCCCGGCGAGCGCCTGGAGGCACAGCGACTCCAGTACGGGCCGCACCAGCCGGTCCGTCTTCCCGCACCCCGCCGGCCCGACGGCGAGCAGGGAGGTGCCCAGCAGGGCCGGGTCGAGGGCGAACCCGGCGCCGCGGTGCTCGTAGGGGTTGCGCGCGTCGTCGGCGGCGGTGCCGAGCCGCACCTGCCGGGTGAGGAGGTCGTGCCGGGCGGTGCGGACGGGCAGGTCGCGGGCGCCCGAGGGGTGCGCGCAGGCGGCGGCGCCGTGCCGGAGCACGGTCTCGGTGAAGGAGGCGAGCCGGCCGGGCCGGGTCCGTACGGACTGCCAGGCGCGCTCGATCCGGGCGTGGTCGACGTCGTTCATCAGCCCGGACCGCGCCTCGGCGGCCAGCCGGTCGGCGGCGTCGTGGACACCGGCCTCGCGCAGCCGCGGCCAGTCGGCGGGGTCCTGGCCGGCGGTGGCGCCGTGGCCGTGGGTGGCGGCCGGGGTGGCGCCGCCGTCGTCCCACAGACGGCGCAGCACGGGCGCGGCGAATCGGCGCCAGACCTGCGGCCAGCGGCCGAGGCGGCCGAAGACGACGAGGAGCGCGCCCAGCCAGAGGGCGTAGTAGGTGTAGACCGTCCAGACGGCGGTCATGCCCTGGTGCCAGGAGTCGGGGGTCAGGACCGACAGGGGCCAGAGCCAGTACGAGCCGAGGTAGCCGTTCCACAGCAGCGAGCCCAGCAGCCAGCCGCACAGGAGCGCGAGGAGGGCGCCGCTGAGCAGCTGCCGGCCGGGGATCCGGTCGGGCTCCTCGGGTGGCTTGGGCCGGTGTCCGTAGGCCCAGACGCCGGGGGCGACGGCCGGGCGGGGGGCGCGCAGCCAGGTGAGGAAGGACGACCGGTCGCCCCGGTCGTGGACGTCCGGGGCGCGGTCGGGCCGCGGCACGGCGAGCGGTGGGGGCGGCGCGGCGGGTGGGGCCGGCGGCGCGGCGGGCGGCGGGCCCGCCTGGTGCGGCAGCGCCGTCCCGCCGTAGGGGGTCCCGGCTTCTCGTGTGCCGGGAGAGTCGTATGCGCCCTCGGTGTCCATCGATGCCCCTTGCCCCCACCAGCCGTCGGGTCCGCTGTCGCGCTGCGCGCCGCCGCTCAATGTAATGGCGTCGGGCCCGCCATGTCCGGTACGGACAAGGCGGCGCGCGCACTTCTCCCGAACGGAACATGCCCGAGCCCGCCGCGCGCACCTAGCCTGCGAACTAAAGTCCGCGATCTCCCCCTGGAGCCCACTCATGACCGAACTGACCGGAGGCCCGTCCCTCCCCCAGGAGCGCCGCGTCGTCACCGCGATCCCCGGCCCGAAGTCCCTTGAGCTTCAGGCCCGCCGGCTCCAGACCGTGGCCGGTGGCGTGGGTTCGGTGCTGCCGGTGTTCACCGTGCGCGCCGGCGGCGGTGTGATCGAGGACGTCGACGGCAACTCCCTCATCGACTTCGGCTCGGGCATCGCCGTGACGTCGGTGGGCTCCAGCGCGGAGGCCGTCGTGCGCCGCGCGGCCGCCCAGCTGGCCGACTTCACCCACACCTGTTTCATGGTCACCCCGTACGAGGGCTATGTGGAGGTCTGTGAGCAGCTCGCCGAGCTGACCCCGGGCGACCACGCCAAGAAGTCCGCGCTGTTCAACTCGGGCGCCGAGGCCGTCGAGAACGCGGTGAAGATCGCCCGCGCGCACACCAAGCGCCAGGCGGTCGTCGTCTTCGACCACGGCTACCACGGCCGGACGAACCTGACGATGGCGCTCACCGCCAAGAACATGCCGTACAAGCACGGCTTCGGCCCGTTCGCGCCCGAGGTCTACCGTGTGCCGGTGGCGTACGGCTACCGCTGGCCGACCGGCCCGGAGAACTGCGGCGCCGAGGCGTCGGCCCAGGCCATCGACCAGATCACCAAGCAGATCGGCGCGGAGAACGTCGCCGCGATCATCATCGAGCCGGTGCTCGGCGAGGGCGGCTTCATCGAGCCGGCCAAGGGCTTCCTCCCGGCGATCGCGCAGTTCGCCAAGGACAACGGCATCGTCTTCGTCGCGGACGAGATCCAGTCCGGCTTCTGCCGTACGGGCCAGTGGTTCGCGTGCGAGGACGAGGGCGTCGTCCCGGACCTGATCACGACGGCCAAGGGCATCGCGGGCGGCATGCCGCTCGCCGCGGTCACCGGCCGCGCGGAGATCATGGACGCCGCGCACGCGGGCGGCCTCGGCGGCACCTACGGCGGCAACCCCGTCGCGTGCGCGGCCGCGCTCGGCGCGATCGAGACCATGCGCGAGCTGGACCTCAACGCCAAGGCCAAGCACATCGAGGAGGTCATGAAGGGCCGCCTCGCCGCCATGCAGGAGAAGTTCGACATCATCGGCGACATCCGCGGCCGCGGCGCGATGATCGCGATCGAGCTGGTGGAGTCCGGCACCAAGACCCCGAACGCGGCGGCCGCCGGCGCGCTGGCGAAGGCCTGCCACGCGGAGGGCCTGATCGTCCTCACCTGCGGTACGTACGGCAATGTGCTGCGCTTCCTGCCGCCGCTGGTCATCGGCGACGACCTGCTGAACGAGGGCCTGGACATCCTTGAGGCCGAGTTCGCCCGGCTGTAACCGGTTCGCCCGTCCGTAACCGCCCGTAATGGCGGGTGCGCGGTGAAGAACCTGTGCGGGCCGGGTGGTGGACGGGTGAGCCGGCTGTCCGGCGCGCCCGACCTGCCGTACGGTTTCTGCAGATGAATGCAACACCCCGTCCGCAGGGGACTGCGGACACCGCCGCGCCGGTACATCCCCAGTTCCGGCCCGGTCGTGCCTTCGCGCACACCACTGGAGCCTCCGGCTCCGGACATCCTCACCGATCGGATGGCCGCCCGCCCCATACCCCCCGGGGCGCGCGGCACCCCGGTCCCCACGGCGGCCCCGGAACTTCCCCCCCTGTTCCGGGGCCGCCGGCTTGCCGTCGCGCGCCCCGCGGGCTCTTCCCGGCGCTGTGCGTGACGCTCCTCGCACTCCTCACCTGGCAGGTCGCCGCGCACGGACCGCTGCGCGCCCTCGACGAGCGGCTCGGCCGCGCGGTGGCGGGCTCGGCGTTCCCGGGCGGCCTCGCGCAGTTGCTCTCCGACCTCGGCAACGCGACCGTCGCGGTGCCCGTCCTGGCCGCCGCCGTGCTCGCCTCGGTGCTGCGCTCCCGCGCCCGCCGCCGCTGGCTGCCCGCGCTCGGCGCGGCGCTCGCGATGGCGGCCGTGCCCGCCCTGGTGGTCCCGCTCAAGTCCTGGATCGACCGGCCCGGGCCGCCCGCGATGACGGGCGCGCACGACGGCTTCTTCCCCTCGGGTCACACGGCCACCGCGGCGGTCGCCTACGGCGCGGCGGTGCTGCTCCTGCTGCTCCCCCGGTCGGGCGTGCCGCGCCGGCCGCTCGTGGGGATCGCGGCGGCCGGGTACGCGCTGCTCAACGTGGGTGTGGGCGTCGGGCTGGTCCGGCGGGGCTACCACTGGCCGCTGGACGTGCTGGGCGGCTGGTGCCTGTCCGGGGTGGTGCTGTGGGCCCTGGCGCTGGTGCTCACTCGCCCGGCGCCGGGCGGTTCTCCTGGGCGAGGGTCACGGCCGCCTCGTGCATCGACAGCTCCAGCGCCGCCGGGTCCGTGAGCGTGCCCCGGCCGTCGGGCGGCACGATCCAGCGCACCCCGGACGCCGGGCGGCCGGGATGCGGGACGACGATCCAGGTGCCTGGCCCGGCACCGCGGACGCCGGTGGCGAGCCAGCCGGCGGCGGTGCCCGGGGGCACGAAGAAGCCCATGCGGCTGTCGCCGAAGTCGGCGAGGACCGGCCCGATCCGGTCGGTGCAGCCGCAGAGGACCTCGAGGGTCGGATGGCCCAGACAGCTGGGAAGGATCAGCACGTCCCACACCCGCCCGGCGGGCAGGAGCGCCACCCCCAAGGGGTTGCGCTCCCACTCCCACCGGCAGGTGTGCGGGTCCGGCGCGGCCGAGGACAGCCACTCCACCGCGCTCCTGGTCCCCGCGTCGTCACTCATGCGCGTGCCTCCGATTCCGTGTCCGCTTGCTCAGCGTTCACGGATGAGAGGCCGCCAGGAGCGAATCATTACGCGGGTTTCGGGGGCACGAGGCTCTCATCGGGTCGCACGGGAGCGGCGGCGACGCACTCCGGCGCGTTCCCGTACGGGAGGACGTGTCAGCTGTCGAAGCCGAGGCCGACCTTGTCCATCGCCTTGAGCCAGAGGTTGCGGCGGCCGCCGTTCTCGTCGGCCCGGGTCATCGACCACTGGGTGATGCCGATGCCCAGGGAGCGCACCGGCTCCGGCGGGAACGGCAGCGGCTTGCTGCGGACCATCTCCAGCTCGGTGCGCTCGGTGCGTTCCCCGCCGAGCAGGTCGAGCATGACGTCCGCGCCGAAGCGGCTCGCGCCGACGCCGAGCCCGGTGTAGCCGAGCGCGTAGGCGACCCGCCCGCCGTGCGCGGTGCCGAAGAACGCCGAGAAGCGCGCGCAGGTGTCGATGGCGCCGCCCCAGTTGTGGGTGAAGCGGACCCCTTCGAGCTGGGGGAAGCAGCGGAAGAAGTGCTCGGCGAGCTTCCGGTACGTCGCCGGGTGGTGGTCGTACTCGGACCGGACGCCGCCCCCGTAGTGGTGGACGATGTCGTAGCCGCCCCACAGGATGCGGTGGTCGGGCGTGATCCGGAAGTAGTGGAAGTGGTTGGCGGCGTCGCCGAGCCCCTGCCGTCCCTTCCAGCCGATGGCGGCGCGCTGCTCGGCGGTGAGCGGCTCGGTCATCAGCGCGTAGTCGTAGACCGGGGCGATGTACGGGCGTACGCGCCTGACCAGTGAGGGGAAGGCGTTGGTGCCGAGCGCGGCGTGGCGGGCGAAGACCCGGCCGTAGGGCGTGCGGACGGCGACGCCGGGGCCGCGCGAGGACAGCTCGGTGCCCGGGGTGTGCTCGTGGATCCGCACACCGAGCTCCAGGCAGGCGCGCTTGAGGCCCCAGGCGAGCTTGGCGGGGTGCACCATGGCGACGCCCGTGCGGTCCCAGAGCCCGGCGAGGAAGGTCGGGGAGTCGACCTCGGCGCGCAGGGCGTCCCGGTCGAGGTACTCGTAGTCGGGCAGGCCGAGGGCCGCGACCTCCTCGGCGGCCTCCCGCAATTCGGTGACCTGGTGCGGGGCGGTGGCGATGTCGATCTCGCCGGTGCGCTCGAAGTCGCAGTCGATGCCGTAGCGGGCGACGGCGGCCTCGATCGCGTCGAGGTTGCGGCGGCCGAGCCGCTCCAGGGTGGTGAGCTCACCGGGCCAGCGGGAGAGGCCGTTGGCCCAGCCGTGGGTGAGGGACGAGGAGCAGAAGCCGCCGTTGCGGCCGGAGGCGGCCCAGCCGACCTCCTGGGCCTCGATGAGGACGACGTCACGGGCGGGGTCGCGCTCCTTGGCCAGGAGCGCGGTCCACAGGCCGGAGTAGCCGCCGCCGACGACGAGCAGATCGCAGTGCTCGTCGCCGACGAGGGCGGGGAGCGCCTCGGGCCGGGAGGGGTCGTCGAGCCAGTAGGGCCGGGGGGCGGCGTCGGAGAGTGAATGGATCGATTGGACAGGGTTCATGGCACGAGCGGCCATGTTCTCAGCTCCTTTTACGGCGTCTCCCGGCCAGCTGACCGACGAGGACGCACAGCACGGCGACGGCGAACATCGCCGTTCCGATGACATTGATTTGAACGGGTGTGCCCCGTTGTGCGGATCCCCAGACGAACATGGGGAAGGTCACAGTCGAGCCGGCGTTGAAGTTCGTGATGATGAAGTCGTCGAAGGACAGGGCGAAGGAGAGCAGCGCGCCGGCGGCGATGCCGGGCGCGGCGATGGGGAGCGTGACCCGCAGGAAGGTCTGCAGCGGGGTGGCGTAGAGGTCCTGGGCGGCCTGTTCCAGCCGGGGGTCCATGGACATCACCCGGGCCTTGACGGCCGTCACCACGAAGCTCAGGCAGAACATGATGTGGGCGATGAGGATGGTCCAGAAGCCGAAGGTGACGCCCATGTTGAGGAAGAGCGTGGCCAGCGACGCGGCCATGACGACCTCGGGCATGGCCATCGGCAGGAACAGCAGGGTGCTCACCGAGGAGCGGGCGCGGAAGCGGTAGCGGGCGAGCGCGAAGGCGATCATCGTGCCGAGGACGGTGGCCCCGATGGTGGCCCAGACGGCGATCTCCAGGCTGAGCGAGAGCGAGCCGCACAGGTCGGCGACGCCGCAGGGGTCGGTCCAGGCGTCGGTGGAGAAGCGCTGCCACTCGTAGTTGAAGCGGCCGTTGGGCTTGTTGAAGGAGAAGACGGTGACGACGACGTTGGGCAGGATCAGATAGGCGAGCGTCGCGAGGCCCGCGAACACCACGAGGTTGCGCCGCAGCCAGCGGGTCACAGTGGTCATCAGACGAGGTCCTCCGTCCCGGACTTGCGGATGTAGACGGTGACCATGGCGAGGATGGCCGCCATGAGGATGAAGGACAGGGCGGCGGCGGTGGGGTAGTCCAGGACGCGCAGGAACTGCGACTGGATGACGTTGCCGATCATCTTCTGGTCGGTGGAGCCGAGCAGCTCGGCGTTGATGTAGTCGCCGGTGGCGGGGATGAAGGTGAGCAGCGTGCCCGCGACGACGCCGGGCATGGACAGCGGGAAGGTCACCCTGCGGAAGGTGGTGAGGGGCCTGGCGTAGAGGTCTCCGGCCGCTTCGTGGAGCCTGGGGTCGATGCGTTCGAGCGAGGTGTAGAGCGGCAGGATCATGAAGGGCAGGAAGTTGTAGGTCAGGCCGCAGACGACGGCGAGCGGGGTGGCGAGGACGCGGTGCCCCTCGGTGACGCCGAGGGCGCCCGTGAGGTCGAGGACGTGCAGGCTGCCGAGGGCGGAGACGACGGGTCCGCCGTCGGAGAGGATCGTCTTCCAGGCCAGGGTGCGGATCAGGAAGCTGGTGAAGAACGGCGCTATGACCAGGATCATCAGCAGGTTGCGCCAGCGGCCGGCCTTGAAGGCGATGAGGTAGGCGAGCGGGTAGCCGAGGGCGAGGCAGAGCACGGTGGCGGTGGCGGCGTAGCCGACCGAGCGCAGGAACTGCGGGTAGTACTCGGTGAGGGCGTCCCAGTAGGTCGCGAAATGCCAGGTGACCTCGAAGCCCTCTTCGAGGGAGCCGGTCTGTACGGACGTGGACGCCTGGTAGACCAGCGGCGCGGCGAAGAAGACGAGCAGCCAGAGGATGCCGGGGAGCAGCAGCCAGTAGGGGACGAGCTTCTTGCGGCGGGCGGCCGCCGGGAGGGCGGCGGGGGGCTCGTCGGTGTCGGTCGTGGTGAGGATCGCCATCAGGTCCCCTCCCCCGCGTCCGTGCCCGCCTCGATGCTCTGCGCGGCGTCCAGGCCGAAGCTGTGGCCGGGGTTCCAGTGCAGGACGACCTCGGCGCCGGGGACCAGGCGGCCGTCGCGTTCGATGTTCTGCTCGTAGACGGACAGGCCGGAGGCGGCGGGGCTGTCGACGAGGTACTGGGTGGAGACGCCGATGAAGCTCGACTCCGTGATGCGGCCGCGGACGCGGTTGCGGCCCTCGGGGATGGTGCCGGCGTCGTCGGCGTGGGTCAGGGTGATCTTCTCCGGCCGTATGCCGACCAGGAGCTTCTCGCCCGTGCGGGCGGTGGCGGTACATCGCGCCGCGGGCAGCGCGAGTTTGGTATCCGCGGCGCGCAGGAGGATGTCGTCGCCGGAGGTGTCGAGGACGTCGGCGGTGATGAGGTTGGACGTGCCGAGGAAGTTGGCGACGAAGGTGGTGCGGGGGGTGTCGTAGAGGTCGGCGGGGTCGCCGAGCTGCTCGACCCGGCCGCCGTTCATGACCGCGACCGTGTCGGCCATCGTCATGGCCTCCTCCTGGTCGTGGGTGACATGGACGAAGGTGATGCCGACCTCGGTCTGGATGCGCTTGAGCTCCAGCTGCATCTGACGGCGCAGCTTGAGGTCGAGGGCGCCCAGCGGCTCGTCGAGGAGGAGCACCTGCGGGTGGTTGATCAGGGCGCGGGCGACGGCGACGCGCTGCTGCTGGCCGCCGGAGAGCTGGTGGGGCTTGCGGCGGGCGAAGTCGCCGAGCTGTACGAGGTCGAGCATGTCGCCGACCTGCTTCTTGACGGACTTCACACCGCGGCGGCGGAGGCCGAAGGCGACGTTCTCGTAGATGTCGAGGTGGGGGAAGAGCGCGTAGCTCTGGAAGACGGTGTTCACGGGCCGCTTGTACGGGGCGAGGCCGGTGACGTCCTTGCCCGCGAGCTCGACGGTGCCGGTGGTGGGGTCCTCCAGGCCGGCGATCATGCGCAGGGTGGTGGTCTTGCCGCAGCCGGAGGCGCCGAGGAGGGCGAAGAAGGAGCCCGCGGGGATGGCGAGGTCGAGGGGGTGCACGGCGGTGAAGGCGCCGTAGCGCTTGCTGATTCCGGCGAGGCGGACGTCCGTGCCGCTGCTGACGGTCGGGGCGGTAGCTGTCATGAGTGCAGGTCCAGAGTGTCGGGGGCGGAGCGCGTACGGCACGTACAGCCGCGTACGTTCTCATATGTCCGGGGGCGGGCGCCGCGCCGGTGACCCGTACGGCGGTCAGGCGCCGGTCAGCTCGGAGAATTTTGCCTCGAACGCCTGGTCCTCCGCGCCCGACAGGGAGCGGAAGGAGTGCGCCTTCGCCACCATCGCGTCACTGGGGATGATCAAGCTGTTGTCGGCGAGATCCTTGTCGATCTTCGCGAGCTCCTCGCGCAGGCCGGCGACGGGGCTGACGTAGTTGATGGCGGCGGCGAGCCGCGCGGCGACCTTGGGCTGGTAGTAGAAGTCGATGAGGCGTTCGGCGTTCTGCTTGTGCCGGGCGTTCTGGGGGACCAGGAGATTGTCGCTGGAGAGCATGTAGCCCGCGTCGGGGATCGCGTACTGGATGTCGGGGTTGTCGGCCTGGAGCTGGACGAGGTCGCCGGCCCAGGCGACGCAGGCGGCGATGTCGCCCTTGTTGAGGTCGCCGGTGTAGTCGTTGCCGGTGAAGCGGCGGATCTGCTTGCCGTCGACGGCCTTCTGCAGCCGCGCGATGGCGGCGGCGTAGTCGTCGGCGGTGACGTCCTCGGGCCGTTTGCCCATGTCGAGGAGGGTGAGTCCGACGGTGTCGCGCATCTCGGACAGCAGCCCGACGCGGCCCTTGAGGCGGGGGTCGTCGAGGAGCTGGGAGACGGAGTCGACCGTGCGGCCGCCGGTGGCCTTGCGGTTGTAGGCGATGACGGCGGGGATGCCGGTCCAGGGGTAGGAGTGGACGCGCCCGGGGTCCCAGTCGGGGCTGCGGAAGCCGGGGGCGAGATTGGCGAAGGCGTGGGGCATGCGGGCGGCGTCGAGCTTCTGCGCCCAGCCGAGGCCGATCATGCGGCCGGCCATCCAGTCGGTGACGCAGATCAGGTCGCGGCCGATGTCCTGTCCGGCGGCGAGCTGTTTGCTGACCTTGCCGAAGAATTCGACGTTGTCGTTGATGTCCTCGGTATAGGCGACCTTGATACCGGTCTGCCGCTGGAATTCATCGAGGGTGGGCCGGCTCTTGTTGTCCTCGCCGAGGTCGATGTATTCGGTCCAGTTGGAGAACGCGAGCGCCTTTTCGGTGGCGGAACGGTCCTCGGAGGCGCTCTCCCCGGCGGTACGGCGGGCGGGCGGGATGCCGCAGCCGGCGAGGGCTCCGAGGCCGCCGAGGGCGAGCGCGCCCGCTCCGCCGGCGCGTAGCAGGGCCCGGCGGGTCAGTGCCGCTCGTGGCTGGTACCGCTCCATGCGAGATGCCCTTTCCGTAGCTCCTACGGGCTTTGAGCGAGGATCCTGACAGAGAGAGGCTTGCTCAACAAGGGATTCCGTTGTTGCCTTTTGGTTACGCGACGAGACCCGAGGGGAGGGTTCATCTTCATGGGCATGACAACTTCTCGCCAGGGATGGGCGCGCTGGAAACCGGGCCGGGGGCAGGCCGAAGCCGCTCCCGCCCGGTCCGGGTCGATCAGGTGTCAGTCCGCCGCGAAGATCGTGCGATGCCACGCCTTCCGGGCGATCGCGGTGTTGTCGATCATGACGTGTTTGACCTGCGTGTATTCCTCGAAGGAATACGCCGACATGTCCTTTCCATAGCCGGATGCCTTGAATCCACCGTGCGGCATCTCGCTGATGATGGGAATGTGGTCGTTCACCCACACACAACCGGCCTTGATTTCCCGGGTGGCGCGGCCGGTGCGGTAGACATCGCGGCTCCACGCGGACGCCGCGAGCCCATAGGGCGTGTCATTGGCGAGCGCGATGCCCTCGTCGTCGCTGTCGAAGGGCAGCACGACGAGGACCGGCCCGAAGATCTCCGCCTGGACGATCTCGCTGTCCTGCGCCGCGCCGGTGACGAGCGTCGGCAGGTAGTACGCGCCCTTGGCCAGGTCCCCGTCCGGGGCCCGGCCGCCGGTGACGACGGTGGCGTACGAACGCGCCCGGTCGACGAAGCCGGCGACCCGGTCGCGCTGGGCGTGCGAGATGAGCGGGCCGAGGTCGGTGCGCGGATCGAAGGGGTCGCCCAGGCGCACGTCGGCCATCAGATCGGCGACTCCGGCGACGAACGCCTCGTACAGCGGCCGCTGTACGTACGCGCGCGTGGCGGCGGTGCAGTCCTGGCCGGTGTTGATGAGCGAGCCGGCGACCGCGCCGTGCACGGCGGCCTCCAGGTCGGCGTCGTCGAAGACGACGAAGGGGGCCTTGCCGCCGAGTTCGAGGTGCAGCCGCTTGACGGTGCCGGTGGCGATCTCGGCGACGCGCCTGCCGACGGGCGTGGAACCGGTGAAGGAGGTCATGGCGACGGACGGGTGGCCGACGAGGCGCTCCCCCGCGTCCTTGCCGGCGCCGCTGACCACGTTGACGACGCCGTCGGGGATCCCGGCCGCCGATGCCGCCTGGGCGAACATCAGCGAGGTCAGCGGCGTCAGCTCGGCGGGCTTGAGGACGATGGTGTTGCCGGCGGCGATCGCCGGGAGCACCTTCCAGGCGGCCATCTGGAGCGGGTAGTTCCAGGGGGCGATGGAGCCGACGACGCCGATGGGCTCGCGGCGGACGTACGAGGTGTGGTCCGCGCTGTACTCACCGGCGGACCGGCCCTCCAGGTGGCGGGCGGCGCCCGCGAAGAAGGCGGTGTTGTCGACCGTGCCCGGCACGTCGAAGCCGGTGGTGAGCCTGATCGGCTTGCCGCACTGCGCCGACTCGACGTGTGCGAGGTCCCCGGCCCGCTCGGCGAGCACGCCCGCGAAGCGGTGCAGCGCGTCGGAGCGCTCGCCGGGGGTGGCCCCCGCCCACTCGGGGAGGGCGTCTCGGGCCGCCGTGACGGCCGCGTCGACATCGGCGGCCCCGGCCAGTTCGTAGCCGAGCATCTCCTCGCCGGTGGCCGGGTCGACGACCGCGTGCGTACGGCCCGAGGTGCCGGCCCGGAGCCGGCCTCCGATGTACTGCGCGCCCTCGGCGAACCGCTCCGTCACGTCGAATCGCTGACCCATCGCACACTCCTCCGCCGATCGCGCTTCGGTGCCGATCCTGACAGAGGAGGCGGACAGCGACAAGTGATTCCGTCGCGGTGTTGTGGTACCGCAACGGATTCAGTGACGGAACGGCTGGGCGATCACATCCCGGCGATACCGATCATGCTCGCGAAGAGAGCGAACCAGAGGATGGGGAGGACCAGGGCCACGACGCCGAGGACCACACCCGTGGTGGCGGCGCTGCGGTTGGTCGCCTCACCCTTCGTCACCTTGGTGCGGCCGACGGCACCGAAGATGATGGAGAGGATGCCCAGGATGATCCCGATGACCCAGAGGAAGACCAGCAGGCTGCAGACCGCGCCGATGATTCCGCAGACCAGGCCCGCCGTGCCCATGCCGTTGCTGGGCTGCATCGGACCCGGGTAGCCGCCGGGGCCGCCGGGGTAGGGCTGGACCGGCGGAGCGGTCGGGTAGTTGTTCTGGGGCGCCGGGTAGGCGTTCTGGCTGGGGTAGCCGTAACCGGGCTGCTGCGGGGCCTGCGGCGGCTGTTGGGGCTGCTGCGGCGAGCTGTAGGGATTCTGCTGGTAATCGGACATTAAAGGATCTCCCCTCCGTTGAACTGCACCGGGCAATGCTATGGGGAAGGTTCACGTGGGTCAGCCCAGTTCCGGTGTCAGTGCCGGATGCCAGAATGACGACATGAAGATCAACGAGGAAACGCGTGCCGACGGACCGCGGTCGGTGGAGGAGCTGACGGCCGTCGTGGCCGGTGGCGAGCGCGTCAAGTATGTGTATTTCTGGGGACATCGGGCCCGTCCGGACGGCACGCTGGGGGCGAGCTGCTTCAGCCAGTGGTGGCCCTCGCCGTTCACGGTGGACGGGATCTCCTATGCCACGGCGGAGCACTGGATGATGGCGGGCAAGGCCCGGCTGTTCGGTGACGCGAAGGCGGAGGCCCGGGTCCTCGCGGCCGAGCACCCCAAGCAGGCCAAGGACGCGGGCCGGACAGTGCGCGGCTTCGACGACGAGACGTGGCGGCGGCACCGCTTCGAGCTGGTCGTCGAGGGCAGCGTCCACAAGTTCGGGCAGGACCCGGAGCTGACCGCCTATCTGCTCGGCACCGGGGAGCGGGTGCTGGTGGAGGCGAGCCCGCTCGACCGGATATGGGGCATAGGGCTGGCCGCCGACGACGAGCGGGCGCAGGACCCGGCGCGCTGGCGCGGGGAGAATCTGCTGGGCTTCGCGCTGATGGAGGCCCGTCAGCGGCTGGCGGCGCGGTCCACGAGCAGCACCGGCGCCGTCAGGTAGGCGCCGTAGGTCGCGCCGGGATCGTCCTCGGGGGTGGGTCCGTCGTCCCGGTCGTCGCTCATGCCGATGTAGACGAAGACCATCACGACGGCGAGGACCAGGGCCACACCGCCGAGGATCAGCCCCGTCAGGGCCTGTCCCCTGTTGGTGGCCTGGCCGTTGGTCACCTTGGACCGGCCTATCGCGCCGAAGACGATCGCGAGGATGCCGAGGATGACGCCGAAGACGACGGAGGGCGACAGGACGGTGCCGACGATGCCCAGCACGAGGGCGGCGATGCCCAGGCCGTTGCCGTCCGCGGGGCCGGCCCCGGGCATGCCCGGCATCCCCGGCCCGTAAGGGGTCGACGCCGGATAGCCGTAGGAGCCCGGCTCGTACGCCCCCGGACCGTACGGTGCGGGACCGCCGTAGGGCGCCTGGCCGTACGGGGCGCGGCTGTACGGGCCCTGGGCGTAGCCGGGCTGCCCGTACGGACCCTGGCCGTAGGGGCCGCCCTGGTAAGCGCTCGGGGTGCCCGGGCCGGTCGGCGCGGGCGGCACCGGCGGCACGGCGGCCGAAGCGGGCGCGAGTGCCTCGGTCGACCAGGGTGCGGCGGAGGGCGCGGGCGCCTGCGCGGGGTGGCTCGGCGCCGGGGGCCGGTCGGCGGTCCACTGCGCGGGCAGCGGCCGGGGGCCCGGCTTGTCGAGCGAAACCTGCCGCTCCGGCGGAGCCCAGGGGTCGCGGTCCTGCGGATCCGGCTGCGCGGCGGCGGCCTTGTCGGACATGGTCCTCCCCAGTCGTTACCCCGTCATGCTAAGGCCTGAGCACAGCCGCCGTACCCGCCCCGCATACGATGATCGTGCCGTCGACCGAGCCGCCTGGAGGCCCGCATGTCCGTTCTCGACTCGTTCATCGCCGGGCTCCCCAAAGCGGAGCTGCATGTCCATCACGTCGGGTCCGCCTCGCCTCGCATCGTCGCCGAGCTCGCCGCCCGGCACCCCGACTCGCCGGTGCCCACCGACCCCGAGGCGCTCGCCGACTTCTTCACCTTCCGCGACTTCGCCCACTTCATCGAGGTCTATCTCTCGGTGGTCGACCTGATCCGCGACGCGGAGGACGTGCGGCTGCTGACGTACGAGGTCGCCCGCGACATGGCCCGGCAGAACATCCGCTACGCCGAGCTGACGGTCACCCCCTTCAGCTCGACCCGGCGCGGCATCCCCGACGCGGCGTTCGTCGAGGCCATCGAGGACGCCCGCAAGGCGGCGGAAAGCGAGCTGGGGGTCGCGCTGCGCTGGTGCTTCGACATCCCCGGCGAGGCCGGGCTGGACGCCGCCGAGGAGACGACCCGGATCGCCTGTGACCTCAAGCCGGAGGGCCTGGTCTCCTTCGGGCTCGGCGGCCCCGAGATCGGCGTGCCCCGGCCGCAGTTCAAGCCCTACTTCGACCGGGCCATCGCCGCCGGGCTGCACAGCGTCCCGCACGCCGGCGAGACGACGGGCCCGCAGACGATCTGGGACGCCCTGACCGATCTGCGCGCCGAGCGCATCGGCCATGGCACGAGCGCCACCCGGGACCCGGAGCTGCTGGCCCACCTCGCCGAGCACCGCATCCCGCTGGAGGTCTGCCCGACCTCCAACCTCGCCACCCGGGCCGTGGTCGACCTGGACGAGCACCCCGTCAAGGAGATGGTCGCCGCGGGCGTGCTGGTCACCATCAACAGCGACGACCCGCCGATGTTCGGCACCGACCTCAACAAGGAGTACGGGGTCGCGGCCCGTCTGCTGGAGCTCGACGCGAAGGGCGTCGCCGAGCTCGCCAAGAACGCCGTCGAGGCGTCCTTCATGGACCCGGCCGGCAAGGCGGCGCTGCGCAGGGAGATCGACACCTACACCACCGCCTGGCGGGGCTGATCGCGGTGGGTGGCCGGCGCGGGCGGGTCCCCGGCGTGCCGGCGGCGGCCGGACGGGCGGGCGGGCGCGCCCGGTGCGGCCACCTGGCGGCCGGTGGCGGCGCGGCCGGACCGCCCCGGTCACAATGGCCCCATGGCCGACCCGACCGCCGCAGCCGCCGTTGCCCCCGCGTTCACCGCCGTCGCCCATCGCGGTGACCCGTACGTCCACCGCGAGAACACCCTTCCCTCGATCCGCTCGGCGCTGCGGGCGGGGGCCGGCGCGGTGGAGGTCGACGTCCGACTGACGCGCGACGGGGTGCCCGTACTGCTGCACGACGCGACGCTGGAGCGGCTGTGGGGGCACCGGCGGCTGCTGGATTCCCTGTCGGCCGCCGAACTGCGGGGGCTGACCGGCGGGGCGGTGCCGACGCTGCGCGAGGCGCTCGCGCTGGACGGGTTCGGGGCAAACGGCTCCGGGCCACGGCTGTTCATCGACCTGCCGGACGCCTCGGCCGTCGAGGCGGCCGTCGCCGAGGTCCACGCGAGCGGCGCGGCGGACCGGGTGTACTACTGCGGCGCCACCCCGTCGATGCTCGCCGTGCGCCGGGCCGACCCGGCCGCCGAGATCGCGCTCACCTGCACGACCCTCGTCCCTCCGCGCGCGTCGCTGCTGGCGGAGGTGCGCCCGCGCTGGCTCAACTACCGCTTCGGGCTGCTGAGCCCGGAGCTGGTGGCACACGACCACGCCCGCGGGCTGCTGGTCTCGGCGTGGACCGCGGACACGCGCTTCAGCATGCGGCGGCTGCTGGCGGCGGGCGTCGACGCGATCACCACGAACCGCGTCGGCGCCCTGCGGTCACTGCTGTCCGGCTGAGGCCGGGCCGGCCCCCGGCGGGGGCCTCAGTAGCTGAAGTCGGGGGTGTTGGCGGCGACGACGGGCTCCCAGGGGTTGGTGAGCAGGGCATCGGCCTCTATCGGCAGTCCGTTGGACCAGCCGTGGTCGGGGTCCCTGACCGAGAACTCCTTGGCCGTGAGGTAGTCCAGCCGCAGTGACGGCCAGATGTCCTCGTCGCGGTGCCCGCTCAGCCGTGGGGTGGCGTCGCTGACGACGTCCTTCTGCACGAGGACGCCGATCGGATAGGCGGCGGAGAAGGTGCCGTGGCCGGCGGGACAGCCCTCCGTGGGGGCGTTGTGCCAGCTGCTGCCGAGACGGCCGGGGTGGCCGATGCCGCCGTTCCCGATGGTGCGGGTGGCGGTGTCGCGTACGAACTCCATGGCCGCCCGGAGATCGGGCTCCAGGCCCCGGGCCACGAGCGAATGGGCGTAGTGGCCGGGGGCGTTGACCGATATCACCAGGCCGCCGGGGATCCGGTGGTCGTGGTTACGGCGCTGGTGGGCTCCGGTGTAGAAGAGCTGGGCACTGGCCTTGAAGAGGACCAGGGACCCGTCGGCCTGGTGCAGCGGCAGCGCTTCGGCGTACACGGTGTCGAACTCGACCGGGGCCCACTCGGAGAGATAGATGTCGGCCAGGCCGCGGCACAGCTCGGCGAATTCGGGGCCGGGCAGCGCGCGGGCGAGCCTTTCGTCGTTGAAGACGATCAGGAAGGCGCTGCTCTGACCGGTGACCGCGCGCCGTTTCCAGGCGGCGCGCGCGGTCCAGATCCTGGCGGCGAGGTGTTCTCGGCCGCGGTCGAGGTCCTCGGCGAGGAGCCAGCAGATGTCGATGCCGAGGCCCTTCGAGGCGGCCGCGTCCGTCCAGGCCCGGGCCGCGAGCCGGCCGAAGAGGCAGGGCTGTGAGTCCCGCAGCCAGGCGAGCAGGGCCGCTTCCCGTTCCTCCCGCCTCGCGCCCGGCGCCAGCATCACCTCGTGCGCCGCGTCGATGTCCGGCCCGAATCCGGCCCCTCCGGCGGCCTGCGGGAGAGCGTCCAGCGCCTCCGCGAGGGTGGGCCGTGCGGGCAGGTGAGACTTGTTGCCGTCCAGTGCGATCACTCCCCCGTACGTGCCTGCGCGCCGATGACTCGTCGGCGACGGCGCCAGTCTGACGATTCACAAGATCACCGGTCAAGTTCTCGACTTGCGACGGAATCCGCAGTACGGGGAGGGCGGAGGCACGGATTCAGGCTGCTTCAACGCCCCTTTGGCAACGCCCCCTTGAGAGGAAGCGGCCGGGCGTCGGGCCGGTGCGCGGCGTCGGAGCCGGTGCTGCCCCGCGCGACGCGCGTCAGCCTTCGGAGCGTCAGCCCTCGGAGCGTCAGCCTTCGGCGCGGCGGCCGAAGTGGACGGTCTTCGCGGTCAGCAGGAACAGGTCCGCGCGCCGGTCGACACCCGCCGGGTCGGCCGGGTCGAGGAGCCGGTCGAGCGTGGTCATGTCCTCGGCGTCCAGGGACTCGCCGAGCGTCGTGCGGCCGCGTTCCAGCGACCGTCGCACCGCCTGCCGCGGCCCCTCGGCCAGGGGGGCGGGGTGGTCCACGAGGAAGGTCCTGCTCCGCACTTCGGTGAGACCGGCGGCGCGCAGCATGCCGGGCCAGTCCTCGACCAGCGCCACCGATCCGGGCAGCTCGGCCCGCATCCGGTTGAACCGGTCCGCCATCGCGGCGTCCAGCCGGTCCTGCAGGCCCGGCCGCCCGAAGCCCAGGTCACGGGGGAGCCAGCGGGGCGGCAGACCACCCTCGACGATGGCCAGCACGCCGCCGGGCTCCAGCAGTCCGGCGAGCCGGTTCAGCGCGCCCTGCTGGTCGCCGACGTGGTGGACGACCTGGCCCGACCACACCAGGTCCGCCGGCTCCAGATCGGCGAGCCCCTCGGGGAACTCGGCCCGCCGGGTCCGCAACCGCACGCCGAGCCGCTCGGCCCGTTCCTCGGCGCGGGCCAGCAGCTCCGGCGACCCGTCCACCGCCGTGACCTCGGCCCGCGGGAACTCCGACGCCAGTCGGCAGGCCGCGACACCCGGGCCGCTGCCGATGTCCAGGATCCGCCGGGGCGCCAGGTCCGGCAGCTGTCGCAGTTCCTCGAGGGCCTGGCGCACATAGGGGCTGTGCGTCTCGCCCTCGATCTCCAGCAGGTCGGCCATCGCGGCCCAGTCGAAGTCGTTCATGACGCCTCTCCAGTCGCTCGCTCTTCTCGGTGCTGACGCCGACCCTGCGCCCGGCCCGGGTCGATTGACAAACCTTGTTGCCGTTTCTGCAATAGAGGGCATGGAAGACGTACTCGCCGCGGTGGGACCGAGGCTCAAACACCTCCGCCGGGAGCGCCAGTGCACCCTCTCGGCGCTGTCCCAGATCACCGGGATCTCGGTCAGCACGCTGTCCCGGCTGGAGTCCGGGCAGCGGAAGCCGAGCCTGGAGCTGCTGTTGCCGATCGCCCACGCGCATCAGGTGCCTCTGGACGAGCTGGTGGGCGCACCGCCGGTCGGTGACCCGAGGGTGCGGCTGAAGCCGGTGGAGCGCGGGGATTCCACCGTGGTGCCGCTGACCCAGCAGCCCGGCGGACTCCAGGCGTTCAAGATGGTCATCGGCGCCACCCGCAGCACGCCCGACCTCCGTACGCACGAGGGTTACGAGTGGCTGTACGTGCTCGGCGGAAGGCTGCGGCTGGTGCTCGCAGAGCACGACATCGTGCTCAAGGTGGGGGAAGCCGCGGAGTTCGACACCCGGGTGCCGCACTGGTTCGGCAGCACGGGTGAGGCGCCGGTGGAGATTCTCAGCCTCTTCGGTTCCCAGGGCGAGCGCATGCACGTCCGCGCCAAGCCGCGCGGCGCCTAGGGCTCCGGCCACGGAAGGCGGGGCCGCGCGGCGCCCCCCTCGGGTTCAGAGCCCGACGATCGCGTTCCACTCCTTCGCGAAGCCCGGCCGCTCCCTGGAGGTCATGTCGCGGGCGGTGGCCAGCCGCTTGCGCATGTCGTCGCTGGGGAAGATCAGGGGGTTCTCGGCGAGCTCGGCGAGCTCCTTGTCCTTGGCCGAGGCGAGGACGTCACGCGCGGCCGGAACGGGACAGACGTAGTTGACGGAGGCCGCGAGCCGCGCGGCGACCTCGGGCTGGTAGTAGTGGTCGATGAGCGCTTCGGCGTTGCGCTTGTGGCGGGCGAGGTTGGGGATCATCAGGCTCTCCGCCCACAGCTCAGCCCCCTCCTCCGGGACGACGAACTCGATGTCGGGGTTGTCGGCCTGGAGCTGGATGACGTCACCGGAATACGCCTGACAGGCCAGGACATCGCCGGAGGAGAGGTCCTTGATGTAGTCGTTGCCGGTGAAGCGTCGGATGTGGCGGTCGCGGACCAGGCGGCGCAGCTGGTCGGTCATGGTGTGGAAGTCGTCGGCGGTCCAGCGGGTGACATCGGCGCCGTTGCCCTGCATGAGCATCGAGAACGCCTCGTCAAGCCCGGCCAGCAGGGTGACCCGCCCCCGCAGATCGGCCTTCCACAGCTCGGAGGTGTGCCGGATCTCGCGGCCGAGCTTCTTGCGGTTGTAGGCGATGCCGGTGATGCCGGACTGCCAGGGGACGGCGTGCCGGCGGCCGGGGTCGAAGGGGGGCTTGCGCAGCAGCGGGTCGAGGTGGCGGCTGACGTTCGGCTGCCGGGAACGGTCCATCTCCTGGACCCAGCCGAGGTGGACGTAGCGGGCGCACATCCAGTCGCTGACGACGACGAGATCCCGGCCGGTGTCCTGATGGTTCATCAGCGCGGGGCTGATCTTCCCGAAGAACTCGTCGTTGTCGTTGATCTCCTCGGTGTACTTCACCGAGATCCCGCTGCCCTTCTCGAAGTCCTCCAGCGTGGGCCGCCGCCGGGGGTCGTCGTCATCGGTGTCGATGTAGAGGGGCCAGTTGGCGAAGACGAGCCGCTTGTCGCTGCCGGACCGGTCCGCCGCGGACCGGTCGCCCGGCTCGACGTACGCGGCGGGCACCCCGCACCCGGTGAGTGCGGCGACCCCCGCGCCGGCACCCAGCGCGCGCAGCAAGGACCGGCGGGACAGGCTCTTCACGGGGCTCACTCGCATTCCGGCAGCATGGCTGGTCAGGACTTCGCGGACAATGTACGGCCTGTCCGGGAGCCGGCCGCACCCCCCGACACCGTGACGGGCCGGGCCACCGGGGCGAGCAGCGCGTGGACGGCGACCGCACCCAGGGCGCACAGGGCGGCGACCGACCACAGGACGATGTGCCAGGCGTCGGTGAACTGTGCCGCGTGCAGCGCCCTTCCGGGCCCGGAGAGGTCGCCGGCGGCTATCCGCCCGGCCAGCTCGGCCGAACCGGCCCGAGCCTGGATCAAGCTGGTCAGCACCGCGCCGATCACGGCCAGCACCAGGGCGTTGGCGCCGCCCTTGACGGTGTTGAGGAATCCGGCCGCCATGCCGACCCGGGCGGGCTCCACCAGGCTCATCGCCTGGGCATCGATGATACCGGCGATCAGGCCGTTGCCCATGCCTATGGCGAGCAGGGGGCCGAGCAGGGCGAGGGACGAGATGCCCGGGTGGAGGACGGTGAGCCAGGCGTTGCCGCCCGCGAGGAGCGCGAGGGCCGACGCCGCGAGATACCGCGCGGGGACGCCCCGGTTGACCAGCCGCCCGCCGGCCGCGGGCAGGAAGAGCACGGGGGCGGTCAGCATCAGCATGCTCAGCCCCGCGTCCCGGGCCGAGAGGCCGTTGACACCCTGGAGGTAGGTCGGCAGGAAGACCAGCACACCGGAGGAGCCCACGGGCACGGCGAGCGCGGCCAGGCACCAGCCCATGAAGCGGCGGTCGCGGACCAGCGTCAGGTCGAGCACGGGGTGGTCGCTGCGCCGCTCGACGGCCACGAACACCACCAGCAGCAGGAGCCCGGCGCCGACCGGCCCGAGGACCCGCGGGCTGCCCCAGCCGGCCTGCGCGCCCTGGGTGATGCCGAACATCAGCAGGGCGAGACCACCGATGAAGCTCGCCACACCCGGCCGGTCGACCTTCGGCCGGCGCTCCGCCCGGGACTCGCCGACGAAGGGGACCCCTATGAGGATGACGAGCCCCGCAGCGGCGAAGAGCCCGAAGGTGACCCGCCAGCCGAGGCCGCCGACCATCCAGCCGGACAGCGTCGGGCCGATCGCGAGGCCGATGCCCGAGATGGTGCCCATGGCGGCGAAGGCGCGGGTCCGGGCCGTTCCCTGGAAGGTGGCGGCGAGGATCGCGCCACCGCCGGCCATCACTCCGGCCGCACCGGCGCCGGAGAGCGTGCGGGCCACGTCGAGGAGGACGATATTGCCCGCGGTGGCACTGCCCAGGGCCCCGGCCGTATAGACGACGGCACCTAGGGAGAAGATGCGGCGACGGCCGAAGAGATCGGCGAGCGAGCCGGAGACGAGCATGAACGAGGAGGCCGTCAGGAAATAGCCGGTCACGACCCACTGGAGGGAGGCGCCGGAGGCGTGGAGGTCCTCGCCGATGCGCGGGATCGCGACGGTCGTGCCGGACATGGACATGGGCAGCGTGAGGAAACCCAGCAGGACCACGAGCACCGTCATGACGGAGCTGGGCCGCCGGGTCCGCGGGGACTCGGAAGGCATGTAGGTAAACTACACCGTGCAGTGCAATAGGTAAACCGAACAGTGCAATTTTTCGCGAGGTCCGGCCCCGAGCCCGTTTCGCGAGTGGGAAAGGAGCGGCGATGCCCGCAGCACAGGAGCCGGCGGCCGGACGCCCCCGCCGCGGCATGGCGGAGAAGCGCCAGGCCATCACCCGGGCGGCTCGTACGGTGTTCGCGCGCGACGGCTTCAGCCGGGCGAGCGTGGACGCGATCGCCGCCGAGGCCGGGGTGTCGAAGCGCACGATCTACAACCACTTCGAGGACAAGGAGGAGCTGTTCCGCTCCGTCCTCATCGAGAGCGCCGGCTCCGTCACCAGCTGGCACCGGGCGCTGGTGGAGCGCCACCTGGGCAGGATCACCGACCTGGAGCGGGACCTGACCGCGTTCGCCTTCGACTGGGCCTCGCCGCCGCCGGAGTTCACCGA
The DNA here is from genome assembly GCF_055560115.1 of Streptomyces sp. NPDC023527. Lineage (NCBI taxonomy): Bacteria > Bacillati > Actinomycetota > Actinomycetes > Kitasatosporales > Streptomycetaceae > Streptomyces > Streptomyces sp. NPDC023527. The sequence goes on from NZ_JBVHJJ010000004.1 coordinate 88,360, forward strand.
CCACTTCGCGCTCGTACGCCAGATCCACGCGGAAGCCGCCCACCTGGAGCCGGACGTGATCGAGGCCTGGCAGGAGGCGGGGCCCCGGCCGTCGTTCCGGCAACTGGCCCACCGGCTGGGAGAGATGGCCGAGGAAGGGCTCCTCGACCTCGACGACGCGGACGTGGCGGCACGCCACTTCGCGCTGCTGGCCGTCTCCGACGTGAGCCAGGGCTCGCTCTTCGGCGCCGTCAAGATGCCCGCCCCCGAGGTCGACGCCATCGTCAGCGCGGGCGTCCACGCCTTCCTGCGGCTCTACGGACCGCACGGCACCGCCCGCCCCGGCGCCTGACCGGCTCGGTGCCCGGGAACACGGCGGCGGCCCCACCGGAAGTCCGGTGGGGCCGCCGCCGTGGCTCTGCCGCCGATCAGCCCAGCGAGGTCATCACGTGCTTGACGCGCGTGTAGTCCTCGAAGCCGTACGCCGAGAGGTCCTTGCCGTATCCGGACTTCTTGAACCCGCCGTGGGGCATCTCCGCGACCAGCGGGATGTGGGTGTTGATCCACACGCACCCGAAGTCCAGCCGCTTGGACATCCGCATGGCGCGGCCGTGGTCCTTGGTCCACACCGACGAGGCCAGCGCCAGCTCGACGCCGTTGGCGTAGCTGACGGCCTGCTCCTCGTCCGTGAAGGGCTGGACGGTGATCACGGGGCCGAAGACCTCCCGCTGGACGATCTCGTCGTCCTGCTTGAGCCCGGAGATGACGGTCGGGGCGTAGAAGTAGCCCTTGTCGCCGACCTGGTGGCCGCCGGCCTCGACCTTGGCGTGGGCGGGCAGCCGCTCGATGAAGCCGGCCACGTGCTGGAGCTGGTTGGCGTTGTTCAGCGGCCCGTACAGCACGTCCTCGTCGTCCGGCTGACCGGTCTTCGTGTCCGCCGCGGCCTTGGCGAGCGCGGTCACGAACTCGTCGTGGATCGACTCGTGGACGAGCACGCGGGTCGCGGCCGTACAGTCCTGGCCGGCGTTGAAGTAGCCGGCGACCGAGATGTCCTCGACGGCCTTGGCGATGTCGGCGTCCTCGAAGACGACGACGGGCGCCTTGCCGCCGAGCTCCAGGTGGACGCGCTTGATGTCCTTGGAGGCGGACTCCGCGACCTGCATGCCCGCCCGGACGGAGCCGGTGATCGAGGCCATGGCGGGCACCGGGTGCTCCACCATCAGGCGGCCCGTCTCACGGTCGCCGCAGATGACGTTGAAGACGCCCTTGGGGTGGCCCAGCCCCTCCAGCACCCCGCCGATGATCTCGGCGATCAGGACCGTCGAGGCGGGCGTGGTGTCCGAGGGCTTGAGGACGACGGTGTTGCCCGCGGCGAGCGCCGGGGCGAACTTCCACACCGCCATCATCATCGGGTAGTTCCACGGCGCGACCTGCGCGCAGACGCCGATCGGCTCGCGCCGGATGATGGAGGTCATGCCCTCCATGTACTCGCCGGCGGAGCGGCCCTCCAGCAGGCGGGCGGCGCCGGCGAAGAAGCGGATCTGGTCCACCATCGGCGGGATCTCTTCGCTGCGGGTGAGCCCCAGCGGCTTGCCGGTGTTCTCGGACTCCGCGGCGATCAGCTCCTCGGCCCGCTCCTCGAAGGCGTCGGCGATCTTGAGGAGGACCTTCTGGCGGTCGCCGGGGACGAGGTCGCGCCAGGCCGGGAAGGCGGCCTCGGCCGCGGCCATGGCCGCGTCGACATCGGCGGGGCCGGACAGCGCGGCGGTGGCGTAGGCCTCGCCGGTGGCCGGATTGACCACCTCGGTGGTCCGCCCGTCGGCGGCGTCCCGGAACTCTCCGTCGATGTAGTTGCGAAAACGACGCAGCTCGGTGGTCACTGTTTTGCCACCCCTTCTGTCAGCTGTCCGGTGGGTGAGACACCCAGCCTAGTCACTAGGGCGACGCTTTCGACATACCCATCAGCCATGAACAACGGAATCAGTTATTCCGAGCACCCTTCGCAACGAATTTCATCGCTTCAGGCTTGCTTCACGGCCGAGTCCCATGCACAGTGGACTTCGTGGCCACTCGTAGCGCAGACCCGAAGAGCGTGCACGGCACGCCGCCGATCGACGCCGTCTCCCTGGCGATCATCGAACAACTCCAGGAGGACGGCCGCCGCCCGTACGCGGCGATCGGCAAGGCCGTGGGGCTGTCCGAGGCGGCCGTCCGGCAGCGGGTGCAGAAACTGCAGGACCAGGGCGTGATGCAGATCGTCGCCGTCACCGACCCGCTCACCGTCGGATTCCGGCGGCAGGCGATGGTCGGCGTCAACGTCGAGGGTGACCTCGACCCGGTCGCCGACGCCCTGACCGCGATGGACGAGGTGGAGTACGTCGTGGTGACGGCCGGCTCCTTCGATCTCCTCATCGAGATCGTCTGCGAGGACGACGACCATCTCCTCGCGACGATCAACAAGCGCATCCGGACCCTCCCCGGCGTGCGTTCTACCGAAAGCTTCGTCTACCTCAAGCTCCGCAAGCAGACCTACACATGGGGAACCCGATAGCCGTGAGCAAGGACCTCTCCCAGACGGCGTACGACCACCTGTGGATGCATTTCACCCGCATGTCGTCGTACGAGAACGCGCCCGTGCCGACCATTGTGCGCGGCGAGGGCACCTACATCTTCGACGACAAGGGCAAGCGCTACCTCGACGGTCTCGCCGGCCTGTTCGTCGTCCAGGCCGGCCACGGCCGCGCCGAGCTGGCCGAGGCCGCCAACAAGCAGGCGCAGGAGCTGGCCTTCTTCCCGGTGTGGAGCTACGCCCACCCCAAGGCGATCGAGCTTGCCGAGCGGCTGGCGAACTACGCCCCGGGCGATCTCAACAAGGTCTTCTTCACCACCGGCGGCGGCGAGGCCGTCGAGACCGCGTGGAAGCTGGCCAAGCAGTACCACAAGCTGACCGGCAACCACACGAAGTACAAGGTCATATCCCGGGCCGTCGCCTATCACGGCACCCCGCAGGGCGCCCTGTCGATCACCGGTCTGCCCGCCCTCAAGGCCCCCTTCGAGCCTCTGGTCCCGGGCGCGCACAAGGTGCCCAACACCAACATCTACCGCGCGCCGATCCATGGCGACGACCCTGAGGCGTTCGGCCGCTGGGCCGCCGACCAGATCGAGCAGGAGATCCTCTTCGAGGGCCCCGACACGGTCGCCGCCGTCTTCCTGGAGCCCGTGCAGAACGCGGGCGGCTGCTTCCCGCCGCCGCCCGGCTACTTCCAGCGGGTCCGCGAGATCTGCGACAAGTACGGCGTCCTGCTCGTCTCGGACGAGGTCATCTGCGCCTTCGGCCGCCTCGGCACGATGTTCGCCTGCGACAAGTTCGGCTACATCCCGGACATCATCACCTGCGCCAAGGGCATGACCTCCGGTTACTCCCCCATCGGCGCGGCGATCATCTCCGACCGGATCGCCGAGCCGTTCTTCAAGGGCGACGCCACGTTCCTGCACGGCTACACCTTCGGTGGCCACCCGGTCTCCGCTGCGGTCGCGCTGGCCAACCTCGACATCTTCGAGCGCGAGGGCCTCAACCAGCACGTGCTGGACAACGAGTCGGCGTTCCTGTCGACCCTGTCCAAGCTGCACGACCTGCCGATCGTCGGAGACGTGCGCGGCAACGGCTTCTTCTACGGCATCGAGCTGGTGAAGGACAAGGCCACCAAGGAGTCCTTCACACCCGAGGAGTGCGAGCGGCTGCTCTACGGCTTCGTGTCGAAGAAGCTGTTCGAGAACGGGCTGTACTGCCGGGCCGACGACCGCGGTGACCCGGTCATCCAGCTGTCGCCGCCGCTGATCTCCGACCAGTCGACGTTCGACGAGATCGAGCAGATCGTCCGCGGTGTCCTCACGGAGGCCTGGACCAAGATCTAGCCGCCTCGGACGGGCCCCACTCCCCCGGCCTGTCCCCTCCGCCGTGGCCCGCGCGACCCCCCTTCGCAGTACGCGCGCGTGGGCCACGGCTTCACCATGTCGGCCGCCCCGCCGCACGTCCGCCCGCGTCCCGCGCCCGTACCCGCTCCGGCCCATGGACAATGCCCGCGGATGAGGCCGACCGGAGGAAAGTGGGGCGCTCCAGCGCCGAGCCTGGGAGAGGGCTAGGATCCCGGTTCCGTACGGTGCCAGTGACCCAATGGCCTCCGGTTCGTTCAGCCGGTCAGGGGAACGGACCCTTCAGCGACCCGAGGTGCTCGATATGGTGGCCCCGCCGGACAACGACGTGCTCTGGGCACGCGGCCTGCATTACGCCTACAGCGGTTCCCCCGCACTCACCGGAGTGTCCGTCGGCGTGCGCGAGGGCGAGATCCTCGCCGTCACCGGACCCCGCGGATCCGGGAAGACCACGCTTCTGAAGTGCCTGTCGGGGCAGATCGTGCCCACCCCCGGCGAGGTGTGGTTCAACAGCGCCCCGGTGCACACCCTCTCCCGCCCCGCGCGCGAACGGCTGCGCCGGGAGCGGTTCGGCTGGATCGACAGCGAGCCGCATCTCGTACCGGAGCTGACCGGCTGGGAGAACGCCGCCCTGCCGCTGCTGACGCGCGGCGTCGGTCACCGGGCGGCCAAGCGGACCGCCGGGGAGTGGCTGGAGCGCCTCGACGTGGGCGAGTGCGCCCGCAAGCGGCCGGCCGCGCTGCCCATGGCGCAGCGCCAGCGGATCGCCGTCGCACGGGCGCTGGCCACCGAGCCGACCGTGATCTTCGCGGACGAGCCGACCGCGCCCCTGCACAGCGCCGACCGGGCCCAGGTGCTGCGCACCTTGACCACGGCCGCGCGCTCGCACCACATCACCGTCGTCATCGCCAGCCTCGACGACGAGATCTCCACCCTGGCCGACCGTACGGTCACCCTGGCCGACGGCCGGCGCGCCAGTGGCATCCCGGCGCCGGACGCGCCCGACGGCGAGGGCAGGGCCGCGTGCTCAGTCTCCGCCTAGCCCGCGGCGCGCATCCGCTCGTCCTGCTGCGGAGGCTGCTGGTCGCGGCCGCCGCCGCGGGCGTCGGGTTCCTGCTGCTGTGCACGCTCGGATACGCGGTGGCCCACCCCCAGGCCACCGGGCAGTCGCTCGTGCGCCTGGTGTGGTGCGCCCTGCCACTGGCCGCCGTCGTACAGTTCGCCCTCGCCGTGGCCCGTACGGACCCTTCGACCCGCCCCCGCGCGGGCCTGGACGCCGCGGGGCTCGGTCCGGTGCGGATGTCGCTGCTCGCGGCGGCCTCGACGGCCATCTCGTGCACCCTCGGCAGCGGCTTCGCCCTGCTGGTCTATCTGGAGCTGCGCGGCGACCTCGGCGGCACCCCACTGAGCGGTTCCGCCTCCCACCTGCTGGACGGACAGGCCGGCCTGCCATGGGGCGCGGCGCTGACGCTGCTCGCCCTCTTGCCGGCGCTCGCGGCGGGCACGTGCGCCCTCGCGCTGCGCCCGCGCCCCGAGAGTCGGCGGAAGGCGCAGCCGGCCGATGAGGACGCTCCCGTCGAGCCGACTCCCCCGCCCCTTCCCCAGCCCGTGTACGCGGGTCTGCCCTGGGGCATCGCCATCATCGCGGTCGGCCTCGCCATGGAGGCGTACACCGGGCGCGGCCCGGCGCCGGATCCCGACACCCTGATCGCGCTGCCGGGCACCGAGGGCGCCTCCCCCGGCGTCATCGGCGGCTGGCTCCTCGCCTCCCTTGGGCTCGTCCTGGCCGGGCCCGGCCTGACGCACTGGTGCGGGGTGCTGCTGGCCGCCGGGCGCCCCGGCGCCGTACGGCTGCTGGCGGGGCGCATACTGCAGGACGCCGCCACCGGGCTCGGCCGGCCGCTCGGCGTGCTGTGCGCGGTGGCCTCGGGGGCGCTGGCGGCCGCCGAGCTGTACGGCACGGCGTGGGAGTCGACCGAAGGGCCGCAGCCCTTCGGCCCGCTCACCGGCCTGGGCGCGGCGCTGGTGATGGCCTGTGTCACCGCCACCGCCATCACCGCCGCCCTGGACAGCCGTCAGAGCCGCAGCGGTACGACCGCCGGTCTGCTGCGCCTGGGCATTCCCGCCTCCATGCTCCGGAGCGCCGCGGTGCTGCGCACGGTCGTGCTGCTGGCCGTGCTGACCCCTCTGACATGGGCGATCGCGGAGCTCGCGGCGTTGCCCATGACCAGATGAGGGAGGATTGCCGTCGACGCGGGGCCGGGGCACCGCCCGCGACGACGACAATTTCTTGACCTTTTCTTGACCCAAAGCAACTTCGTCGCCGAAAAGCGCGTCTGGTTCAGGAGCACGACGGTTTATCGGGCGAACGGAGCTATTGGTGATCATCGGCCTTCTGACGGCTGTCGCGGCCTCGGCCTGTTATGGAACGGGCTCGGTCCTGCAAGCCGTGGGCTCGCGCAAATCGGCCCGCCGGGAGGCCGCGGCGGCCTCCGCCTCGGGGTCCTCCGGTACCACCCAGCACGGTGGACCGAGCCTGTCGTCCACCGCCAAGGCCGCGGTGACGTGGGAGTTCATGGTCGGTACGGTCCTGGACTTCGTGGGCTTCGCGCTCGGCGCGCTGGCCGCCCGGATGCTGCCGCTCTTCCTCTCCCAGACCGTCATCAGCGCCAACCTCATCGTCACCGCCCTGCTGAGCATCAAGCTGCTGGGCATCCGCCTGAACAGGCGGGAGTGGATGTCGATCGGCGTGGTCTGCTCGGCGCTGGTGCTGCTCGCGACCGCCGCCGGTCACGAGGGCAACGGTGACGCCGCCCGGTCCACGCACTGGTGGCTGCTGATCATCTCCGTCGTCCTGATGGGCGGCGGCTGGGTGGCCGTCCACTTCCTGGGTTCGAGGGCCGCCATCCTGGCCGGTCTGCTGTCCGGCCTCGGCTTCGGCGCGATCGGCGTGGGCGTGCGCATCCTCGACGGCATCGACCCCTTCGACCTGCCCACCATGCTCGCGGACCCGGCGCTGTACGCCATCCTCATATCCGGCGGCATCGGCATGTACCTGCACACCGTCGCCCTGCAGATCGGCTCGGTCAACGGCGCCACCGCCGCGCTGGTCGTCGGCGAGACGGTACTGCCCGGCATCATCGGCGTGGTGTGGCTGGGCGACACCTCCCGACACGGCTTCGCCTGGATGGCGGTCCTGGGCTTCCTGCTGGCCGTGGCGGGCGCGGTGGCGGTGGCCTGGTTCGGAGAACCGGACGCACACGCGGCGACGCCGCAGGCGCCGGAGCAGGAGCCCGCACCGACCACCGTGGGCTAGGGCCCGAGACACGATCCTCAAACGCCGGACGGGCTGGAATATCCAGCCCGTCCGGCGTTTGAGTACACCGCGTGCAGCGCGGGCCGGGGGTCCGGGGGCTTGCCCCGGTTTCAGGAAGGGCGGGTCAAGGGAGAACAGCGACCTCGTCCACCACGAAGACCGCACCCACCCGGTCCCCCACCCCCGGCGCCTCCGCGAGCGCACACGCGGCCTCAAGCTCCGGCCCGCCTTCCGGCCGCAACATCACCACCACATGGTCCCCCCGGAACGTCCGTCCGCTGACCGTACAGGCGAGCCCCTCCGCCGCCGGAGCAATCCGTACCCCCGCCGGCCGCACCAGCACCCGGCACGCCCCCTCCGGCGTCCCCCGGGGCACCGGCACCCGGCCCCACACCGTCTCCGCGCGCTCGCCGCGCACAGTCGCCTCGACCACGTTGTCGAAGCCCAGGAAGCGGGCCACGAACTCCGACGCCGGCCGCTGCCAGACCTCCAGCGGAGTGCCGGCCTGGGCCACGCGCCCGTCGCGCATCACCACCACCCGGTCGGCGAGCGCGAACGCCTCTCCCTGGTCGTGGGTGACGGCGAGCACGGTCGTGCCCAAACGGCGGAAGAGGTCGCGCAGCTCGACGACCAGCCGCTCGCGCAGGCTCCGGTCGAGCTGGCCGAGCGGCTCGTCCAGCATCAGCAGCCGCGGCCGGGGGGCGAGCGCCCGGGCGAGGGCGATCCGCTGCTGCTCACCGCCGGAAAGCGCCGCGACGGACCGCCGCCCGGCGCCCGGCAGGCCGACCAGGTCGAGCAGCTCGGTGACCCGGCGCTCCGTCTCGGCGCGGCCCGTGCCGCGCATGCGCAGTCCGAAGGCGACGTTTCCGGCCACGTCCCGCTGCGGGAAGAGCTGGTGGTCCTGGAACATCAGGCCCACCTCGCGGCGGTGCGTGGGCACACCGCCCTGGTCGTGCCCGGAGAGGAGGACCCGGCCGGCGTCGGCCCGCTGGAGCCCGGCGACCACCCGCAGCAGCGTGGACTTCCCGCTTCCGCTCGGTCCGAGCACACACACCGTCTCGTGCTCGGCGACCTCCAGGTCCACCGCGTCGAGCGCAGGCCGCTCCCCGAAGCGGACGGTGACGCCGTCCAGTCGCAGCAAGGACATCAGAACTCCCCCGATCGATCGGTGCGGACGCGCTCCAGCACCAGCAGCGCCGCCGCGCACACCAGCATCAGGATCGTGCTGAGGGCCATCGCCTGCCCGTAATTGAGCTCCCCGGCACGGCCGAGGAGCCGGGCCACGGCCACCGGCAGGGTCGGGCTGTCGGGGCGGGCGATGAAAACGGTCGCCCCGAACTCGCCCAGCGACACGGCGAACGCGAAGCCCGCCGCCACCGCCAACGCCCGCCCCACCAGTGGCAGGTCCACCTCGCGCCACGCCCGTAGCGGGGACGCGCCGAGCACCGCGGCCGCCTCGCGCAGCCGGGCGTCCACGGCTCGCAGTACCGGCAGCATGGTGCGTACGACGAACGGCACGCCCACCAGCGCCTGTGCCAGCGGCACCAGGATCCACGACGCGCGCAAATCCAGTGGCGGTTCGTCCAGGGTGATCAGGAAGCCGAAGCCGACGGTCACGGCCGAGGTGCCCAGCGGCAGCATCAGCAGCGCGTCGAAGCCGCGTACGAGCCTGCCCGCGCGCCGGGTCAGCGCGGCGGCCGCGAGGCCGCCGACGAGCAGCGCGATGCCGGTGGCGGCCAGCGCGTAGCCCAGGGAGTTGCCGATGGCCTCCAGCGGGGCGACGACGAACGTGCCGCCGTTGTCGCCCACGGAGGTCAGAGCGCGGTAGAAGTCCAGGCCGTAGCCGTCGGGGCCGTCGAAGGAGCGCAGGACGAGCACGGCCAGCGGCAGCAGGACGAGCAGCGCGATCACGGCCAGCACGCAGCCCAGCAGCGCCCACTGGGCCGGGCCCTGCGGGGGGCGGGAGGTGTGCGCGGCGTCGACCAGCCGCAGGGCGGACTCCCGGCGGCGTACGGTCCGGGCGTGCACGGCCAGCAGCACGGCGACCGCGACGAACTGCAGGAGCGTGAGCACCGCGGCGGTCGGCAGGTCCAGCAGCTGCGCGGTCTGCTGGTAGATCTCCACTTCCAGGGTGGCGTAGCGGGGGCCGCCGAGGATCTGGACGACGCCGAAGGAGGTGAACGTGAAGAGGAAGACCATGAGCGCCGCGGCGGCCACGGCCGGGGCCAGGGCGGGCAGGGTGACCCGTCGCCAGGCGGCGAGCCGCCCGGCGCCGAGCACGCGTGCCGCCTCCTCCTGACGGGGGTCGAGCTGCGCCCAGAGGCCGCCGACGGTCCGTACGACCACGGCGTAGTTGAAGAAGACGTGGGCCAGGAGGATCGCCCAGACGGTGGTGTCCAGGCGGACGCCCCACAGCTCGTCCAGGAGCCCGCCGCGGCCGAGGAGGGCCAGGAAGGCCGAGCCGGCGACGACGGTCGGCAGCACGAAGGGGATCGTGACCAAGGCCCTCAGCAGCTGCTTGCCGGGGAAGTCGAAGCGGGCGAAGACGTACGCGCCGGGCAGCGCGAGGGCCAGGGTCAGGGCGGTGGAGGCGGCCGCCTGCCAGGTGGTGAACCACAGGACGTGGCCGATCGCGGGGTCGGTGAGCACCTCGCCCACCCGCCCGAACCGCCACCGCCCGTCGTCCTTGAGGCCGCGGGCGACGATGGCGGTGACGGGATAGGCGAAGAAGACCGCGAAGAAGGCGACCGGCACGGCCATCAGGCCGAGCCGCACCGCCGACTGCCGGAGAGCCGGGCGGAAGCCCTTCCGCGTGTCCTTCGGGGCGGCCGCTACTTCAGGACGATCGAGGACCATGCCTTGACCCACTGCTCGCGGTTCTTGGCGATCTTCTCCGGGGCGAGGGTCTGCGGGTCGGTGACCTTCACGCCGTACTTGGTGAACAGCTCGGGCAGCGCGGCGTCCTGGTTGGCGGGCCTGACGAACATCTGGAGGGGCATGTCCTCCTGGAACGTCCTGCTCAGCAGGAAGTCGATCAGGGCCTGACCACCCTTGGTGTTCTTCGCGCCCTTGAGCAGTCCGGCGAACTCGGTCTGCTGGAAGCAGGTGCCGGTCGCGACTCCGGTCGGGGCCTCCTTCGGCTCGGGCTTGACGCCCATGACCTCGGCGGGCGGGCTGGAGGCGTAGGAGACGACCAGCGGCTTGTCGCCCTTGGCCTTCTTCCCGCCGGCGGAGCCGGAGAAGCGCTCGCTGTACGCCTGCTCCCAGCCGCTGACGACCTCGACGCCGTTGGCCTTGAGCTTCTTCCAGTAGTCCTGCCAGCCGTCGTCGCCGTACTTGGCGACGGTGGCGAGCTGGAAGGCGAGGCCGGGCGAGGACGTCGCGGCGTTCTCGGTGACGAGGAGGTTCTTGTACTCCGGCTTGATCAGGTCGTCGAAGGACTGCGGCGGGGCCAGCTTGTGCTCGGCGAAGTACGCGCGGTCGTAGTTGACGCAGATGTCGCCGGTGTCGACCGGGGTGACGCGGTGTTCGGCGGCGTCGGCCTGGAGGTTCTTCGGGACGCGGTCCAGCCCCTTGGCCGCGTACGGCGTGAAGAGGTCCTGGTCGAGCGCCCTCGACAGGAGGGTGTTGTCGACACCGAAGAAGACGTCGCCCTGCGGGTGCTTCTTGGAGAGGATCGCCTGGTTGACGGCCTGGCCGGCGTCGCCGCCCTTGACCACCTTGACGGTGTAGCCGGTCTGCCGGGTGAACTCCTTCAGCACCTGCTCCGAGGCGATGAAGGAGTCGTGCGAGACGAGGGTGACGGTCTTGCCGCCGTCGGCTTCCTCGGAGCCGCCCGAACCGCCGCAGGCGGCCAGGACGGGCAGGCCGAGCGCGGCGACGACGGTCGCGCTCAGGGCACGCCGGAGGTTGGTGTTCATGGTGGTGCTGACTCCCTACGCCGGTATGACCCGGATCAGGTCCGAGGGTCTGCGGCCCATTGCCGCACTCTCAGCGCTCGCGCGCTCCCCTGTCGGATTGTTCACTTGTGCGAAGGCACAGTATCAGTGGCCTTCGGTGGCACCGGGCCACCGTATCCGCCGGCCTGCTTGTGCCTCCGGCCCGCGGCGGGCGGGCTCAGCGCTCGGTGGCCGCCAGCTGCCCGCAGGCGCCGTCGATCTCCTGGCCGCGGGTGTCCCGTACGGTCACGGGCACGCCGTGCGCCGCGATGGCCGCGACGAACGCCCGCTCGTCCTCCGGCCGGGAGGCCGTCCACTTCGAGCCCGGGGTGGGGTTGAGCGGGATGAGGTTGACGTGGACGCGCTTGCCCTTGAGCAGGCGGCCGAGGAGGTCACCACGCCACGCCTGGTCGTTGATGTCGCGGATCAGGGCGTACTCGATGGAGATCCGGCGGCCGGACCTCTCGGCGTACTCCCACGCGGCGTCGAGGACCTCGCGGACCTTCCAACGGGTGTTGACCGGCACCAGGGTGTCGCGCAGCTCGTCGTCGGGCGCGTGCAGCGAGACCGCGAGGCGGCACTTGAAGCCCTCGTCGGCGAACCGGTGCATGGCCGGGACCAGGCCGACAGTGGAGACGGTGATGCCGCGCTGGGAGAGCCCGAGGCCGTCCGGCTCGGGGTCGGTGAGGCGGCGGATGGCGCCCACGACCCGCTTGTAGTTGGCGAGCGGCTCGCCCATGCCCATGAAGACGATGTTCGACAGGCGCGCGGGGCCGCCGGGCACCTCGCCGTCGCGCAGGGCGCGCATGCCGTCGACGATCTGGTGCACGATCTCGGCGGTCGACAGATTGCGGTCCAGTCCGGCCTGGCCGGTGGCGCAGAACGGGCAGTTCATGCCGCAGCCGGCCTGGGAGCTGATGCACATGGTCACCCGGTCGGGATAACGCATGAGCACGGACTCGACCAGCTTGCCGTCGTGCAGCCGCCAGAGGGTCTTGCGGGTGGTGTCGTCGTCGCACGAGATGTGCCGGACGACACTCATCAGCTCCGGCAGCAGCTCGGAGGCGAGCTTCTCGCGCGCCGCCGCCGGGATGTCGGTCCATGCCGCTGGGTCGTGCGCATACCGTGCGAAGTAGTGCTGCGACAGCTGCTTGGCACGGAACGGCTTCTCGCCGATCGCGGCAACCGCCTCGCGGCGCTCGGCGGGCGAGAGATCGGCAAGGTGCCGCGGGGGCTTCTTGGCCCCGCGCGGCGCGATGAAAGTGAGTTCTCCGGGTGCAGGCATGGTTCTACCAGTGTCGCAGACGTACGAGCAGGGGCCCGCCGCCCTGTGGACAACGGACCCCTCACCCAAAGAAACACCAGCTCAGAGGTGGTGTGTGCGGCTAGGCGCCGCCGACGAAGACCACCATCAGCAACCAGACCACCGGCGCGGTGGGCAGCAGCGAGTCCAGCCGGTCCATGATCCCGCCGTGGCCCGGGAGCAGGGCACCCATGTCCTTGATGCCGAGGTCACGCTTGATCATGGACTCGCCGAGGTCGCCCAGCGTGGCGCTGGCCGCGACGGCCAGGCCGAGCAGCAGACCCTGCCACCACACCCCGTCGTCGATCAGGAAGTGCATGCACAGCGCGCCCGCCACCATGGCGAAGACGACGGCGCCCAGCAGGCCCTCGCGCGTCTTGCCGGGGCTGATGCGCGGCGCCAGCTTGCGCTTGCCGAACTTCCAGCCCACCGCGTACGCACCGGTGTCGCTGACCACCGTCAGGATGAGGAACGTCAGCACCCGCCACGCGCCGTCGCCGGCGGCGAGCATCAGGGCCACGAAGGTGGCCAGGAACGGCACGTAGAACGCCGCGAAGATGCCCGCCGTGACGTCCTTGAGGTAGTCGTCCGGCGGCTCCGTCATGCGCCACACGAGCACGGCGAGCGCGGTGAACGCGATGGCGACCCACGCGCCCTCGGCACCGTTGACGTAGCCCGCGATGACCATGGCGGCGCCACCGAGCGCGAGCGGCACCAGGGGAGCCTTCACGGACTTGCGCTCGGCGAGGCGGGAGGTCAGCTCCCACAGCCCGACGACGACGGCCAGCACGATGACGCCGAGGAAGACGGGCTTGTAGATGAACAGCGAGGCCAGGATGACCGCGCCGAGGCCCACCCCCACCCCTATCGCGGCCCGCAGATCACGGCCCGCGCTCTTCTTTCCCGCCTTCGGCGCCTGAGGGGATGCAGGCACCGGGGCCGGGTCCTGGGGCCGGATATCGGGCTCCTGTTCATCGCGGAACAGGGGGCCGCGAAGGTGTGCGGCCCCCTGGTCACGGTCGTCCTGGTCTCCGCCTGAGTCGGGCACGATGGGCATGGGGCGAGTCTGCGCCGCGTCGCCCGCCTCGCGCACAGGACCCGCCGAGGGGGCCGAAGAGGACGGCCCCCGGTCGGCGGACCCCCAGTATCCGGCGCTCGACGGAGCCCCCCAGGATGTGTCGTTCATCAGACCTCGAGGAGCTCGGCTTCCTTGTGCTTGAGCAGCTCGTCCACCTGCGCGACGTACTTCGCGGTGGTGTCGTCGAGCTCCTTCTCCGCGCGGCGCACCTCGTCCTCGCCGGACTCCTTGTCCTTGACGAGCTTGTCGAGGGTCTCCTTGGCCTTGCGGCGAATGGAGCGGATCGAGATCTTCGCGTCCTCGGCCTTGGTCTTGGCGACCTTGACGTACTCCTTGCGGCGCTGCTCGGTGAGCTCCGGGAACGTCACCCGGATGATGTTGCCGTCGTTGCTCGGGTTGACGCCGAGGTCGGAGTCGCGGATCGCCTGCTCGATGTTGCGCAGCGCGCTCTTGTCGAACGGCGTCACGACCGCCATGCGCGGCTCCGGCACCGAGAACGACGCCAGCTGGTTGATCGGCGTCAGCGCACCGTAGTAGTCCGCCACGATCTTGTTGAACATCGCCGGGTGCGCACGCCCGGTGCGGATCGCCGCGAAGTCCTCCTTGGCGACCACGACGGCCTTCTCCATCTTCTCCTCGGCCTCGAGGAGGATCTCTTCGATCACCACTTGCTCCTGGTGTTATCAGTAAGCAGAGCCTCGCCCCTGCGCGCGTCTTCTCCTGCACGGTGTCCGACCGGCAGGCAGTTGTCCATCCCCGTGCCGAGGTGTTCCCCCGGCCCGGAGTTGCCGTCCCCCTGGGGCGTGCTCGCCCCGGACGGCCGTGCGAGCCGTCAGGCCCGCGTGTTCTCGTCGCTCACGAGCGTGCCGATCTTCTCACCCTTGACGGCACGGGCGATGTTGCCTTCGGCGAGCAGCTCGAAGACCAGGATCGGCAGCTTGTTGTCCATGCACAGGGAGATGGCGGTGGCGTCGGCGACCTTGAGGCCGCGGGCGAGCACCTCGCCGTACTCGAGCGCGTCGAACTTCACTGCGGCCGGGTTCTTCTTCGGGTCCGAGTCGTAGATCCCGTCGACGCCGTTCTTGCCCATCAGGATCGCCTCGGCGTGGATCTCCAGGGCACGCTGGGCCGCGGTGGTGTCGGTGGAGAAGTAGGGCATGCCCATGCCGGCGCCGAAGATGACGACGCGGCCCTTCTCCAGGTGACGCACCGCGCGCAGCGGGATGAACGGCTCGGCGACCTGGCCCATGGTGATGCCGGTCTGCACCCGGGTCTCGACGCCTTCCTTGACCAGGAAGTCCTGGAGGGCGAGCGAGTTCATGACGGTGCCGAGCATGCCCATGTAGTCCGAGCGGGCCCGGTCCATGCCGCGCTGCTGGAGCTCGGCACCGCGGAAGAAGTTGCCACCGCCGATGACGACCGCGATCTCGTATCCGTCGCGGACGACCGCCGCGATCTCGCGAGCGATGGCGTGCACGACATCGGGGTCGACACCGAGGCCCCCGCCGCCGGCGAATGCCTCGCCGGACAGTTTCAGCATGAACCGTCGGCGTTTGCCGTGGTCAGCGTTCTTGTCGTCGGCGGCCTGCCGGGCGTCCGCACCCTGATTCATTGGAGCTCTCCTCGTGCACATACGAAGAAGGCCATTGCCGGATGGGTCTTTATCAGATCCCTGTACGGCAATGGCCTCCTCGTCACATCAGCGGCCGACCGGTGGAGGGTCGGCTGCGTACGACCCTAGCGGGTCGCAGGTCAATCGCTGCCCTGCTGACGGCTCAGGCGCCGACGCGGATGCGCGAGAAGCGCTTCAGCTTGACACCGGCCTCGTCCAGGATCTTCTGGACGGTCTTCTTGTTGTCCTTGGCGAACGCCTGGTCCAGCAGCACGTTCTCCTTGAAGAAGCCGGTGACGCGACCCTCGACGATCTTTGGCAGGGCGGCCTCGGGCTTGCCCTCCTCGCGAGCGGTGGCCTCGGCGACGCGGCGCTCGTTCTCGACGACGTCGGCCGGGATCTCCTCGCGGGAGAGGAACTTCGGCGCGAAGGCGGCGATGTGCTGCGCGACGTCCTTGGCGACCTCGGCGTTCTCCTTGTCGAGCTCGACGAGGACACCGACCTGCGGGGGCAGGTCCGCGGCGGTGCGGTGCATGTACGCGGCGACGAAACCGTCGGCGAACTGCGCGAAGCGGTCGACGACGATCTTCTCGCCGAGGGTGACGTTGGCCTCGTCCACGAACGCCTGGACGGTCTTGCCGGCCTCGATCTCGGACGCCATCAGGGCGTTGACGTCGGCCGGGGCGCTCTTGGCGATGTGGGCGGCCAGAGCGTTGGCGACGGCGACGAACTTGTCGCCCTTGGCGACGAAGTCCGTCTCGCACTTCAGCTCGACGATGACACCGGAGGTGTTGTCGTCGGCGATGACGGAGACGACGGCACCGTTCTCGGTGGTGCGGCTCTCGCGCTTGGCAACGCCCTTGAGGCCCTTGACGCGCACGATCTCGACGGCCTTCTCCAGGTCGCCGGCCGCCTCGTCCAGCGCCTTCTTGCAGTCCATCATGCCGGCGCCGGTGAGCTCACGGAGCTTCTTGACGTCAGCGGCGGTGAAGTTCGCCATGGTGAATCTCTCTCGAAAGTCGTTGTGCCTACGGGTGCACGACGGGGGCGGCGCGTCTCGCGCCGGCCCCCGCCGTCAACTACCGGGACTTGAGGTGTCAGGCCTGCTCGGCGTCCGCGGCCGGCTTCTCGGCCTCGGCGGCGGGGGCCTCGACGGCCGGAGCCTCGGCCGGCTTCTCGGCCTCGTCGTCGGCCTTCTTCTCGCCCTCGAGCAGGTCGCGCTCCCACTCGGCGAGGGGCTCGCCGGCGGCCTTGTCGGCCTTCGCGTCACCAGTGGCGGCACCGGAGCGGGCGATGAGGCCCTCGGCGACGGCGTCGGCGATCACGCGGGTCAGCAGGGTGACGGAGCGGATCGCGTCGTCGTTGCCCGGGATCTTGTAGTCGACCTCGTCGGGGTCGCAGTTGGTGTCGAGGATCGCGACGACCGGGATGCGCAGCTTGCGCGCCTCACCGACGGCGATGTGCTCCTTCTTGGTGTCCACGATCCAGACGGCGCTGGGCACCTTCTGCATCTCGCGGATACCGCCGAGGGTCTTCTCCAGCTTGGTCTTCTCGCGGGAGAGGACGAGCAGCTCCTTCTTGGTGAGGCCGGAGGCGGCCACATCCTCGAAGTCGATGAGCTCGAGCTCCTTGAGGCGCTGCAGGCGCTTGTAGACGGTGGAGAAGTTGGTGAGCATGCCACCCAGCCAGCGCTGGTTGACGTACGGCATGCCGACGCGCGTCGCCTGCTCGGCGATGGCCTCCTGGGCCTGCTTCTTCGTACCGACGAACATGATGGAGCCGCCGTGCGCGACGGTCTCCTTGACGAACTCGTAGGCGCGGTCGATGTACGACAGCGACTGGAGCAGGTCGATGATGTAGATGCCGTTGCGCTCCGTGAAGATGAAACGCTTCATCTTCGGGTTCCAACGACGGGTCTGGTGACCGAAGTGGACGCCGCTCTCCAGCAGCTCCCGCATCGTGACGACGGCCATGGCCGCGCTCCTTGAATTACTCGGTTCCACGGCGGCCGGGCGGCCGCCGCTCCTGACGCCCCGACGTGCCCGCCGTGGAAGGTGCCCTTGCGAGGAACCGTCTGCGGACCGAGAGACACGGCCACCGGGCTGCCCGAAAGGGACTGACGCGCCGGTAGCGGGGCGTGCGAAGTCGATCCGGTCACCCGGATCGCCATGAGAAGTGTACGGGACCGGGGAAGGCCCGGGTGACGGCGTTGTGCACAACCCGCGAGTAGTCCACAGATCCTGGTCAAGATCCCCACGGATCGGCGGGGAGGGCCATGGTGCCGTCATGACTTTCACCCGATGTCTCATCCGATCTTCCGCCCGCTTGCGACGCCGTCCGCACGTGCTGGGCGGGCCTTTACGACCGCGCGCGAGGGCGGTGACGCTCTGTGCGCTACTCACCGTGCTGACCTACATCGCTCCTGTCACAGCGGTCACGGCTGCCACATCTCTGACACGGGCCACCACGATGGCCGACAAGCCACCCGACGGCCCGGTCGGCGCCCCGGCGGGTGGTGCGGCCGACCGGGCCTGGCCGGTCGGCCGCACCCGGGGAGCGCGGCCATGGGTCGTACGGGCGTGGGACCCCCCACCCGCGCCGTGGGCGCCGGGCCACCGCGGCGTGGACCTCGACGCCCGAGCGGGGCAGCCGGTCCGGGCGGCGGCGCCCGGCACGGTGTCCTTCGCGGGCACGGTCGCGGGACGGGGCGTGGTGGCGGTCGAGCTGGCGGGGAGCGGCGACCCACCGCTGCGGATCACATACGAGCCGGTGCGCCCGGCGGTGCGGGAGGGCGAGCGGGTGGCGGCCGGCCAGGTGGTCGGCGCCCTGGGGTCGGGCCCCTTCCACTGCCCCGCGGGCTGTCTGCACTGGGGACTGTTGCGCGGCGGCGTCTACCTCGATCCGCTGTCGCTGCTGCCACCGTGGATGCTGCGCCGGCCGCCGTCCCGGCTGCTGCCGCTGACCGGTCCGCTGGGCGCGGTCGTCGCGGCGACCGGGTCAGCCGCGCACGCCACGCAGAGCCATGGCGACCGCCGCCTCGGTGATGCGCCGCGGTTCCTCGGCGACGCCGAGCTCGATGCGGCGCACGGCGGCGTCCACCACGCCCTGCAGGAGCATCGCCGCCAGTCGCGGCTGGTCGTGGCCGAGACCGACGAGGGCCTCCACGACCATGGCGATCAAGCCGCCGTGCGCGGCGCGGATCTTCTCGCGGGCGCCCGCGTCCAGTTCACCGGCGGAGATGGCGACCACGGCCCGGTGCCGGCGGTCATCGACGAGCGACAGCTGCTGTCGCACATATGCCTCGATCTTCGCCTCGGGCGTGTCCGCGCGCTCCATGGCGGCCTCGACCTCGGCCGCCCAGACGGGGAAGTCGACGGCGCACAGCTCCTCGACCACCGCCGCCCGGGACCGGAAGTACTCATAGACCGAGGACCGCGCCAGCCCGGTGCGCTCGGCCAGGGCGGGGAAGGTCAACGCCTCCGTACCGCCTTCGGACAGCAGGGAGCGGGCAGCGTCCAGCAGGGCGTCGCGCTGCATCGTCCGGTGCTCGGCCACTGAGGCCGCTCGAATCCTGGGCACGCCCCCACTTTACGGATAACCCCTGGCCGGGACGACGTCGGCGGGCGATTGTCTGCCCGGCACCTGCCGAATCCCGGCCGGTCACGCCTGGCGGACGGGGAGGCGGGTCAGCGCCCGATGTCCGCGAGCTTGGCCCTGAGCTGGAGCACCGACTTGGTGTGGATCTGGCTGACCCTGCTCTCCGTGACACCGAGCACATGGCCGATCTCGGCCAGGGTGAGGCCCTCGTAGTAGTAGAGGGTGACGACGGTCTTCTCCCGCTCGGGCAGGGTGTTGATGGCGCGGGCGAGCAGCCGGCGCAGCTCGCGGTCCTCGGCCACCTCGACCGGGTCGTCGGCGGCGGTGTCCTCCAGCGTGTCCATCAGGCTCAGCCGCTCGCCGCCGTCGACGCCGACGTGCAGCAGGTCCTCCAGGGCCACCACATTGGCCAGGGACAACTGACTGAAAACGCTGTGCAGTTCCTCGACGGCGATGCCCATCTCCGCCGCCACCTCGACCTCCGAGGGCGTACGGCGCAGCTGTGCCTCCAGAGTGGCGTACGCGCGCTCGACCGCTCGCGCCTTCTGCCGCACCGAACGCGGGATCCAGTCCAGGGCACGCAACTCGTCGATCATCGCCCCCCGGATCCGGGTGATGGCGTAGGTCTCGAACTTGATCTCCCGCGAGGGGTCGAACTTCTCGATGGCGTCGATGAGCCCGAAGACCCCGGAGGACACGAAGTCCGCCTGCTCGACATTGGGCGGCAGGCCGACACTGACCCGCCCCGCCACGTACTTCACCAGGGGCGAGTAGTGGAGGATCAGTTGCTCCCGCAGCCGGTCGTCACCCGACGCCTTGTACGACCGCCACAGCTCATCGATCGTCGAGGGAGCGGGAGGGCGCACGGCGCCACGCGCTGCCGGCGGTACCGCCGCGCGATCGGAGCCGGAGGTGTGCTGGGGCATTCGTCGTCTTGAGCCGTTCTGCTGTGACGTGAATGGAGTGGTACGAATGGCTGGATTCCCGTGAGCGTAGCGTGACTGAGGCGCTGCGGTGCGCGAGGAGAGCCCCTTCGGTCGGTGTGCGGAGACGTTCCACTGTCCGTGCCCCCGGCGTGCGACGGCCGGGAGGCCCGGTGACCGTACGGGGTTCGCCGTATCGGTTCCCACGGTCGACCCCTTAACCTTTTCACCCGATCGCCCCAGGTCAAGAACCGCCTCGCCGCACAGAGGAGCGCCGTCCGAGGGGCTTGCCGGTGCCGGATGTTGACGGCGGGCCGGCCAACTGCCAGTGATCACCGTGACGTTCGACGAAGCCCAGGGCCTGGAGTTCATGGAGTCTGCCGAGGGCCTGGTCCCTGCTCAGACCGGCGTTGCGCGCGATGAGATCGCGGTCGCCGCCCTTCCCCGCGGGCACCGCCTCCAGCACCGCGGCGGCCGCGGGTGGCAGGAGGTCGCGCGCCACGACGGGCCCGCGCCGCTCGGGGGACAGCTCGCCGATTCCGCCGACCAGCTCGGCGATCTCGTCGGCGTCGGTGACCAGGTGCGCCTCCTCCCGCAGCAGTTCGTGCACCCCCGCCGAGAGCCCCGACGTGACCGGTCCCGGAATTCCCATCGTGTGACGCCCCAGTTGCCGGGCGCGCCGCGCGGTGACCAGTGATCCGCTGCGGTACTGCGCCTCGACGACCACCGTGCCGCGTGTCAGAGCCGCGATGACGCGGTTGCGCAGGACGAAGCGGCTGCGGGTGGGGTGGCCTCCGGGTGGTAACTCGGCGAGCACCAGACCCTGTTCCGCGATCCTGTCGATCAACTCCGTGTGCCCGCGGGGATAGCGCACATCCACCCCACAGGCCAGCACGGCCACGGTGGCCCCACCCGCGGCGAGGGCCCCTCGATGCGCCGCCCCGTCGACGCCGTAGGCAGCCCCGGAGACCACCGCCCAGCCGCGCTCGGCGAGTCCGGTGCCAAGGATGGCCGCGACGTGCGAGCCGTAGTCGGTGCAGGCGCGGGCGCCGACGACGGAGACGGAACGCAGGGCCCACAGCCTCAGGTCCGCACCGCCGCGCACCCATAGGCCGATGGGCCGGGCGTCGCCGAGGTCGTCGAGCTGCCCGGGCCATTCCCGGTCGCCGGGGCAGAGGAAGCGGCCGCCCAGCCGGGCGACGGCTTGGAGATCGGCGCCGGGGTCGAGCGCGGCGGCCCTGGCCCGGCACCCCGCGAGCCGCTCCTCCCCCGCCCCGGCGGGCGGCGGCCCGGCGCCGGTCAGGCCGCGCACCAGGGCTTCGGCGCCCATCTGCCGCAGCCAGCGCCCCACGCTCTCGTCCCCCGGCTCGGTCAGCCGTGTCAGCGCGACCCTCGCCAGTCGCTCCTCCTCCGGCACCGGGGTCATGCCGGCGCTCCCGTGCCGACGGTGCCGCGCTGGAACCCCGTGCGAAGTTCGAGTGCGCGGTTCACGTCCTCCGCGTCGGGGCGGTCGTGCCCGGCGAGGTCCGCCACGGTCCAGGCCACCCGGAGCACCCGGTCGAGACCGCGCGCCGTGAGCAGGCCCCGCTCCATGTCCCGTTCGGCCTCCAGCAGCGCTTCGGGGGCGACGCGCCACCGGGTTCGCAGCTCATGGCCAGGCACCTCGCTGTTGGTGCGCCAGGGCGTGTCCGCATACCGGGCGACGGCGCGATCCCGGGCGTCGAGGACGCGCGCGGCGACGTCGGCGGTCGACTCCGGCCCCGCTCCGGCGCCCAGCCCGGTCAGCTCGGACCGGGCCACCGGTTCGACCGTGACCCTCAGGTCGACGCGGTCCATGAGCGGCCCGGACAGCCGTGCCCGATACCGCCTGACCGCCTGCGGTGGGCAGTCGCAGCCCTCCCCCCTCAGACCGTGCCGGCCGCAGGGGCAGGGGTTCGCGGCGAGGGCGAGGAGGAAACGGGCCGGCAGCCGCATCACGCCCGCGGAACGGGCCACGATCACATGCCCCGATTCGAGCGGCTGACGCAGGGCGTCCAGAACCCGCCCGGAGAACTCCGGGGCCTCGTCCATGAAAAGAACGCCCCGATGGGCCAAGGAAACGGCACCCGGGCGCGGCATCCCCGATCCGCCCCCGACGAGCGAGGGCATGGAGGCCGAATGGTGGGGAGCGCAGTACGGCGCCCGGTCGATCAGGGGCTGTCCGGCGGGCAGCACCCCGGCCACCGAATGGACCGCGGTGACCTCCAGCGACTCCTGCGGGGTGAGCGGTGGCAGCAGGCCGGGGAGCCGCTCGGCGAGCATGGTCTTCCCCGCTCCCGGCGGGCCCTGGAAATAGAGGTGGTGCCGGCCGGCCGCGGCCACTTCCAACGCCCGGCGCGCCCTGGTCTGGCCGGCGACCTCGGCGAGGTCGGGCCGGCACTCACCGAGGAGCGGCCCCACCCCCATTCCCGTGCCCGGGATCGACAGCCCCGCCAGCATCGGGTCGGGGCGGCCGTCCCCCGGCGGGTCCTCCTCCTCGGGCACCGGTTCGTCGGTCAGCACAGCGATCAGCTGGCGCAGGCTGCGGACGCCGAGGACCGAGACGCCCGGCACGAGCGACGCCTCAGCGGCGGTGCGTTCGGCCACGACGACCTGGCGGTATCCCGCGTCGGCGGCGGCCAGGACCGCCGGAAGGATGCCCCGCACCGGGCGGACCCGGCCGTCGAGGCCCAGCTCGCCGATCATCATCAGGTCGGCGATCTCCCGTGGGTCGATGCGCTCTGCGGCGCCCAGCACCGCGCAGGCCACCGCCAAGTCGAAACCGCTGCCGCCCTTGGGGACAGAGGCCGGGCTCAGCCCTACGGTGAGCTTCTTCTGCGGCCACTCCCCACCGGAATTCACCACCGCGGCGCGGACCCGGTCCCGGCTTTCCACGAGGCTCTTGTCGGGCAGCCCGACCAGGGTGAAGGCGGCGACGCCCGGCTCCAGATCGGCCTGGACCTCGACCACCACGCCCTCGACGCCGACCAGCGCCACCGAGCACGTACGCGCGAAGCCCATCACGCCACCCCCTTGACGTGCTCGACGGCCGGGGCTCCCCGGTGCGGGACCACCACGCCCACCAAGTCGATCCGCACCCCGCCCGGCGGCGGTCCGCCGTGCCGCTCCAGCCATCGCTCGGCGAGCCGGCGCAGCCGCTGGGCCTTGACCGGGGTGACGGCGGCCATCGGGTGTTCGTACGGTCCGGCTCTGCGGGTCTTGACCTCGCACACGACCAGCGCGTCGGCATCCCGGCCGACGAGGTCGATCTCGCCGTCCCGGCACCGCCAATTGCGCTCCAGGATGACGATTCCCGACGCGGCCAACCGCCGGGCCGCCAGATTCTCGCCGTAGCGACCGAGAGCTCCTCGGGCGTTCATCGGCACCACCTCCGGCACCGACTGTGCCGCCCCCGCCCCGATCCATTGGATCTTGGTGGATAACCCGGCGGTTGTGGATAACCCCGTCACCCGGAAGGTCGGTCAGCCGGGAAGGAAACGCTCAGCCACAACGCTCAGCCACCGCTCCGGACGGCACTGCGGCTCAGCCGCCCGGAAGGTCGAGATCGCTCTTGTTCAACTCCTCGATGTTCACGTCCTTGAACGTGAGCACCCGCACCTGCTTCACGAACCGGGCCGGCCGGTACATGTCCCACACCCAGGCGTCGGCCATCGAGACCTCGAAGAAGACCTCGCCCTGTACCGAGTGCACCTGCATCTCGTAGTCGTTGGTGAGGTAGAAACGCCGCTCGGTCTCGATCACGTATTTGAACAGACCGACGACATCGCGGTACTCCCGGTAGAGCTTCAGCTCCATCTCGGTCTCGTACTTTTCGAGGTCCTCGGCGCTCATGGCATGTTCCCCTTCAGCCGTGCGTCCCCCCATTGTGCGTCAGGCTCGCTCCGTCTCCAGGAGCACCGGCGTACGTGGGGGCCCCTCGTCGAGCAGCGTACGCAGCAGCCCGGCGAGTTTGGTCGGATACACCGTCTCATGGGTCGCGAGAAGTTCCTCGCAGGTCCACCAGCGCAGCCCCGTGACGCTGCGCCGCTCCAGCTCGGTCTCCCCTCCGGTCCACACCGCACGCTGAGTGGTACGGGCCAGGTAGTAGCACTCCTCCTGATCCCAGCGCCGCCCGTCGAAGGGGAAGGAGCAGGTGCGCCGCCAGAGGACCGGACCCAGTTCGATCTCTGTGATCCCGGTCTCCTCGGCCAGCTCGCGCCGCGCCGCCTGCTCCCAGGTCTCTTCGGCCTCCAGGCCGCCACCGGGGGTGAACCACCAGGTGGTGAGGGGGTCGTCCGGTTCGAAGCCGTGCATCAGCAGGACCCGGTCCCGCTCGTCGAGCAGGACGATCCGCGAGGCCCTGCGCAGGCTCTCACCGGACACGGGCCGCCATCCCCTTCCTGCCGTCCTTGTCGTCCCTGTCCTCCTCGCCGCGCGCGCCGCCCGCGCGCCGCGGCGTCAGGAGGCGCGCGATCGGCCCGTACGCCGCGCCGCCCAGGATGAGCGCCGCGCCGCTGACCACCGCCGCCAGCACCAGGGGCAGCGGGCCCGGCCGTGAGGTGCCGCCCGGCAGCGCGGCGAACGACTCGGGCCTGTCCATCATGCCCCAGCCGGCCATCGGCCAGGCCGTGGCGTCCACCCGTCCCTTGACCGCCGTACGCGGCACGGAGCCGTGGGAGGCATCGGCCAGATGGGAGCGGGAATCCACCGAGGTGACGCGGTGGTCGCCGATGAGGAAGAGCTGTCCTTCGGGCACGGCGGCGGAGAAGGCGGTGGGCGAGGCGGGGCCGTCGGTCCGCAGATACGGTTCCTCGACCGGCTTGCCGTTGACCTTCAGCCGGCCTCGCGCGTCACAGCACTCCACCGTGTCGCCGCCGACCCCCACGACGCGCTTGACCATGGGGACGTCGCCCCAGACCTTGTCCTTGAAGACGACGATGTCGCCGCGCCGCACCGCGCCGCCGTCGATCCGCTCGGCGAGGATCCGGTCGCCCAGTCCGATGGTCGGCGTCATGGAGTCGGTGGGCACGGTGTACGGCTGGTAGAGCAGGGCACCCCAGGCGAACCCGCCGAGGAAGAGCACACAGCCGACGGCCACGGCCAGCCCGGACAG
Source organism: Streptomyces sp. NPDC023527 (assembly GCF_055560115.1). Lineage (NCBI taxonomy): Bacteria > Bacillati > Actinomycetota > Actinomycetes > Kitasatosporales > Streptomycetaceae > Streptomyces > Streptomyces sp. NPDC023527. Next base: position 113,170 of record NZ_JBVHJJ010000004.1, read on the forward strand.
CACTCTGCCCGCGCGGCCGTGGCCGTCGTCCGTACGTCCCGCTCCGCTCATCCCGTGCTCCCGCCCGCGTAGAAGATCTGATTCCGCTGCCCTCGGGCAGGGGATCGCACACTACCGGGCGGTATGGGCACCAGTCAGCCCTTCGGCAGGGCCTTCCCGGCCGTGGTCGCCGCCGCCAGGTCCTTCGCGAGGAGCCGCCGCCGGCGCCACAGCACCAGCGGCACCGCGCCCGCGAGACCGAGCGCCGGGGGCATCGCCGCCGCGCTCAGCCCGGACTGGTCGAAGGTGTCCGGGACGGGGAGGAAGGACCAGCGGCTGACCGGCCAGGCGACGACGATCGCACGGCCGACGACGTCCTTCACCGGCACCGTGCCGTTGTACAGGTTCGGGTGGTAGCGCGAGTCCAGGGAGTCCTGGCGGTGGTCGCCCATGACCCACAGGTGGTCCTTGGGGACCTTGACCGGGGCGAAGGGCTCGTCGTCGCAGGGGGAATTGCCCGGGAAGATGTACGACTTCTCGTCGAGCGCCTTGCCGTTGACCTTCACCGGTCCGCCGTTGCCCGCGCACTCCACGGTGTCGCCGCCGACCGCGATGACCCGCTTGATGAGGTCCTTCTCCTCGGCCGAGGGCATCAGACCGATGAAGCTGAGGACCTTCTGGACGCCGCCGCCCAGCGGACCGGTGTTCTGCGGCTGGGTGTCGGGGCCGAGCCAGCTGTTCGCGCCCTTGCCCGGGTCGTGGAAGACGACCACCTCGCCACGCTCGGGCTCCGCCCCGAACCACGGCGTCAGCTTGTCCACCAGCACCCGGTCGCCGCGCTGGAGGGTGTCCTGCATCGAGTCCGAGGGGATGGAGAACGCCTGCACCAGGAACGTCTTGATGATCAGCGCCAGCACCAGGGCGATGCCGATCAGGATCGGCAGCTCCTTCCAGAAGGAGCGCTGCTTCTTCGGTGCCTTCCGGCCCGCGCACTCGCCCTCTTCGCCGGGCGTCGCGTCGTCGTCCTTCTCCACCGGTCCGTCCACAGCCTCCTGGGATGCCTCGGCCGCCGCGGCGGCCTGGGACAAGGCCGTCTCCGGCGCGCCGCCCCCGGGCGACCCTTCAGTCCCCCCGGGTCGCTTCTCGGGCTCTCCGTGACCGGAACGTGCGCCGACCGCCAAGTCCCCCACATCCACTCCTCTCTCCACTCTGCCGCCTGTCGTACATACGACGCAGGCCCACCACTCCCATAACGAGCGGGAGTTCCGCAGGGGTCGGGAGCCGGATCAGTCCTTCCTGATCCATGGAGGACACACTATTCGGCGAACCGCGCGCTCGCGTCGTCGAGCGCGGCGCGTCTCCGACCGAAGCGAAGGTGTCCGGTTCCGACAGAGTCCGCCAATGGTCGAATGGCCAGGCGATCACCACCGCGCGTCCGACCACCAGGTCCTCCGGGACGGTGCCCTGACCGGGATCGTCCAGGTGATAGCGCGAATCGGCCGAATTCGAGCGGTGGTCACCCATCACGAAAAGCCTGCCCGCCGGTACGTTCACCGTGAACTCAAGCTTGGAGGGCGGGTTTCCGGGATTGACGTACGGCTCGTCGAGCGGCGTCCCGTTGACCGTGATTTTGCCGTCGCTGTCACAGCACTTGACGTTGTCCCCGCCGATACCGATGACCCGCTTGATCAAATCCTGTTCATCGGCGGACGGAAGAAGGCCGATAAAGGTCAGGAACTGCTTGGCCTGTTTGATGCCCACCGGGTCCTGCCCGGCCGTGCTCTGCTCCCCTTCGAGCCAGTTCCCGGGGTCCTTGAAGACCACCACGTCGCCGCGCTCCGGTCTCGATCCGAACCACGGCGTCAGCTTGTCCACCAGCACCCGGTCACCGATCCGGATCGTCTGTTCCATCGACCCGGACGGAATCACGAACGCCTGCACCAGGAAGGTCTTCAGCACCAGCGCGATCAGCAACGCCACCGCGACGAGGATCGGTACCTCTTTGACCACGGACCGGCGCCGCCGTCTCTTGACCCGTCGCGCCGCCTTGCGCCGCGCCGCCCGGCCGCCCGTGTCCGTACGCCCCGGCCCGCCGCCCGGCGACCCCGGCAGCGGCTCGGGCCGCTCCCGTGTCTCCTGGCCCGGCGGTCCGGGCACCGGCACGCGCGCCCGCGGGCGCGCGTGGGAGCGGACCGGATCCGTACGTCCTCGGCTACCCATGCGGGCCTCCCGCGTGCCCCGCGCCGGGCTCCGGCACGTACGCGAAGGCGTCGGACCGTCTCAGCGAGGACATCCGGCCGAAGGGCCAGCCGATCCAGTCGGCGCGTCCGATCACCCGGTCGACCGGGACCGTACCGCCGCCGGGCTCCCCGAGGTGGTCACGGGAGTCGCGGGAGTCGCTCCGGTGGTCGCCCATCACCCACAACTTCCCCTCCGGTACGACGATGTCGAAGGGCACGCGCGAAGGGACGTCACCCGGATAGAGGTAATCCTCGCTCACGGGTTGACCGTTGACGAGGAGTCTTCCCTTCGCGTCACAGCAGGTGACCCGGTCGCCTCCGACCCCGATGACCCGCTTGATGTAGTCGGTCCGCGCCGGCCGCATCAGGCCGACGGACGACGCCCCCTTGCGGATCACCGCGGTCACCGGGTTCTCGGCCGGCGCCTCCTGGACGAACGAGCCCAGGCCGTCGAAGACCACGACATCGCCGCGCCGGGGCTCCTCGCCGAAGCGATAGGCGAGCTTGTTGACCAGCACCCGGTCACCCACGCGCAGGGTGTCGCGCATCGAACCGCTGGGGATCAGGAAGGGCTGCACGACGAAGTTGCTCAGCAGGAGCAGGAAGACCGAACAGGCGGTCAGCAGCAGCCCGGCCCGGCGCAGCGGGCCACCGCCGGCGAGCCAGGCCCGTACGGCGCGGACCGAAGGACGTCCCCGCGGTCCGGCGGCCGGATCCGGGGCCGAAAAACGCGAGGAGCGCGACCCCTGCTCCAGACCCTCGTCGGGTTCTGGAGAGCGGTCGCGCTCCGAAAGCTGTGCGTCGGTGTCCATCGAGCCGAAAGCCTAGCCGCCTCCGGCCCGGTCAGGACTCCGGACCTGAGCTCAGTTGTCGCGCTTCTCCTTGATCTTCGCGGCCTTGCCGCGCAGCTCACGGAGGTAGTACAGCTTGGCGCGACGCACGTCACCGCGGGTGACGAGCTCGATCTTCTCGACGATCGGGGTGTGCACCGGGAAGGTACGCTCCACGCCGACGGAGAAGGAGACCTTGCGGACCGTGAAGGTCTCGCGCACGCCGTCGCCCTGACGGCGGATGACAACGCCCTTGAACTGCTGGACGCGGGAGCGGTTGCCCTCGATGACGCGAACGTGGACGTTCACGGTGTCGCCGGGGCGGAAGGCCGGGACGTCGCTGCGCAGCGATGCGGCGTCGACGTTGTCGAGAAGGTTCATGACCGTCTGCTCTCCTCGCTGATGCCACAGGTCATCAGCGGAATATCGAAATGATGATGGGTGTCGCGCGAAGCACCGGACGGACGTCGTTCCCCCTGTGGCAGGGGCGCGCGCCGGGCGCAAGGCAACGGCTTATTCTTCCACGTCCGGGGCCACTCGCCCAAATCGGCCGTCCGGTCCCGGGGCCCAGCCCAGGATCGAGAGCATTTCGCGGTCCTTCTTGTCGAAGGCAGCCGGGTCGGCGCGCTCGATCAGATCGGGCCGGTTGCGGACCGTGCGCCGGAACGCCTCGTCGCGCCGCCAGCGGGCGATCTTGCCGTGGTGGCCACTGAGCAGGACGTCGGGGATGCCGCGGTCGCGCCACTCCGGGGGCTTGGTGTAGACCGGCCCTTCGAGGAGGTCGGCCATGGCGCCGGGGGCGAAGGAGTCGTCGCGGTGCGACTCGGCGTTGCCGAGCACGCCGGGCAGCAGCCGGGCGATGGCCTCGACCATCACCAGGACGGGCGCCTCGCCGCCGGCCAGCACATAGTCGCCGATGGAGACCTCGCGGACGTCGAGGCGGTCGCCGTACTCCTCGATGACGCGGCGGTCGATGCCCTCGTAGCGGGCTGGGGTGAAGACCAGCCACGGCTTCTCGGACAGCTCCACGGCGAGCTGCTGGGTGAACGGCTTGCCGCTGGGCGTCGGTACGACCAGCACGGGACGGGCGTCGCCGTCGCCGGACCTGATGACCGCATCGAGGGCCTCGCCCCACGGCTCGGGCTTCATGACCATGCCGGGGCCGCCGCCGTAAGGCGTGTCGTCGACCGTGTTGTGCTTGTCGTGCGTCCATTCCCGCAGGTCATGGATGCGTACGTCCAGCTGGCCGCGGGCGCGTGCCTTGCCGACGAGCGAGACGTTCAGCGGTTCCAGGTACTCGGGGAAGATCGTGACGACGTCGAGCCGCATTACGCGTCACCCTTCGCGTCGTCGCCCTGCTCGGCGCTCTCCGCCTCGCCCTCGGCGTCGCGGGCACTGGCGATCACGGCCTGCGAGCTGTCGATCAGACCGGGCGGCGGGTCGATGACCGCGCGCTGCTCCTCCAGGTCGATCTCGGTGACGATCTCGCCGACGAAGGGGATCATCACCTCGCTGCCGTCGGGCCGCTCCACGATGAACAGGTCCTGGGACGGCAGGTGCGCGATCTCGGTGATGCGACCGATCTCCGTGCCGTCGACCGTGACGACATCGAGGTCGATCAGCTGGTGGTCGTAGTACTCGTCGGGGTCCTCGGGGACGTCGGCGGGGTCGACGTCGGCGATCAGGAGCGTGTTGCGGAGCGCCTCGGCGCCCGTACGGTCGCTGACGCCCGCGAAGCGCAGCAGCAGCCGGCCGCTGTGCACCCGGCCGGTCTCGATGGTCAGCGGCCCCACTCCGGCGGGGTCGGTGGCCAGGACGGCGCCGGGGCCGAGCCGCAGCTCGGGCTCGTCCGTACGCACCTCAACGGTGACCTCGCCCTTGATCCCATGGGCGCGGCCGATCCTGCCGACTACGAGCTGCACGCTTTCACTCCGTCTAGGGGGCTGCGGAAAAGAACGAAAGGCCGGGGGCGAATGCCCCCGGCCTCAAGTCTCTCGCAACCATCAATTGAGTAACCCCGACGGCCGGCGACCGCCTCCGCGAAAGCGGTGGCGGCTCGGCCGCGAAAACGGGGCTATTTCAGACCTGGTCCACGTCGACGAGGTCGACGCGGATACCACGGCCGCCGATGGCGCCCACGACGGTGCGCAGTGCGCGCGCGGTGCGGCCGTTACGGCCGATCACCTTGCCGAGGTCGTCGGGGTGTACCCGGACCTCCAGCACGCGCCCGCGTCGCAAAGTGCGCGACGCGACCTGCACCTCATCGGGGTTGTCGACGATGCCCTTCACGAGGTGCTCGAGGGCCTCCTCGAGCATGCTCAGGCCTCGGTCGACTCGGTGGACTCAGCAGCCTCGGCCGCCTCGTCCGCCTTCTTCTCGGACTTCTTCGCCTTCGGGGTGATGGCCTCACCCTTCGGCTCGCCGGCCTCGAGGCCCTTGGCGAACGCCTCGAACGCGGCGCGCTTGTCGGCCTTCGGCTCGGCGACGAGCATCGGGGCCGGGGCCGGCAGGCCCTTGAACTTCTGCCAGTCGCCGGTGACCTTGAGGATGGCCATGACGGGCTCGGTCGGCTGCGCGCCGACGCTCAGCCAGTACTGGGCACGCTCGGAGTCGACCTCGATGCGCGAGGGGTTCTGCACCGGGTGGTACAGGCCGATCTCCTCGATGGCCCGGCCGTCACGGCGGGTACGGGAGTCGGCGACGACGATGCGGTAGTGAGGCGAACGGATCTTGCCCAGACGCTTCAGCTTGATCTTGACTGCCACTGGAGTGGTGTCTCCTGGTCTTGACGTGGTTGGGCACAACGAGATGCCACGTGGGGTTTGCGGTACTCGGAGTGCCCGATGGACGCGTCAGCCGGAGGAGAGAGGGGTCCTATGCGACTGTCGAGTACAGCGTCCCATTGTGCCACACCACTCCAGGTCAGCCGACCGATACCGCCTCCGGGATCCGGAAGGGCTGACCGCAGCCGCCGCACATGATCGGCGCCTGGGCGAGCACGGAGGGCACAACGCGGACATTACGGCCGCAGTCACACACCGCCTTGACGCGCACCCCTCCGCCGGACGAACCGTGCCGCGCCGCCGGGCCCCGGAAGGTGCGCGAGGTGTCCGCCGTGGTCGCGACCGTGTGCGCCTTGAGGGCGCGCTGGAGTCTGTCGATGGTCGGGCGGTAGCGCTTGCGCGCCTCCGGATTGAGCACGACCAGCGAGAAACCGCTGCTGGGATGCGGCTCCTCGCTGTGGTCGAGCCCCAGCTCCTCGGCGATCGCCAGGAACCGGCGGTTGTGGTAGCGGCCGGCACGTGAGGTGTCGCGGACACCGCGGGCGGCCGCGATGCCGTGCACTGCCTCATGCAGCAGCCGTTCGAAGGAGAGCTCGGCGCCGCATGCGGACGACGACTCCCCGATCAGCGATTCGGGCGCGGCAAGATCTGGCAGCTCGGGGTGGTACCGCTGAATGTCGGCCCACGCCTGCGCCAGCTCTGCGGCGAGAACAGGTGGTGTCGTGCTCACGTCGTGACAACGAGCAAGGAAGGCCCGGTGTTCCGATACCGGGCCATCCCAAATAATTTGCACGTACCAGTCAGTTTCACGCTCATGCGTCCTGACGAGGGCGGGTGCGCAGATCTGTGGAGAAGCCGCGCACCCGTTCGCAACACGGGACGTACTGACTCACGAGTAAGCGCGCGCCGGGGGCGTACGCCCCCGGCGGCACGGGCGCGTCAGTAGGCGCGCGCGACGATGGCGATCGTGCCGGGGGCGTCGTCCGCGTCCGGCACGGAGCCGTCCTCGCCGACCAGGCACCGCACGGACACGGCCTGCTCGGCGAGCTTGGCCTCGCCCTCCGGGCCGAGGTCGGCCCACGGGATGCGGGCCCAGCCGCCGGCGACGGCGGCCTCGGCGGCCTCCCCGATGGTCGCCACGTCGCTGGTGCGGGACTCGCGGCGCTCACGCGACTGGCTCAGCAGCAGCGCCTGGTCCTCGTCGAGGATCTTCGGCAGCATGGCGACCAGCTCGTCCAGGCGGACCGGCGCCTTGCCGCCGGGGATCCGGCGGGCCAGCATCGCGGTGCCGTTCTCCAGGTCGCGCGGGCCGACCTCGATGCGGACCGGTACGCCCTTGAGCTCCCAGTCCACGGCGCGGCGGCCGAAGGGGGTGTCGGTGCGGTCGTCGACCTGCACGCGGATGCCGGCGGCCTTGAGCTGGTCGCCGATCTCGCGGACCTTGGCGATCACGGCGTCGTCACCCTTGATCGCGAGGACCACGGCCTGCACGGACGCCAGGCGCGGCGGCACCCGCAGGCCGTTGTCGTCGCCGTGCGACATGATCAGACCGCCGACCATGCGGGTCGAGACGCCCCAGGAGGTCTGCCAGACCATCTCCTGGTGCCCGTCCTTGGAGAGGTACGAGGTGTTGAACGCCTTGGCGAAGTTCTGGCCCAGCTCGTGGCTGGTGCCCATCTGGAGGGCCTTGCCGTCGCCCATCATGCCCTCGAGCGTGAGGGTGTTGATGGCGCCGGCGAAGCGCTCCTTGGCCGTCTTGCGGCCCAGGACGACGTCGATGCCGAGGACGTTGACCATGAAGTCGTAGTAGACGTCGCGGTGGATGCGGGCGGCGTACTCGCGGGCGTCCTCGTACGTGGCGTGGGCGGTGTGGCCCTCCTGCCAGAGGAACTCGCTCGTGCGCAGGAAGACGCGCGGGCGCATCTCCCAACGGACCACGTTCGCCCACTGGTTGATCAGCAGGGGCAGGTCGCGGTAGCTCTGCACCCACTTGGAGAAGTACTCATTGATGATCGTCTCGGAGGTGGGCCGGACGACGACCGGCTCGTCCAGCTCCTTGCCGCCGCCGTGCGTGACGACCGCGAGCTCGGGCGCGAAGCCCTCGACGTGCTCGGCCTCGCGCGTCAGGTAGGACTGCGGGATGAAGAGGGGGAAGTACGCGTTGGAGGCGCCCGCGTCCTTGATGCGCGCATCCATCTCCTGCTGCATGCGCTCCCAGAGCCCGTACCCGTACGGGCGGATGACCATGGTGCCGCGCACCGGGCCGTTGTCGGCCAGCTCGGCCTTGTTGATCAAGTCCTGGTACCAGCGCGGGAAGTCGTCCGCCTGGGGGGTGAGAATGGGAGCCTTTGCCATGGTGCGAATGGTACGGGGCCGATCCGCCCCAGCGTGAATCGTCTCCCCGCGGTCCCTCGCGGCCGCCCGTCCGCCGCGGCGCGTGCCACCCCCGCCATCCCGTGCGCGGGCGCGCGGCACATGCCATCGTGTTCACAGGGGAACGTTCTCGCGCTACCCACTGGACTCGCGGACGGAAGCGGAGTTCCCTGGCATACGGGGGTGCTTCACAGCAGCGCGCACGGCAGCACACGGGGGCGGGGCAGATCCGGCACGCAATCGTCTCTCGGCGGATTGGGGCGCTTTCCATGACACCTACGCTCGTGCGGCGGCACCGGCCGTCCTCTTCGTCGCCCGGGTCGGTATCCCGGGCCCGCGACTGGGCGGAGATCCAGGAACGGATGCTGGTGCCGCTCTACGAAGCGGTGTACGAACGGCTGGAGGTCGGCGCCGGCACCCGGCTCCTCAGCCTGGGCTGTGGTTCCGGCCTGTCGCTGCTGATGGCGGCGGCCCGGGGTGCCGAGGTCTCCGGTGTGGACATGGACGGCCGACGGCTGGAGCTGGCCCGCGAGCGGCTGGTGCCGGACGGCACGCGCGCGAGCGGTGCGCGCCTGGGGCACGGCGGTCCGGAGTCCGTCATGGAAGACGGGGGGCCGGCCTTCAACCTCGTCACCGCCTTCGACCCGCTGTACTGCGCCGGCGGCAGCGCCCGCGGCATGGCCGAGGCGCTCGCCCGGGCGGCGGATTTCGCGGAACACGGAGCGCCGGTCGTCCTGGCCGGCTGGGGCCCCCAGGAGCGCTGCGCGGCCTCCGGGGCGCTCAGAGTCGCGGCCCGGCTCGCGGACCCGATGTGCGCGCCGGCGCGCTGGCGCCCGAGCGGTCGCGACGACCTGGAGGTCCTCGCCCAGCGGGCCGGCCTGCGCCCCGACGGCTCGGGGCGGGTGGCGTGCCCCTACGGCTACGCCGACATGGGCAGCGCGGTGCGCGGCATGCTCTCGACGGGCGCCTTCGACGCGGCGGCGCGGGCCACGGACGAGGAGCAGGTCACCAAGGAGCTGACCGAGGCGCTCCACCCCTACCTGCGCCATGACGGCACGGTGTGGATGCCGAATGTCTTCCGCTATCTGATAGCCCGCGTCTAGCCCCTGCCCCCTGCGCATGACAGCAGCCCCTTACGGCCGGCCGTAAGGGGCTGCTGTGCGACTGCCGGGCGGTGAGTGCGCCCGTATCGGCCCGTGAGCCGTATCAGCCCATGAACTTCTGAGGTCAGCCCATGAACTTCTTGAACTCGTCGGGGAGTTCGAAGTTCTGTGCGTCCTGGCCGGCCGGCAGACCCAGCGGGTTGGCCGCCTGCTGCTCGCGGCGCGCGGCCGCCGCCTGCTCCTCGGCCTTGCGCTTCATGGGGTTGCCGCTCTGGCGCTTGCCCTTGGCCTGCTTGATCTGCTTCTTCTTGCGGCCTGCCCCGCCGCCCATGCCCGGAACGCCCGGCATGCCCGGCATGCCGCCGCCCTGGGCCATGCGCGACATCATCTTGCGGGCGTCGAAGAAGCGCTCCACGAGGTTCTTCACCGCGCTGACGTCCACGCCGGAGCCCTTGGCGATACGGGCGCGACGCGAGCCGTTGATGATCGTCGGGTCATGGCGCTCGGCCGGGGTCATCGACTTGATGATCGCGGCGGTGCGGTCGACGTCGCGCTCGTCGAGGTTGTTGATCTGGTCCTTGATCTGGCCCATGCCCGGCAGCATGCCGAGCAGCTTGCTGATGGAGCCCATCTTGCGGACCTGCTCCATCTGGGACAGGAAGTCGTCGAGCGTGAACTCCTTCGGCCCCTTCGCCAGCTTGGCCGCCATCTTCTCGGCCTCGTCCTGGCTGAAGGTCTGCTCGGCCTTCTCGATGAGGCTGAGCATGTCGCCCATGCCGAGGATGCGGGACGCCATGCGGTCCGGGTGGAACGCGTCGAAGTCGTCCAGCTTCTCGCCGTTGGAGGCGAACATGACCTGCTTGCCGGTCACGTGCGCGACCGACAGCGCGGCACCACCGCGTGCGTCGCCGTCGAGCTTGGAGAGCACCACGCCGTCGAAGCCGACGCCGTCGCGGAACGCCTCGGCGGTGTTGACCGCGTCCTGGCCGATCATCGCGTCGACGACGAAGAGGACCTCGTCGGGGCTGACCGCGTCGCGGATGTCCGCGGCCTGCTGCATGAGCTCCTGGTCGATGCCGAGGCGGCCGGCGGTGTCGACGATCACGACGTCGTACTGCTTGGACCGGGCGAACTCGATGGAGTCCTTGGCGACCTGCACGGGGTCGCCGACGCCGTTGCCCGGCTCCGGGGCGTAGATCGCCACGCCGGCGCGCTCGGCGACGACGGCGAGCTGGTTGACGGCGTTGGGGCGCTGGAGGTCACAGGCGACGAGCAGCGGGGCATGGCCCTGGCCCTTGAGCCAGTGGCCGAGCTTTCCGGCGAGCGTCGTCTTACCGGCACCCTGGAGACCGGCCAGCATGATGACGGTCGGGGCGGTCTTGGCGAAGCGCAGGCGGCGGGTCTCGCCACCGAGGATGCCGATGAGCTCCTCGTTGACGATCTTGATGACCTGCTGGGCGGGGTTGAGCGCCTGGGAGACCTCGGCGCCGAGGGCCCGCTCCTTGACCTGCTTGATGAACGAGCGGACGACCGGCAGGGCGACGTCGGCCTCGAGCAGGGCGATGCGGATCTCGCGTGCGGTGGCGTCGATGTCCGCCTCTGACAGGCGGCCCTTGCCCCGGAGGTTCTTGAACGTCGCTGCGAGGCGGTCGGAGAGGGTATCGAACACGGTGGTCGCGGATCCTTCTTGTTGAGTGTCAAGTCGGCGGCTGACCCCCAAGGGTATCCGCACGCTCCCGCTCCGGTCAGCCGCCCAGCGACTCCTCCACTCCGCGGGCCAGCGCGGCCGCCCCGGCGGGCGTCAGCGGAGCCCCGTCCGCGCCCGTCACATAGAAGGCGTCCACGACGTTGGAACCCAGCGTGGAGACGTGCGCGCTGCGCACCCGCACCCCCGCCGTCTCCAGGGCCCGGCCGATGCGATGCAGCAGGCCGGGGGCGTCCTGGGTGCGTACCTCCAGGACCGTCGCGTGGCGGGAGCCGCCGTCCGCCACGGTCACCCGCGGCGGCGCGTGCACGCCCCGGCGGCGCCCGGCGTACGCGGCCTCGCGCTCGGCCAGCCGGCCCGTGAGGTCCAGCGAACCGTCCAGGGCGCGTACGAGGTCGTTGCGCAGCCGTGCGGGCTCGGGCAGCGACCCGTACTCGGCCGCCACCCGCCAGTTCAGCAGCAGCGCTCCCCCGACGGCCCGCAGGTCCGCGGCGCGGACCGTGAGCCGGTGCAGGGCGAGCACCCCCGCGGTCGCGGGCAGCACGCCGGGCTGGTCGGGGACGGCGATGGCCAGCTCGACGCCGACGGGTGTGCTCTCGGGCTCGGGCCCCTCGCCCTCCGGGCGCGTGCGCAGCTCCAGCACGGGCCCGCCCGAGGACAGGGCCTCGCCCGCCAGGCGCTCCTGTTCGGCGCAGGCCGGCGCCGGTTCCGTACGGTCCTCGACGGCGTCTCCGGCGAGCGCCGCGGAGGCGCGTCGCACCAGGTCGGCCACCAGGGAGGCCCGCCAGGTGCTCCAGGCCGCCGGGCCGGTGGCGAGGGCGTCGGCCTCGGTGAGGGCGTGCAGGAGCTCAAGGGTGTCCGGACGCGATACGGCGTCGGTGACCGAGCGGACGGTCGCGGGGTCGCCGAGGTCGCGCCGGGTGGCGGTCTCGGCCAGCAGCAGATGGTGGCGTACGAGCGTGGCCACCACCTCGGTGTCGGCGCGGTCGAGGCCGATGCGGGCCAGCACGTCCCGTGCGACGGCCTCGCCGGCCACGGAGTGGTCGCCGGGCAGACCCTTGCCGATGTCGTGCAGCAGGGCCGCGATGAGCAGCAGGTCGGGGCGGCCGACGTCGCGGGCGAGGGCCGCCGCGCGGACGGCCGTCTCGACCAGGTGGCGGTCGACGGTCCAGCGGTGCACGGGATTGCGCTGGGGGCGCGAGCGCACGTGTTCCCACTCCGGCAGCAACCGCGAAATAATCCCTTCCGCTTCGAGCGCCTCCCAGACGGCGACGGCCGGCTCGCCCGCGCCGAGCAGTGTGACGAGCGCCTCACGGGCCTCGGCCGGCCACGGCACCGGCAGCGGGCACCCGGTGGCCGCGAGCCGCCGCACGGCGTGCGGGGACAGCGGCAGGGCCGCCTGCGCCGCGGCGGCCGCGGCGCGCAGCGGAAGGACGGGGTCGCGCTCGGGCCGCGCGGCACGGGCGAGCACGGCCTCGCCGTCCTGCTCGACGACGCCTTCGGCCAGCGGCGCGCGCTCGGGTTCCACGAATCCGCCGCGGCCGCCGCGGCCGCCGAGGATCCGCCGCAGCCGCGGCCGTCCGGAGCGGGCCCGCAGCACCCGGCCGACCTCGCGCCAGGTGACGTCGGCGGCGTAGGAGACCGTGCGGGCCGCCTCGTACACCTCGTGCAGCAGGGCGTCGGCGCCCGGCAGGCCGAGGGCGGTGGCGACCTGGTCCTGCTCCTGGAGGGCGAGCCGGTCGGTGGCCCGGCCGGTGGTCAGGTGCAGGGCGTCGCGGGTGTCCAGGAGCAGCCCACGGGCCCGCTCCAGGCCCTCGCGGGGCGCGTCGGCCAGCCAGGACGCGGCGACGGCCCGCAGGGCGGTGGCGTCCCGGAGTCCGCCGCGCGCCTCCTTCAGGTCGGGCTCCAGCAGGAAGCGCAGCTCGCCCTGGCGGCGGGCCCGCTCCTCGCCCAGCTCGCGCAGTTCCGGCAGCCGGGCGGGGGCCTGGGCCCGCCAGTCCGCGTAGGCGGTGGCCCGCAGCTCCGCCGTGAGCTGTTCGTCGCCGCCCAGGTGCCGGGCGTCGAGGAGGCCGAGGTGGACCTTGAGGTCACCGGCGGCGGTCCCACGGGCCTCGGCGGGGGTGCGCACGGAGTGGTCGAGCGCGAGCCCCATGTCCCATACGGGGTACCAGACGCGGTCGGCGATCGCAGCGATCTTCGAGGCGTCCGCCGAACCGTCGTGCAGCAGCATGACGTCCAGGTCGCTGCGCGGGGACAGCTCGCCGCGCCCGTAGCCGCCGACGGCCACGAGCGCGACGCCGCGCGTCTCGCCGAGCAGCGCCCCCAGCCACTGGTCGGTGAGGCGGGCGAGCGCGGCACGGCGCGGCGGCCCGGTGGGCTCCCCGCGCTGGAGGAGGCGCAACCGGGCCGCCGCGTAGCCGCCGGCCCCGGAGTCGGTCCCCGTGGTGGTCCCGATGTCCGTCAACACAGGCTCCCTCGTCGGCTTCAGAGTGCGTCGGGACCGCGCTCGCCGGTCCGTACGCGGACGACCGTCTCGACCGGGACGACCCAGACCTTGCCGTCGCCGATCTTGCCCGCGTCGCCCGAGCGGGCGGTCTTGACGATGATGTCGACGACGTCGTCGACGTCGCCGTCCTCCGTCAGGACCTCCACGCGGATCTTCGGTACGAGGTCGACGGTGTATTCCGCGCCCCGGTAGACCTCGGTGTGGCCGCGCTGCTGGCCGGAGCCGCTGGCCTCGCTGACGGTCATGCCGCGGACGCCGAAGGTCCGCAGGGCGGCCTTGATCTCGTCGACCATGTGCGGCTTGACGACCGCGGTGATGAGCTTCATGCGTCCACCTTCTTGTTCTGCGCCTTGTCGGTTACGGGGTCGGCCGCGCTGCCGCGCGAGGACGAGACGCCGCCGACCGCGCTGAAGTCGTAGGCGGTCTCGGCGTGGAACGCCTGGTCGATACCGCCGAGCTCCTCGTCCTCGCTCGCCCGGAAGCCGACCGCCTTGTCGACGATCTTGGCAAGGATCCAGGAGACCGTGAAGGAGTAGGCCATGACGGCGAAGGCGCCGACGGCCTGCCGGCCGAGCTGGGTCGCGCCGCCGACGCCGCCGGTGGCGAGGAGGCCGACGAGCAGGGTGCCGATGACGCCGCCCACCAGGTGGACGCCGACCACGTCGAGCGAGTCGTCGAAGCCCAGCTTGAACTTGAGGGAGACGGCCCAGGCGCAGACGGCTCCGGCGACGACGCCGATGAGGATCGCGCCGAAGGCGTTGACGGCGGCACCGGAGGGGGTGATGGCGACCAGTCCGGCCACGGCGCCGGAGGCGGCGCCGAGGGTGGTGAACGCGCCGTGCCGGATCCGCTCGTAGGCGAGCCAGCCGAGCATGGCGGCACCGGTGGCGACCTGGGTGTTCAGGGCCATGTTGGCGGCGGCGCCGTTGGCGGCGAGCGCCGATCCGGCGTTGAAGCCGAACCAGCCGAACCACAGCAGGCCCGCGCCGAGCATCACCAGCGGCAGGCTGTGCGGCCGCATCGGGTCCTTCTTGAAGCCGATGCGCTTGCCGACGACGAGCACCGCGGCGAGGGCGCCGATTCCGGCGTTGATGTGGACGGCGGTGCCGCCCGCGAAGTCGATCACCTTGAGCTTGAAGAGCCAGCCGTCGGCCTGCCAGACCCAGTGGGCGACGGGGAAGTAGACGACCGTCACCCAGAGGGTGATGAACAGCGCCCAGGCGCTGAACTTCACCCGGTCGGCGAGTGCCCCGCTCATCAGCGCGGGGGTGATGACCGCGAACATCAGCTGGAAGAGGGCGAAGGCGAAGACCGGGATGCCTTCCTTGCCCCCCGTCAGCGTCTCGGGGGTGATGCCCTTGAGGCCGATGTGGTCGAAGTCGCCCAGCAGCCCGGCGCCGAGGTCGTCGCCGAAGGCGAGCGAGTAGCCGTAGAGCACCCAGAGCACGGTGACGATGCCCAGCGAGATGAAGGACATCATGAGCATGTTGAGGGCGCTCTTGACCCGCACCATGCCGCCGTAGAAGAAGGCGAGGCCGGGTGTCATCAGCATGACGAGCGCGGCACTGATCAATACGAATGCGGTATCTGCGCCATTCACGTTCGACGTCTCCTCGCAGCGGCGGCCCCGTACGGGCGGGATCTCGGCGGGCCGGTTTTCGCCATGAGATTGACTCAGCGGGATTTCAGTCGATGCGGTGGCGTGTTTCACCGCAGTGACGAACAGGCGGTGCGTGTTACGCCCCGATGAACCGCCGGAAGACGGTGAAGCCGTCCCGTTACCCTGCCGCAACCGTGCGCGGTTCCCCGGTGACGGCGGCACAAAAACAACCGACCGCGACGACCACCCTGTGTGACCTGGCGTGGGGGAGCCGAGTCGGGCTGTACGGGAGGGTCGCCGCGGCCGGGTTCAGAGGTCCGGAAGGTCAGACCGCTTGCACGGCCTCCACGGATTCCGGTAGGTGGACGCTGAGTTGTTCGGTCAGGGCGATGACCTCGGCGACCTGGCCGAAGTCGCGGACCGCGGTGTCCACGGTCTTGCGCAGCCTGTTGTTGACCCGCTCGGAACGCACCTGCTTGGCGATCTTCAGGGCCTTGGCGGCGAGGACCACGGACTGCTCGGGCTCGCGCTCCATCAGGTGCACGGTGGCCATGCCGATGAGGTTGAGCGCATACGAACGGTGGTGCTCGTGGTCGTGCTCGAAGAGCTCGACGGCCCGCTCCATCTTGGGCCGCGCGAGGGAGGCGTAGGTCGGGCTGCGGCCGGCCACATAGGCGAGGTCGCGGTAGGAGTGGGCGTTCTCCGCGTTCAGCTCGGCTTCGGAGAAGAAGCGGATCCAGTCGGGGTCGCCGTCACCGGCGGCGCAGTCGGAGAAGCAGTCCTCGGCCATATTGACCGCGCGCTTGCACTTGGCGGGCTGGCCCATATTGGCGTACGCGCGGGCCTCCACGGCGTAGAGCATCGCCTGGGTACGGGAGGTGGCGGACTCGCGGGAGCCGTACTGGCCGAGGTGGATGAGCTCCAGGGCGTCGTCCGGCCGCCCGAGGTGGATCATCTGCCGGCTCATGCTGGAGAGGATGTACGAGCCCAGGGGGCGGTCCCCGGCCTCCCGGGCGGCGTGCAGGGCCAGCACGAAATACTTCTGCGCCGTGGGGTGCAGGCCGACGTCATAGCTCATCCAGCCGGCGAGCTGGGCCAGTTCGGCGGCGGCCTTGAACAGCCGCTTGGAGGTGGCCTCGGGCTGCGGCTCCTGGAGCAGGTCGGTGACCTCGTGGAGCTGTCCGACGACGGCCTTGCGGCGCAGTCCGCCGCCGCACTGGGCGTCCCACTGACGGAACATCACCGTGGTGGATTCGAGGAGGTCAAGCTCGGGCACGGACAGGCGGGAAGGGCGCGTGGTGCCGACCGAGCCGAGGGACTCCTGCCGCTCCCGGCCGATCGCGCCGGGCGCGAGCCAGCGCTGCATGGGCTCCACGAGCGCGGGTCCGGCCGAGAGGGCGAGCGAGGCGCCGAGGAAGCCGCGCCGCGCCAGCATCAGGTCGCTGCGGGAGAACTCGCTGATGAGCTCGACGGTCTGCGGGCCGGCCCAGGGCAGGTCGACGCCCGAGACGGACGGTGACTGATGCGCGGTGCGGAGCCCGATGTCCTCGATGCCGACGACGCAGCCGAACCGCTCGGAGAACAGCTCGGAGAGGATCTTGGGGATCGGCTCGCGGGGCTGTTCGCCGTCGAGCCAGCGGCGTACGCGCGAGGTGTCGGTGCTGATGTGGTGGGCGCCGAGCTGACGTGCCCTGCGGTTGACCTGACGCGCCAGCTCGCCCTTCGACCAGCCACTGCGCAGGAACCAGGAACCCAACTTCTCGTTGGGGCGCTTCTCGGCCCTTTCCGACCGCTCGGCCCTGTCGGCCTTCTCGGCACCATCGGTGCCGCTGCCGTTGCCGCCCACCTGGAAGCCCCCATCCCGATTTCTGCCATCTGTGCGTGACGCCAACAGCTTGCCGCCCATTGCGGCTGTCTGTCCGGTGATGCACCTTCTCGGCCGGGGGTTCGGACGGCCGAGCGGCGGACTGGCCATGCCTCCGGCATACCCGCCGACGGGGGTGCATCTCCTGGGTCCGTACACCGAAAGTAATCCTACGATCACCGATCCCGCGAGGGCAGTCCAGTAAACGCCACCATTCGCCACCCCAAGGAATGAACTCAACCGCACCTCTACACGATTGACTTGACACGTGGCGATCAGGGACGGGTTGCACTGATGCGCACCGCGGCGCACACCGCGCGGCACACCCCCTGCCGCACACCGCCACGCCGCCTCGGGAAGGGATTCGGCAACGGTCCGTGTTCGAGACACTCCGAGTCGTAACCACAGGCGAGCACGACCCGTTGGAGGGGGCATGGGCTTCACAATCGGCGGCATCCGGGACCTGCGCTCGAGCTCACGGCGCCGCGGACGCGCGTCGGAGTACGCGACCACGGTGGCGGAGTACACCGGCCTGTGGGGGTGGGACGTGGTCCCCGGCGCTCGCGCGTCCCGCGGTGGACGCGTGATCTGCTCGTGCGGCGCCGCCGACTGCCCCTCCCCCGGCGCCCACCCCCTGGCGTTCGCCCCGCCGGTCCCGGCGGGCTCCACCCTGGACGCCGCCGCGGCCGCCTGGGCGGAGGTCCCCGGCGCCGCCGTGCTGCTGCCCGTGGGCCGCTCGTTCGATGTCCTGGAGGTCGCCGAGACCGCCGGCCGGTACGCCCTGGCCCGGCTGGAACGCATGGGCCTGCCGCTCGGCCCGGTCGCCCTCACCCCGCACGGACGCGCGCTGTTCTTCGTCGCGCCCGGCGCCGCCGCCGAACTCCCCCAGCTGCTCTACCGCATGGGCTGGGACGACGCCCGCCTCGACCTGCGCTGCCTGGGCCCCGGCGACCACATCACGGCCCCGCCCTCCGACTACGCCGGCCTCGGCCCCATGCGCTGGCTGCGCCCGCCGACCCTCGACACGGCCGGCCAGCCCCCGCAGGCCCGGCTGTTGCTGGGCACGCTGGCCTACATCTGCCACCGCACGGCCCTTTGCGGCTGAGCCGCCGCCGCTTTCGCGGAGCTGGCTGAGCCGAGTGGGGGTTGCTCGATTGATGGTCGCTGTTCGAACAAGGACCGGTGTCATGCGTCGGGCCCCGGTCGCAGCTGGTCGGCTGCGGCCGGGGCCCGGCGTCCGGTGGGGATCGGGGGTCAGTCGCCGATCAGGGCGTCGACGAACGCCTCCGGTTCGAACGGCGCGAGGTCGTCCGCGCCCTCGCCCAGACCCACCAGCTTCACCGGCACGCCCAGCTCGCGCTGGACGGCCACGACGATGCCGCCCTTGGCGGTGCCGTCCAGCTTGGTGAGGACGATGCCCGTGATGTCCACGACCTCCGCGAACACCCGCGCCTGCACCAGGCCGTTCTGACCGGTGGTGGCGTCCAGGACGAGCAGCACCTCGTCGACCGCGCCGTGCTTCTCCAGGACCCGCTTGACCTTGCCGAGCTCGTCCATGAGCCCGGTCTTGGTGTGCAGCCGGCCGGCGGTGTCGACGAGCACGACGTCCGCGTTCTCGGCGATGCCCTCCTTGACCGCGTCGAAGGCGATCGACGCCGGGTCGCCGCCCTCCGGACCACGGACCGTACGGGCACCGACGCGCTCGCCCCAGGTCTGGAGCTGATCGGCGGCGGCGGCGCGGAAGGTGTCGGCCGCGCCCAGGACGACGGACTTGCCGTCCGCGACGAGCACCCGGGCCAGCTTGCCCGTGGTGGTGGTCTTGCCGACGCCGTTGACGCCGACGACCATCACGACGCCGGGCTTCTCCTCGCCGTTCGTGCCCACACCGGGCTCGGTGTGGACGGCACGGTCGAGGTCCGGGCCGATCAGGGCGACCAGCTCCTCGCGGAGCAGGGTGCGCAGTTCCTCGGGCGTACGGGTGCCGAGCACCCTCACCCGCTCGCGCAGCCGCTCCACCAGCTCGTGCGTGGGCGCGACGCCCACGTCGGCGGTGAGCAGGGTGTCCTCGATCTCCTCCCATGTGTCCTCATCGAGGTGCTCGCGGGAGAGCAGGGTCAGCAGACCCTTGCCGAGGGAGTTCTGGGAGCGGGAGAGCCGGGTACGCAGCCGGACGAGCCGGCCGGCGGTGGGCTCCGGTACCTCGATCTCGGGGGCGGCCGGGGCCGCGGGGGCCTCCGGCTCGACGACGGGCGCCTCGGCCGCCGGGGCCTCGGCCACCGGCAGGTCCACCTCTTCGATGGTCCGGCGGGGCTCCGCGGTAGGGGTCTCGGCCTCCTCGCCGATGTGCGGCTCGGCGGGCGGCGCGGTGACGGACGGGCTGCTCGGCGGGGCCGGGGGCAGCTGCTTCTTCTTACGGCTGCTGACCACGAGCCCGCTGATCGCGCCGAGCGCGATCACAGCGATGACTACAGCAAGGATGACGATTTCCATAACGCACCCAGTATCGGACACCTCGACCCCGGCGCGCCGCAGCGCCGACGCCATGTGACTTCGTACGTACCGACGAGGACCAAAGCCACTAACAGGCCAAAGTTGGAGCAAAGTACGATGGCGAGACCCTGTGTGACGCGCGTAGAGTCCGCAGCGTCTCTTTCTGCCCAGGCCCCTCCGGCTTGCCCGCCCCGCTTCACCCGCACGGAGCCCCCCACATGGACAACGTCGTCCCCGCCGAATCCGAAGGCGCGATAGAAACCCGCGGCATCGAGCCCGTACCGGACAACGAGCGGCACGGCCGGGTCCGTGAGCTCTTCCCGACCTGGGTCGCCGCCAACATCAGCGTGCTGCTGCTCACCATGGGCGCCGCCCTGGTGGTCTTCAACGAGCTGAACTTCTGGCAGGTCCTGCTCGTCGCCGCGTGCGCCGCCCTGGCGTCGTTCGGCATGGTCGGTGTCCTGTCGGTCTCCGGCAAGTGGGGCGGCGCCCCCGGCGCCATGCTCTCCCGCGCGACCTTCGGCGCCCGCGGCAACCTCTTCCCGGGCGCGATCCTGTGGGTCGCCCGCTTCGGCTGGGAGACGATCAACGCGGTCACCGGCGCGTACGCCGTCCTGACCGTGCTGGATCTGCTCTTCGGCATCAAGAGCAACACCGCGCTCATCGTGGTCACGCTCTTCGTCTTCGTCGTCTGCACGTTCCTGGTGAGCGGCATGGGCCGCAAGGCGCTGAACGTGTGCAACAAGTGGTCGACGTACCTCTTCGGCGTCTTCAGCGTGCTGGTGCTCGGCTATCTGATCGCCAACATGAACTGGGGCGACGTCTTCTCCAAGCCGGCCGGCTCCACCGCGATGGTCATCGCGGGCATCGGCACGATCGCCGCCGGCGGCATCAGCTGGGTGCCCACCGGCCCCGACTTCGCGCGCTACCTCCCGCACGCCGCGTCCGGCAAGAAGATCGTCGGCGCGACCGTCTCCGGCGCGGGCCTGGTCATGGTCCCGATGGTGCTGATGGGCGCGGTCATGGCCGTCGCCACCCCCGGCCTGGCCGAGGCGCCCGACCCGGTCTCCTTCCTCGGCGACATCCTGCCGACCTGGCTGGCCGTGCCGTACCTCGCCACCGCGATCGTCGGCATGCTGCTGATCAACAGCCTCTCGATGTACTCCGCCGGCTTCACCGCGCAGACCATGGGCGTCAAGCTCCCCCGCGCGATGGCCGTCAGCATCAACGCCGTGATCTCCCTCGTCGGCGGTCTGCTGCTGATGCTGGTCGCGAAGAGCTTCCTCAGCTCCTTCATCACCTTCCTGATCCTCCTCGCGGTCTCCTTCTCCGCCTGGATCGGCGTCTACGCGGTCGACATGGCCCGCCGCCGGGCCCGCGCCGTGCGCTACGACGCGGAGGCGCTGATGGACACCACCCCCACCAGCCGCTACTGGTACGTCGGCGGCTTCTGCTGGCAGGCGATGACCGCGTGGGGCGTCGCCCTCGCCGCGGGCATCTGCTTCACCAAGTGCGACTGGTTCGCCGGTCCGCTCTCCGGCACGTTCGTCGGCAAGTACGGGCTGGGCTGGGCCGCCACGATCGTGATCTCGGCCGTCATGATGGCCGTCCTCCCGACGCCGCGGGAGCGCTCCGCGCGGGTTCCGGGTGAGCCGGTCGCGGCGAAGGTCGCGGCGTAGCCGCGCTGCTGCGGACTTCACGCCGACGCCCCCTCCGCTGCCTTGCAGCGGAGGGGGCGTCGGCGTTTGGGTCGCGGTTCGGCTGCCGCCGGCTTGGGGTGGGTGCCCGTTCCGGGCGGGTGCGTCGGCCAGGGGCCGCGCCGCTGCCGCGCCTGGCCGGCGCCTGTGCCATGCCCGTTCCGGGCGGCGTCGCCTTGCCCAGTACCGCGCCGTCGCCGCTTTCGGCGGTTCGTGGGGGCCGGGGTCGGCTGTCCGCTGTCCCAGCTCACCGTCTGCCGGGCTCTCCGTACACGCCAAAGGACGCTGCCCCGGCTCTCGGTGAGAGCCGGGGCAGCGTCCTTGAGGAGAGGGCAGCGGGGGGGTTAGCCCATCTCCTCCAACGCCTTGCCCTTGGTCTCCTTCACGAACTTCAGCACGAAGGGGATCGAGAGCACGGCGAAGACCGTGTAGATGACGTACGTACCGGACAGGTTCCAGTCCGACAGGCTCGGGAAGCTCGCCGTGATGGCCCAGTTGGCGATCCACTGCGCGGACGCCGCCACACCGAGCGCCGCGGCGCGGATGCGGTTGGGGAACATCTCGCCGAGGAAGACCCAGACCACGACACCCCAGGACAGGGCGAAGAAGAGCACGAACGCGTGGGCCGCGACCAGCGCCACCGTGCCCTGCGTGGTCGGCAGGGAGCCGTCGGCGGCCTGCGAGGAGAACGCCCACGCCTCGAGGGCGAGCGAGAGGGCCATACCGGCGGAGCCGACGAGCGCGAGCGGCTTGCGGCCGAGCCGGTCGACGAAGATCATCGCGATCACGGTGCCGACGATGTTGATGATCGACGTCGTGAAGGAGTAGAGGAACGAGTCGCTCGGGTCGATGCCGACGGACTGCCACAGGGTCGCCGAGTAGTAGAACGCGACGTTGATGCCGACGAGCTGCTGGAAGACCGACAGGCCGATGCCGACCCAGACGATGGGCAGGAAGCCCGCCTTGGAGCCCAGGAGGTCCTTGAAAGTGGACTTCTCCTCGCTGTGCATCGCCAGCTCGATCTCGGCCACGCGCTTGTCGAGGTCGACGGTGTGGCCCTCGACGTCGGCCAGGACGGCCTTCGCCTTGTCGACCTTGCCGACCGAGATCAGGAAGCGGGGCGACTCGGGGATCGCGAAGGAGAGCAGGCCGTAGAGGACGGCCGGGACGACCATGACGCCGAGCATGAGCTGCCAGGCCTCGATGCCCAGCACGTGACCGCGCTGGTCGCCGTCGGCGAGGTTGAGGATGCCCCAGTTGACGAGCTGGGACACGGCGATGCCGACGACGATCGCGGCCTGCTGGAAGGAACCGAGGCGGCCGCGGTAGGCGGGCGGGGAGACCTCGGCGATGTACGCCGGGCCGATGACCGAGGCCATACCGATGGCGATGCCGCCGAGGACGCGCCAGAAGGCGAGGTCCCACAGGGAGAACGGCAGGGCCGAGCCGACGGCGCTGATCGTGAAGAGCGTCGCCGAGATCTGCATGACGCGGATCCGGCCTATGCGGTCCGCGACACGGCCGGCGGTGGCGGCACCGATCGCGCAGCCGATGAGGGCGATGGCGATGACCTGGGCCAGGGCGGCGGAACCGATGTCGTACTTCCCGCGGATGCCCTCGACAGCGCCGTTGATCACGGAGCTGTCGTAGCCGAAGAGGAAGCCACCCATGGCCGCTGCCGCGGTGATGAAGATGACATGGCCGAGGTGGTCCGGGTGGGCCTTGCGACCCTCGGACCCCTGCGCCGTCGCAGTGCTGGTCAACGTGTACTCCTGAGGCCCGGCGGCATTGCCGGGCGTGGGGGGCTGGCCTTTCAAGTGGGGCATAACTCCTTGGGGCCCACCACTTGAAGGTATTAGCAACGTTGGAGACCTTATGCCTTCATGTTTCTAAGTCAATAGGTCGTAACCAAGAAGTTTCCTAGGAGCTTCCCGGAGGTTGGGTTCAACACTTGAATGATCTCAGCGGAGACGCTGGCTGATGACCTTGGAAACGCCGTCTCCCTGCATGGACACGCCGTACAGCGCGTCCGCGACCTGCATGGTCCGCTTCTGGTGGGTGATCACGATCAGCTGGGAGCTCTCCTGGAGCTCTTCCATGATCCGGATCAGCCGCTGGAGATTGGTGTCGTCCAGCGCCGCCTCGACCTCGTCCATCACATAGAACGGGCTCGGCCGCGCCTTGAAGATCGCCACCAGCAGCGCCACCGCGGTCAGCGACCGCTCGCCGCCCGACAGCAGCGACAGCCGCTTGACCTTCTTGCCCGGCGGCCGGGCCTCCACGTCCACGCCGGTCGCCAGCATGTCGTCCGGGTCGGTGAGCACGAGCCGCCCCTCACCGCCGGGGAACAGCCGGGAGAAGACGCCCTCGAACTCACGGGCCGTGTCCCGGTACGCCTCCGTGAAGACCTCCTCGACCCTCCTGTCGACGTCCTTCACGACCTGAAGCAGGTCACTGCGGGTCTTCTTCAGGTCCTCCAGCTGCTCGGACAGGAACTGGTGACGCTCCTCCAGCGCCGCGAACTCCTCCAGGGCGAGCGGATTGACCTTGCCGAGCTGCTGGTACGCCCGCTCGGCCGCCCTCAGCCGCTTCTCCTGCTCGGCGCGCGCGTACGGCACGGGCTGGTTCCTCGGGTGCCCGGGATCCTCCGGCAGCTCCTCGCCCTCGGCCGGCGGCGAGGGCGGTACGAGCTGGTCGGGCCCGTATTCGGCGATCAGCGCCGCCGGCTCGACACCCAGCTCCTCCAGGGCCTTGGCCTCCAGCTGCTCGATGCGCAGCCGCTTCTCCGCGCCCAGGACCTCGCCACGGTGCACCGAGTCCGTCAACTTGTCCAGCTCGCCCTTGAGCTCCCGGCCCCGGTTCCGCTCGGCGACCAGCTCCCGTTCCCGCTCGGCCTTCGCCGCCTCGGCGCTCCGGCGCTCCTCGTCGGCGCGTACGAGCGACACTTCGACGTGGGCCAGCAGCTGCCGGGCGCCGTCGGCGACCGCCGACGCGACCCTCGCCTCGTGCCGCAGCCGGGCGCGCCGCTGCTCCGCGCGTACCCGCGCCTCCCGCTCGGCGCGCGCCGCCCGGTCGAGCCCGTCGGCCCGGCCGGCGAGGGCCTTGACCCGCTCCTCGTGCGTACGGACCTGGAGGCGCGCCTCCATCTCGGTCTGCCGCGCGTTGGCCCCGTCGGCCGCCAGGCGGTCGCGCACGGAGGTGTCCGGCTCGTCGGTCCGCTCCGGTCCCGCTTCCTCCGCCACGGCCAGCCGCTCGGCCAGTTCCTCGGCCTCCTCGGTGGCCCGTACGAGCGCTTCCTCGGCCCGGGCCACGGCCGCCGCCGTCCGGCCGGCCTCGTCGGCCGCCGCCCGAGCCTGCCCGGCGAGCCGCCCCAGCGCCTGGGCGACCTGGGACTTCTCCCGGTCGGCGACGCTGCGGCGGGCCGCGAGCTCCTCGACGCGGGCGGCGCACTCCGCGCGCCGCTCGTCCGCGTCCCGCTGAGCCGCCGCCAGCTCCACACAGCGCGCGTCCAGCTCGACGAGTTCGGCCGTGGCCTCGTCGACGGCCGACCGCACCTCCAGCAGGCTCGGCGCCCCGCCGGAGCCGCCCTGCGCGAAGTGGGCGGCGAGCACGTCGCCCTCGGCGGTGACGGCCGTGACCTCCGGCCGGGCCCCGACGAGTTCCTCCGCGTCCTCCAGCGTCGCGACGACCACCACTCCCCGCAGCAACCGGCGGACGGCGGCCATCGCTTCGGCGGGACCGTGCACCAGCTCCTCGGCGGGCCGTGGTCCGTGCGGACGGTGCGGGGCGGGGCCGCCGGCCGGAGCCGTCGCGTTCACCGCCGCCCGTGGCAGCCCCTCCGTGACCAGCAGCGCCGCCCGGCCCGCGTCCTCCTTGCGGAGCAGCCGCAGGGCCTCGGCCGCCGTGGCGGTGTCCGTGACGGCGATCGCGTCCGCCGCCGCGCCCAGGGCCGCGGCGACCGGCAGTTCGTAGCCGGGCTCGACGGACAGCAGCTCCGCCGCCGGGCCGAGCAGACCGCCCAATCGTTCCTGCGCCGCCAGCAGCGCGCCCGTACCGTCCTTGTGGCGCAGGCCGAGCGCCAGCGCGTCGCGCCGGGCCGCCGTGGCCGCCCGGCGGCGTTCGGTCGACGTCGTCGCCTCGCGGGCCTCGCCCAGCGCCGCCTCGGCCTCGGCCAGCTCGCGCCTGGCCCGCTCGTACCGGTCGGCCAGCTCCGCGTCACCGGCGTCGAGCCCCTCGACCTCGGCCTGTCGGAGCTCGTACTCCTGCTGGGCCGCGGCGGCCCGCTCCGCTGCCTCGTCGCGGGCCATGGCCAGGCGGTCGATCTCGGCCTGGGCGGACGCCGCCCGGCCGCGGGCCGCGGTGACCTTGCCGTGCAGCCGGGCGAGTCCCTCGCGGTGGTCGGCGATGGCCCGGGCGGCGTCCCGCAGCCGCCGTTCCTCCTCCGCCAGCCGGCGCTCCAGCTCGGCCCGGTGCGCGGAGGTGTCCTCCAGGGCCCGGCTCGCCGCCTCCAGGGCGGCCTCCAGCTCGGCTTCCTGCTCGCGCACGCGCGCCGCCTCGCGCTCCAGGTCCTCCGGGTCGCGGCCGCGCCGCTCCTCGCCGGGGGCCGTGGTCGCGCTCGTGACCCGCTGGTCCGCCAGACCGATCGTGCCGCGCACCCGCTCGGCGAGCCGCGACAGCTCGTACCAGGTCTGCTGGGCCTCGGCCAGGCGCGGGGTCAGCGTCCGCACCTGCTCCTCCAGCGCGGCCTCGTGCTGTGCCGCCGTCCGCAGCTCGGCCTCGGCGGCCTCCTTGCGGGCCTTGAGCGCGGCCTCGTCGGCGAGCTCGGAGCTCAGCGCCTCGCGCAGGGTCACCAGGTCGTCGGCGAGCAGGCGCAGGCGGGCGTCGCGCAGGTCGGCCTGGATGACCGCGGCCCGGCGCGCGACGGCGGCCTGGCGGCCGAGCGGCTTGAGCTGCCGCCGCAGTTCGTCGGTCAGGTCCTGTACGCGCGCGAGGTTGGCGCGCATGGCGTCGAGCTTCCGCAGCGCCTTCTCTTTGCGCTTGCGGTGCTTGAGCACGCCCGCGGCCTCCTCGATGAAGGCGCGGCGGCCCATCGGGTCGGCGTGCAGGACGGAGTCGAGCTGACCCTGGCCGACGATGACGTGCATCTCGCGGCCGATGCCGGAGTCGGAGAGCAGTTCCTGGATGTCGAGCAGGCGGCAGGTGTCGCCGTTGAGCTGGTACTCGCTGCCGCCGTTGCGGAACATCGTCCGGGTGATGGTCACTTCGGCGTAGTCGATGGGCAGCGCGCCGTCGGAGTTGTCGATGGTCAGTGAGACCTCGGCGCGGCCCAGCGGTGGGCGGCCGGTCGTGCCGGCGAAGATGACGTCTTCCATCTTGCCGCCGCGCAGCGACTTGGCGCCCTGTTCTCCCATGACCCAGGAAAGGGCGTCGACGACATTGGACTTGCCCGAACCATTGGGGCCGACGACGCAGGTGATCCCGGGTTCGAAGCGCAGGGTCGTCGCGGAAGCGAAGGATTTGAACCCGCGCAGGGTCAGGCTCTTGAGGTGCACGCGGGAGGACTCTACCGCTCGTGTGTCTCCCACCACCGCCCCGGCGCGTGGCGCAGTGCGTCGTCGCCCCCATTGATTTTGGTTTCACCCGGGAAGGCGCAGGGCACATCAGTCGTGAGGGGGGCGAAACAAAAATTCGGCCGGAACCGACGGACGATAAGACGATCGGACAGCACGCATCGGATACGACGAAGGGACGCCGAGGGCGTCCCTTGCAACTACTCTCAAGCGGCTGACAGTGCAGCCCGACCTGGGCCCCCGGGGCAGGGGTGGTCAGGCGAGCGCAGGCTCCGCCTGGGATACGTCGATGCTGTCGAGCAACGAGTCGCCGTGGTGAGCGGCGGCAGTCAGCGCGTCATTTTCGGCCTGCATCCGAATGAGCTCGGATTCAAGGTCCTGGACACGCTGCTGAAGCCGTCGCATCTCGGAGAGGACTCGGGGGTCGGAGCCGCCGACGTAACCGAGAAGCGCCTTTGCCATGATGGATGGTCCTCCACACTGAGTGACCGACCGAAGCGGTGTGGGTCGTGAGGGATTCGCACCCGCGGTGTCTGCCATCGCTACTGTGTTCAATGCCAAACAGCTAAGGTGCGCGGGGCTTCCAGAGTCTCACCAAAAAGTTTGACGGTCAACACGATCACACCCCGTATCCGCAGGCGTCCCAAGGGTGCGCGGCCGCTCATACGCGGCGCCGTCCGACTCGGGGCCCGGAGGGGCGTGGAGATCATCCGTTGAGTTGCAGCCTTCCACGGTGGGGCCGTCTTGGCAACCATCAGGGAATTTCTGCCTTTCGAATATGCCACCGGCATATCAATAAGGTCATCGAGGCCCACGGCGCCCGTTCTTCACGGGGCCGTTCCGGGCCCTCTGCGCTCTTCTACGGACAGGATTCGCTTCTTTGGTCGGGGCGGACGCGCCGGGCCTCAGCGAATCTCGAACCCGTCATAACCACCACGCGGCACGGACCAGATCTCGGTGACGCCGTCCACGCGGCCGGGGGTGTCGCCGTCACGCAACCAATCGAGCAATTGTTCGCAATGCTCGCGGACACCCTCCGCGACCACCTGGACCCGGCCGTCGGCGAGATTCGAGGCGAAGCCGGCGAGCCCTCCGATACGCAAGGCGTTCTCCCGGGTGAACCATCGGAAGCCAACACCCTGCACATGACCACGCACCCAGGCCGTCAGACGGACATCTTCGTTCATGTCTGCACGCTAACCGGCCAATTGCATTCGGAGCACTTTGACCCCGTCCCTATTGCCGTACAGTCGCCGCTCGACAGGTCTCCCCCGTACGAGTGACGCACGATGACGCCGAGCACGTAAGGAAGGCAGCGGATGGGTCGCCATCGACGCTCTGCCCCTCAGGCCCCCGGTCCCACCGCATCGACGCGCCCTTCCCTCGGCGCGACCAGGCCCTCCCCGGCGGGAGGGACGCCCGATCCGGGTCCCCCTTACGAACCCGAGGGCCCGGCCGACGCCGGACGGCATCGCACCGTGCGCGGGCGCGTGAAGGCACCGCTGCGGAACGGCCTCCTGGGCGCGTCCGCCGCCATGGCGATGGGGGTCGTCGCCATGACCTCCGGACTGTTCTCCGGCGGGGACACCCTCCAGCTCGGCAGCGGCCCCGTGGTCCCCGGCCCCGGTGGGCAGGTGCGGGCGGACGACCCGCCCGCCCTGGAGAGGGCGCCCGTACGGCCCGCGGCTCCGGCCTCCGAGCGTGGCAGGGCACCGGTGAGCCGGGGCGCCGAGCGCCCGGACACCTCCGCCGCACCCTCCTCCGCGCCGAGCCCGGACGCCTCGGCCGCCCCCGGCGCCCAACAGGGCGGCGAGGGCGCCGATCCGGGCCGCGACACCCGGGTCGCCCCCGGCCCGGCCGCCACCACCGCGACGCCCGACGCTCCCGCTCCCGCCGCGGCCGCCCCCTCCACGGAGGCTCAGCAGGCGGACACGTTCCGTGCCACGCCGGTGGGTCAGGTGCTCGCCCTGGTCAATCAGGAGCGGGCGAAGGCGGGGCTGCGGCCGCTCACGGCCAGCGGCCGGCTGACGGCGCTGGCCCAGTCCTTCAGCGACGACATGGCCCGGCGCGGCTTCTTCGCCCACACCGACCCGGAGGGCAGGACGCCCTGGGACCGCGCCGCCAAGCGCGGCATCGGCAATCTCGGCGGCGAGAACATCGCCCGCGGCCACCCGGACGCACGCGCCGTGATGGACGCCTGGATGCGCAGCACCGGCCACCGCGCCAACATCCTCAACCGCGAGTACCGCACCCTCGGCATCGGGGTGAACCCCGGTGGCGCGGACGGCCCTTGGTGGACACAGGACTTCGGCTATTGAACCGGCGGCAGCGCCCGTTCCGTACGCCCCTGGGTCGTGCGCGGCGGGCGCTGGCAGCGCGGACAGAAGTAGCTGGAACGGTTCATCCAGGGGCGGCGGCGCATGGGAGTGCCGCAGCGGCGGCAGGGCTCGTCCTCCCGCCCGTACGCGTCCAGCGACCGGTCGAAATAGCCTGATTCGCCGTTCACATTGACGTAGAGGCTGTCGAAGCTGGTGCCGCCGACGGCGAGCGCCTCGTTCATGACCTCGCGGATGTGGGTGAGCAGTTCGGTGCTACGCGGGCGGGTCAGGGTGGCGGTGGGGCGGTCGTAGTGCAGCCGGGAGCGCCACAGCGCCTCGTCGGCGTAGATGTTGCCGACCCCGCTGATCAGCGACTGGTCGAGCAGGGCCCGCTTCACGGTCGTCCGGCGCCGGCGCAGCGCGGCGTGGAAGGCGTCCTCGTCGAAGGCGGGGTCCAGGGGGTCGCGGGCGATGTGCGCGATGACATCGGGCAGGCCCTCGGGGTCGCCCTCCACGGTGTCGTGGAGCGAGAGGCCGCCGAAGGTGCGCTGGTCCACGAAGCGCAGCTCGGTGGGGGTGGCGTCGGCGAAGCGGACGCGGATGCGCAGGTGCTTCTCGCCGGGGGCGTCGTGCGGCTGGACGAGCAGCTGGCCGCTCATGCCGAGGTGGGCCAGTACGGACCTGCCGACCGCGGCGCCGTCGGCCGCTTCGAGCGGCAGCCAGAGGTACTTGCCGCGCCGCCGTGCGGTGCCGAGGCGGTGCCCGGCCAGCTGGGCGGCGAAGTCGTCGGCGCCGGCGAGGTGGCGGCGGATCGCGCGCGGGTGCAGGACCCGCACCTCCGCGACCGTGCGCCCGCAGATCCAGCGCTCCAGTCCGCGTCGTACGACCTCGACCTCGGGCAGCTCTGGCACGGTGCGGTACTCCTTCGGAGGGTTCGCCACGGTTCTCGCGCCCGGAAGGGGCGCGTTGTCCTGAAGGGCCGGACGGGCTCGGCCCGTCCGGCCCTTCAGGACACGACGAAACGCGTCAGTGCGACGCGCCCTGCACGCCGTCGGCGGGCTCGGAAGCCACCGGGTCGGCGTCGGCGGCGGTCTCGGCGGCCGCCTGTGCGGCGGAGGCCCGGGCCTCCGCCGCGTCGTGGATGGCACGCCAGGCGGCTTCCGCCGCCTGCTGCTCCGCTTCCTTCTTGCTGCGGCCGGTGCCGGTGCCGTACGCGACACCACCGACGCGGGCAGCAGCCGTGAAGGTCTTCTCGTGGTCGGGACCTGTCTCGGAGACGAGATACTCCGGGACGCCCAGCCCCTCCGTGGCGGTGAGTTCCTGGAGGCTGGTCTTCCAGTCCAGGCCCGCGCCGAGGTTCGAGGACTTCTCGATCAGGGGATCGAAGAGCCTGTGCACCAGTTCGGCGGCGGCGTCGAGACCCTGGTCGAGATAGACCGCCCCGATCACCGCTTCCAGGGTGTCCGCGAGGATGGAGGCCTTGTTACGACCGCCCGTGCCCTCTTCGCCCCGGCCGAGCCGGATGAAGGAACCCAGGTCCAGCCCGCGGCCGACCTCGGCCAGCGCACGGGAGTTGACCACCGCGGCCCGCAGTTTGGCCAGCTGGCCCTCGGGCAGGTCGGGGTGGATGCGGTAGAGCGTGTCCGTGACCACCAGGCCGAGCACGGAGTCCCCGAGGAACTCCAGCCGCTCGTTGGTGGGCAGCCCGCCGTTCTCGTACGCGAAGGAACGGTGAGTCAGCGCACGCACCAGAAGGGCGGTCTCGAGTCTGTACCCGAGCCGCCCTTCCAGAAGCGTGTGAGACGAGGCCGTGTCCGCCGGCGCCTTCTTCGGCGTAATGGCGTCTGACATGGAGCCTGTCACCCGCCGATCAGACCTCGAGGACCTGGCGCTTGTTGTAGGTGCCGCAGCTGGGGCACGCGATGTGCTGCAGCTTCGGCTCGTGGCAGCTAGCGCATGCCACCAGGGTGGGGACCGCAGCCTTCCACTGCGACCGGCGGTGGCGCGTGTTGCTGCGCGACATCTTCCGCTTCGGAACAGCCACGGCTACTTCTCCTGTGAGTCATCCCCGCCGGAGCGGGGTGCGTTGTCCATCTCGCCGTCCTGGTCTGAACCGGCGAGTCCCTGCAGTGCCGCCCAACGGATGTCGACGGACTCATGGTGGTGGTCCGGGTCGTCCGCCAGCCGCGCTCCACACTCGGAGCACAGGCCGGGGCAGTCTTCCTGGCACACCGGCTGCAGCGGCAGTGCGAGCACCACCGCGTCCCGCAGCACGGGTTCGAGGTCGAACATGTCGTCCTCGAGGAAGAGCGTGTCCTCCTCGTCGTCCTCGGCGTCGTCGCCGGTGTCCGCGGGGCGGTTCCGGGCGGCGGCGTCGGGGTAGGAGTACATCTCCTGGAAGTCCGTTTCGAGCTCTCGCTCGAGCGGCTCCAGACACCTTACGCACTCCCCTGTCAGCGGTGCACGGGCGGTGCCTGTGATGAGCACACCTTCCATGACCGACTCCAGACGGAGGTCGAGCTCCACCGTCGCGCCCTCGGCGACCCCGATGACCTCGATACCGAGATCGGCGGGGGCCGGGATGGAGCGGGAGACCCTCTTCAGCGCACCGGGTCGCCGACCCAGCTCACGTGTGTCGAACACGAGAGGGGAACGGTGATCGAGGTGGGCGTTCAGAGCTTCCTGCTTTCTACGCTGCGGTGACGGGCGTTCTCGCGACGCCGAAGCGTCGCGGGCAGCCCTGATCGCGAATGCACACGCGACCGAAGAGCCAGGATACTGGACCGGTCGCCGTACACCCAATCGGCGACCGATGGGCGCCGGTCAGCGCCCCTGCTCGTATCTGCGGAGCTGATCGAGGTCGATCATGCTCGTGTCGAAGAGACTGGTCTCGTCGAGCTGGGGCTGCCGGGAATCAGGGGTCTGGTGAGGCTGGTGGGCCTGCTGTAACTCCTGATGGCGCTGCTCCGGGGCGTAGCCGCTGTTCGAAGCGTAGCCGCCCGTCGCGGCCTGGGCGGGCCAGGCGTAGGGGTCGTGCTGCGCGTAGCCGCCCTGGGCCGCGTACGGGTCCGCCGGGACCTCGTAGGACTGGTAGGCGTACGGGTCCGGCTGATAGCCCGCCGCGGCGTAGTAGTCGGGCTGGGAGGGCTCCGCGGCCATGGCGGGGGCCGGGGGCGCGTCGGCGGGCTCCAGGGGCCCGGCCAGCTCGGCGAGGAAGTCGGCGTCGCTGGTGTGGTGGCCCGACGGCAGGCCGTCCTGCGCGGCCATGTGGGCACCGAGCTCGTCGGCCGGGCGGGCGCCCGTGAGCTTCTGCCGGCCCTTGCCGACGGCCTCCAGGGTCTTGGCCAGGACGGCGGCGACCGCGCCGAGCTTGGCGTCGACATAGGCGTCGGCGCGCTGCCGCTGCGTGCCGGGGTCGGAGCTGGGCTCCGGTACGTCGTCGGGCAGGCCGTCGGGGTCCGTGACGCCGTAGCCGTCGGCTCCGGCGCGGCCGAGCAGCTTCTCGCGGCCGCGGTCGACGGAGCCGAGGGTCTTGGTGAGGACGACCTCGAAGTTGGCGAGCTTGCTGTCGACGTAGTCGTCGGCCTGGTCGCGGATCTCCTCCGCCTCCCGGCGGGCGGCCGCCAGGATGCGATCGGCCTCCTCCTGGGACTGCCGGGCGACCTCGGTGTCGGAGATCAGCGAGCCGCGGTGGGCGCGGGCGGACTCGATGATCCGCTCGGCCTCCTCGCGGGCCTCGGCGACCAGCTGCTCACGGCCGCCGATCAGGTCCCGCGCCTGGGCCAGGGAGCCGGGCAGGGCGGCCCGGACCTCTTCGAGAAGGGCGAGCAGCTCGGCCCGGTTGACGACGCAGGAGGCCGACATGGGCAGGGACCGGGCGCCGGCGACGGTCGAGACGATCTCGTCGAGCTTCTTCTGCACGTCCACCTTGACGCTCGCCACTTCTTCCGACGGATGGGAACGAACGGGGTCGACTGTACGGCCAGCCGCCCCCCGTCCGACACCTGCTGACGCGCTGTCAGCCCACCGGCCGGACCGTCAGCGCTCGCCGAGCCGTTCGGTCAGCGCTTCGAGCACCAGCGGCGGCACCAGGTGGGAGACGTCACCGCCCCAGGCCGCGACCTCCTTGACCAGGCTGGAGGAGAGGAAGCTGTAGGTGGGGTTGGTGGGGACGAACAGGGTCTCCACACCGGAGAGGCCGTTGTTCATCTGGGCCATCTGCAGCTCGTAGTCGAAGTCGCTGACCGCCCGCAGCCCCTTGACGATGGCGGGGATCTCGCGCTGCTTGCAGAAGTCGACGAGCAGGCCGTGGAAGGACTCCACCTGGACATTGCCGTACTCGGCGGTGACCTGGCGGAGCAGGTCTATCCGCTCCTCGACGGTGAACAGGCCCTGCTTCGACTGATTGATCATCACCGCGACGTGCACGACGTCGTACAGCCTGGAGGCGCGGGCGATGATGTCGAGGTGTCCATTGGTGACGGGGTCGAACGACCCCGGACAGACGGCGCGGCGCAACGGTGGTTCCTCGCTCTCCGGTCCATTCATGACGCGCATGGCGTTGTCTCCGCTGTGCACGTCGAGGCGGCGCGACCGTACCAAAGCGTCCCCTCGCCGTAGCGACGGGCCCTCAGCGGTTCGAACCCGTCCGGCCAGGGGAATTCCCCTCCCCTGGTGCTGCGCTCCACGGTGACGAGCGCTTCGTCGGCAAGCCAGCCCTGGGTGCGGAGTGTGAGGAGGATCTCGCACAGCGCTTCGTCGGTCACCACATAGGGCGGGTCGAGGAAGATCACGTCGTACGGGTCGGTGGGCGCCGGCCCCGCGAGGACGTGCTCGGCCTTGCCGGCTCGGACCTCGGCGCCCGGCAGGCCCACCGCGCGGACGTTGTCGCGGATGACGCGGACCGCGCGGGCGTCGGCCTCGACCAGCAGGACGTGTGCGGCGCCGCGCGAGAGCGCCTCCAGGCCGACCGCGCCGGAGCCGGCGTACGGATCGAGCACGCGCGCGCCCGCGAGGGGGCCGTACAGCGACTCCCAGGTCGAGAACAGGCCCTCGCGCGCCCGGTCGGAGGTCGGGCGGGTGCCGGTGCCGGGTGGCACAGCCAGGCGGCGTCCGCCGGCGGTGCCGGCGATCACGCGGGTCATCGGTCCTCAGAGCCCTTCGCGGTGGGTGGACGGGGCGACGGCCCGCTCCGGGCGGCCGCCATCCCATCAGCCTAGGGCGTCGGTACCGACTCGGCCTCGCGCGGTGCCGTGCGGCCCGCGCCCGGAGCCGCCTCAGCCCTTTTCCAGATACTGCTCCCGGTCCTTGTCCAGCAGGGCGTCCAGGGCGGTGCGCAGCGCGGGCAGCCGCTCCAGCTCCGGGTCGGCGGCGACGACCGCGGCGGCCTCCTCGCGGGCGGCGGCGATGACCTCCTCGTCGTCGATGACGGTGAGCATCCGCAGGGACGACCGGACGCCGGACTGGGCCTGGCCGAGCACGTCGCCCTCGCGGCGCTGCTCCAGGTCGATCCGGGAGAGCTCGAAGCCGTCCAGGGTGGCGGCGACCGCGGTCAGCCGGGAGCGGGCCGGGCTGCCCTCCGGCATCTCGCTGACCAGCAGGCACAGGCCGGGCGCGGAGCCGCGGCCGACGCGGCCGCGCAGCTGGTGCAGCTGGGACACCCCGAACCGGTCCGCGTCCATGATCACCATGACGGTGGCGTTGGGGACGTTCACCCCCACCTCGATGACGGTGGTGGCCACCAGCACGTCCACCTCGCCGGCGGCGAAGCGGCGCATGACGTCGTCCTTGGCGTCGGGCTGCATCCGCCCGTGCAGCACCTCCACGCGCAGGCCGCGCAGCGGTCCCCGGGTGAGCTGCGCGGCGATGTCGACGACGGCGAGCGGCGGGCGCTTCTCGGCCAGGTCCTCGGCGGACGGCTCGTCCTCGGCGGTCTTCTTCCGCGCGCCCTTGGGCGCCTCCTCCTCGTCGCCGATGCGCGGGCACACCACGTACGCCTGGTGGCCGCCCTCGACCTCCTCGCGCACCCGCTCCCAGGTGCGGGCCAGGAAGTGCGGCTTGTCCTTGGCGGGCACCACGTGGGTGGCGATGGGCGAGCGGCCGGCCGGGAGCTGGTCCAGGACGGAGGTCTCCAGGTCGCCGAAGACGGTCATGGCGACGGTGCGCGGGATCGGCGTGGCGGTCATCACGAGCAGGTGCGGCGGTTGCTTGCCCTTGGAGCGCAGGGCGTCGCGCTGCTCGACGCCGAAGCGGTGCTGCTCGTCCACGACGACCAGGCCGAGGTCGTGGAACTGCACCTTGTCCTCGATCAGGGCGTGGGTGCCGATGACGATGCCGGCCTCGCCGGTGACGAGGTCGAGCAGGGCGTGGCGGCGGGCGACCGCGCCCATGGAGCCGGTGAGCAGCACGACCTTGGTGCCCTGGTCGGCACCGCCGAGCATCCCGCCCTCGGCGAGCTCGCCCATCATCTCGGTGATGGACCGGTGGTGCTGCTGGGCGAGGACCTCGGTGGGCGCGAGCATCGCGGCCTGCCCGCCGGCGTCCACGACGCCGAGCATGGCGCGCAGGGCGACCATCGTCTTGCCCGAGCCGACCTCTCCCTGGAGGAGGCGGTGCATGGGGTGTTCGGTGGCCAGGTCGTCGAAGATCTCCGCGGAGACCTTGCGCTGGCCCTCGGTGAGGGTGAAGGGCAGCTTCGCGTCGAAGGCGTCGAGCAGGCCACCGGCGAGGGGTTTGCGGGCCACCGCCGGCAGTTGGCCGTCCGCGTGGCGGCGGCGGGCGAGGGCGACCTGGAGGACGAACGCCTCGTCCCACTTCAGGCGGGACCGGGCGTCCTCGATGTCGGCCTTCGAGCCGGGGCGGTGGACCTTGCGGAAGGCGTCGGCGAGCTCGGTCAGGCCGCGGTCCTCGCGCAGCGCCGGGGGCAGGGGGTCGACGATGCCCTGCCACCGCTCGGCCTCGAAGAGGTCCAGCAGGGTGTCGATGGCCTTGGTGAGCTTCCAGGACTGGAACTGCTTGCAGGCCGGATAGATCGGCAGCAGCCGCCCGGCGAAGGACTCGGCGGCCTCGGCTCCGCTCTCCTTGTCGAGGAGTTCGTAGTCGGGGTGCAGGAGCTGCCGGGTCCGGTTGAAGAGGGAGACCTTGCCGGCGAACATGCCGCGGCGGCCGGGCAGCAGCTCCTTCTCCCGCGCGTAGGCGCCCCGGCCGAAGAAGACGAGGGTCAGGGAGCCGCTGCCGTCGGTGACGACGACCTCCAGGCGGACGCCCTTGCCGTGGTTGAAGGTCTTCATGGCGGCCTTGGCGACCTGCGCGACGACCGTGACGTGCTCGTCGAGCGGCAGGTCGGCGAGGCGGGTCAGCTCCCCGCGCTCGGCGTAGCGGCGTGGGTAGTGGTGCAGCAGGTCACCGACCGTGTGCAGGTCGAGGTTCTCGGCCATCACCTTCGCGGTGTTGCCGCCGAGGATCTTCTTCAGGGGTTCATCGAGCTGCACGGTGTCTCCAGGGCCGACGCCATGGGTTTTCGGTCGGGGGTCCGGGGGTGGTTCCCCGGGAAGCTGCGGTGTGGAGCGCGGACACGTGGTCCATTGCACACCATGGGTGTGACAGGCGGTCCTATTCGATACCGATGAGCAAGGGTGCCGACTGCTGCCCGCCGTGGTAGACCACCGTGTCCACGGCGAGGTGGCCGCCGCGTACGTGCCGCTCCAGGCGGTCGGCGACCGTGTCGGGGACGTCCGCGCCGAGGACGAGGGTGACCATTTCGCCGCCCGCGGCCAGCATCCGGTCGAGGACGGTCTCGGCGGTGGCGGCGAGCTCCGAGCCGATGACGGCGACGTCGCCGTCGATCAGGCCGAGGACGTCCCCGGCCTGGCAGACGCCGGCCATGGTCCAGGACTGCCGTTCGGCGACGGCGAGCTCGGCGTAGCGGGTGGCGCCGGCGGCGGAGGACATGGCGACGACGTCCTCGTCGAAGCGGCGGCCCGGCTCGTGGACGGCGAGGGCGGCGATGCCCTGGACGGCGGAGCGGGTGGGGATGAGGGCGACGCGTACGCCTTCGAGGCGGGCCTGTTCGGCCGCGGCGGCCGCGGTGTGGCGCAGCTCGGGGTCGTTGGGCAGCAGCACGACTTCGCGCGCGTGGGCGCGCCGGATCGCCTCGACGAGCTCGCCGCTGGCGGGCGGTTCGCCCGGCCGGGTCGCCACGACGGTGGCCCCGGCCTCCGCGCAGAGGCCGGCCAGTCCCTCGCCGGGGACGACGGCGACGACGGCGCGCTGCACGGGTTCGCGGGTGCGGGCGGTCCGGGTGGTGTCGCAGGAGCCGAAGTGGGTGATGCGGACGCGGTACGGGCGGCCGGCCTCGATGCCGGCCTCGACGGCCGCTCCGGCGTCGTCGACGTGGACGTGGACGTTCCACAGGCCGTCGCCGCCGACGACGACGAGGGAGTCGCCGAGGGCGTCCAGGCGGGTGCGCAGCCGGGCGACGGCGTCGTCGCCGGCCTCCAGGAGGTAGATCACCTCGAAGGCGGGTCCCCCGGCGGCGGGGTGGTCGGCGGGGCGGGTGTCGGTCTCCTCCGTGCGCTCCGGACGCGGCCACGCGCGCGTGCCGCGTTGCGGGGGTCCGGGGCGGCCGGTGGCGGTCTCTCCGGAGAGGGTGCGGGCGAGGGCGCCGAGCACCTCGACGAGGCCGAGGCCGCCCGCGTCGACGACGCCGGCCCTGCCGAGGACGTCGAGCTGGGCGGGGGTCACGGCGAGGGCGGTGCGGGCGGCCTCGTCGGCGGCGCGGGCCACGGCGGCGGTGTCGCCCACGGCCGTGGCGGCCGCGACGGCGGCGGCGGCCGCGACGGTCAGCACGGTGCCCTCGACGGGGCGGGCGACGCCCTCGTACGCGGACTCCACGGCCCGGCGCAGGGCCCTGCGGAGCAGTTCGGCGTCGTCAGGGCGGTCGCCGGTGGCGGTGGCGGTGGCGGTGGCGGCCAGGATCTCGGCCATGCCGCGCAGGAGCTGCGCCAGGATGGTGCCGGAATTGCCGCGCGCGCCTATGAGGGCGCCGTGGGCCATGGCCCGTACGGCGTCGGGGAGGCTCGGCAAAGGCGCCGGGGAGGCGAGCCCGGCGGTGGCGTGGCCCGCGAAGACCGCTTCGACGGCCTGGGTGGCGGATTCGACGGTCAGGTAGAGGTTGGTGCCGGTGTCGCCGTCGGCGACGGGATAGACGTTGATCGCGTCGATCTCCTCGCGGGCTCTGCCGAGCGCGTCGAGGGCGAGGGCACACCAGGTACGTACCGCTGCGGCGTCCAGCAAGTGCGGCACCTGTGTCCTCCTCGGACCCCTCGGGGGCTGTGTGGCAGTGATCGGCAGCGTAGTCGCGGAGGGGGCGGGAGGCCGGTGGGGGCCGGGGATCGGGCGACGGCCGGGCCGGGCGCCGGGCAGCCATGGTAGTTTCGTTGTCCTGGAGCAGTCGTTGTATGCTGCTCCGGTTGCCCGATGAAAATCGGGCCATACCCCCCTGATACTGCCGGTCACTCTCTGGAGATCTCGGCACGCAGGGATTCACCGTACGTGCCTGTTGTCCTCGCGTGAGCGAGGGTGACCCGTCTTTGGAGTAACCCGTGGCTGCCAACTGCGACGTCTGCGGCAAGGGGCCGGGCTTCGGCAACGCTATTTCGCACTCGCACCGCCGTACCCCCCGTCGTTGGAACCCCAACATCCAGCGGGTGCGCGCAGTGATCGGGCGCACGCCGAAGCGGATCAACGCCTGCACCTCTTGCATCAAGGCCGGCAAGGTCTCGCGCTAGCGAGTGGTTCTCCCCGCGCAAGCGGGGGTGAGTCGGCTCGCTGTGACGGTCACGTCATGGCGCAGCCCCCTCCGGTTGCCGTGAAAGCCGGTCCACCTCTCGGTGGGCCGGCTTTTCGCATGCCCCGCGCGGCTCAGGGGTTCCGAATCCTCCAGCCGTGGTCGACGGGGCCTATGCCCGTGCCCAGCGCGAAGCCCGCGGCGATGGCGCCGGTGACGTAGTCCTTGGCGGCGGTCACCGCCTCGGGCACCGTCCGCCCCTTCGCCAGCTCGGCGGCGACGGCGCTGGCGAGGGTGCAGCCCGTGCCGTGGGTGTGGCGGTTGTCGTGGCGCGGGGCCCGCAGCCAGTGCTCCTCGGTGCCGTCCGTGAGCAGGTCCACGGCGTCCCCTTCGAGGTGACCGCCCTTGATCAGCGCCCAGCGGGGCCCGTGGGCGAGCACCGCGTCGGCGGCCCGCCGCAGGTCGGCCTCGCTCCTGACGCGTACGCCCGTGAGCCAGGCGACCTCGTCGAGGTTGGGGGTGGCGACGGTCGCGGCCGGCAGCAGCTTCGTGCGGACCGCGTCGAGCGCGGAGGCGGCGAGCAGCGCGTCGCCGTGCTTGGAGATGCCCACGGGGTCGACGACCACGGGGGCGCCCACGTCCGCCAGCAGCGCGGCGACGGTCTCCACCAACTCGGCCGAGGCGAGCATGCCGGTCTTGACGGCCTGGACGCCGATGTCGTCGACGACGCTGCGGAACTGGGCCCGTACGGCCTCGGCCGGCAGTGGCCAGGCGCCCTGCACGCCGCGCGAGTTCTGGGCGGTGACGGCGGTGAGCACGCTCATGCCGTGGACGCCGAGCGCGAGCATGGTCTTCAGGTCGGCCTGGATGCCCGCACCGCCGCCGGAATCGGATCCGGCGACGGTCAGGACGCGTGGAGGTATCGGCATGCGGCCGAATCTACTCGCCGCGTGCTACTCCTCGGGCTCCGCGTCCCCGAAGTGGTCCCAGCCGCCGGCCTTGTCCCAGGGGGCGCCGTCGACGGTCACCTGGGGCAGGGCGGAGGGGTTGACGACCTCGCCGATGACCTTCCAGCGGGCCGGGAGCTTCACGTCCGGCGGGAAGGTGGCCACGATCGCGTGGTCCTCTCCCCCGGTCAGCACCCACTGGAGCGGGTCGACGCCGACGGCCTGGCCGATGTCGGACATCTGCGTCGGGACGTCGATCGCGGCCGTCCGCAGGTCGATGCGGACCTTGCTGGCCTCGGCGATGTGCCCGAGGTCGGCGATGAGGCCGTCGCTGATGTCGGTCATCGCGGTGGCGCCGAGCCCGGCGGCCGCGGGGCCGGCGTGGTAGGGCGGCTCGGGGCGCCGGTGGGCCTCGACGAAGGCGCGCGGGGAGCGGAAGCCGCGGGCGAGCACGGCGTGCCCGGCGGCGGACCAGCCCAGCCAGCCCGTGACCGCGACCACGTCGCCGGGCTGGGCGCCGGAGCGGGTGACGGGCTCGTGGTTGCGCAGGTCGCCCAGCGCCGTGATGGCCACGGTGATGGTGTCGCCGCGGACCACGTCGCCGCCGACCACGGCCGCGCCGGCGACCTGGCACTCGTCGCGGATGCCGTCCATCAGCTCGGTCGGCCAGGTGACGGGGAGTTCGGCGGGCACGACGAGGCCGAGCAGGATCGCCGTGGGCACCGCGCCCATGGCGGCGATGTCGGCGAGGTTCTGCGCGGCGGCCTTGCGGCCGACGTCGTACGCGGTGGACCAGTCGCGACGGAAGTGCCGCCCTTCCAGGAGCACGTCCGTACTGGCCACGACCCTCCGGTCGGGCGCAGCGACCACCGCGGCGTCGTCACCCGGCCCGAGCCGGACCGCAGGGGTGGTGGTGAGCCGGGAAGTAAGCTCTCTGATGAGCCCGAACTCCCCCAACTCGCCCACGGTGCCTTTCACTGAGCTCCTCCTAGGAGTATCGGTTGTGACATGCGCCGCGCCGCGCAGGCAGCGCGGGTCTCCCCGCGCCGTACGGCGACGCGGTACCGTGGCGTCTCTTCTCCCCACATGATCCTCGAAGCCGCCCTGGAGGTTCCGTGGTACAGGCGTACATCCTGATCCAGACCGAGGTCGGCAAGGCGTCGACCGTCGCGGAAGTCATCTCGAAGATCCCCGGTGTGCTCCAGGCCGAGGACGTGACCGGTCCGTACGACGTGATCGTCCGCGCCCAGGCCGACACCGTGGACGAACTCGGCCGCATGGTGGTCGCCAAGGTCCAGCAGGTGGACGGCATCACCCGCACACTGACCTGTCCGGTCGTCCATCTGTAGGTCCCCCGTATGCTCGGCCGGTGAAGTCTTCGCTCCGCCGGTCGCTCGGCCTGCCCGTTGTCGTCGCGCTCTTCGCCGCTGTCGGCTGCTCTTCGAGCGACGACACGGCAGGCCCCGCGGTTCCCTCGCCGTCCGGACAGCAGGCCGCCAACTGCCGGGCGCTGCACAAGGAGCTGCCGGAGGTGGTGGGCGGGCTGAAGCGCCGTGCCACCGATCCCGCCTCGGACTTCACCGCGGCCTGGGGCGACGGCCCGTCGATCACCCTGAGCTGCGGGGTGGACAAGCCCGAGCTCCTCAAGCGCCACCCCGACGCCGACTCCATGGAGATCGAGGGGGTGAAGTGGATGCCCGAGAAGCAGTCCGACGGCTCCATCCGCTGCACCACGGTGCAGCGCGAGGCGTGGGTGCGGGTGACGCTGCCGAAGAAGACGGTGGGCGACGCCGGTGACATGAGCGCGCTCACTGATGTCACCGGCGCCGTCCGGAAGACGATCCCCTTCGGGATCATCGACTAGCGCAGCCCCGTCGACCGTCGCAGCGCGGCCTGGATCAGCCGGTCCACCAGCTCCGGGTAGCCGACACCGCTCTCCTGCCACATGCGCGGGTACATGGAGATCGGCGTGAAGCCGGGCATGGTGTTGATCTCGTTGATCACGAACTCGCCGTCCTCGGTGAGGAAGAAGTCCGCGCGGACCAGGCCCTCGCAGGAGACGGCGTCGAAGGCGCGTACCGCCAGCTCCTGGATGCGGCGGGTCTCGTCCTCGGTCAGCGGGGCGGGCACGATGCCGGCGGCCGAGTCGATGTACTTCGCCTCGAAGTCGTAGAAGTCGTGGGCGGTGACCGGGGGGATCTCGGCGGGGACGCTCGCGCGCGGCCCGTCCTCGAACTCCAGGACGCCGCACTCGATCTCCCGGCCGCGCAGCAGCGACTCGACGATGATCTTCGGGTCGTGGCGCTGGGCCTCGGCGACGGCCTCGTCCAGGCCGGAGAGGTCGTCGACCTTGGTGATGCCCATGGAGGAGCCGCCGCGGGCGGGCTTGATGAAGAGGGGCCAGCCGTGCTCGCCGGCGAAGTCCACGATCTTCTTGCGGGCGGCGGCCGGGTCGGCCTGCCACTCGCGGGGGCGGATCACCTCGTAGGGTCCGACCGGCAGGCCGTAGGAGATGAAGACGCGCTTCATGTACTCCTTGTCCTGGCCGACGGCCGAGGCGAGGACACCGGCGCCGACGTAGGGGACGCCGGAGAGCTCCAGCATGCCCTGGAGGGTGCCGTCCTCGCCGTACGGGCCGTGCAGCATCGGGAAGACGACGTCGACCTCGCCCAGCGCCTTGGGTACGGCGCCCGGCTCGGTGTAGACGATCTCGCGGACGGTGGGGTCGACCGGGAGGACCACGGTGCCGTCGGGCGACTGCGCGAGCTGCTCGACGTTCGGCAGCGCGCGGTCGGCGATGGCCATCCGCTCGGGGTCGTCGGCGGTGAGCGCCCAACGACCGTCGGTGGTAATGCCGATCGGCAGCACGTCGTACTTCGTGCGGTCGATGGCGGTCAGCACGGCGCCCGCGGTGACGACGGAGATCGCGTGTTCGGAACTGCGGCCGCCGAACACGACCGCGACGCGCGGCTTCCGGTCAGGGCTCTGGGTGGAGGTCTCGCTGCTCATATCGCGTCGAGAGTACCTGGTGGCAGGAGGTGCGTCAGTGCCGCTCGGGCTTGGCGCTGCGCGACATGAGCTCCTTGAGGGCCACCAGCGGCGGCTTGCCCTCATGGACGATCTCCACGACGGTCTCGGTGATCGGCATGTCGACATCGTGGCGGCGGGCCAGATCCAGCACGGACTCACAGGACTTGACGCCCTCCGCGGTCTGCTTGGTGACCGCGATGGTCTCGGCAAGGGTCATGCCGCGACCGAGGTTGGTGCCGAAGGTGTGGTTGCGGGAGAGCGGCGAGGAGCAGGTGGCCACGAGGTCGCCCATGCCGGCGAGGCCGGCGAAGGTGTGCGCGTCGGCGCCCATCGCGAGGCCCAGCCGGGTCGTCTCGGCCAGTCCGCGGGTGATGAGGGACGCCTTGGCGTTGTCGCCCAGGCCCATGCCGTCGGCGATGCCGACGGCGAGCGCGATGACGTTCTTGACGGCGCCGCCCAGTTCGCAGCCGACGACGTCGGTGTTGGTGTACGGGCGGAAGTAGGGGGTGTGGCAGGCGGCCTGGAGGCGCTTGGCCACGGACTCGTCGCGGCAGGCGACGACGGCGGCGGCGGGCTGCCGGTCGGCGATCTCCTTGGCGAGGTTGGGGCCGGTCAGGACGGCGACGCGGTCCGCGGAGACCTTGGCCACCTCCTCGACGACCTCGCTCATCCGCTTGGCGGTGCCCAGCTCGACGCCCTTCATCAGGGAGACGAGGACCGTGTCGGCGGCCAGCAGCGGCGCCCACTCCGTGAGGTTGCCGCGCAGGGTCTGGGAGGGGATGGCGAGGACGGTGAACGCCGCGCCGTCCGCCGCCTCGGCGGGGTCGGTGGTGGCCCGTACGCCGGACGGGAGCTCGATGCCCGGCAGATAGTCGGGGTTGACGCGGGTGGTGTTGATGGCGTCCACGAGGGCGGCCCTGCGGCCCCACATGGTCACCTCGCAGCCGGCGTCGGCGAGGATCATCGCGAAGGCGGTACCCCAGGAACCGGTGCCGTAGACGGCGCAGCGCGTCACTTGATGTCTCCCTCGGCCTGCCGGGTCCCGTGGTCCTGCCGGGCCCGGCGGGCCTCGGCGAGTGCCTTCTTGTGGTTGTAGGGCTCGGCGGGGGCGGGCTCGCCGCGGAGTTCGGCCAGCAGCGCGGTGATGGCGGCCATGATGTCGTCGGTGGCGGCGCGCAGCACCTCGACCGTCGGCTCTTTGCCGTAGTAGGCGCTCAGGTCGACGGGCGGGCCCGCCAGCACCTTCAGCGTCTTGCGGGGGAAGAGCCGGAGCTTGTTCTCCTTGGCGTACGGCGGCATGGCCTCGTTGGCGCCCCACTGGGCGACCGGGATGACGGGCGCCTTGGTGAGCAGTGCGACACGGGCGGCGCCGGTCTTGCCCTCCATGGGCCACATGTCCGGGTCGCGGGTGAGGGTGCCCTCGGGGTAGAAGGCCACGCACTCGCCCCTGTTGATGGCGTCGACGGCGGACCGGAAGGCCGTGGCGGCGTCGGCGGACTCGCGGTAGACGGGGATCTGGCCCGTGCCGTGCAGCATCGTGCCGATGAAACCGGTCTTGAACAGGGCGGCCTTG
Source organism: Streptomyces sp. NPDC023527 (assembly GCF_055560115.1). NCBI lineage: Bacteria > Bacillati > Actinomycetota > Actinomycetes > Kitasatosporales > Streptomycetaceae > Streptomyces > Streptomyces sp. NPDC023527. Next base: position 157,565 of record NZ_JBVHJJ010000004.1, read on the forward strand.
GCCAGGAAGCGGGGGACGCGCCCGGTGTTGTACTGGAAGTGGGCGTACGACAGCGGGTCGAGATAGGAGTTGTGGTTGACCGCGGTGATAAATCCGCCGTCGGCCGGAATGTGCTCCATTCCCCGCCAGTCCCGCTTGAACAGAACCACGAGCGGCGGTTTTGCCAACACCGCCGTAAAGCGGTACCAGAAGCCGATTCTGTGGCGGGACACTCGGACACCCTTCTCTTGGGACCTGGGGGCTGTATGAACCCGGGGGCCGCACAAGTGTCGCCCCAGGTACCCGGTCTGTCGAGAACACCGTAACCCCGCCCTCCCCGGGCGGCTGCGGCAGCGGGTGACAATGGTGCCCATGCGAAGTGAGGGGGCGGATGTGGTCTGGACCCTGGTGGTGCCGCTGAAGCCGCTGGCCGTGGCCAAGAGCAGGCTCGGCGGCGGGGCGGGGCGGGCCCCGCGGCCCGCGCTCGCACTGGCCTTCGCCCTGGACACGGTGGCTGCGGCGCTGACCTGCCGGGCCGTGCGGGATGTGGTGGTCGTCACGGACGACCCGGTGGCCGGGGCGGCGCTCGGGGCGCTCGGGGCCCGGGTGCTGTCCGAGCCGGCGGGGCCCGGCGGGCTGAACGGCGCGCTGGCGCACGGCGCGCGGACCGTACGGGAGAACGCGCCGCGTTCGGCGGTGGCGACGCTCAACGCGGACCTGCCCGCCTTGCGCCCGGCGGAACTCGGGCGGGTGCTCGATTCGGCCGTCGAATTCCCGCGCGCATTTCTCGCGGACGCGGCGGGAATCGGTACGACGTTGCTGGCGGCGGCGCCCGGAACGGAATTGGCTCCGGCGTTCGAGGGCCGTTCCCGCGCCCGTCACCGCGCGTCGGGCGCCCGTGAGATCGAGCTGGTGGGGGTGGATTCCGTGCGCCAGGACGTGGACACGGAAGAGGATTTGCGGGCCGCTCTGGCGCTCGGCGTGGGGCCGCGGACGGCCGCCGCCGCCGACGGGCCTCCGATCCCCCGGCCGGTACGGGCCGACTAGGCTGGTGGCATGCAGGCCACCGCGTACACCTACGACCCCCAGACCCGCTCCGGGAGCGTCCTCCTCGACGACGGCACCCCGGTGCCCTTCGACGCGGCGGCCTTCGACGCGGGCGGTCTGCGGCTGCTGCGGCCGGGCCAGCGGGTCCGCATCGTCCTCGAGGACGCGGCGGCGGGGAACTCCGGCGGCGCGACGGGGTCCCAGGGTGGCCCCGAGGGCCGCCGGGTGACGCTGGTGACGCTCCAGACCTTCTGAGAGACCTTCCCGGGCGCCTCCGACCGGGCGCCTCCGACCGGGCTCCGCCGTCCCCTCGGGACGGCTTCGGGACGTCCTGCCCGGAACGCACCGCGGGCCGGGCTCCCCGAGGGGAGCCCGGCCCGGCGCGTGACGCCGTCCGCTGCCTTACTTCTTGGCGGCGGCCTTCTTGGCGGTGGTCTTGCGCGCGGTGGTCTTGCGCGCCGGAGCCTTGGTCGCCGTGGCCTTCTTGGCGGGTGCCGTCTTCTTGGCGGCGGCCTTCTTGGCCGTGGCCGTGGTCTTCTTCGCCGGCGCGGCCTTCTTGGCGGCGGCCTTGGTGGCGGTGGCCGTCGCCTTCTTGGCCGTGGTCTTCTTCGCCGGCGCGGCCTTCTTCGCGGTGGCCTTCTTGGCCGCCGCCGTGGTGGTGGTCTTCTTGGCCGCGGTCTTCGCCGTGGTCTTCTTGGCGGCGGTGGCCGTGGTGGCGGCCTTCTTCGCCGTCGCCTTCTTGGCGGTGGCCTTCTTGGCCGCGGCCTTGGCGGTGGTCTTGACCCCACCCGTCAGGCTGCCCTTGGGCGCCTTCTTGACCGCGACGTCGTTCTTCGGCAGCTTCTTCGAGCCGCTCACCAGGTCCTTGAAGCCCTGGCCCGCGCGGAAGCGGGGCACCGAGGTCTTCTTGACCCGGACCCGCTCACCCGTCTGCGGGTTGCGGGCGTAACGGGCCGGACGGTCGACCTTCTCGAAAGAGCCGAAGCCGGTGACCGAGACCCGGTCGCCCGCGACGACCGCGCGGACGATCGCGTCGAGCACCGCGTCGACGGCGTCTGCGGCCTGCTGACGGCCGCCGAGCTTGTCGGCAATCGCTTCAACGAGCTGCGCCTTGTTCACGTCTTCCCCTTCGGAGACATTGCTGGAACGAATGCGTTCCAGCCTTTTCGCACGTTAGGCAGATATATACCGCAAATCAAACACGAAACGGTCTAATCACCCTTGTGCCGCAACGAACTCGACCATCACGGAGTTCCGTCACGGTCGGGCTCTTCGGGGAAACGGCCCTCGTCGAGGTCGTTCATCAGCCGGTCCAGACGCCTTGCCGCGCCTGAGAGATCGTGCTTTGCCGCAGCCGTGATGGCCAGCAGCTTCCGGGACAGCGCCATCCGTACGCCCTCCGGGACTTGCAGTGCGCGCACCCTTGTGTGCGCTTCCTTGAGTCGGTCGGCGACGAGCCGGTAAAGCTCGAGTTGGCTGTCGCGTTCCATGCACCGATTGTGCCATCTGAGGCGAGTTGTCGCTTCACAGGGCCTCAACAGAGCGATGCGCCCCCTGTCCGAAGACAGGGGGCGCATCATGCCAAACCTTGGGTGAGCAGCGAAAATCCGGGTCCCCGTCCGGTTCGTCGGACTGGGCCGTACGGGCTCGAAATTCGTGTCAGATCCGGGCCGTGGAGGGCTTGAACGAGGGCCTGCGAGCCTCGTAGGCGGTGATGTCGGCCTCGTGCCGCAGGGTCAGACCGATGTCGTCCAGCCCCTCCAGGAGACGCCACCGGGCGTTCTCGTCAAGATGGAAATCAGCCGTGATGCCCTCGGCGCGCACCTGGCGCGCCACGAGGTCGACGGTCACCTCGGCGGACGGGTCGGACTCGGTCAGCTCCCAGAGGGCGTCGACGGTCTCCTGGGGGAGGACGACGGTCAGCAGACCGTTCTTGAGCGAGTTGCCGCGGAAGATGTCGGCGAAGCGGGCGGAGACGACGGCCTTGAAGCCGTAGTTCTGCAGCGCCCAGACCGCGTGCTCGCGGGAGGAGCCGGTGCCGAAGTCCGGGCCGGCGACCAGGACGGAGGCGCCCCGGCGCTCGGGACGGTTGAGCACGAACTCCGGGTCCTTGCGCCACGCCTCGAAGAGCCCGTCCTCGAAGCCGTCGCGGGTGACCTTCTTGAGCCAGTGCGCGGGGATGATCTGGTCCGTGTCGACATTGCTCCGGCGCAGCGGTACGGCCCGGCCGGTGTGCGTGGTGAATGCTTCCATGTGTGCTCAGGCCCCCACGGGAGTACGAACGTCGGACGCGCCGGCCAGGTCGGCCGGGGAGGCCAGATGGCCCAGTACGGCGGTGGCGGCGGCGACCTGGGGCGAGACCAGGTGGGTGCGGCCGCCCTTGCCCTGCCGGCCTTCGAAGTTGCGGTTGGAGGTCGACGCGGACCTCTCCCCGGGCGCGAGTTGGTCGGGGTTCATGCCCAGACACATCGAACAGCCCGCGTGCCGCCACTCGGCGCCGGCCGCGGTGAACACCTTGTCCAGCCCCTCCTCGACGGCCTGGAGGGCCACCCGGACCGAGCCGGGGACGACCAGCATCCGGACCCCGTCGGCGACGCGACGGCCCTCGATGACCTCGGCGACCGAGCGCAGGTCCTCGATGCGGCCATTGGTGCAGGACCCCACGAAGACCGTGTCCACGCGGATGTCCTTCAACGGCTGACCAGCCGTCAATCCCATGTACTCCAGCGCCCTTTCGGCGGCGAAGCGGTCCGAGGGGTCGGCATACGAGGCCGGGTCGGGGACGGCCGCGGACAGCGGCGCGCCCTGGCCGGGGTTGGTGCCCCAGGTGACGAACGGGGAGAGCTCGGTGGCGTCGATGACGACCTCGTGGTCGAAGACGGCGTCGTCGTCGGTGCGCAGGGTGCGCCAGTACGCGACGGCGGCGTCCCAGTCGTCGCCCCGGGGGGCGTGCGGGCGGCCTTCGAGGTAGGCGAAGGTGGTCTCGTCGGGGGCGATCATGCCGGCCCGGGCGCCCGCCTCGATGGACATGTTGCAGACGGTCATCCGCGCCTCCATCGAGAGCTTCTCGATGGCGGAGCCGCGGTACTCGATGACGTAACCCTGGCCGCCGCCGGTGCCGATCCGGGCGATGACGGCGAGGATCAGGTCCTTGGCGGTGACGCCCTCGGGGAGTTCACCCTCCACGGTGACGGCCATGGTCCGGAAGGGAGCCAGCGGCAGGGTCTGGGTGGCGAGTACGTGCTCGACCTGGCTGGTGCCGATGCCGAACGCCAGCGCGCCGAAGGCGCCGTGGGTGGAGGTGTGGCTGTCGCCGCAGACGACGGTGGTGCCGGGCTGGGTCAGTCCCAGCTGCGGTCCCACCACGTGGACGACTCCCTGCTCGACATCGCCCAGCGGGTGCAGCCGCACGCCGAACTCCGCGCAGTTCTTGCGCAGTGTCTCCAGCTGGGTGCGGGAGACGGGGTCCGCGATGGGCTTGTCGATGTCGATGGTGGGGGTGTTGTGGTCCTCGGTGGCGATGGTCAGGTCGAGTCGCCGGACCGGTCGGCCGGCCTTGCGCAGGCCGTCGAAGGCCTGCGGGCTGGTGACCTCGTGGAGCAGGTGCAGATCGATGAAGAGGAGGTCGGGCTCGCCTTCGGCGCGCGTGACGACGTGGTCGTCCCAGACCTTCTCCGCGAGTGTCCGTCCCATCGCTGTCCCTCCGGCCGGCGTCGCTGCCGGACCAAGTCGTGTGCCTGTGGGGTGCTGTCCGTACAGGTTCGCGCGTCCGCCGGAAAATTGAACTTGCGTTTCACAGTGTGAGACGGGAGTATCGTTGCATGGACAACTCTGGTGGCGCCTCTAGCGGTGTGGGCGTACTCGACAAGGCGGCTCTGGTACTGAGCGCTCTGGAGTCCGGTCCGGCGACGCTGGCCGGACTGGTCACGGCGACCGGGCTCGCGCGCCCGACGGCGCACCGGCTCGCGGTGGCGCTGGAGCACCACCGCATGGTGGCGCGGGACATGCAGGGCCGTTTCATCCTCGGCCCGCGGCTGAGCGAGCTGGCGGCCGCGGCGGGCGAGGACAGACTCCTGGCCACGGCGGGGCCGGTGCTCACGCACCTGCGGGATGTGACCGGCGAGAGCGCGCAGCTCTACCGCCGCCAGGGCGACATGCGCATCTGCGTGGCGGCGGCGGAGCGGCTGTCCGGACTGCGGGACACCGTGCCGGTCGGCTCGACACTGCCCATGAAGGCCGGCTCGGCGGCGCAGGTGCTGATGGCCTGGGAGGAGCCCGAGCGGCTGCACCGCGGCCTGCAGGGCGCCCGCTTCACGGCGACCGCGCTCTCGGGCGTACGGCGCAGGGGCTGGGCCCAGTCGATCGGCGAGCGGGAGCCGGGCGTCGCCTCGGTCTCGGCGCCGGTGCGCGGCCCCTCCAACCGCGTGGTCGCCGCCGTCTCGGTCTCCGGCCCCATCGAGCGCCTGACCCGTCACCCGGGCCGGATGCACGCCCAGGCGGTCATCGACGCCGCCCTGCGGCTCAGCGAGGCCCTGCGCCGCAACGGCTGATCACGCGGCGCGGCGGTCGAGCCGCTCGGCGGCGCGCTCGCCGCGCCGGCGCACCGGCTCGGTGCCGTACGCCGCGCCGAGCCCGATCGGCGGCACGCCGCTGTAGATGGTCTCGTAGGACCCGGCCGGGACGAGGTACGTCTCGTGCCAGATCCCCACAGCGCCCCCGCCGCCCCGCGTACGCCGGTTGAACGCCGCCCACGCGGGGCGGTGCTCCTTGTCCGCGGCCGAGGCATAGGCGAGCAGCTTCTCGCGCGACTCCCAGTACTGGACGACCATGGGCGCCCGGAGCCCGGCGTTCAGCACCCGGTGACCCAGCAACCCGCTGTCCGGGTCGGCGGACAGTTCCTTGAGCATGCGCGGCATCGCGACGAGCGCGGGCAGCCAGTGGCGCACCGCCCGCCACCGGTTGACGCGCATCCCGATCAGGAAGACGACCACGTCCCCCTCGGCCTTGGCCGTGACCCGCTCGACGATCGACTCAACCCTCATGACAGACCCCCATTCCGATTGGATAGCTCCACTATCCATGCTTGGATAGTGACACTACCCAAGGAAAGGCGCAAGAGCATGCGGCTGGCGGAGTTGAGCGAGAGCAGCGGGGTGTCCACCGCCACGATCAAGTACTACCTGCGCGAGGGGCTCCTCCAGCCCGGCCGCAGGGTCTCGGCGACGCAGGCCGAGTACGGTGAGGACCACCTGCGCCGGCTGCGGCTGGTGCGGGCCCTGATCCAGATCGGCAAGGTGCCGGTGGCCACCGCCCGGGAAGTGATCGCCGCCGCCGAGGACGAGTCGCTGGACCACCACATGCGGCTGGGCGCGGCGACCCTGGCGCTGCCGATCGGCCCGGAGCCCGCCGACGACGACCCCGCCACCGAGACCGCGCGCCGGTCGGTGGCGGCACTGCTGGAGCGTCTGGGCTGGCCGTTCGAGTGCGGTCTGGACGAGCCCACGCCCGCCCGCCGCACCCTGATCGCCGCCGTCGCCGCGCTGGTGCGCCTGGGCTACCCCTGCGATGTGGAGCAATTGCTGCCGTACGGGCGGCTGGCCGAGCGGCTGGCGGTCACCGATCTCGACCTGGTGGAGCGCGAACCCACCCCGGCCGGTCAGATCGAGGCGGCCGTGGCGCTGACGGTGCTGTACGAGCCGGTGTTGCTGAGCCTGCGCAGGCTGGCGCACGCGGAGGAGTCGGCCCGCCGGTTCACGTGAGTGCTTCCCTCTCGCCCGTCACAGCCGTTCGGCGTCGCCCGGGCCGGCCAGGCGCAAGGTGATCCGGGTCGCCGGCCCCTCCGTCCGGACGTCCAGCGACTCGCCGAGGCGGCGGGCGAGCCACAGGCCGTCCTCGGCGCCCGGCGCGCCCTCGGGCGGCCCGGGCGGGCGGAAGCCCGCGAACGGCGGCAGGCGGGCACCGCCCGGCCCGGTGCTCAGCAGCTCGTACAGGACGGCGCCGGGCTCCTCCCAGGCGCTCAGTGCCACGCGCGCCCCGTCGGCGGCCAGCAGATACGCGGCGGCCTCGTGGACGGCGAGCTCGGCCAGGGCGAGCCGCTCGCCGGTCAGGCCCGCCTCGGCGGCCCGTTCCCGGACGAAGCGGCGCACGGTCGCGGGGCGGGCCGTGGGCCCCGCCACCGCCGCGGTGGGCGGCACGGGGACGGGCGCCGGCCGGGCGAGGGCGGCGTAGGAGGCGGGGTCCGTGTAGTCGGCGCAGGGGGTCGGGCGTTCGCCGTCCAGCCGCACCGGGTGGGTCGCGCAGGCCGCCGCCACGACGTCGGCCGGCACGACGCGGGTGTCGTACGGGCAGACCATCCAGACCGGCAGCTCGGCCAGCAGCACGTTGAGCCCGGACTCCATGTGCTTCCACTCGGCGACCTGGCGGGCGGATCTGCCGCCCCACACCGGCTCGGCGATCATCCGCGTCCGCCGGCCGGGCCGGGCGCGGCGGTCGTGGTAGCGCAGGAAGGCGGAGACCCGCTCGACGGGCCGGCGGCCGAAGTAGGCGGTCTCGGCGGTGTCCAGGGCGTGCGCGCCCTTGCCCAGCGCGGACCGCAGCAGATCGATGTTGGCGGCCGTCGTGGCGGCCAGGACGGGCTCGCCGGCCGCCAGCCCGGCCTCGGCGAAGGGGACCGCCATCGCGAGGAAGCTTTCGTCGCTGCCGTACAGACAGGCGTGATGCACGAAGCCGGCCGCCTGCGCGCGGTCAGCAGGCATGCGCGGCTCCCAGCCGGAGCCCCGGCGTCCGGTCCCATCCGATGAGGGTGATGACGTGCAGCAGATGGGGCGGCAGCTCGGTCAGCTCGACGGTGCAGTGGCGGGCGGCGCGCGCCCTGGCGAAGGTCATCAGCAGCCGCAGCCCCGCGAGGTCGAGGAACTCCACCCCGGACATCTCCAGACACAGGTCGCCGCGTACGGACGCGACGGACTGCAGGGCGTCCCTGAGGTGGCGGTGCGAATCGGCGTCGACCACCCCCTCGATGCGCAGACCGGCCGGGCTGTAGGTGGGGACGACGGTCAGTTCGGCCGTGCGGACGACAGGATCCACTTCGACGCTCCTGAGATGGGCCGATGCGAAGGCGTCCAAGGCCGCGGCATCGCACCGGCGGATGTCGTACTGGCACACCGCCAGCGCCTGGCCGGAGCTGAACTCGTCGGCCAGCAGGGCTTCGTAGCGCAGCAGTCGGGAGAGGTCCGGTCCGTCGCGCAGGACGGCGGACAGGTCGCCGGTGACGCGCAGGGCGCGGTAGCCCTCGCTGCGGCTGCGGTCGGCGGCCGCCCGCAGCCGGCCCAGTAACGCGGCCGGGTCCAACTTGCCGCGTTCCGGGGAGAGCTCGGCCGCTCCGATGACCTCGAGCCGGCCGTCCAGGTCGCCGGGGACGCCGGTGAGCCGGCACTGCTCCAGCAGGGCCCGCGGGCCCGGTGGTCCGTCCGCGCCGGCGAGATAGAGGATCTTGTGCTCGGCGTCGAGGCCCCCGAGCACGAAGTCCCGCAGGATCGAGGCCCGCTCCTCGTCCGACGCGAACAGCAGACACGCGTGGTCGCCGGGGCGGAGGTCACCGACGTGGACCCGGCGGTGCACGCCGTGAGGAGGGACCATGCGTGGATTATCTGCCCCGGCCACGATGTACGGAAGGCCGCATGAAAAAATGCCCCCCGCTTATGCGGGAGGCATTCTTTCCTCTGTACCCCCGACCGGATTCGAACCGGCGCTACCGCCTTGAGAGGGCGGCGTGCTAGGCCGCTACACAACGGGGGCTAGCTTTTGTTACTGCAGAGCCAATATGCTCTCTGCGCTGGGATACCAGGACTCGAACCTAGACTAAGGGAACCAGAAACCCTCGTGCTGCCAATTACACCATATCCCATGGTATTGACCAGTACCCCCGACCGGATTCGAACCGGCGCTACCGCCTTGAGAGGGCGGCGTGCTAGGCCGCTACACAACGGGGGCCCTAGCGATCCATTCGTCGTCGCCTCCAGGAATATCTGGATGGTGACGGATTCAGGATCTGTACCCCCGACCGGATTCGAACCGGCGCTACCGCCTTGAGAGGGCGGCGTGCTAGGCCGCTACACAACGGGGGCTCGCACTGCGCTTACTACTTCAGCTACTTTATCAAAAGAATTTCCGGAGAATTTCTTTTGCTGGGGTACCAGGACTCGAACCTAGACTAAGGGAACCAGAAACCCTCGTGCTGCCAATTACACCATACCCCACCAGAACTCGACCTCTTTGAAGGGGTCTTGCTCGGCTCGCTCCGTCCGCTCCGGCCTCTCGGCCCTCTCGGGCGGCGCAGGAAGAACATTACCCGAAGGTGGACGGGGCTCCAAAACCGATAACCCGCCGCAGCAGCCCGGAGAGCTCCGTGAGGCCCCCGATGCGGTGCACACCGTCCGGTACGGGCACATTCGCGGCGCCCGTACGGTCCAGCCACACCCCGCACAGGCCGGCGTCCCGGGCGCCCATCGCGTCACCGTCCAGCTGGTCGCCCACGTAGACGACTTCACCCGGCGCCAGCCGCAGCCGGGCGCAGGTGGCCAGGAACGCCTCGGCGGCGGGCTTGGCGCAGCCGAGGCGGTCCGCGCACACCACGTGCTCGAACCGCCGGTGGACCCCGAGGATGCGGAGCTTGCGCCGCTGCTGGGCCGTGGAGGCGTTGGAGAGCACCGCCTGCCGCAGGTGCGGGGCGAGGGCGTCGAGGGTCGGCACGGCGTCCGGGAAGAGGGTCCAGCAGGCCTCGTAGTGGCGTACGTAGCGGGCGAACCACTCATCGGCCTCGGAATCGGCCAGTGGGACGCCCAGGAAGGCGCGTGCGCGCTCCCGGCGATGCTCCTGGAACCCCACCTCCCCGGCGAGGAGGCGGGCCTGCTGCGCCTCCATCACGGAACGCCAGAGGCCGAGGGCCCGCTCCACGGATTCGTACCGCGAGAGCAGGCCCTCGGCCTCGAGGTGGCGCAGCACGCCGGCCCGGTCGGAGCCCGTGTGGTCGAAGAGGGTGTCGTCGACGTCCCAGAGGACGGCGCGGATCGGCATGCGTCGACCGTACGCCGTCCGGCCGGGGCCTTGGGGCTCATCCCCCGAAGAACGCCGTGCCGACCCGTACCGGGCGGTGGCTCGTGGCGCCTACGCCGTGAGCTTCGCCAGGGCCGCGTCGACGCGGGCCAGGGTGCGCTCGCGGCCGAGGATCTCCAGGGACTCGAAGAGCGGCAGGCCGACCGTGCGGCCGGTGACGGCCACGCGGACCGGCGCCTGCGCCTTGCCCAGCTTCAGACCGTGCTCCTCACCCGCGGCGAGGACGGCCGCCTTGAGGGCCTCCGCGTTCCACTCCGCGGCCTCCAGCTTGGCGCGGGCGGTGCGCAGCAGCGCGTCCGAGCCCTCCTTCATCGCCTTGGCCCAGGACGCCTCGTCGTGGGCGGGCTCGTCGAGGAAGAGGAAGTCGACGTTGGCGGTGATGTCGGAGAGCACCGTCAGCCGGGTCTGCGCGTGCGGGGCGATGGCCTCGAAGACCGCCTGGTCGAACGCCTCGGGGGCCCAGGGGGCGAACGGGGCCTTCAGCCAGGGGCCGCAGGCCTCGATGAACGCCTTCACGTCCATGCGGCGCATGTGGTCGCCGTTGATCGACTCGCACTTCTTGAGGTCGAAGCGGGCCGGGTTGGCGTTGACGTCCTTGATGTCGAACGCCGCGACCATCTCGTCCATCGTGAAGATGTCCTGGTCGGCCGAGAGGGACCAGCCGAGCAGGGAGAGGTAGTTCAGCAGGCCCTCGGGGAGGAAGCCGCGCTCCCGGTAGAGGTTCAGGGACGCCTGCGGGTCGCGCTTGGAGAGCTTCTTGTTGCCCTCGCCCATGACGTACGGGAGGTGGCCGAAGGCGGGGATGTCCTTGGCGACGCCCAGCTCGATGAGCGCCTTGTAGAGCGCGATCTGGCGCGGGGTGGAGGACAGCAGGTCCTCGCCGCGCAGGACGTGCGTGATCTCCATCAGGGCGTCGTCGACGGGGTTGACGAGGGTGTACAGCGGGGCGCCGTTGGCCCGGACGATGCCGTAGTCCGGCACGTTCTCCGGGGTGAAGGTCAGCTCGCCGCGGACCAGGTCCGTGAAGGTGATCGGCTCGTCGGGCATCCGGAAGCGGACGATCGAGGCGCGGCCCTCGGCCTCGTAGGCCGCCTGCTGCTCGGGGCTCACGACGCGGCACGTGCCGTCGTAGCCGGACGGCCTGCCGGCGGCGCGGGCGGCGTCGCGGCGGGCGTCGAGCTCCTCGGCGGTGCAGTAGCAGCGGTAGGCGTAGCCGCCGTCCAGCAGCTTCCGCGCGACGTCCTGGTAGATGTCCATGCGCTGCGACTGGCGGTACGGCGCGTGGGGGCCGCCGACCTCGGGGCCCTCGTCCCAGTCGAAGCCCAGCCAGCGCATCGAGTCCAGCAGCTGCTGGTACGACTCCTCGGAGTCACGGGCCGCGTCGGTGTCCTCGATGCGGAAGACCAGGGTGCCGCCGTGGTGGCGGGCGAACGCCCAGTTGAACAGGGCGGTGCGGACCAGACCCACATGGGGGTTGCCGGTCGGCGAGGGACAGAAACGGACGCGTACGGGAGTTGCGCTAGCCACGCTTGATCACCTTATTGGTGAGAGTGCCGATGCCTTCGATGGTGACGGCGACCTCGTCGCCGACGTTCAGGGGTCCGACCCCGGCCGGGGTGCCGGTGAGGACGACGTCGCCGGGGAGCAGCGTCATCGCCTCGGTGATGTGGACGATCAGGTCCTCGATGGAGCGGACCATGTCGCTGGTGCGGCCCAGCTGGCGCTGTTCGCCGTTGACCGTGCACATGATCCCGAGGTCGCTCGGGTCCAGCTCGGTCTCCACCCAGGGGCCCAGCGGGCAGGAGGTGTCGAAGCCCTTGGCGCGGGCCCACTGCTTCTCGCGCTCCTGGACGTCACGCGCGGTGATGTCGTTGGCGCAGGTGTAGCCGAGGATGACGTCCTTCACGCGCTCGCGCGGGACCTCGCGGCACATGCGGCCGATGACCACGGCCAGCTCGGCCTCGTGGTGCACCTCGCTGGAGAAGGAGGGGTACGCGATGGGGTCGCCGGGGCCGATGACCGCGGTGGACGGCTTGAAGAACGCGACGGGGGCGTCCGGGACCTCGTTGCCCAGCTCGGCCGCGTGCTCGGCGTAGTTGCGGCCGATGGCGACGACCTTGTTGGGCAGGACGGGCGGCAGCAGCCGCACCTTGCTCAGCGGGATCTTCTGCCCCGAGCGCTCGAACTCGGCGAAGGGGTGGCCCTTGATGATGTCGAGGACGGGGCCGCCTTCTGTGGAGGCGTCCCCTTCCACGACACCGAAGGCGACGTTGCCGTCGATGGAGAACCTGGCGATGCGCACGGGAAGCTTTTGCCCCTATCTGGTCCGGCCGGAGACTGACACCCCAGGCTATCGCGGGGGTCGCCGGCGGCCCGTGCGCCGCCTTGGGTCAGCCCTGCTGGGCCCGCTCGGCCGCGGGGGCCTGGGGCTCGGGGGCCGTCATGAGGATGGTGCGGCGCGGGTTGGCGGTGACCGCCGGCAGTTCGGCGGCGTGCACCCGGGCCTCGGCGGTGCGCAGCGTCTCGGCGTCCTCGAGGTGCGCGAGCGTCGTGCGGCGCGGGTTGGCGGTCTTGCGGACCACCTTGGCCTTGGGCTTCGCCGTCTTCGTCGTCTTCGTCGTCTGCACTTGCTGCCTCGCGGTGTCGTGGTGCGCGGTGTCGTTCTCGCGTCCTGTGTAAAGGACCAGGCTAGGCGCGCCTATCCCCAGCCGTCCGCGAGAGAAGTCATCAGTCGCTTGTGAGTTTGCTCACGAGTGGTGCGAAAAAAGCCGCATAGCGGACGGGTGTCGCGCCGCCGCGAAACGGACATCGCAGGACTGAAGCAGACGTTCCGCTCCTGATCATGGCGACTGGGACACGGGCCGGGTGCGGGGGACCCCGGGGCAACTCGTACGCTGATGCCCCAAATAAAGGCTCTGGTCCTCTACGCCCCGTGACCGTTTCCGGCACTGAGCGTCACCCCGTCCCCAGGGGTGTGCACCGGCCTTGTTGGAGATCCGGCACTGTGCTGGAATTCCACGGACCGCCAGGGGGCAACCGCGGTCCCCCCACGACTCGACACCGTCCCGCCGCTCAACCGGAGGGACGCCTGGTCCAGAGGTTGCGACGCTAGTGCAGGGACGTTTCAAGAGGGATGGCAGCGCTGCGGCGGAGCCGGAGCCGCGCGGTGCGACCGACCGCGGCACGTCCGCCGACGCGCCGACCGGCGGCGAGCCCGCCGAACGGTCGAAGTCCAAGTCCAAGGCGAAGACAAAGGGGCCGAACGGGCCGGGCTCACGAATAGCCCTGCGCAACTGGCGCATCTCCACCCGACTCGTCTCCCTGCTGGCTCTGCCCGTCGTCGCCGCGACGTCCCTCGGTGGTCTGCGTATCGCCAGCTCGCTCGAGAACGTCGATCAGCTCGACCACATGAAGCTGCTCACGGAGATGACGAGCAAGGCCACCCTGCTCGCGAGCGCGCTCCAGGAGGAGCGCGACAAGACCGCGGGGCCGCTGTCCGCCCAGAACAAGTCCGACGACCGGATCGTCTCCACCCAGCAGCGGTCCGACCGTGCCATCAAGGACTTCACCGAGGCCACCAAGGACGTCAAGCCGACCGACCAGACGATGGTCGGTGTGCAGACCACCCTGGTCGACATCACCCGGCAGCTGCGGAAGATCCAGGACGTCCGCAAGAGCGCGTACACCGACGCCGACTACATCGCGCGGACCGTCAACAACTACGACGGCCTCATCAACTCCCTGCTGTCGCTCTCGCAGGACATGGCCCAGGCCACCAGCAACAGCGAGATGATCACCAGCACCCGCGCGCTGGCCACGTTCTCCTCCGCCAAGGAGTACGCGTCCATCCAGCGCGCCGTGATCACCGCGGCGCTGGCCGCCAAGGGCGGCAGCCACCTGTCGGTCAACGACCAGCAGTACGGCAAGGAGGCGCTGGACGCGGAGAAGGAGGCGCTCAAGCGCTTCACCGCGATCCGGGCCGCCGACTCCGAGCAGCTGCTGCTGTCCCTCAACGGCGGCATCACCGACATCGCCTCGGCGGACACCTTCGCCGACCGCGTCTTCACCAAGCCCGACGGGCTCAAGAGCGGCGAGACGCTGACCTGGCTGGACTGGTCCGACCAGGCCACGCTCAAGATCAACGAGATGTCGAAGATCGAGCAGACGCTGCTCACCCAGATGGACCAGAAGGCGCTGGAGCTGCGCGACGACGCGCAGCAGGAGGCCATCCTCAACGGTGTCCTGATCATCCTGGTCCTCGGCATCTCGCTCGTCGGCGCCTTCGTCGTGGCCCGCTCCATGGTCCGCTCGCTGCGCCGGCTGCAGGACACCGCGCAGAGGGTCGCCCAGGAGCGCCTGCCCGAGCTCGTCAAGCAGCTCTCCGAGACCGACCCGCAGGACGTCGACACGTCCGTGGAGTCCGTCGGCGTGCACAGCACGGACGAGATCGGCAAGGTGGCCGCGGCCTTCGACGACGTGCACCGCGAGGCCGTCCGCCTCGCCGCCGAGCAGGCGTTGCTGCGAGGCAACGTCAACGCGATGTTCACCAACCTCTCGCGCCGCAGCCAGGGCCTCATCCAGCGTCAGCTCTCGCTCATCTCCGAGCTGGAGAGCCGCGAGGCCGACCCGGACCAGCTGTCCTCGCTGTTCAAGCTGGACCACCTCGCGACCCGTATGCGCCGTAACGGTGAGAACCTCCTCGTCCTCGCGGGTGAGGAGCCCGGCCGCCGGTGGACCCGGCCCGTGCCGCTCGTCGACGTGCTGCGTGCCGCCGCGTCCGAGGTGGAGCAGTACGAGCGCATCGAGCTCAGCGGTGTGCCGCCGACCGAGGTCGCCGGCCGCGTGGTCAACGACCTCGTGCACCTCCTCGCCGAGCTGCTGGAGAACGCGACGTCGTTCTCCTCGCCCCAGACCAAGGTCAAGGTCACCGGTCACGCGCTGCCCGACGGGCGCGTGCTGGTCGAGATCCACGACACGGGTATCGGCCTGTCGCCCGAGGACCTCGCGGCGATCAACGAACGTCTCGCGAGCCCGCCGACCGTGGACGTCTCGGTCTCGCGCCGCATGGGTCTGTTCGTGGTCGGCCGCCTGTCCCTGCGACACGGCATCCGCATCCAGCTCCGGCCGTCCGACTCGGGCGGTACGACCGCGCTCGTCATGCTGCCGGTCGACGTCGCCCAGGGCGGCAAGCGGCCGATGCCCGGTGCCACGGGTGCGCCCGCGATGGGTGCCGGCATGCCGCAGGGCGGCGCTCCCGCCGCCCCCGGTGGCAACGGCGGCCTCACTGGCGCCGCGCCGCGCCGCCAGGTGCCCGGCCCCGGTCCGCGCCCCGCGCTGCCGGGCCGTCCCGGCACGACGGACAGCGGTCTGCCGACGCGCCCGGCCCCGGCCCCCCGGTCCGGCCCGGGTGCGCCCTCGCCGTCCGGCAGCCTCTTCGACGCGTCCCCGCGCGGCGGTACGGGCTCCGACGGCCGTCCCGCGCTGCCCGCCCGCGGCAACGGCGGTCCCGCCGTCCCGCCGCCGGCGAACGAGGGCGGCGTGCGCCGCCCGAAGATGCCCAAGCGCCGTGGCAGCGCCCCCGACTCCGCCGCTCCCTCCGCCTCCCCCGCCGAGCTGCCGGGCCGCCCCGCGCCGAGCTGGGGCAACCAGCAGCCTCCGGCGGCCCCGAAGGCCCCGGCCGACGACTGGCCGATGCCCGGCAACGGCGGGCGCGCCGCGCAGGACACCCCGCGCGGCCACGAGGACTCCGAGAACACCGGCCGCTTCGCGCGCCCGTCCGCCCCGCAGGGCGGCGCCGGCGACACGTCCGAGTTCCCGGCCCTCCCGTCGCCGGAGCCGCGGAACAGCACGTCGGGTGAGTACGCCCGCCCCGACGGCCCCGGTCACACGGGCCAGTTCGAGCGTCCCGGCAGCACCTCCGGCGAGTACGCCCGCCCCGACGGCCCGGGTAACACCGGCCAGTTCGAGCGCCCGGGCAGCACGTCGGGTGAGTACGCCCGCCCCGACGGCCCCGGTCACACCGGCCAGTTCGAGCGTCCCGGCAGCACCTCCGGCGAGTACGCCCGCCCCGACGGCCCCGGCAACACCGGCCAGTTCGAGCTGCCCGCCGGTGCGGACGCCGGGGGCCAGCTGCCGCCGGCCGGTGCCGGTGACGGGCGGACGCCGCTCTTCGAGGAGCTGGAGTCCAACTGGTTCCGGGGTCCGGCCGAGGACCAGCCCGGGGCGCCGGAGCAGCCGGGCGCCTTCCCCCAGCGACTGCCGCGGCGCGAGTCGCGCGAGTCGCTCCAGGACTCTCAGGGCCCGCTGAACCCGCAGGCCGCCCCGGCCTCGCGGGCCACGCAGGACAACTGGCGGGACTCCCCCAACGACGAGCGCTGGCGCAAGGCCGAGCAGGTCCGCGAGCCGGCCGCGGGCGGCAAGACCGCCTCGGGTCTGCCGCGGCGCGTGCCGCGTGCGAACCTCGTCGAGGGCACCGCCGAGCAGCAGAACAACCTGACCGGTCCGGCGGTCTCGCGTGCGCCCGATGACGTACGCGGCCGACTGACCAACCTTCGCCGGGGTATCCAGCAGGGACGTCAGGCGGGCAACGCCTCGACCACCGGCAACCATGACCTTGGCCCCACTTACCAGCAGGAGCGTTAGTTGAGTCCGATGAGCCAGGCGGCGCAGAATCTGAACTGGTTGATCACCAACTTCGTGGCGAACACCCCGGGGGTGTCCCACACCGTGGTGGTCTCCGCCGACGGACTCCTTCTGGCGATGTCCGAAGGCTTTCCGCGCGACCGTGCCGACCAGCTGGCGGCGGTCGCCTCCGGCCTGACCTCCCTGACGGCGGGTGCTTCCCGGATCTTCGAGGGCGGCGCCGTCAACCAGACCGTGGTGGAGATGGAGCGCGGCTTCCTCTTCATCATGTCCGTCTCCGACGGATCCTCGCTGGCCGTGCTGGCGCACCCCGAGTGCGACATCGGCCTCGTGGGCTACGAGATGGCCCTCCTGGTCGACCGCGCGGGCACCGTACTGACCCCTGATCTCCGCGCGGAACTCCAGGGCAGCCTGCTGAACTGACCTACGCACACCGCAAATACCGTCCGACCGTACGGCCGAAAACCCCCCACCGGCCACCGCTCGACGGCATTATTGCCATCCTGCTGTCCCGTCCGGAGGATTCATGACCCCGCCCGCCTCGCCCGGCCCGTACGGCGCTTCTCATCACGCGTCGTACGGGAGTGAAGGCGCCGACCAGCCGCTGGTCCGCCCCTACGCCATGACGGGTGGCCGCACCCGGCCGCGCTACCAGCTCGCCATCGAGGCGCTGGTGAGCTCCACGGCCGACCCGGCGCACCTCCAGGGGCTGCTTCCCGAGCACCAGCGCATCTGCCACCTGTGCCGGGAGGTCAAGTCGGTCGCTGAGGTCTCGGCGCTGCTCAACATGCCCCTGGGCGTGGCGCGCATCCTCGTCGCGGACCTGGCGGAGGCCGGCATGGTGGCGATCCACCAGCCGGGCGGCAGCGGCGAGTCCGGCGGGACGCCGGATGTGACACTGCTCGAAAGGGTGCTCAGTGGACTTCGGAAGCTCTAGCGGAGGCGGTGGCCGTTCCACCACGTCCGCGAAGATCGTGGTGGCCGGCGGGTTCGGCGTGGGCAAGACCACGTTCGTCGGCGCGGTCTCGGAGATCAGTCCGCTGCGCACCGAAGCCGTGATGACGTCCGCGTCGGCCGGGATCGACGATCTGAGCCACGTTCAGGACAAGACCACGACGACCGTGGCGATGGATTTCGGCCGCATCACGCTCGATGACGATCTGATCCTGTACCTCTTCGGTACGCCGGGTCAGGACCGCTTCTGGTTCATGTGGGACGACCTGGTCCGCGGCGCCATCGGCGCCATCGTCCTGGTCGACACCCGTCGGCTCGCGGACTGCTTCCCGGCCGTCGACTACTTCGAGAACAGCGGCCTGCCGTTCGTCATCGCGCTCAACGGCTTCAACGGACAGCAGCCCTACGGGCCGGAAGAGGTCCGTGAGGCGCTGCAGATCGGCCCCGACACGCCGATCATCACGACGGACGCCCGGCACCGGGGCGAAACCAAGAGCGCGCTGATCACGCTGGTGGAGCACGCTCTGATGGCGCGCCTCAAATAACGTCTCGCTCTTACGCCAGTCGTTACAAATGGTTGTGGCATTGAACACGGCGCAGCGCGGAGTTCATAACGTTTCGACAAGAGAATCGACCGGACGCGACCACCCCTTGCGTTCGGTCGACTTCGCTGTGCGCACATTCCGCCCGCCATTTGCCGCCGCTCGCTCTTAATGCCCGTTTTATGTCGGGCAAATCGCTTCACTCGTCGGCCGTGCGCACTGTTTGGATTGCGCACGCATGACGTGCTGGAATTCCAGGAACTGAGCAGTAACGGCCCAGTTCGAAAAACGGCACACAACGCAGGTGCCGACGCCGAGAGGTTGTTGGTCGAGTGACGCGCAGAAAGACGGGCGCCGCACAGCAGGCGCGGGACGAGCGGGGAAACTTCACCCCGCCGTCGCGCACAGCGGTGCCGCCTTCCGACGTGCCCGAAACGCCCGCCCCGCCCGCCGGCCGCGGCGGACGGTTCTCGCCGCGCAACTGGCGGGTGCCCGTCAGACTGAACGCGATCCTGATGATCCCGGTGCTCGTGGCCCTGGTCTTCGGCGGTCTGGACGTCAAGGGCTCCGTCGACACCTGGACCGAGGCGAAGGACGCCGCGAACACGGCGCGGCTGGTCCGCGCCGCGGCCACCTACGCCCACGCCGTGATCGACGAGCGCGACCTCAGCGCCGAGCCGATGCTGAACGGCAACCGCGAGGACCCGGTCGTCAAGAAGGCCCAGGACACGACGGACGCCGCTCGCGACGCCTTCGACAAGGCCGTCAAGAGCGCCCCCGACACCGCGAGCCTGCGCCGCCGCCTGCAGCTCTTCCGCGAGGCGGAGCAGACGCTGCCGAAGCTGCGCAAGGCCGCCTACACGCCCGCTCTGGACACGGTGAAGACCGAGGACGGCTACGGCGCCATCCAGCGTCCGCTGATGGCCTTCGCCAACGAGCTGGGCCTGGGCACCGGCAGCAACTCCTACGGCCGCATGGTCTACGCGATCCAGCTGGCCAAGGCCGCCGAGTCCCTGCAGCGCGCCATCGGCACCCACCTGCTGGTGAAGCCCGCCACGAGCCCCAAGGAGCGCGAGGCGCAGGTCACCGCGTTCTCCTCGTACAACTTCCTGGAGTACATCGCCCGCGGTGAGTACGACGCGGCCGGCGGCGAGGACGACATCAGCCGTCTGAACGACGTCATGGCCACGAAGGCGAAGATCTCCGAGCAGGACAAGATCTTCGCGGCCATCGCGAGCGGCAGGACGCCCAAGCAGCTGGAGGCCGCGGGCATCACGTCGTCGGCGTGGTTCACCGCCGCCACGGCGAAGTTCGACGCCTACCGCGACGTCGAGAAGGAACTCACCGACAAGGCCGTGAGCGAGGCCGAGGCGATCTCGTCCGACGCCCAGCAGACCGCCTTCGTCAACTCCGGCATCATGATCTTCGCCCTCCTCGTCGCGTTCTTCGTGGCCGGGATGATGGCGCGCTCGATGAGCCGCAACATGCGTCACCTGCGGCGCGCCGCCTTCGACGTCGCCGAGCAGCGGCTGCCGGCCCTGGTCGACCAGCTCTCGCGCACCGACCCCGGTCGCGTCGACACCCGTATCCAGCCGATCCCGATCACCACCCGGGACGAGATCGGTGAGGTCGCCCGCGCCTTCGACCAGGTGCACCGGGAGGCCGTCCGGCTCGCCGCCGAGCAGGCGCTGCTGCGGGGCAACGTCAACGCGATCTTCACCAACCTCTCGCGCCGCAACCAGTCCCTGATCGAGGGCCAGCTGACCCTGATCACGGAGCTGGAGGAGAACGAGGCCGACCCGGACCAGCTGGAGAACCTCTTCCGCCTGGACCACCTGGCCACCCGTATGCGCCGCAACGGCGAGAACCTCCTGGTCCTCGCCGGCGAGGAGCCCGGCCGCCGCTGGGACCAGCCGGTCCCGCTGGTGGACGTGTTGCGCGCCGCCTCCTCCGAGGTGGAGGCGTACGAGCGCATCGAGCTGTCCGGCGTCCCGGACGCCGAGATCCACGGCCTGGCCGTGACCGACCTCGTGCACCTCCTCGCGGAGCTGCTGGAGAACGCCACCACGTTCTCCTCCCCGCACACCAAGGTCCGCGTCACCGCGACCCGGCTGCCCGACGGCCGCGTCATGGTCGAGATCCACGACAAGGGCATCGGCCTGACGGCCGAGGACTTCGCGGACATCAACCACCGCCTGGCCAACCCGCCGAGCGTGGACGTGGCGATCGCCCAGCGCATGGGCCTGTTCGTGGTCGGCCGGCTGGCGACCCGGCACGGTATCCGGGTCCAGCTCCGCCCGTCGGGCGAGCAGGCCGGCACCACCTCGCTGGTCATGCTGCCGGACGCGATCACGCACGGTGGCGGCGGCGAGGACGAGCAGTCCCCCGACGACTTCACGGTCTCGCGGATGGTGCCCGAGCAGCAGGCCGCCCCGATACCCCGGCTGCGCACGGCCGCCGAGCTCGGTTTCGACGACTCCCGCTACGAGGCCCGCCAGGAGAACTCCGGCGTGCCCTCGCTGGACCCGGTCGGCCGTTCGCGACTGCGTGAGGAGCGGCGTGCCGCTCTGGAGGCGCAGCAGGGCGCCGACAACCGTCCGCTGTTCCGCGACGAGGTACCCCAGCAGCAGCCCTACGAGCAGCAGCAGTACGACCAGCAGCCGTACGAGCACCGGCCCGACCAGGACACCGGCCAGCACGCCGGACCGCATGCGGGTCAGCACACCGGCCAGCACGCCGTCCCCCAGCAGGAGCAGGGGTCGTACGAGCCGCAGCAGTCGCACACCCATGCGGACGCGAGCTATCCGCAGCAGGGCTATGCGGAATCGGGCTATCCGGAACAGCGCCAGTCGTTCGACGGATTCAACGGCCCGGCCCAGCAGGGTGGCTGGCAGGATTCCGGTCCGTACCGGAACGCCGACCAGCAGGGTTACGGAGCGGAATCGGAATCCCGGCCGTCCGCTGACACGGCACAGCCGGACCGCGTAGAGTTCGACCGTCCGGGCCCCTCTTCGAGCGGCTCCCACTCGCTGACCGGGTCCGGTCTGCCGCGCCGCGCGACGCAGTGGCAGCAGTCCGAGTCAGTCGAGGAGGCCGCGGGGGCCGGCGAACCGGAGCAGCCCCAGCAGGACGTCACCCAGCAGCCGCAGGAGGGCGAACAGCCCGACTGGCGATCGGCGAACGACGAGCGCTGGCACCGCGCCGAGCAGCTCCGTGAGCCGAAAGCCGGCGGAGTGACCCCCTCCGGTCTACCGCGCCGAGTGCCCAAGGCCAATCTGATCGAGGGCACGGCAGCGCAGACCCCCCAGGGCGGCCCCCAGATCTCCCGCGCACCGGAAGACGTCCGCGGCAGGCTGAGCAACCTCCGCCGCGGCGTCCAGCAGGGGCGCAGCGCGGGCGGCGACACCGCCGCGCAAGAGCACGACCAGCACGACCAGGGCTTCGGCCCCGGCGGTACCTACGATCAGGAGCGTTAGTGTGAGCCCGATGAGCCAGGCGGCGCAGAACCTGAACTGGTTGATCACCAGTTTCGTGGACAACACCCCAGGGGTGTCCCACACCGTCGTGGTCTCCGCCGACGGACTCCTTCTGGCGATGTCCGAAGGGTTCCCGAGGGACCGCGCCGACCAGCTGGCGGCGGTCGCCTCCGGCCTGACCTCCCTGACGGCGGGTGCTTCCCGGATCTTCGAGGGCGGCGCCGTCAACCAGACCGTGGTGGAGATGGAGCGCGGCTTCCTCTTCATCATGTCCGTCTCCGACGGATCCTCGCTGGCCGTGCTGGCGCACCCCGAGTGCGACATCGGCCTCGTGGGCTACGAGATGGCTCTCCTGGTCGATCGGGCGGGCACCGTATTGACCCCCGATCTGCGCGCGGAACTGCAGGGGAGCCTTCTCAACTAGCAAAGAGGCAGTGCGTTTCGCGCCATCGCGCCATAGGGTGCGGTGGCGCGACCAGCAGCAGACAGGCAAGTTGGAGGAGGAGACGTGGCAACGCCCCCAGGCGGTTACCCGTACGGAAATGATCAGCAGGCGCAACCGCCGTTGAACCGCTTCAACTTCCCCTCCGCGCCAAGCCACCGGGCACCCGCGGAGCCACCGCGGCAGCCGCACGTCCCGGCGCAGCCGCCCCAGCAGCATCGGCGCGCGCAGGGTTCGCCCTCCGGGGGCCGGTCCGGGGGCAAGCACAATCCGCTGGTCCGCCCCTACGCGATGACCGGTGGCCGTACCCGGCCGCGGTACCAGCTCGCCATCGAGGCACTGGTGCACACCACGGCCCAGCCGTCCCAGCTCCAAGGGCAGTTGCCGGAACACCAGCGCATCTGCCATCTGTGCCGTGAGATCAAGTCGGTCGCCGAGATCTCGGCACTTCTCTCCATCCCCCTCGGCGTCGCCCGAATCCTCGTCGCCGATTTGGCGGAGGCCGGGCTCGTCGCCATCCATCAGCCCGGCGGCGACGAGTCCGCCGGCGGCCAGCCTGACGTGACACTGCTCGAAAGGGTGCTCAGTGGACTTCGGAACCTCTAGCGGCGAGGCAGTCCGCTCCACCACCTCCGCGAAGATCGTGGTGGCGGGTGGATTCGGCGTGGGCAAGACCACGTTCGTCGGTGCGGTCTCGGAGATCAACCCGCTGCGCACCGAAGCCGTGATGACTTCCGCGTCGGCCGGGATCGACGATCTCACGCACGCGCCGGACAAGACCACGACGACCGTGGCCATGGACTTCGGCCGTATCACCCTGGACCAGGACCTGATCCTGTACCTCTTCGGTACGCCGGGTCAGGACCGCTTCTGGTTCATGTGGGACGACCTGGTCCGCGGTGCCATCGGCGCCGTCGTCCTGGTGGACACGCGCCGCCTCGCCGACTGCTTCCCGGCGGTCGACTACTTCGAGAACAGCGGTCTGCCGTTCGTCATCGCCCTCAACGGCTTCGACGGGCACCAGCCGTACACCCCGGAGGAGGTCCGCGAGGCGCTCCAGATCGGCCCGGACGCCCCGATCATCATCACGGACGCACGCCATCGCGGTGAGGCCAAGAGCGCTCTGATCACGCTGGTCGAACATGCCCTCATGGCGCGCCTTCGGTGAGCCGTCGGCCGAGCCGACGCAAAAAGGTCCCCACACTCACGAGGAGTGCGGGGACCTTCTGCGTGGTGCGGCGGGCCCGATGAGCCGGCGTCAGCCCTGCCGGCTGTGCGGGCTCGACAGCGCTGGCCCGGGGGGCGACCCCCGGACCCTCGGCCGGAGGCGCGTCAGCCCTGCCAGCTGTGCGGGGCTCGGAAGCCGGGCGTGCGCTCCAGGCGACGCCAGCCGGCCGCGGTGCGGCGCGGGCGGGTCGGCGCCGGGTGGTTGCCGACGGCGGCGGCACGGGCGAGCAGGACCGCGGTGACGGCGGCGACCTCCTCCGCGTCGGCGGTGCCCTTCTCGACGCGTACGAGCGTGTTCTCCATGCGTGACTCCCTTACTGGGGCGGGTTGCCGTGCTTGCGGGAGGGCAGATCGGCATGCTTGGTGGCGAGCATGGCCAGCGACTTGATCAGCACCGACCGGGTCTCGACCGGGTCGATCACGTCGTCCACCAGTCCGCGCTCGGCGGCGTAGTACGGGTGCATCAGCTCGGCCTTGTACTCCTTGACCATCCGCGCCCGCATCGCCTCGGGGTCGTCCGCCTCGGCGATCTGCTTGCGGAAGATCACGTTGGCGGCGCCCTCGGCGCCCATCACCGCGATCTCGTTGGTCGGCCAGGCGTAGGTGAGGTCCGCGCCGATGGACTGCGAGTCCATGACGATGTACGCGCCGCCGTACGCCTTGCGCAGGATCACCGAGATCCGCGGCACGGTGGCGTTGCAGTAGGCGTAGAGCAGCTTCGCGCCGTGGCGGATGATCCCACCGTGCTCCTGGTCGACGCCGGGAAGGAAGCCGGGTACGTCCAGAAGGGTGATGATCGGGATGTTGAAGGCATCGCACATCTGGATGAAACGGGCGGCCTTCTCGCTCGCCTCGATGTCCAGCACCCCGGCGAGGGACTGCGGCTGGTTGGCGACGATGCCGACGACCTGGCCATCGAGCCGGGACAGCGCACAGATGATGTTGGTGGCCCAGCGCTCGTGGACCTCCAGGTAGTCGCCGTCGTCGACGAGCTCCTCGATGACCTTGCGCATGTCGTACGGGCGGTTGCCGTCGGCCGGCACCAGGTCCAGGAGCGCCTCGCCGACGCGGTCGGCCGGGTCCTCGCTCGCCACGCGGGGCGGGTTCTCGCGGTTGTTCTGCGGGAGGAGCGAGAGGAGGTAGCGGACCTCTTCGAGGCAGGTCTCCTCGTCGTCGTACGCGAAGTGCGCGACGCCCGAGGTCTCGGCGTGCACGTCCGCGCCACCGAGGCCGTTCTGGGTGATCTCCTCACCGGTGACGGCGCGGACGACGTCGGGGCCGGTGATGAACATCTGCGAGGTCTCGCGGACCATGAAGACGAAGTCGGTCAGCGCGGGGCTGTAGGCGGCGCCGCCGGCGCAGGGGCCGAGCATCACGGAGATCTGCGGGATGACGCCGGACGCCTTGGTGTTGCGCTGGAAGATGCCGCCGTAACCGGCGAGCGCGGAGACGCCCTCCTGGATACGGGCACCGGCACCGTCGTTGAGGGACACCAGCGGCGCCCCCGCCGAGATGGCCATGTCCATGATCTTGTGGATCTTGGTGGCGTGGGCCTCGCCCAGCGCGCCGCCGAAGATCCGGAAGTCGTGGGCGTAGACGAAGACCGTACGGCCGTGGACGGTGCCCCAGCCGGTGATCACACCATCGGTGTAGGGCTTCTTGCTCTCCAGGCCGAATCCGGTGGCACGGTGCCGCCGCAGCGGCTCCACCTCGGAGAACGACCCTTCGTCGAGGAGCAGGTCGATTCGTTCCCGGGCTGTCAGCTTCCCCTTGGCCTTCTGGGCCTGGGTCGCCCGCTCGCTCGGACCACGCCGAACCTGCTCGCGGATGGCGTGCAGCTCGGCGACGCGCCCACGGACGTCACTCGCCTCTACGGGCGCACCTTCGAGATTGCTCATGCATAGACGGTACGTGGCGAGGGGGCCCGAACCTCATGTCGGTTCCATACAACGTCATGTGCGATTTGGTGGGCAGGCGACACAGAAGCGCACAGTCGGCTCCGACCCGGTCACCCCCGATCGGGGGTGACCGCTGTGAATACCCCACAAAAGTCTTCGCCACGAGCCGTAGGCTGGGGAGCTTGACGGCGCCAGAGGTACGGCGACGTCACCGCTGGTCACCACAGGGTGACCCTACAGTGATGTGCAGTGCCCGCCGTTCCCGGTGCGATGCGCAGCCGCAGGGCGTCGCCTGTGGAGAGCACCCGCACCGAGGAGTCTTGTGCGGTTACCCGGCGTACTGGACGGGACCACGTGAGGTCCAGGGGTACGCCGGTGCGCGAGGGCTCGGAGAGGTGGAGGGTCGCGGTGCGACCGCGCACCCGGATGAGCACGGCGGAGGGTGCCGTGACGGCGAGCGCCCCCACTGCGCCGGGCGCCCAGAACGCGGCCGCGGTGAGGCCGAGCGTGGGCAGGCAAATGGCTTGGGCGTCGCGGGAGTTGGCGAGAAGCGTGAGCCAATGCGGGTCCGCGGCGCGGGCGGCGAGGGCGCGCGGGCCGGCGCCGGGCATCAGGAGGTGGGCGTAGGAGGCGTTCGTCGGGTCGGTGCCGTGGGGGTGGCAGAGGGTCAGATAGCGACGGGTGAGGCGATCGGGGCTGCCGCCGGTGTTGATGTCCCGCCAGGAGCCGGTGCGGGCCTCGCGCAGGGCGGTCAGTGGGGCGCCGCCGGGCAGGACATAGCCGCCGTGCCCTTCGAGGTGGACCCAGTGGACGCGCTCGTACGCACGTGACCAGCCGGTGTCGCGCGGCTGCTGCTCGCCGTCGACGGTGAGCAGCGGTGTGCCGCGCTCACCGAGATTGCGGGTGTCGACGACGGTTTCGACGGGGGTGCCGTCGCGGGCGGTGATGCCCGCGCCGAGGCAGACGACCGTATCGGCCGCGCAGAACCAGGACTTGCGCGCCTCCAGGGTGGAGCCGAGCCCCTTGAGGTGCTGTCCGATGACCGCGAACTCCCCGTCGGTGACGCCGCCGACCCAGCGCACGGCGGGTCTGGGCTCGCCCCAGCCACCGCCCTCGTTGTCGGCGAGCCGCTTGGCGGAGACGGTGGTTCCGGGCAGCCGGTAGGGGTCGGCGGTGGGCCAGAAGCCGTCCGTGTACTGGTCCTGGCCGGTCGGCCCGGCCCACCAGGAGAGCATGCCGGCTCCGGTGTGCCAGCCGCGCGGGTTCTCGCCGTTGCCGTTCTCATAGTGGGTGATGCGGTCGGAGGCCATGGCGATGTTGGCGACCCAGCCGGGGCGGCGGTGCACGGCGCGGTCCATGGCGGCGAAGAGCCGGTGGCCCACGGGCGCGGGGGCGGCGGGGCCGCGGGTGTCGAGGACGGCGGCGAGGCGGGCGAGTTCGGCGACGCCGAACTGCGGATCGGTGCGCAGCGGGGCACCGGTGTCCCGCTCGGCCCACCCTTTGATCAGCGCGTGCCAGCGGGCCCGTTCGGCGGCGCTCGCGCTCTCACCGAGCAGGGCGATGGCGGCGATGACCGCGTGCCCGCGCTGGTGGTCGCTCTGCGGCAGCCGCCGGGGGTCGGCGCTCTGCACACCGCGGCTGATGGCCCGGCCGGAGACGCTGTCCATCATCAGGCCGTTGTGGATGAGCGGCGCGTAGGCGTTCTCGACGCTGTCGTGGATGATCTGTCGCGCGGGGTCGGTGACCTCCCAGTCCGAGCCGCGCAGCAGGGCGAAGAGCCGGCCGAGTCCGTCGAGCAGCACCTGGCCGTACGTACCGGAGTAGGCGACCCAGGTGTGCTGGACGAACGAGCCGTCGGCGTAGAGGCCGTCACCCCGGGTGACATGGGGGAAGACCGGCGAGAGGGCGTCGCGGGCCAGGGCCGCTCTCGCCGGGTCGGCGCCGAGGACGGCGCGCAGGGCGACGACGCGGCAGAGGTCGACGCGGTTGGCGCCGGTGCTGGTGCCGGTGTAGTCGCGAAGGACGGTGTCGGGGACGAAGTGGCCGACGGCGTCGAGGTTCGCGGCCCGGCGCGCGGGGCCGGTGTCGTCGTGGAGCAGGGTGAGGGTGTCGAGGAGCAGCCGGGGGCTGCCGATCTGCCACTCCCACCAGTTGCCGTAGCGGGTGGTGCCGGGGTGGTAGACGCGCTCGTGGAGGTGGTCGAGCCCGGCGAGGATGTCGGCGGCGAGCCTGGTGTCGCCGGTGAGGCCGGTGCCGGGCTGGGCGTGGGCCTGGGCCATGGTGTGCAGGCGGGCGTAGCTCCGGGTGATGCCGGCGGGCGGGTCGAAGGGCGCGTCGGGCCACAGCGACATGGGGGCGGGCCGCATGGCGGCGCGGTGCGTGCGGGCGAGCTCGCCGGTCCGGCGCAGCACCGAGGCGTAGGGCTCGGCGGACGCGTCGAAGCCGGTCCCGAGCATGAGCTCCCGCCAGCGCCGGCGGAGCGGGAGGAAGGGGCCCGCCTCCCGGGCCGGACGGAAGGCGACGGCGCCCGCGGCGGAGATGGCGAGGAAGCCACGGCGGGTCCAGTCGGAGGCAGAGGGCACGGCGGTTCCTTCCCGGGCGGACGGGTCCGCGAGCACGGCGGGGCGCGGGAGGCACGGTCGCACCGTCCCACAGAAGGCGCAATGGCCATGACGCGACCGCTTCCGGGCCCCGCTGTCCCATCCGCCCCCCAGCCCTCAGTCCATCGCGGAATTCCCCCACCTCTAGATGTTGAAAGTTGAACCAGATCGCGCTACCGTCATTCTCGTTGAACCTTCAACTTCAACGCCACCCCCTCTCACGCAGGAGCAGTCATGGGCCTCTTCACCCGCAAGCACAGCAGCACCCCGACCACCACGGCCACCACCGCCACGCCGGTTGTGGACCCGGCACTGGCCGCCCTGACCGGCGCCTACACCGTCGACCCCGCCCACAGCAGCATCGGCTTCACCGTGCGCCACGCCATGGTGACCAACGTGCGCGGCTCCTTCGCCGACCACGAGGGCACCCTCCACCTCGACGGCGCCGACCCCTCCCGCTCCACCGCCTCCCTCGACGTCCGGATCGCCGGCGTGGACACCGGCATGAAGGACCGCGACGCCCACCTGCGCGGCGAGGATTTCTTCGACGCCGAGCGGTTCCCGCTGATGACCTTCCGCTCCACCACCGCCGAACAGCTCGGCGGCGACCGCTACCGCATCACCGGTGACCTCACCATCAAGGACGTCACCCGCCCCCTCTCCATCGACCTGGAGTTCAACGGCTCGGCCACCGACGTCTACGGCAACGAGCGCGTCGGCTTCGAGGGCGGCGCCGAGATCCTGCGCTCCGACTGGGGCCTGACCTGGAACGCGGCCCTGGAGGCCGGTGGTGTGATGGTCAGCGACAAGGTGAAGCTGACCTTCGACATCTCCGCCGTCAAGTCCCCGGCCCAGTCCTGACCCCCTCTCGAACGCCTCACGGATGCCGCCCGGAAGCCCGCCGATCCCCCTGTGGCAGTGCCCTGATCAGCGACCGAGCCCCCGCAGACGGTCGAGGACGTCCCGCGCCCGCCCCTCGTCCACGGTCAGCGCGACATGGTTGTCCGGCCGTACGAGCACCAGCGCGCCGTCCTCGACCCCGTAGGCCGCACGGGCATGGCCCTGGGGGTCGGACAGGCCCTCGCCACCGCCGTCGACGAGGCACGTCCGGACGAGGTCTCCGCACCCGGCCGCCACCTCGGCCAGCCCCGCCGCGCTGCCGGCACCGAAGCCCAGCAGGGTGAAGTGCGGCCCGGCGAAGACCTCGAAGAGGCGGACCGCCCGGCCCGTCAGCACGTCCCGGCACGGAGCGTCGGGAGCCCGGTCCCCCGCCCGCAGACCGCCCCCGAGTCCGCTCACCCCCTCGCCCTCGCGCCCGTCCGCGTCCCCGCCCCCGTCGGCGCGACCGCCCCAGGACAGTGACGACCAGCGATAGCCGACGCCGAGCGTGGTGATGTCGTCGGTGACGACCGCCTCCGTGCCCACACCCGCCTTCGCCACCGCCTCGCGCACCACCCGCAGCCGCTCGCCGGTCAGCTTCAGCGTCCAGGCCGCGACGGGCAGCCGCTCCTCCTCATAGGTGGCCAGCAGCGCCGGACCCGCCGCTCCGCGCGCGACGAGCGCGAGCTTCCACCCGAGGTTGAAGGCGTCCTGGATGCCGGTGTTCATGCCGAGCCCGCCGGCTATCGAGTGCACGTGCGCCGCGTCGCCCGCGAGGAAGACCCGGCCGACCTGGAAGCGGTCGGCCATCCGGACATTGATGCGGTAGCTCGATATCCAGGCCGGGTCGGCCGGCCGCAGCCCCGGTATACGGATGTGCCGGTCGAAGAGCCGCTGGAAGGACTCCACCGAGGGCTCGACCGGCCGGCCGTCGGCGTCCCGCTCGGGCGCGCCCTGCAACTGCCAGTGCCGGCTGCCGCGGAACGGACAGAGCATGATCGCACCGTCCTCGTCGAACCACTGGTGCCAGTAACCGGGGTCGAGGCCGTCGACCTCGACATCCCCGATCACCATGCACTCCTCGGCCTCGGTCGCCCCTTCGAAGCCGACGCCGAGCGCCTTGCGCACGGGGCTGTGCCCTCCGTCGCAGCCGACGAGATATCCGGCCCGGACCGATCGGCCGTCGGCGAGCGTCGCGGTCACCCCGTTCCCGTCCTGCGTGAAACCGGTGAGCTCACAGTCCAGTTCGACCTCGACACCGTATGCGGCGAGCTTGCCGCGCAGGATCTCCTCGGTGCGCCACTGCGGAATGATCAGCCCGCTCGCGTACGGGGTGTCGGGCGTGGGGACGCGGTCCCCGAACGTCACGTCATCGGCGAGCGCCACGCCGTCGCGGTACTTCCGCAGCACGATGTGCTCGATGCCCGACTCCGCGGCCTCCTCCCCCACCCCCAGGTCGTCGAACAGCTCC
Source organism: Streptomyces sp. NPDC023527 (assembly GCF_055560115.1). Classification (NCBI taxonomy): domain Bacteria; kingdom Bacillati; phylum Actinomycetota; class Actinomycetes; order Kitasatosporales; family Streptomycetaceae; genus Streptomyces; species Streptomyces sp. NPDC023527. The sequence goes on from NZ_JBVHJJ010000004.1 coordinate 187,836, forward strand.
CGGCTGCGCTGGTTGAGCCCCTTGCCCCGGGACGCGCGGTGGAACGCGGCCGACTTGTCGATGATCCGCACGGGCACTCCGGCCCGGGCGAGCGTGATGGCGAGCGTCAGGCCGGTCGGCCCCGCGCCCACGACGAGCACATCGGTGGTGGTCATGGTCGTTCCCTCCGTCATCGGTAGAGCCATCAAAGCTCCCGGCGACAGAAAACGCAACCGAGTAACGAAAGTATCCGAGTAACACCACCTGATAGAGTGATCCCGTGAACGAGGAGACCGGACTGCGGGAACGCAAGAAGCAGCGCACACGGGAGACCCTGTCCAGGACCGCCATCGAGCTCTTCCTGGAACGCGGCTTCGACCAGGTGTCGGTCGCGGAGGTGGCCGCGGTCGCGGAGGTGTCGAAGCCGACGCTCTTCCGCTACTTCCCGGCCAAGGAGGACCTGGTCCTGCACGGCATCGCCGACCATCAGGGCGAGGCGGCACGCGTGGTGCGCGGCCGCGCCGCCGACCGGACCCCCCTGGCCGCGCTGCGCGCCCACTTCCACGCGCGGCTCGACGCCGGGGACCCGATCACGGGCCTGTGCGACAACCCCGCGGTCCTGGCCTACCGCGACCTGCTCTACTCCACCCCCAGCCTCCAGGCCCGCCTCACGCGCTTCGCCCACCAGGACGAACGGGACCTCGCCCAGGCCCTGTTGGAGACCGGTGCGACCGACGAGGTGACGGCGGGCCTGGCGGCCGCGCAGATCATCGCGGTCCACCAGGTCCTCGCCCGCGACAACTGGCGGCGCCTGGCCACCGGCCGCTCCGCCGACGCCGCCCTCCCCGACGCCCACGCCGACGCCGACCGCGCCTACGACCTCCTCGGCACGGGCCTGGCGGCCCAGAGCCTCTGAGGCCGCCCCGCTCTACTCCTGCGGCTCGACCCCCGCACGCCGCAGGCCGTAGGCGTAGGCGTCGTCCAGGGCCTGCCAGGACGCGGCGATGACGTTCTCCGCGACGCCGACCGTGGACCACTCGCCGCGCTCGTCGCTGGAGGAGACCAGGACCCGGGTGATGGATCCGGTGCCCAGGTCGCCCTCCAGGATGCGGACCTTGTAGTCGGTCAGCTTCAGCCCGGCCAGCTGCGGATAGATGCGTTCCAGTGCCACCCGCAGCGCCCGGTCCAGGGCGTTGACCGGGCCGTTGCCCTCGGCGGTGGCGACGATGCGCTCGCCCTTGGCCCACAGCTTCACGGTCGCCTCGTTGGCGTGCGTGCCGTCGGGGCGGTCCTCGACGATCGCGCGCCAGGACTCCACCCGGTAGTAGCGGCGGGCCCGCCCCTCGATCTCCTGGCGCAGCAGCAGTTCGAAGGAGGCGTCGGCGGCCTCGTACGTATAGCCCGCCAGCTCGCGCTCCTTGACGCGCTCGACGACGCGGCCGACCAGCTCCCGGTCGTCACCGAGTTCGACGCCCAGTTCCTTGCCCTTGAGCTCGATGGAGGCGCGGCCGGCCATGTCGGAGACGAGCATCCGCATGGTGTTGCCGACGCGCTCGGGGTCGATGTGCTGGTAGAGGTCCGGGTCGACCTTGATCGCGGAGGCGTGCAGTCCGGCCTTGTGGGCGAAGGCGGAGACTCCCACGTACGGCTGATGCGTGGAGGGCGTGAGGTTGACGACCTCGGCGATGGCGTGCGAGATCCGGGTCATCTCGGCGAGCGCGCCCTCAGGCAGCACCCGGCGGTCGTACTTCAGCTCCAGGGCGGCGACGACCGGGAAGAGGTTGGAGTTGCCGACGCGCTCGCCGTAGCCGTTGGCGGTGCACTGCACGTGGGTGGCGCCGGCGTCCACGGCCGCGAGGGTGTTGGCGACCGCGCAGCCGGTGTCGTCCTGGGCGTGGATGCCCAGCCGCGCGCCCGTCGCGGCGAGCACGGCGCGGACCACGGCGTCGACCCGGGCGGGGAGCATGCCGCCGTTGGTGTCGCAGAGGACGACCACGTCGGCGCCGGCCTCGTGCGCGGTGCGGACGACCTGGAGGGCGTAGTCGGGGTCGGCCTCGTAGCCGTCGAAGAAGTGCTCGCAGTCGACGAAGACCCGGCGTCCCCGGCCGCGCAGGTACGAGACGGTGTCGCGGATCATCGCGAGGTTCTCGTCCAGCGTGGTGCGCAGGGCGAGCTCGACGTGCCGGTCGTGGGACTTGGCGACCAGGGTGACGACGGGGGCGCCCGAGTCGAGCAGGGCGGCGACCTGCGGGTCCTCCTCGGCCCGTACGCCCGGCTTGCGGGTCGCGCCGAACGCGACGAGCAGCGCGTGCTTGAAGTCGATCTCCTTGCGGGCGCGCTGGAAGAACTCGGTGTCCCGGGGGTTGGCGCCGGGCCAGCCGCCTTCGATGAAGCCGACGCCGAAGTCGTCCAGGTGCCGGGCGATGGTCAGCTTGTCCGCGACGGTGAGGTTGATGCCTTCGCGCTGCGCGCCGTCGCGCAGCGTGGTGTCGAAGACGTGGAAGCTGTCGTCGAGGGGAAGGCGATCGTCGGTTGCGTCGGTCATGCTGCTCTGACTCCTGTCGGGATCTCGGTCTACCGGAATAACCGGTTCCACCGTCCCCTCATGGTCCCGCGCGGTGCCTTCGGCGGGGTGGGCCGGGGCACCAAAGGAAACGAAAAGACCTCTCGCGGATGCGAGAGGTCTGCGCGCGGGTCTGGGACGAGGGTGGCCGCGCCGTACGGGTGGTACGGGGCGGTCACTGCGGACCGGCGCGCCTGCGGCCAATAATCGTGGCGAGCGTAAGCACGGGGCCATCCTGGCATGGGTGTCCATGGGTGTGCCTGGTGGTCTCACTATGCGGTCACTGTTGCCCTCAAGCGCCGGGCGGGCTGGTTTTTGCGGGGTCCGTTGTCCCGTTCAGGTCACTGATGCCCTCAAACGCCAGGCGGGCTTGGCTTGTGGCCGGGCGGGTTTGATGGGTGTCCTGGCCGGCCGCCTTGGTCAGGTCGATGTCCCTCGTCTCCCGCATCGTCAGGTAGACGATCAGCGAGACCGCCGCGCAGCCCGCCACGTACCAGTAGAAACCGGACTCCACGCCTGCCTTCTTGAACCACAGGGCCACGTATTCCGCCGTCCCCCCGAAGAGGGCGTTGGCGATGGCGTACGGGAGGGCGACGCCCAGCGAGCGTACGGAGGTGGGGAACAGCTCCGCCTTCACGCACGCGTTGATCGATGTGTAGCCCGTGATGACGACCAGCGCGAGCAAGGACAGGCCCAGGGCCGGCCAGAAGGAGCCCGCGCGCTTGAGCAAAGTCATGATCGGCACGGTCAGGAAGGTGGAACCGACCGCGAAGGTGATCAGCAGGGGGCGGCGCCCGATGCGGTCCGACAGGGCGCCTGCCAGCGGCTGGAGGCACGCGAAGATCAGCAGCGCGCAGAAGCTGACGAGCGTCGCCGTCTGCTTGGGCAGGCCCGCGCTGTTGGAGAGGTACTTCGTCAGATAGGTGGTGTACGTGTAGTACGCGACCGTGCCGCCCATGGTCAGCGCGATCACCAGGAACGCCTCGCGCTTGTGGCGCAGCAGTGCGCGGATCGTGCCCCGCTCCTCCCGCGGGGTCTCGTCGGCGGCGTCGTACACCTCCGTCTCCAGCATGTTGCGCCGCAGGTAGAAGATGACGGCCGCGCCCAGGGCGCCCACGATGAACGGGATGCGCCAGCCCCAGCTGTGCAGTTCGTCGCTGGTGAGCGTGCGCTGGAGGATGATCTGGAGGCCCAGGCCGAGGATCTGGCCCGCGGTCATCGAGACGTACTGGAAGCTGGAGGCGAAGCCGCGCCGGCCGGGGGCGGACGCCTCGGTGAGGTAGGTCGCGCTGGCCGCGTACTCGCCGCCGACCGACAGGCCTTGGAGCAGCCGGGCGACGAGCAGGACGGCCGCGCCGCCGTAGCCCGCGACCGCGTAGGTCGGCGCGATGGCGATCAGTACGGCGGAGGCCGACATCAGCGTGACCGTCATGGTGAGCGCCGCCTTGCGGCCGCGCCGGTCGCCCACCCGGCCGAGCAGCCAGCCGCCGAGGGGGCGCATGAAGAATCCGACGGCGAAGAGGCCGGCGGTGTTCATGAGCTTCGCGGTGTCGTCGCCCGAGGGGAAGAAGGCACCCGCGAAGTACGTGGCGAAGCTCGCGTACACGAACCAGTCGAACCATTCGACCATGTTGCCGGCGGAGCCGACCCAGATCTTCTTCCAATGCTGTCCCATGGGTGATCACGGTGGCCCAGAGGCATCGCGGCGACAAGGGTTCCGGCGGCAACGATCACGCGTACTTGCGTGCGTTGTGTTCACGGGCACCCGTGTCCAGCGGTCCCGTCCGCGCCCGGATACGACGGAAGGCCGCCCCCGAGGTTCCGGGGGAGGCCTTCCGTGGGCGGCGGGCGTCAGCCGAGCTGGTGCATCCAGCCGTGGGTGTCGGCGGCGGCACCCGTCTGGATGTCCAGGAGCGCCTTGCGGAGCTCCATGGTGACCTCGCCGGGCCGGCCGTCGGCCACCGACCAGTCGGCACGGGCCGACTTCACGGAGCCGACCGGGGTGATCACGGCGGCGGTGCCGCAGGCGAAGACCTCGGTGAGGGAGCCGTCGGCGTTGCCGTTCTTCCAGTCCTCGACGGAGATGCGGCCCTCGCTGACCTCGTAGCCGAGGTCCTCGGCGATCTTGAGCAGCGAGGCGCGGGTGATGCCGGGGAGGAGCGAGCCGGTGAGCTCCGGGGTGACGATCCGCTTCTTCCCGTCGGCGCTGCCCCCGTACACGAAGTACAGGTTCATGCCGCCCATCTCCTCGATCCAGCGGCGCTCCACGGCGTCCAGCCAGACCACCTGGTCGCAGCCCTTCTCGGCGGCCTGGGCCTGGGCGACGAGGGAGGCGGCGTAGTTGCCGCCCGCCTTCGCGGCGCCCGTGCCGCCGGGGGCGGCGCGCACGTACTCCTCCGAGAGCCAGACGGACACCGGCTGCACGCCGCCGGGGAAGTAGGCGCCGGCGGGCGAGGCGATGATGACGAAGAGGTATTCGTTCGCCGGGCGGACACCGAGCCCGACCTCGGTCGCGAAGAGGAAGGGCCGCAGGTAGAGGGAGGCCTCGCCGGAGCCGGGCACCCACGCCTTGTCCTGGCGGACGAGCGCGTCGCACGCCTCGATGAAGGTCTCGACCGGCAGTTCGGGCATGGCCAGGCGGCGCGCGGACGCCTGGAAGCGCTTGGCGTTCTCCTCCGGGCGGAAGGTGGCGACCGTGCCGTCGGGCTGGCGGTACGCCTTGAGACCTTCGAAGATCGTCTGCGCGTAGTGCAGCGTCATGTTCGCCGGGTCGATCGACAGCGGCGCGTACGGAACGAGCTGGGCGTCGTGCCAGCCGCGGCCTTCTGTCCACTTGATGGTGACCATGTGGTCGGTGAAGTGGCGGCCGAAGCCGGGGTTCGCGAGGATGCGCTCGCGCTCGGCGTCGGACAGCGGGTGCGCGGAGGGCTTGAGCTCGATCGTGGGCGTCGTCATGGATGCGTGTCCTTCACATTTGTGTGTGGCGGACCGCGCTCGCTCCGTCCCGGTGGCTTCAGGACGTCCGAGCTTTCTCTCATGCCGCGGCCCCACGTTCGATTATCGCTCGCGTGGGGCCGGGGACGGAAACGTGTGCGCGGCCTGGGTCGATGGTCGCACCCAACCGCGTGGTAGCACAGCGGTGGGGCTTACCTGCTGACGTCGGATACGTCGGCTACGAGCGCCGATACGAGCGCGTCGCCGATCTCGTCCGTCGTACGGGACGAGCCGTCCCGCGCCGCGAGATCCGCCTCGACGGCGGCCTCGACGCGGGCCGCTTCCGCCGTCAGTCCGAGGTGGCGCAGCAGCAGCGCCACGGACAGGACGGTGGCCGTCGGGTCGGCCTTGCCGGTGCCCGCGATGTCCGGGGCGGAGCCGTGGACCGGCTCGAACATCGAGGGGAAGGCGCCGCTGGGGTTGATGTTGCCCGAGGCGGCGAGCCCGATGCCGCCGGTGACGGCGGCGGCGAGGTCGGTGAGGATGTCGCCGAAGAGGTTGTCGGTGACGATGACGTCGAACCGCTCGGGCTGGGTGACGAAGAAGATCGTCGCGGCGTCGACGTGCAGATAGTCGGTGGTGACCTCGGGGTACTCACGGCCGACGCGGTCGAAGATGTTCTTCCACAGGTGGCCGGCGTGGACGAGGACGTTGTTCTTGTGGACCAGGGTCAGCTTCTTGCGCGGGCGGGACCGGGCGCGCTCGTAGGCGTCGCGCACCACGCGCTCCACACCGTAGGCGGTGTTGAGGCTGACCTCGGTGGCGACCTCGGCGGGGGTGCCGGTGCGCAGGCTGCCGCCGTTGCCGACGTACGGGCCCTCGGTGCCCTCGCGGACGACGACGAAGTCGATCTCGGGGCGGCCGGCCAGCGGGGAGGCCGTGCCGGGGAAGAGCCGGGAGGGGCGCAGGTTCACATAGTGGTCGAAGGCGAACCGCAGTTTGAGCAGCAGCCCGCGCTCCAGGACGCCGGACGGCACGGAGGGGTCGCCGACCGCGCCGAGGAGGATCGCGTCGTGGTCCTTGAGGGATTCCAGTTCGGCGTCCGGGAGGGTCTCGCCGGTGGCGTGCCAGCGCCGGGCACCGAGGTCGTATTCCCTGGTCTCCAGCTTGGCGTCCGAAGGGAGGACTGCCGCGAGGACCTTGAGGCCCTGGGCCACGACCTCCGGGCCGATACCGTCACCGGGAATCACTGCGAGGCGAATGCTGCGAGACATAACGGGGACCGTACTCCCCGTCCCGCTGGATGACACGCGCCGTCCATCATGCGGACACATTGCGAGCCGGCAAGGTCACGTTCACTCAAAATCCGTGTCGGAGTCGTCGATTCCTGGCACGTTCGCGGCATGGACACACCACGGGTAGGTATTCCTGAGCACCTCGCCGACCGTATGACGATGCCCGAGCAGTACGAATATCTGCGGACGAAGCTGACCCGCCGCGGCATGCTCCGGGCGGGCGCCGCCACCGCGGGCGCCGTCACGGGAGCGGGCCTGCTGAGCGGCGGCACGGGCGCGTACGCCCAGCCCCTCTCCCCCACCCTGCTCACCCCGGCCGCCACGACGAGAGTGGACGGCGGGCTCGTCGCGCCCTTCGGCCGTCACCTCGCCTTCGGCGCCGACCCGAAGACGCAGATGCGGATCTCCTGGCAGGTGCCGTTCGCGGTCAGGCGGCCGTTCGTGCGGGTGGGCCTGAAGCCCTGGGACCTGAGCCAGAAGATCGAGGCCGAGGTGCGGGACCTGCACACCCCCGCGCTGCCCAAGAAGCTCCCGGCCGTCGACCAGGTCTATCTGCACGCCGCCCTGGACAACCTCCGCCCCGGCCGTACGTACTACTACGGCGTCGGACACGACGGCTACGACCCGGCCGACCCGCGCCACTTCTCCACCATAGGGACCTTCCGCACCGCCCCGGCGCGCGCGGAGAAGTTCGTCTTCACCGCCTTCGGCGACCAGGGCGTCAGCTACGACGCGCTCGCCAACGACCAGCTGATCCTGGGCCAGAATCCGGTCTTCCACCTGCACGCGGGCGACATCTGCTACGCCGACGACAGCGGCGCGGGCAAGCCGACCGACGTCTACGACGCACGGGTGTGGGACCAGTTCCTCGCCCAGACCGAGTCGGTCGCCAAGTCCGTGCCGTGGATGGTGACCACCGGCAACCACGACATGGAGGCGTGGTACTCCCCCAACGGCTACGGCGGCCAGAGCGCCCGCTGGACGCTGCCGCGCAACGGCGTCGACCCGAAGCACGCGCCGGGCGTCTACTCCTTCGTCTACGGCAACGTCGGCGTCGTCGCGCTCGACGCCAACGACATCTCGTACGAGATCGCCGCCAACGCCGGGTACACCGGCGGCAGGCAGACCGCCTGGCTCGACCGGCGCCTGCGCGAGCTGCGCGGCCGGCGCGACATCGACTTCCTCGTGGTCTTCTTCCACCACTGCGCCTTCTCCACGACGAGCGACCACGCCTCCGACGGCGGGGTGCGCGACGCCTGGCTGCCGCTCTTCGAGAAGCACAAGGTCGACCTCGTCATCAACGGCCACAACCACGTCTACGAGCGGACGGACGCGATCCGGGGCACGCACGTCGCCAAGAAGGTCCCGATCGGCGCGAGCGTCGACTCCACGCGCGACGGCATCGTGTATGTCACCGCCGGCGGGGCCGGGAAGTCGCTGTACGACTTCCCGGTGCCGGACAGCTACGAGGGCCACGTCAAGGACCTGGACGCCGTGGACACCTTCCACTGGGGCAAGGGCAAGGTGAAGCACCGGGAGACGGTGGAGTGGTCGCGCGTGCGCTACACCGGCTTCTCCTTCCTCGCCGTCGAGGTCGAGCCGGCGGCGCCGGGCGGCCGACCGCGGCTGCGGGTGACCGCGCTGGCGGAGAGCGGGCGGCGGATCGACCACTTCGACATCACCCGCCCGCGGCGGTAGGCGGCGCGGGGCTCGCGGGTTCGGCCGAACGGGTCGGTCAGTGGCCGGTGACGCCGCCGTTGTCGCGACGGTCCAGCGCCCGCTGGAGCGCGGCGGCGGCGTTCACCCGGTCGGTCTCGCGGTCGATCGCACGGTCGGCGCTGTCGGTCCTGCGGGCGGTGCGGCGGATCCTGCGGACGGCGGTTTCGGCCATGAGAGTCACGTCTCCTCCTGCGTGAGCTGATGCGCGTCGTGTACTGACCCCGGGGAACGTCGGAACGGGAGCCGGAAGAACCTCGAACGGGAGCCGGAAGAGGGGCGGGGGCCGGGGTGCCGCAGGGATCACCTGCGTGACGGCACCGGGCCGCGACCGCCGATCGCTCGATGGAGCGCGACGTTCGGCTTCTTCCACGCTAGGACAGCCGCGCGGTGCTGTCTGCCCAATTACTCGGTCTTCCTACTATCTGAGACGGCCCGCACCCGACGCCGGTCCGGAGCCGCCCCGCGCATGGGCGAAAGTGGTGCCCATGAACGGCCCGTACGCACGGAAGTCCTGGTAGGCGCGATGAGCATGCTGATCGGCGCGGAAGAGGCACTCACCCGCTCCATACCCGTCGTCGCCGGCGCCCTGGGCGTCGGCGGCGTCGCCGCCGCGGCCGTCCCCGCGCGCTTCCCGATCCGCGGCGCGCTGCGCCGCCGCTGGCTCACCTGGGCGGTGGCGGCGCCGCTCTTCCTCGGCGGGCTGGGCTGCGGCCCGGTCGGCGGGTGGGCGCTGGCGGCGGTGCTGGGACTGCCCGCGGCCGTCGAGTACGCGCGCCGGGCCCGGCTGGGGCGGGGCGAGCGGGCGGTGCTGGGCGCGGCCGTGCTGACGCTGCCGCCGCTGGCGTTCCTGGGACCGCACGTCTTCGGACTGCGGCTGCTCGCGCTGCTGCTCGTCGCGGGCGTGCTGCCCGCGGTGCTGTCCGGCGACACCGCCCGGGGCGGTGAGCGGGCGGCGCGCACGGTCTTCGCGCTGCTGTGGATCCCGGTGGCCCTGACCGGGCTCGTGGTGCTGGACAACGCCGCGGTCGCCGTCGGCGTGGCCGTGGCCTTCGGTGACGTGGCCGCCCGGTGCTGCGGCGGACCCCTGGCCCGGCTGGGCGGCACCCTGGCCCGTCCGCTGTCGCCCCACTTCCCCGACAGGACCTGGGCGGGCGTCCTCGTCGCGGGCATCGGCGTCGCGCTGGGCCTGGAGGCGGCCGGCGGCTTCACGCTCACCCTGTGGGCCGCGGTGCTGACCGGCTCCGTGCTGGGCGATCCGCTCGTACGCACGCTCGGCGACGGGCTCCGCGACGGGGGCGGCCGGTCCGTGCTCGACGGGATCGGACCCCTGCTGACGGCGCTGGCGTTCGCGATGGTGGTGACGCTGTGACGACGCCGCGCCAGGAGGCCGGCCGACCCGCCCGGTCGTGACAGGGGCGTGACAGAACCGCCGTGCGGGCGTCGCCGGAGGACACCTAGGGTGATGATCACCGCGGCAGTTGCCGTGATCCTGTTCGACCGCGCCCCGCGTGTGTCGTGCAGACGTCATCACGCCGAACCACCGGAGGACATTTCCGTGCGTCGTATATCCCTCGCGCTCACCACGGCCGCGCTGATCGGCGGCGCCGCCCTGGCCGCCCCGGCCCAGGCCGCCACCCCCACCGCCGCGCCGCAGCGCGTGGCGGCCGCCGCCAAGCCGTGCAACGCCGACAACGCGGCCATCTACACCGACGGCACCCGGCTGCGCACCAAGCCGAGCGCGTCCGGCTCCGTCAAGGGACAGCTCTACTTCAAGGACCCGATCCGCATCCTCGGCAAGTCGGGCAAGTGGGACTACGTCCAGCTGAAGGCCAAGAGCAGGGGCGGCCTGCCCAAGGGCACCCGCGGCTACGTGGCCCACGCCAACATCATCCCGCCGTACTGCGGCGGCCTGTAGGACCCGCTCCCGCGGCCGGCCACGGCCCGATAGAAGACACCGCCCCCCGGCCGGCTCGGGGCCGGTCGGGGGGCGGGGGTCAGGGGGCGGATCAGCCCATGTGCGGGTAGCGGTAGTCGGTCGGCGGGACCAGGGTCTCCTTGATGGAGCGGGCCGAGGTCCAGCGCATCAGGTTGGACGCGGCACCGGCCTTGTCGTTCGTACCCGAGGCACGGCCGCCGCCGAAGGGCTGCTGGCCGACGACGGCGCCGGTCGACTTGTCGTTGATGTAGAAGTTGCCCGCGGCGAAGCGGAGCTTCTCCATCGCGTCGGCCGCCGCGTAGCGGTCCTGGGCGATGACGGCACCGGTCAGCGCGTACGCCGAGACGGACTCCATCTGGGCCAGCATCGCGTCGAAGTCGGCGTCCTCGTAGACGTGGACGGCGAGGATCGGGCCGAAGTACTCGGTCGTGAAGACCTCGTTGGCCGGGTCGGTGCACTCGATGACGGTCGGGCGGACGAAGTAGCCGACCGAGTCGTCGTACGAGCCGCCCGCGACGATCGTGCACGTCGGGTCGGCCTTGGCGCGGTCGATGGCCGCCTTGTTCTTGGCGAACGAGCGGTCGTCGATGACGGCGCCGATGAAGTTCGACAGGTCGGTGACGTCACCCATGGTGATGCCGTCGACCTCGGCCGCGAACTCCTCCTTGAAGCCGTCCTCCCAGATGGAGCGCGGGACGTAGGCACGGGAGGAGGCCGAACACTTCTGGCCCTGGAACTCGAAGGAGCCGCGGGTCAGGGCGGTCTTCAGGATGGCGCGGTCGGCGCTCGGGTGGGCGACGACGAAGTCCTTGCCGCCGGTCTCGCCGACCAGACGCGGGTAGGACTTGTACTTCTCGATGTTGTTGCCGACCGTCTTCCACAGGTACTGGAAGGTCTTGGTCGAGCCGGTGAAGTGGATGCCGGCCAGCTCGGGGTGGTTCAGGGCCACCTCGGAGACGGCGATGCCGTCACCGGTCACCAGGTTGATGACGCCCTTGGGCAGGCCCGCCTCCTCCAGCAGCTGCATCAGCAGCACCGCGGCGTGGGTCTGGGTCGGGGACGGCTTCCAGACGACCACGTTGCCCATGAGGGCCGGGGCGGTCGGGAGGTTGCCGGCGATGGCGGTGAAGTTGAAGGGCGTGATCGCGTAGACGAAGCCCTCCAGCGGCCGGTGGTCGCTGCGGTTCCACACACCGGTGGAGTTGGCGACCGGCTGCTCGGCGAGGATCTGGCGCGCGAAGTGCACGTTGAAGCGCCAGAAGTCGACGAGCTCGCACGGGGTGTCGATCTCGGCCTGCTGAGCGGTCTTGGACTGGCCCAGCATGGTGGAGGCGGCCAGCGTCTCGCGCCAGGGGCCGGCCAGCAGCTCGGCGGCGCGCAGGATGATCGCGGCGCGGTCGTCGAAGGACATCGCGCGCCACGCCGGGGCGGCGGCCAGGGCGGCGTCGATCGCGTCCTGGGCGTCCTGGGTGGTGGCGTGGTGGAACGTGCCGAGGACGGCCGCGTGGTTGTGCGGCTGCACGACCTGGAACGGCTCGCCGCCGCCCATCCGCTTCTCACCGTTGATGGTCATCGGCAGGTCGATGGGGTTCGCGGCCAGCTCCTTGAGCTTGGCCTCGAGGCGGGCGCGCTCCGGGGTGCCGGGGGCGTAGGTGTGCACCGGCTCGTTGACCGGGGCGGGGACCTGGGTCACAGCGTCCATGGCCGTGTCTCCTTCGATCGGGGGGTCTCGGGGGGACGGAGTCGGGTGTGCTCAGCCCGTGGTGAGGATGGAACGGGCGAAGAACAGCAGGTTCGCGGGCTTCTCGGCCAGGCGGCGCATGAAGTAGCCGTACCAGTCGGTGCCGTACGCGGTGTACACGCGCATCCGGTGGCCGTCGGCGGCCAGCCGGAGGTGCTCGTCGCTGCGGATGCCGTAGAGCATCTGGAACTCGTACTCATCCAGTTTGCGCCCGGCCTGCCGCGCCAGTTCCTGCGAGATGGCGATCAGGCGCGGGTCGTGCGACCCGATCATCGGGTAGCCGTCGCCCGCCATCAGGATCTTGACGATGCGGACGAACGCCTTGTCGATCTCCGCCTTGTCCTGGAACGCGACGGAGGCGGGCTCCTTGTACGCACCCTTCACGATACGCACCCGGCTGCCGGCCGCGGCCAGGCGGTGGGCGTCGTCCTCGGTGCGGAAGAGGTACGCCTGGATGACGCAGCCCGTCTTCGGGAAGTCCTTCCGCAGCTCCTCGTGGATGGCGAACATCGAGTCGAGGGTGGTGTGGTCCTCGGCGTCCAGGGTCACCGTGGTGCCGATGGCGGCGGCGGCCTCGACGACCGGGCGGACGTTGGCGAGGGCCAGCTCGTGGCCGCCCTCCAGCGCCTGGCCGAACATGGAGAGCTTGACCGACATCTCGGCCTTCTCGCCGAGGCCGAGCTCCTTGAGGCGCTCGACCAGCTCCAGGTAGGCGTCGCGCGCGGCGTACGACTGCTCGACCGTGGTGATGTCCTCGCCGACGACGTCGAGGGTGACCTCGAGGCCCTTGGCCGCGGCGTCCCGCACGATCGGGATCACGTGGTCGACCGTCTCACCGGCGATGAAGCGGTCGACGACCTGCTTGGTGCCCGGGGCGGCCGACACGAAGCGGCGCATTTTGTCGCTGCGCGACGCAGCGAGGATCACGGGACCCAGCATGGGGCACCTCCACGATGACGGCTGTCCCCACGGCGGGGGACGGCATAAGTAACTCATCGTGAAACCTAGAGATCGCCTCGATCCTCTGCCATCGACAGCTGTCACGCATCCGTGGCCGGGATCTCAGACAGATGTATGACAATGGGTTTCCGTTGGTAGGCGTGCGTTCACGAGGTCGGCCGGCACGGGGTCGGCGAGGGATCGGAGAAGGAAGGGGTGCGCCCGGCATGCGAGGCGATTATCAGCAGCTCGTGGACGAGATCTCGGCGGCGCTCGGCGCGCCCGCGACCCTGGAGGACCGGGATTTCGGGCTGATCGCCTTCGGCGCCCACGGCGGTGACGACGATCTCGAACTGACGATGGACCCCGTACGGACCCGGTCGATCCTCCAGCGGCGGTCGACGGCGGCCGTACGGGCGTGGTTCGAGGCGTTCGGCATCGCCCGGGCGCAGGCGCCGCTGCGGATTCCCCCGGATCCGGCGGCGGGGGTGTTCAAGGGCCGCATCTGTCTGCCCGTACGCCATCGAGGTGTGGTCCACGGCTATGTGTGGCTGCTGGACGACGAGCATCTGGCGGGGCTGGACCTGAGCGTGCCGTTCGCGGATCCCCGGCTGGCCCAGGCGATGGAGACGGCCGCCCGGATCGGCGCGCTGCTGGCCGCCGAGGCCCGGGCGGGCGCCGAGCTGGGCGAGCTGCTGCGGGAGCTGCTGACGGCCCGGCCGGGCGGGCGGGACGCGGCGCGGGCCGCGCTGCGCGAGTCGCTGGGGTCCTCGGCGGACGGGCCGCTGGCGGTGGTCGCGGTGGCGCCGTGGCAGGTGGTGGGCGAATCCGACGGCCCGGCGGGCGAGGCCGATCAGCCCCCGGCGGACGGTCCTGGCTCGACGCTGGCCGCGCAGTCGGGCGTGGCCGCGCTCTGCGCGGTGCCGGACGCCCTGCCGGACGGTTCGGCGGCGCTCGCGGCGCTGATCCGGCTGCGGGCCACGACGTCGGCGGCGCCGGCGCTGACGGCCGCCGACCGCTTGCTGCGCTCGCCGCGCGCGGGCGGCCGGTCCGCCGCCGCGGCCGGGCTCGGCGCTCCGCGCCGGGGCCTGACGGAACTGCCGGCGGCGTGGGGCGAGGCCCTCGCGGCGGCGCGCGCGGCGGCCGCGGAGCCCCGCCTGGGCCCGGTGGCGGAGTGGTCGGGCATCGGCCCCTACCGGGTGCTGGCCGTGCTGCCGCCGGAGTCGGCGGCGGACATGTCCGTACGGCCCCTGCTGGCCCCGGCCCACGCCGAACTGGCCCGCACGGCCGAGACGTTCCTCGACCACGCCGGCCAGGCCGGCCGCACGGCCGCCGCCCTCGGCATCCACCGCCAGACCCTCTACTACCGCCTGTCCCGCGTCGAACAGCTCACGGGCCTCGACCTGGACAACGGCGAGGACCGGCTGCTGCTGCACATGGCGTTGAAGGCGGCGCGGCTGTAGGCGCTTCGCTGACCATGAAGGCGTTTCGTCGACAACGGACCGGCAAATCCGTGATGTCGCACCGCTCACCCCCGGCGTGGCCGCCCGCACGCCCGGGGCCTGCGCGGCGCGCCGGGTCAGCGCGGCGCCCAGGGAGGCCACCGCCGGTGAGTCGACAGGGCCGGCCCCGCTCAGCAGCAGCACCAGGTCGTCACCGGCGGAGGGGAAGTGCTCGGACACCAGGCGCCCGGCGCGGGAGGACTGCGCGTGGGGGTCGGAGAACCCGCCGTGGACCAGCCGGTTCTCCACGCCCAGACCGCCGATCGCGGTCAGGGCGAGGACGAGCGCGCTCACCCACAGCACGGCGGCACGCCGCCGGTACAGCGCCGCGCCGAAGCGATCGGACATAGGCGGGCCTCCCCGGTCGAGCGCGGACCCGAGGTCGTACGGAGCCGTCGGGTTCACGGCGGTTGTTCACCACGCGTGACTCCGAGGTACCGCACCGGCCCGCGTCCAGTCGGCAGTGCAACCCGGCCGCGCCTTCGGGCGGTTCGGTTGAGGGCCGGGTCCGCGGTGGAGATACTGGCTCCCGTGCGGTGACGCCGAGGTGAAGTGGGGTCCATGGATCAGGAACGTGCGCTGCCGGACCTGCTCGGCCTGCTCGATCTCGCCCCCGCTCCGGAAGGGGGCGACGGGGACCACTTCGTCGGGCGCCCGCCCCTGGAGCGGTCCTCCCCGGTGTACGGAGGGCATCTGGCCGCCCAGGCGTTGGCCGCGGCCGGCCGCACGGTATCCACTGGGCTGCCCGTGCACTCGGTGCACTGTTTCTTCCTGCGGCCCGCCCTGCCGACCGCGCCCTTCGACTACCGGATCGAGCGGGTGAAGGACAGCGCCTCCTTCGCCACCCGACGGGTTCACGCGACCCAGCGCGGCCGGGAGATGTTCGCCCTGACCGCCTCCTTCCACCGCCCCGAGCCGGGCCTCGGCCACCAGGACCCCATGCCGCCCGTCCCGGCTCCGGAGAGCCTGCCGACCTACGAGGAGCGGCTGACCACGGCGTTCGGCCAGGTGATGCAACCCCTTGGGAAGCCGTACGAGCTGCGCTTCGTCGGCCCGCTGGGCTTCGACGCGGAGAAGGACCCGTCGCTGGTGTCCTCCCGGACTCAGGTATGGGTACGAGCCAAGGGCGAACTGCCGTCCGGGGCGACCGCCGGCCGCGAACGCCTGCTCCACGCCTGCCTGCTGGTGTACATCTGCGACGTCACCATGCTGGAGACGGTCCTGGTCCGGCACGGCATCTCGTGGTTCCATGCCAGCGGCCGGAGCATCGACTACACCGTGTGGATCCACCGCCCCGTCCGCGCGGACGAGTGGCTGCTCTGCGCCCTTGAGAGCCCGGTGGCCTGCGGAGGGCGGGGACTGGTCCTGGGGCGGGTCTTCACCCGCGACGGGACGCTGGTGGCCACCCTGGCGCAGGAGGGCCTGATCCGGGTGAGCGGCGGCCATGGGGCCCTCGGCTGAGGGCCCCATGCCGCAGTCGGAAGTCGGGTGGCCCGGAGGCGTGGTTCCTCCGGGCCGCCCGGCTTCTCAGACGACCAGGCCGCCGGATACCTCGATGGCCTGCCCGGTGATGTAGCGGGCGTGGTCGGACGCGAGGAAGCACACCAGGTGTGCCACGTCCTCGGGGAAGCCGAACGCCTGCCCGGGAATCATGGACTTCAGGAACTCGGCCTTGTCCTCCGGCATCGCCGCCGTCATGTCCGTCTCGATGAGCCCGGGGGCGACGGCGTTGACGGTGACGCCCCGGGCGCCGATCTCTTTGGCCAGGGCCTTGGTGAAGCCGATGACGCCGGCCTTGGCCGCCGAGTAGGCCGTCTGGCCGGGGACGCCGTGCAGCCCGGACGAGGAGGCGATGTTGACGATGGCGCCGCTGCGCTGCTTCACCAGGGGCATCAGCAGCGGCTTGGTGACGGTGTACATGCTGTCGAGGTTGGTGGCGATGACCTCGTGCCACTGCTGCGGGACCATGCGGGCAAACAGGGTGTCACGGGTGACGCCGGCGTTGTTGACGAGGACGTCGAACCGGTCCAGATGGTTCAGGGCCGCAGTGGTGAAGCGTTCGGCCTCCTCGGCGTCGGCGACCTGGGCGTACAGCGGGACGCAGCGCCGCCCGGGGTGGGCGGCGCGCAGTTCCTCGGCCAGGGCGCGGGCCCGTTCCTCTCCGCTGTGGTACCCGAAGACGACGTCGGCGCCCTGTGCCAGCGCCAGCCGCACCACCGCGGCGCCGATGCCCCGCGATCCGCCGGTGACAACGCAGCCGCGCCCCGCCAGGGGGAGGTCATCCGCCACTGCCCGCCCCGGGCACCGGCAGCGTCACGCCCGTCGCGGCGGCGGGCCGGCGCGACTCCTTCTTGCGCTGTGCGGCCTCCTCGCGCAGCTCGCGGTAGCGCTCCTCGGCGAGGAGGCCGGAGATCATGGGGGCGTAGAACGCGCCGTCGCCGACCAGGTGGATCCGCTCCGGGGTGATCTCCGCGTAGCC
The DNA here is from genome assembly GCF_055560115.1 of Streptomyces sp. NPDC023527. NCBI lineage: Bacteria > Bacillati > Actinomycetota > Actinomycetes > Kitasatosporales > Streptomycetaceae > Streptomyces > Streptomyces sp. NPDC023527. The sequence continues at coordinate 204,923 of NZ_JBVHJJ010000004.1, forward strand.
CCGCTCGGCCAGGGCGTCCCAGACGGTGGCGAACTTCTCGTAGACGTCGAGGCCGAAGGCGGCGCGGTACTGGGTCCGGTCGATCTCCGTGCTGATGAGGCTGCGGAAAAGCAGCATCATCAGCCAGTCGTCGGGGGTGTGCCTAAAGCCCCGCTCGACCGGGAACCGGCCGTGGTCGATCGCCGCCTTGTACTGGGGCAGGCTGCGGTGGTTGATGAACGACCAGGAGCGGTCCGGCGGTAGCGCGGGGTTGCCGAAGAAGGTGATCGCCGCGTAGCCGAGCCCGAGGGTGTCCAGGTGGTCGAAGCGGGTGGTGTAGCCCTCGCGGAAGTCCCGGGCCGTGGGATCGCCGGGGCGGCGGAAGTTGTAGGTCGACAGCTGCTGGTAGCCGTGGTCGAGCAGGAAGTCCCGCCCCGCCCGGTACATCTCCAGGTTGGCCAGGGTGCTGGGCAGCTCGTGGTAACGGTTGAGCGCGAAGTCGGTCGGGCCGCCGACGTTCAGCTCGTAATGCGTGATGTCGTGGACGTCCCAGGAGACCAGGGTCTCCAGATCTTCCAACAGGGTGTCCACGGTCTGCTGGGGCCAGCCGAAGATGAGGTCCACGTTGGCGGACAGACCGAGTTCGCGGGCCCACTCCAGGCTCTGGATGACGTGCTTGGTCGTCTGTTTGCGCCCGCTGAGGCTGTTGAGCCGTTCGTTGACCTGCTGGACGCCCATGCTGATCCGGTTCATCCCGGAGTCGCTGATCGCCTGCATCTTCTCCCGTGTGAAGAGCTGGGGAATGCCCTCCAGGGTGAGGTCCGCCTGTTCCGGGATCTCGGGGAAGAGACGGCGCACCATGTCCATGATCCGGTGGTAGACGGGGGCCCTGTAGAGGTTCGAGGTGCCCCCGCCGAAGTAGGCCCCGGCGAGGACGGTGCCCTCCATCTGCTCCCGGTACATCTCGGCTTCGCGTTCCACGTAGCCGTAGTAGTTCTCCAGTGCGGCGTTGCCCTGGAACTCCTCGACGGGGAACAGGCAGTACCCGCACTTGCCGGGGTCGGTCTTGATGCAGTAGGGCACGCCGATGTACAGGAACACCGGGGACTTGCCGTGCGCTTCGCGCAGTCGGCGGCGGTCCTCCCTGATCTCTTCGAGTGGCACGGACAGGTCGTTCCAGAAGCGCGGCGACGGGAAGCCGTGCTGGATCTTGTTGACTTGGCGCTCGCCGAGGTGGCTGTCGAGGTAGCTGTTGACGAAGTCGGGGCTCAACACGGTTGCTGGCACTTCCCCTCTGGTGGGATCTGCCGGGTGCGGTGGGAGGACAGGTTCAGGAGTCCATCGGGGCGGTGGCCGTGCCGGCCGCCTCCGCCAGGATCACCCGTTGGAGCAGGTACTCCGCCAGTTCCTCGATGCTCTGGTATTCGAGTGCCTCCATCGCCTTGAAGCGGAAGTCGAGCTTCTCCTGGATGCGCCGCTGGAGTTCGGTGATGCTCAGGGAATCCAGGCCGATCTCCAGCAGGGCCAGGGAGGGGTCGAGATGATGGATGTCGACCTCCAGCTCGGCCGACATCCGCCCGAGGGTGTCGACGATCTCGTCGGTGAGCCAGCCGATGACCGCCTGCCGCCGCTCTTCGGCCGGGAGGGGCTCGACGCGTTCCCGCAGCTTCTGCCGCGAGTCGCTGCCGTCCCGGGAGTGGCTGTCGGCCGGTGCGGCCGGGACCGCCGAGGTGTCGGTGAGCGAGGCGATGCGCCGGAACTCGACGTCCTCCAGGTCCGCGAGGACGTTCCCGGTGTCGTCCAGGACGCGCAGCCGGGCCGTGAACGCGGTCCCGGTGTCGTTGGGCCGCAGCCGGATGTGGCCCCAGACCTGGTCGGGGAGGGGGCCGCGCAGCATCATGCGGCCGATGCCGACCGGGATGTAGGTGCCCCTGGCCGCGCCGTCGCGCGCCGCCGCGGCGGTCAGGTGCAAGCAGCCGTCGAGCATGGTGGCGAACCGGTGCTCGTGGCCCACGTGCGACGCCCCGTCGGGAGCGGCCGTGATCCGGCCCAACGCCTGGCCGCCCGCCTTGTCGAGCCACAGCTCGCGGACGGTGGAGAAGCTCGCGCCGTACTCCATGCCGTCCTCCCGCAGCTGCCCGTAGAGCCGCCCGGGCGCGAGCTCCGCGGACATTGCCGCGCGCAGTTCCCCGGGACGGGTCCCGGAGGAGCTCTGCTGCGGGGCCGGCCCGGCCTTCCCCTGGCAGTACCGGGGCGTGCCGTCCCCTCCGGCCACGGTGAACCGGAAGCGGCCGTCCGTCGCGGGCCCTTCGCCCTCCAGGTCGACCTGGACGCTGCTGGTCCTGGCGGGGGCCAGGAGGAGTGGCCGGACGAAGCCGACGTCGGTCAGCTCGACCGGCGCGGAGCCGTGGCCGTTGACCGAGGCGTAGGCGTTCACGGCCAGGTCCAGGTAGCCGGTGGCCGGGAAGACGGTCGAGCCGAGGATGCGGTGGTCCGCCCACGGCGTTCCCGGCCGCACCTCGTGCCGGTGGACGGTCCGGGTGGCGGGACGCGGCTCGGCCGGAGCCGCCGGGACCGTGGACTGCCGGCGCGGGGCCGGTTCCGCCGACTCGCCGCGGCCGGCGTCCGGCGCGGGCGTCAGCCAGTAGCGGTCCTTGCGGAACGGGTACTGCGGGGCGGACGAGGTACGGCGGTGGCGCGGGCCGCGGTAGAGCGCGGGCAGGTCGATCGCGGCCCCCGCGGTGAACAGGGCGCCCGCGGCGGTGAGGAGGTTGCGCACGTCCCGCCGGTCGCGCAGCAGGGTGGGGATCACCGTGACGCCGGTGGCGCCGAACGCTTCCGGAATGTGCGCCCGCAGGGCGGGGTGCGGACCGATCTCGACGACCACGGTGCAGCCCAGGGCCGCCACCGCGCGCATGCTGTCGTGGAACCGGACCGGCCGGCGGACCTGCTGGCTCCAGTACTCCGGCCCTTCGGCCCCGGTCAGGGCCTCGCCCGTCACGTTGGAGAACACCGGCACCGCCGGTGCGGCCGGGCGCAGCCCGGCGGCCGCCTTGCCCAAGTCGGGCAGAACCGGGTCCATCAGCGGCGAGTGGAAGGCGTGGGACGTGCGCAGCCGGGCGGTCCGGCTGCCCTTCGCCTCGGCGCGGCGCGCCACCTCCTCCACGGCCTCCGCCCGGCCCGAGACGACCACGGAGCGCGGGCCGTTGACCGCGGCGATCGAGACGTCGGCCTCCCGCCCGGACACCCAGCCCCGCACGGTCTCCGGGTCCGCGTCCACGGCCAGCATCACCCCGTCGCGCGGCAGCTCGCCCATGAGCCGGCCACGCAGCACGCTGAAGCGGGCGGCGTCCTCCAGGGAGAACATGCCGGCGACGCACGCGGCGGCGATCTCGCCGACGCTGTGCCCGACCACCGCGTCCGGGACGACTCCCCAGGAGCGCAGCTGGGCGGCGAGCGCGTACTCGACGGCGAACAGCGCCGGCTGGGCCAGGCGCGTGTCGTCGAGCGCCTCCGGGGACTGCTCCTCGAAGAGGAGCTGCCGCAGCGGCACGGGCAGTTCGCCGTCGAGCACCTCGGCGCACCGGTCGACGGCGGCGGCGAAGCCCGGTTCGGTGCCGTACAGTTCGCGGGCCATACCGGGGTACTGCACGCCCTGGCCGGTGAAGACGAAGGCGGTCCGGGCGGGCTTGGCAGGATGGCCGCTGCTGACCGACGGAGGCGTCCGGTGGGTCCGCCACAGCCGGAGGTCGTTGGCGATCCCGACGGTTCCCTGCCCGGTCACCGCGAGGCGGTGGCGGTGCGTGGCGCGTCCGGCGGCGGCGGTGAACACGGCCTCCGGCAGGGTCTCCTGGTCGCTTCGCGACAGATACTCCGCCCAGCGGCCGGCCAGCCTGTCCAGGCTCTCCGGGGACTTGGCCGACAGGACCAGCAGCTCGGCGGGGCGTGGCTCCGCCTCGCCGTCACGGGGCCGTGGCCGCGGTGCTTCGCGCAGGATCGCATGGGCGTTGGTGCCGCTGTAGCCGAAAGAGTTGACTCCGGCCAGGCGCGGGACGTCCCCCCGGGGCCAGGGCACGGGTTCCCCGGGAACCTCCACCGCGGCGCCGTTCAGGTCGATCTTGGGGTTCAGCCGGTCGAGGTGAATGCTGGGGTAGATGGTCTCGCGGTGCAGGGAGAGGGCGGCCTTGACGACGCCGAGGAGACCGGCGGCGGCCTCGGTGTGACCGAAGTTGCTCTTCACCGACCCGACGTAGAGCGGCCGGTCCGCGGTGTGGGCGTGGCCGTAGGCACCGGCGATGGCGTTCATCTCGATGGGGTCCCCGACCGGGGTCCCGGTGCCGTGCGCCTCGACGTAGCCGACCTGGGCGGGATCGACGCCGGTACGGGAGAGCACCGAGCGGATGACGTACTCCTGGGTCCGGCCGCTGGGCGCGGTCAGCGCGGGGGTACGCCCGTCATGGTTGATCGCGGTGCCGATGACGCTGGCCAGGATGGGATCGCCGCGCTCCTCTGCGAGCGACTGACGGCGCACCAGCGCGGCCACGCAGCCCTCACTGCGGACGTAGCCGTCCGCCTTCGCGTCGAACGCCCGGCACTGCCCGCTGCGGGAGAACAGACCCAGCTTGCAGAAGGAGATGTGCACCCCGGGCGCGAGGATCAGATTGACCCCGGCGACGATGGCCGAGTCGCACTCGCCGGTGAGGATGGACTGCCGGGCCAGGTGCAACGCGGTCAGCGACCCCGAGCAGGCGGTGTCGACCGTGAGGCACGGCCCCTTCAGGTCGAGGAAGTGGGCGATACGGCCGGCACTGATGCTGATCTCGTCGGCCACCGAGTCGTAGGCCGTGATGCCGGTGAGGCCCTCCACGTCGTGCTTGAGGACTGAGTAGTTGTTGCTGTTCATCATCGCCAGGAAGACGCCGGTGCTACTGCCCCTGAGGTCGAGGGGGTCCTGCCCGGCATGCTCCAGGGCGTGCCACACGGTCTGCAGGAGCAGGCGCTGCTGCGGATCCATGCGGACCGCCTCGGCGTCCGAGATCCCGAAGAACGCCGCGTCGAAACGGTCGACGTCGTCGACGAATCCGCCGTGGCGGACATAGGTCTTGCCCAGGGCCAGGGGATCGGGGTCGTAGAGCGCGTCCACGTCCCACCGGCTGGACGGGATCTCCTCGACGCAGTCCCGCCCTTCCCGCAGAACGGTGTGCATGTCGTCCAGCCCGTGCACTTTGCCGGGGAGCGTGCACCCGATCCCTACCAAGGCAATGGGCTCAGCATCCATGCCGACTTCTCCTTCTGCGGGCGAGGGGCGGCGCTGTCGTGCGGCCCGACACGGGGTCACGGCCCGGGACAGCCGTCAGTTGCGGAGCGTCACGCGAATTCGGTGCTGAGATCTCGAGCCTCGAACGAATTGCGGCTCTATGCATAGGTGCTGACCGAATTGTTCTTCGGCGCACCCGAGCAAGGCTAGGTGCGGGCCGGGGAGGGGGCAAGGAGCCGCAGGGGGCGGGACAACGGCTCCTGGAGGGCGTCGGCGGCGCCGTCTTGTGGCGGGCATGCGCCTCTCACGGCGTGCGCGGCGCGCGGGGCGGGGCAAGGCGTTCGGCAAGCGGTCGGAGGTGCGCCGGCGCGAACGCCCGTCGCCCGGCCGGCGACCTGCGGATGCGGCTGAGCCCTGCACAGCCGGTGAACCCCGGTTGGCGAAACCGGCGATCACCAAGACTTTCGCGCGTTTCCGCAGGAACCGCTGCCCGGTAGGCGCTCAGCCGGAGTCGGATGCGGCGCCGGCCCGGTAGACGTCGACCGACCGGGCCGAGGGGTCGTAGACCAGGCCGTAGCCGTCGTTGACCAGGTCGGGGGAGATCGGACCGATGTCCGTGCGGAGGTCTCTGCCGGTGCGGGCGTCGAGCGTCATGGCCTGCTCGGCCCGGGCGTAGACCGTCCCGTGCCACGCCGAGGTGATCTCGGGCGCGATACGGTTCGCCGGTCCGTCGGGCAGGCGCCACAGGACGCGCGCGGTGCGCACGTCCACGGCCCAGACGGTCGCGTCGCCGGAACCGTCGGCTCCGGCGCAGATCGTGGTGTTCCAGCCGTCGTAGTGGCACTCGTCGAGCGAGGTGTCGCCCGAGTCCAGGCGGGTCGCGCCGGTCGTGGGGTCGATCAGCAGGGTGCCGCCCGCCTCGGTTCCGTCGGCCCAGGTCAGTCCGGGTCCGGGGTCCGATGTCAGCGCCTCGCCGAGTCGGAGGTCCCGCTTCCACAGCCGGGAGCCGTCGGAGGTGGACCTGCCCGCGAAATCGCCGTCGCGGCGCACGCCGACCGCCACCGACCGTTCCAGATCCACCCCCTTGAAGTCGGTGTCGATCCAGAGGACCCGGCCGGTGCGCGTGTCGAGCAGGGCGGACAGGGGTGGCGTCTCCGCGTAGCCCTCCTCGTACGAGGCGACGAGTACGTGCTCGGCGTCGGCGCCGACCACATGGGGAACGGCCGCGGCGCTGTCTCCAGGGATCTCGCGCGTCCACAAGGTCCTGCCGGTGCCGGCGTCCAGGGCGATGACCGTGATGCCGTGCCGGTCGGGGTGGGTCCCCTCGCCCTGTTCGGTGGTGGCGAAGGCACCGATCACCTCGTCGCCCATGAGGCGGGGCACCTGGGCGACGCTGCCGCCGCCCGGGACGGCCGTGTGCCAGGCGATGTCACCGGAGTCCAGCCGGTAGGCGGTGACACCGACGTCGTCCCGGTCATAGGCGTAGGCAAGGCTCGCGCCCAGCGTCACCACGTCGGCGGGATCGGTCTCGCCGAGCGGGGTGGGCCACGCGCCCTGGAACCTGGCGGTGGGGGTTTCCGGGAAGGCCGTCGACGCGGCCTTCGGCTCGGCTGCCCGACCGCCCACGGACGGGTGCCCACCGCCGCACGCGGCCACGGAACACAGGACGCCGACGACGGCGAAGGCGACGGCGGTACGCGGTCGACGCCGCGCGGCGCCGCACCGGTTCGCGGAATCCATGGAGTTCATGGACACCAGAGGGTGGCAGAAGGATGATCAGGGCGAGGCCGTCTCCGCGAAATTCCGGAGCACGGGGCGGGCCGACCCGCCCACTCGGCGATCATGGTCCGATGACGGACGACACCCTCGACGACACCACCCCCACCATCGACCTCGACCTGGCCGCCGCCGAGATCACCCGCCGCCTGCCCGGCTGGCAGGCGCGTGGGCTGATGGCCGGGGCCGTGACCTGGGTCGACGCGGACGCGTCGTGGCCGCAGCCGCTGGAGACCGACCGGGCGCGGGTGACCGTGCCGTACTCGGTCGGGATCCAGGTCGACGGGCCCGAGGACTCGGGGCTGACGGTGGTGCTGTTCCGTGACGGGCGGGCCGATGTGGACTTCCTGGCCGTCGGCGCGGACGACGTACGGGCGGAGGCGCCCGAAGCCGCCGCACCGGGCGACTTCGGGGCCGTGCTGGACGATTGCGTCGCGCGCGCCTTCGGGTCGCCCGGTGCTACCCCTCCTCGATCGTGATCGCCTGAACCGGACAGGCCCGCGCCGCCTCCTTTACGAACGGGTCGCCGGCGCCGTCCTCGCGGCCGGGCAGGACGGTGCCGAAGCCGTCGTCGTCCTGGGTGAAGACGTTCGACGCGGTGAGGGCGCACTGGCCCGAACCGATGCACATGTCACTGTCGATACTGATGCGGATGTTGCTCATCGTGCGCTTCCGATCTCTCAATTGCCGGGTTACCAGGTGACGGGCAGAGCGAAGAGTCCTTGCAGCGTGTCGCCGGGCTTGACCGGCACCTCCTCGGGTGCGACGGCCAGGCGCAGCGTGGGTATCCGCCGCACGAGGGTGGTGAGGGCGATCTCCATTTCCGCGCGGGCCAGGTTCTGGCCCAGACACTGGTGGATGCCGTAGCCGAAGGCGACGTGGTGCCGGGCCGAGCGGTGGATGTCGAGGGTCTCGGGGGCGTCGTAGGCGGCGGCGTCGCGGTTGACGACCGATGTACCGATCATGATCCCGTCGCCGGTGCGCAGGGTCCGCCCCGCGATCTCGATGTCCTCGGTGGCGACGCGTACGAGCCCGTCGGCGATGGACAGGAAGCGCAGCAGCTCCTCCACCGCCCCGGGCATCAGCGTGGGATCGGCGCGCAGGGCCGCCAGTTCCGCGGGGTGTTCGAGGAGGGTGTACGTGCCGAGGGAGATCATGTTGGAGGTGGTCTCGTGGCCGGCCACGAGCAGCAGCAGCGTCATCATGACGAGCTCGTCGCGGTCGAGCTGTCCCTCGGCGAGCCGCTCGGCGATGAGTTCGTCCAGGAGTCCCTCGCCCGGGTGGGTCTCCTTGCGGTCGACGAGCCGGTGGAGGTAGTCGCGGAGTTCGTCGCGGGCGGCGGTCGACTCGCGGTCCGTACGCGCGGCGAGCAGGTCCCGGGACCGGGTCTCGAAGAAGTCGTGGTCCTCGTAGGGGATGCCGAGCAGCGAGCAGATGACCATCGAGGGCAGCGGCAGGGCGTACGCGGAGACGAGCTCCGCGCCGGGCCCCTTGGCGAGCATGGTGTCGATGAGGCTGTCGACGACGGCCTGGATCTGGGGGCGCATGGCGTTGACGCGCTTGAGGCCGAAACGGGAGATCAGCATGCGGCGCTGCCGGGCGTGTTCGGGGTCGTCGACGCCGAGCAGCGGGAGGACGACGGTGTGCTGCGACTCGGCGCGCGGCGCGACCACGGGAAAGGCCGGATTCTGTCGGTCGGTGGAGACTCTCGGGTCGGTGAGCAGCGTCCGGGCCTCGGCGTGGCCGGTCACCAGCCACACCACCCGCCCGTCGTACAACGTGACGCGGGTGAGCGGCCCGTTCGCCGTCAGCGCGCCGTAGCTCTCCGGTGGCTGGTACGGGCAGGTGCGGTCGCGGGGGAAAGCGGGAGCTGAGGGGGCCGGCGAGGCTGTGGAGCGGGTCCCGATGTCGGTCATGGCTCACCTTCCAGGCGTACGGACTGTTGCCCTCTACATCCAGTACGTCCAGTCCAAGCTCCACCGCCCCTTCGCGCCATGCCTAGTTCGGCCATATCCCGTACAACGCCGGAATATGTCTCAGGGGAGAGCGTTTTGGACAGATGTCACCCCCCGGCACGGCCGCGACGGCGTGGGTGCGCCGCGGCCGACGTGAGGTCACTTCCCGTCGATGGCGGGGGCGTCCAGGACCGTGCCGGCCAGCGCCCGCCGCATGCCCTCGACGAGCTCGGCACCGGTCGGCGCGGTCTTCGCGTCGACGATCCACTGCACCCACGTCCCGATGAAGAGCGCGTGGTAGAACGCGCCGGCGGTGCGCGTCGCCTCCTCGCTCACCTCGGTGTCCGGAACCCCCTCGAAGATCGCCACCATGCCCTCCCGGCCGCTGGGCTGGACCTCGGCGAACCACTTCTTCAGCTCGGGGTTGCCCCCCATCTGCCCGATCACCTCCAGCTGGACCCCCCAGAACCGGCGATCCCTCTCGAACCCCCCGATCAGCGCGTCCAGCGCGCCCGCGAGGTATTCGCCGCGCGAGACGCCCTCGCCGGCGCCGGCCGCGAGCGTCCGGCTCACCTCGTCACCCCACTCCTCCGTCAGCTTGAGGAAGGCCGCCATCATCAGCGCGTCCTTGGAGCCGTAGTGGTAACCGATGGAGGCCAGGTTGGCGCCCGAGGCGGCGACGATGTCGCGCGCGGTGGTCCGCACCCAGCCCTTGTCGAGCAGGCACGCCTTGGCGCCTTCGAGCAGATCTTCACGATGTCCCATGTCAGCAGCCTAACCGCGGCCATACGCGTGTACCAGACACCCGTACAAGACAACCGTCTCAGACGTCCGTACATGATCCGCGCGCATGCCGTAGGTGCATGACGGCCGTCTTATACAAGCGTCATAGACAAGCGTTTAAGACGTCCGTATAGTCACCGGCATGACGAACTCCGGCGTACGTGCCGGGCGCAAGGAATGGACGGCGTTCGTCGTCCTCCTGCTGCCCCTCCTCCTGGTCTCGATGGACGTCTCCGTCCTCTTCTTCGCCATCCCCGCCATCAGCAACGAGCTGGAGCCGACGGGCACCCAGCAGCTGTGGATCTTCGACAGCTACGCCTTCGCCCTCGCCGGGCTGCTGATCACCATGGGGTCGCTCGGCGACCGGATAGGCCGCCGCAAGCTGCTGCTCTTCGGCGCCACCGCCTTCGGCGCCGCCTCGGTGGCCGCCGCGTACGCCCGGAACCCCGAGATGCTCATCGCGGCGCGGGCCGTCCTCGGCATCGGGGGCGCGACGCTGATGCCGAGCACCATGGCCCTGGTGCGCAACCTGTTCCGGGACGACAAGCAGCGCTCGAAGGCGATCGGGATCTGGAGCGGGGCCATGGCCGGCGGCATCGCGCTCGGCTCGGTGCTGGGCGGGCTGATGCTCGATCACTTCTGGTGGGGCTCGGTCTTCCTGATCAACGTGCCCGCGATGGTGCTGCTGCTGGTCCTGGTGCCGCTGCTCGTACCGGAGTTCAAGGACCCCGCCCCGGGCCGGTTCGACCTGCCGAGCGTGCCGCTGTCGATGGGCGCCGTGCTGCCGGTGATCTACGGGATCAAGGAGATCGCCGCCCACGGCTTCTCCCTTCCCATGGCGGCGTGCGTCGCCGCCGGGCTGGCCGTCGCCGCCGTCTTCGTCCACCGTCAGCGCACCCGCCGCGACGCGATGATCAGCCGGGCGCTGTTCCGGCACCAGGCGTTCGGCGTCGGCATCGGGCTCAACACCCTCGCCACCTTCGGAATGATGGGCTCCGCGTACTTCACCACGCAGTACCTCCAGTCGGTGCTCGGCAAGGGCCCGCTGGAGGCGGCGCTGTGGGGCACCGTCCCCTCGCTCGCGGTGGGGATCACCGCTCCGGTGGCCGCCACCCTCGGCCAGCGGCTTCCCAAGGCGTACGTCATGGCCGCCGGTTTCGTCATCGGCGCCGCCGGTTACGCGCTGCTCGCCCTCTGCGGTCCCCGGTCGCTGGCGCTCGTGCTGGTCGGCGCGGCCGTCGTCAGCTGCGGCATCGTCATCGTGATGGCCCTGGTCTCCGACATGGCGCTCGCCACCGCCCCGCCCGAGAAGGCGGGCACCGCGGCCTCGCTGCTGGAGACCGGCCAGGAGTTCGGCGGCGCCATGGGCATGGCCCTCTTCGGCACGGCCGGCGTGGCCGTCTACCGCCGCGACGTGACCGACGCGCTGTCCGCCGAGCTGCCGCACGGCGCGCTGGAGGCGGCGCGCGAGACGCTCGGCGGCGCGGCGGCCGTCGCGGCGCGACTGCCGGGCACGGCGGGCGAGAGCGTCCTGACCGCGGCCCGCGAGGCGTTCACGCACGGCATGAACGTCGCGGCCCTCGGCGGCACGGCGCTCTTCCTCGTAGCCGCCGCCCTCACGGTGGCCGCGCTGCGGGGCGTACCGACGGACATCGGTACGGAGCCGCCGGCCGCCGGGGAGGCGGAGCGGACCCCGGAGGCCGCCGCCCGGCACTGAGAATCGGCCCGGCTCGGGTTACGAGCACGCGTACGCCACGTCGGCGCCCCTGTCCCTCACGGACCGGGGCGCCGCTCCGCGATGTACGCGCCCATCCCGTCCAGCAGCCGCAGCAACCCGAACTCGAACATCGAGTCCAAGGACAGGTCGACGCCCTGGTCTCGCAGGCCGCGCCCGTACCTCGCGTACCGGCCCGACTCGACGTTCTCGACCATCGCCGGGAACCGCGACTGGGTGTCCCGCTCGGCCTCGTCCTCCAGGTTCACGGCGACGCCGCGCACGAAACCCGCGACGGTGACGGTGATGTGGAGCACCGCCCGCGGGTCGAGGCCCAGCCGCACGACGGGGGCCATGGCCCACTCCATATGGGCCAGGGCGTTCGGCGGGAGCGGGGGGCGGATGAAGGACATCGCCTTCGCGAGCCACGGGTGGCGGCGGTAGAGCGCCCACTGCCGGCGCGCGGCCGCCTCCAGGCGCTCCCGCCAGCCCTCGGGCGCGTCGGCCGGTGGCTCGTCCTCGCCGAAGACGGCGTCCGCCATCATGACGACCAGCTCGCCCTTGCCCCGCACATGGCGGTACAACGCCATGGTGGAGACGCCGAGTTCGGCCGCGATGGCGCGCATGGACAGGGCCGCCGCGCCCTCCGCGTCGGCGATGCCGATCGCGGTCCGCACGATGCGCTCCCGGGTGAGCGCGGACTCGCCCTCGCGCGCTCCATTGCGCCGGGGCGCGCGCGCCGGAGGTCCCGCCGCCCGGCCGCCGGGCGACTCCACGACCGTACCCACGCCCGGCACGGCCCGTACGAGCCCTTCCTGGCGCAGCACCGCCAGGACCTTGGTGGCGGTCGCCATCGCGACGCCCCACTCCTGGGTGATCTGCCGGGTGGAGGGGACCTTGTCGCCCGCGCGCAGTTCGCCGGAGGCGATGCGGGCGCGGAGTTCCGCGGCGATCCGGCGGTAAGGGGCGGGGGTCGGAGCGGCCGACCGTTCCAGTGCACCCATGCGGGAAGGCTAGAGGGGGTGCCGCCGTCCGCGTACCGGGTACGCGACAACGCGTACGGCATACGCGTGGGGCGGGCGCCCGGCGGTGGTACGCCGGGCGCTCTCGGCTCACGCGGGCAGGCCGGCCGCCGTGCGTTCCGCCGCGCTGGCCTCTACGCAGAATTCGTTGCCGGCCGGATCCGCGAAGACGACCCAGCCCCTGCCGTTGGGCTTGCGCCGGTCGTCGACGACGGTCGCGCCGAGCGCCGCCACCCGCTCCACTTCCTCGTCGCGCGGCCGGTCCGGCTGCAGGTCGAGGTGGATCCGGTTCTTGAGTGTCTTCTTCTCGGACACCCGCACGAACAGCAGGCCGGTCCGACCGGCGGGCACGCGCAGGGCGACTTCGTCGTCACCCGGTTCGTCCCGCGGATCGACCGGGTGACCGAGCACCCGGCTCCAGAACTCGGCCAGCTCGTAGGGCTCGTGCGGCTCGGCGCAGTCGAAGGTGATGTGCCGGATGAGGGAAGTCACGTGGTCTCCTCGCGTACGCGGGTTCTGCTGCCTCGCCGGACTGTACGGGCGCGACGCGGGCGGCGGCACGGTCTTCGCCCACTGGCGTCGGAAACCCTCGCCACGTGCGCGCGGCCGGTCCGTCCCGCATCGATCAGGCACCCGGGCGACCGCCAGCAGATGCGAGCCGGCCGCGAGGAGTCCGGGTACGGTTCCGCGGCACGGGCGGCGGCGAGGGCCGCGCGGAACTGAGCGGACGTCGAGGGCCTGGTCAGGGTGGTCCACCAGCTGACGGCGGAGAACCGACAGCTGCGGACGGAGCTGACCGCCCCTGATTCGCGGGTGCGGGTTCTGCCCACCTGGCCTCACCCCGTCGGACGCTGAGGCCACGGCTCTGGCCGGCGATGGCCCGCAGGTTGTCGGCCAGAGCCCGGGGCCCGAAGCGCATCAGGGCCCGCAGGGCACTGATATCGCGGCCGGCCTCCCAGAAGTCGTCGGTCGGGACGATGAACCGCGTAATGGCGATGCCTTGGGCGGTGAAGGGGTGCGGCTGGAGGTACTGCATGCCGCCCGTTCCGCACAGATACGTGCGGGCGCCGACGGCGGCAGCCAGGTCAGCGAGCCGCTGCGAGCGTCCCGGCCGGGCAGGAAGGTCGCTGCTGCGGAGAAGGCGGCCTCGCCAGCCGAGGAGGTCCAGCAAGGCCCGGGCGGATGCCTCGGCGACGGCCGCCGTCCGGTCGCCGGCGAAGGCGTCGAGAACCGGGGCCAGGCCCTGTTCGAAGTCGGGCCAGTGAGGGCTGGCCCCATACTGCTGCCTGAGCACGCGGGCAGTCCGCTGCTGGGACCGTCCGGGCTCGGCCATCACCGCGTCCCTGATCAGCGTCTGGCGACCGAGGGGGAGATGGGTGGGAATGGACAGCCACCGCCGGTCAGCCGGGTTGTCCAGGGCGGCGAGGCGGGTCCGGTGCTGGTAGTCGCGGCGGGTGAACTGGACGTCGTCCAGGACGATCCAGCAGTCCGCCGCGAACAGCTTGGCCAGCGTCGCAAGCCGGGGGAAGAAGTTGGGCTGGTGGATGGCACACCGACCGCCCGGCGGTGGTTCAGGTGTTGAGCAGGCGGCTGTCGAAGCCGTCCTTGAGGAGAGATTCGTATGCGGCATGCACGTCCTCCGGAACGTCCTGCTCGATGGCGAAGCCGAGCTTCGGATACTCGATCACCCGCTGCAGATCACCGACGAGCTGATCGACGACAAGCTTCTCGTCGCCGATCGTCTTCAAGTAGTCGTCGAACTCCAGTGACGCCGAGGCACAGACCACCTCCACCCCGGGCCAGACCTTGCGGGCAGTGGCGAACGCGCGTCGCTCCATATAAGGCATGGAGACCAGCAGCACGGTCTTCATGGCGATCCCGGCGGCAGCCAGGACATCGCGGGAGAAGGTGATGTTCTGGCCGGTGTTGCGCGCGTTGGGCTCAAGCAGAACCGCTTCGTCGGGGACGCCGAGGTCGAGCGCGTGCTCGCGGAAGTGGACGGCCTCGCCCCGGGGGAAGCGTCCTGGGTGGGTGGGGTTGGGGCCGCCGGAGAAGACGAGGGTGGGGAAGAGCCCGGATCGATACAGCTCGGCACAGAAGGCGGGGACGCCCAGGTCGTGGCTGCCTAGGCCGATCGCGGCATCCGCGAGCCGGAGCTCGTGGCCCATCTGGTGGTAGTCCCAGATCAGCTTGGCTTGCTGACGCTGGCCGTCGGTGATGGCCCGCTGGATGTCCGTCGTCACTGGCGTCTCTCCCTGGTCACCGCCGCCGGGGGCCGTCCGCCCCCGCGGTCTTCCGGATGCTCTCGATGCTGGCCAGCTGGTGGCTCATGCCGTATTGGGCCGCCAGCTTCGCAGCCCGATCGAGGGCTGTCAGGCCATCATCCAGGGTGGCAGGGTCGGACAGCAGGATGTGTCCGTGGGCGGTGTCCAGCCGCACCCGCTGCATCGGAGAGTCGATCACTCCGGTGCTGCGGGCGATGCCGATGAAGTGCAGGGCTTTGCTCAGGACGCCGGCGCCCCGGTGGGCGAGGGCGAGTTTCTGGTGGGCGACGGACCAGTCGTCCGGCTCGCCGAGTTCTTCGAAGTCGCGGGTCGCGGCGAGCATGACGCGCCCCGCATGGTCGTGCTCGCCTTCCTTGCTCAGTGCGGTCCCCACCCACAGGCGGGCCCTTGCGCGGTCGCGGCGGGCGAGCCGGTCATCGACGGCGAGGTGTTCGTAGTGGCGGGCGGCGGTCTCCAGGCGGCCGGACATCTCGGCGACGACGGCCAGGGAGAGGTCGAGCTGGGCGACGCGGCGGGGGATGTCGAGCTGGGTGAAGATCGAGCGGGCTCCGGTATACGCGTGCTGGGCCGAGAGCGGCCCGACCACCGTCCCCTGGTCGCGCTTGAGGTCGCCCATGAGGGCGGTCGAGCGGGCTAGGAGATACAGGCCCTTGTCGTCCAGCTCTGGCGGCCGGAAGCGGTTCAGCCACCGGCCCAGCAGGTTGTCGGCGAACGCGAAGTTCTGGCGGCTCAAAGCGACGACGACCCGGTCCAGATCGTCGGTCCACGATTCGTACTCCCAGGCCCGGGGGCCGGCCGAAGTGACGCGGAGGGTGGTCGCGGGCGGCCCTCCGGCCTCGGAGAGGAACGTCTCGAACCGCAGATGCACCGCCGCGTCCGCTCGGGCGAGTGCGGTGTCCAAGATTGCCTGAGTGTCCGGGCGGGGCTCGGTCGTGGCCAGTAATTTCTCCCATTTGGAGACGGTCCTCACCGCGACGCCGAGGTGCTGGGCGAACGCTCGGACGCTCATCCGCAGGGCGAGACGCAGGGCCCTGGCTTCCAGGCCGGTCCAGTGGTGCACGGTCGCCACGCGTCGCTCCCTTCCGAGAACTCATGCAAGCACGGCGCACGCATGCGGGGGACGGAAGTGCCACGCAAGTGCAACGCCGCGTCATTTCGTCGCCGCCCGTCAGGGAGGACGCTTCCAGTCCCAGGTCACAGCCCCTTTATTGCCCGGGGCGGCCTTCCTGTTTCGTCTCCTTGATCTCTTGGACGGTCACCTCATGGAACCTCTTACCGAGCACCGCCGCGTCAGCGGCCCGGTCGTCCATGGCTTCCTGCGGCTGGTCAACGTCTCCACAGCCCGTCAGAAAGCCTTGGAGGTCTCGCTGGCCGAGTACTGCCGCCAGCACGAGCTGACGTTGTCCGGACTGTTCACCGAGCGCGTCACCACAGTGAACTCGGCGGCGTTCACCGGGCTGATGGACGCGCTGGAAGTGCCCGGCACCTACGGAGTCGTGCTGCCCTCCGCCTCCCACCTGGGCCCCAGGGCCATAGCCACAGCGCGGGGCAATCGCATCGCGGCGACCGGAGCCCGGCTGCTGCTCGTCCGCGAAGAAACCCCTAGCCCGCCCCGTCGCAGGCACCCCGGACAGAGCGGCTCTCGGGCCTGGCAGTGGAGGCACGGGCCCGCACCGGCGCTGGAGGCCGAGTCATGAGCGCCTGGACGTGGTCGGGCACCGGCCCCGACGGACAGGACATCGCGCACATCCTGCTTGCCCACCCGCCCGGACACACCAGCCACGACACTCCTGCCGCAGTCCGCGGCCGCCACTCTCCTGGTGCCTATCTCGACGCCGCTCTCGCGGCCGACCGGCTCCTCTTCGGCCTGGCCTGCACCCTCTGACCCACCAGCCGCCCATGCACGACCCCACACTCACCGAAAGGGAACTGCCATGGAACCCTTCGATCGCGCCCGGCTGGACGCCTACTTCTCCAAGATCTCCACCCAGTTCACCCCCACCGATCAGGCCACCTCGTTCCTGATCACCCACCTGCTCACCGAACGTCCCGGCTTCGTCCGCGCGGTCGCCGCGATGACCCGGCTGCGGGCCGTGCTGCCCAAACCGAAGTCCATCCACCCCTCCGCCCGGCGCGAGGTCGAACAGACCATCCCCTGTGACACGCTCTCCCGCGAGCTGTTCACCGACCCCGACACCGCCCTGGACTACCTGGAGGTCCGGGCGGCCGGCGAGCCCGTGGTCCTGCTGGACGTCGGCGGCTACTTCGCCCCCACCCTGGCCGAGCTGCACAGCCGCTTCACCGGCCAGGTTCTCGGCGTCATCGAGGACACCGAGAACGGCCACCGCCGCTACTTGGAGCTCGACAAACTGCCCTGCCCCGTCATCTCGGTCGCCCGCTCGCCGCTGAAGGACCCCGAAGACTTCCTTGTCGGCCAGTCCATCGTCTTCTCCACCGAGGCCGTCATGCGCGACCGAGGCGACATCCTCCACGGTCGCCCCGCCCTGGTCATCGGTTTCGGCAAACTCGGCTCCTCCATCGCCCGGCTCCTGCACGCCAAAGGCGTCCAGGTCACCGTCTGCGACATCGACCCCGTCCGCCGCACCCAGGCCCTCTCCCAGGGCTTCGTCGTCGCCCGCGACCGAGAGGCCACACTGGCCACCGCCGGCCTGGTGCTCTGCGCGACCGGCGCCCGGTCCCTCAAGGGTGAGGACTTCTCCCACCTGCGCAACGGCGCCTACGTCGCCACCGTTACCTCGAAGGAGGACGAACTCGAACTGGACGCACTGCCCGACGTCTACACCCGCACCATGGTCGGCGAGCACGTCACCCGCTACCAGACCACCGGCCACTACTTCTACCTCGTCAACGGCGGCAACGCCGTCAACTTCTTGCACGGCGCGAGCGTCGGACCCTTCATCTTCCTGGTCCAGGCCGAGATCCTGGCCGCGATCAGGATGCTCACCCGCGCTGACCTGGCCCCCGGCCTCCACGAGGTCAGCGCGGACGACCGAGCCGCGATCGCGGCGACCTGGCTCTCCTACTTCAACAGGTGATCGACTTGGCCATCACGGCAGACCACATCCGCACCACCATCCACGCCTACCTCGACGAACACCTCGACGAGAAGCCCACCCTGGCCCCCCTCCTCGGCCTTCTGGACGACGGCGCCGACCTGGCCAGCCGCAAGGAATTTCGTGGCCACGCCACCGCCGGAGCCATCCTCACCCGGCCGGACGGGCGCATCCTGCATATCCATCACCTGGCCCTGGACAAGTGGCTGTTGCCTGGCGGCCACCTCGAAGCCCAGGACGGCACCCTCCTCGAAGCGGCACTGCGGGAGCTCACCGAAGAGACCGGCATCCCCGCCGAATCCGTCACAGCAGCAGCGGACCGGCCCGTTCACATCGACGTCCATCCGATCCCGGCCAACGAGGCCAAGGGCGAGCCTGACCACCAGCACATCGACTTCAGGTTCCTCTTCCGCACCACCACCGACGTCCACCGGCTCCAGACCGAAGAGGTCAGCGACGCCGCCTGGCGCACGGCCGAAACGATCAGCGATCGATACTTGCGGAACCGAGTAGCCGCCGCCGTCCGCTAATCGCAGCGTCTGTGCTCAGAAAAGCAGAAGTGCATCAGGTGGTCACACCCTCTGGAGTGACCACCTGATCTGCGCCCTGACCAAATTAATCAGGTCATGGGACGCGACGGATCCCGACTCCAGCTGCGTCCGCCCGCCGGAGGGCGGGAATGGGACGCCGACCCGAGCCGGACCCGCCCCGCCACCGACGCCGAGCTGCTCAGCACCAAGGTGCAGGCCGTGAACTCCGGTAGCCGGTGGGGAAAGTGAGCGCCCGCGCGCAACGGTTCCGGCGGGCGACGCTCACTCCGTAAGGTCCGCGACCGCTTCGGCGGCCGGTCGGGGCGTCATGTCGCGGCCGGCCTCGGCGCAGCCGGCCGGCAGGTCGCGCCGCCCCCGCATCGGACCCAGCGCCAGGATCAGCCAGCACAGTGACAGCAGCCCCGTCATGACCCACATCGTCGGCCGAAGGCCGATGACCTCGCCGAGGAACCCCGCCAGCAGCGAGCCGAGCGGAATCGTGCTGTGGTTGATGACCATCGTCGTCGCGACGACCCGGCCCAGCAGGTGCGGCGGGCAGTAGCTCTGCCGGAAGCCGCCCAGGACGACGTTGCACGCGACGATCCCCGCCCCTACGACGAACGCGCCGGCCCCGAAGAACAGCAGCCCGGCGCCGGGCGTGGTCAGCGGCAGCAGGAGTGCGAAGGGGCCGGTGAGCAGCTGCAGGAGGAGCATTCCGCGGGCCGTGCCGAAGCGGCGGCCGACGGGGGCCGCGAGCAGTCCGCCGAGGACGCCGCCCAGGCTGCCGACCATGATCAGGACGCCGACCGTCGCGGGCGTGACCCCCACCTCGCGCACCAGGAAGACGATCTGGACCCCCTGGTACCCCATCAGCGCGAGGTTGACCACCGCCCCGTACGTCACCATCGGCCGCAGGTAGCGGTCGCGGGTGACGAACCTCAGGCCCTCACCGATCTGTTGGCGCAGCGTGGGCGCCGATTCCGACACCGCCGGGGCCGGTTCGCGGACCCGGATCATCGTCAGGCACACCGTCGAGATCACGAACGTCACGGCGTCGATGAGCAGCCCGAACACCGCGCCGAACGCCTGGGCGATCAGGCCCGCGACTCCCCTGCCGAGCACCCGCGTGGCGGCCTCGCCGCCCTGGAGCCTCGCGTTTCCCTCCAGCAGGTGGGGGCCGTCGAGCACGGCGGGTACGTACGCGTGGTAGGCGGTGTTGAAGACCACCGCCGACATTCCGCACACCACCGCCACCGCGAGCAGGTGGCCGAAGGTGAGCGCGTCCAGCCACGCGGCGAGCGGTACGCTCGCGTACATGACCGCCGATACGAGGTTGCAGGCGATCATGAGGGGCCGTCGGCGGAGTCGGTCCACCCAGGCGCCCGCCGGCAGTCCGATGACGAGCCAGGGCAGCCAGACCGCCGCCGCCAGCAGGCCGACGGCGAAGGAGTCGACTCGGAGAAC
This sequence comes from Streptomyces sp. NPDC023527, assembly GCF_055560115.1. Lineage (NCBI taxonomy): Bacteria > Bacillati > Actinomycetota > Actinomycetes > Kitasatosporales > Streptomycetaceae > Streptomyces > Streptomyces sp. NPDC023527. The sequence continues at coordinate 224,762 of NZ_JBVHJJ010000004.1, forward strand.
GGCCACCGCGATCAGGGGTAGGGCCACGGTGGTGATGCTGGCGCCCAGTCCGCTGCTGGTCTCGCCGATCCAGAGCAGGCGGAAGTCTCGTTGCCGGAGCACCCCGAAGGGGCGGCGTCCGACGGCCGTGGGCTCATCCGTCGTGTCCATGATCAGAATCATCGCCCGTGCCCGCGCGGGACGCCCGGGAATTTCCCCCGGGCCCCGATCGGCCCCGACCGGCCCCCGGGTCCGACCGGCCGGAGTTTGAGCCCGGCTACTCAGCCGAAATGAGTACGCTCCCCCGTCCCCCACCTCTCCCCGCCGCGTTGAATGGAGCCATGGCACCTTCCGAAACAGCCCCCGGCACCGACGCACCCCGGACGGAGCCGTCCACGGGCAACGGCCGCGGGGCGCGCGTCGGCGCGATCGCCGGACTGATCGCGCTCGTCCCCATGGCTGTCGTCGCTTTCATCCTGTACCTGACCACGGAACGGGCGGCCGCCTGCCTGATGCAGGGCGAGCAGTGCTCGGCGATGGCCGACGGCTGGATCTACGGAGGGTTCGTCACAGCGGCGGTCCTCGGCGTGCTGGCCGTCAACTGGCCCAAGCGGTGGGCGGCGTTCGGCGAGGCGCGTACGCTGACGGTCCATGGCCAGTGGGGCGCTCAGTTGATCATGGCGGTGGCCATCCTCAGCTAGGCGTGGCGCGCGTGGGCTCCTGGCTCCCGGCGGCGAAGGGACCGCCGTCGCCGAAGGCGTGCTCGGCGAAGCGCTCGCCGATGCGGCGGTGGCCGGCGGTGTCCGGGTGGAGCTGGTCGGGCAGCGGCAGCTCGGCGAAGTCCGGTTCGCCGTACAGCGAGCGGCCGTCGAGGTAGTGCAGGTGCGGGTCGTCGGCAGCCCGCTGCTTCACGAGGCGGGCCAGTTCATCCCGGATGACGTTGAGTGTCAGCTGCCCGCCGGAGCGGTCCGATGGGTCGCCAAGGGCCCGGAAGCACACGGTGCCGCCGTCGAAATCCGGTGCGGCGGGGCCCGGGGTGTCCTCGTGGATGGGGCACAGAACGGGCGAGACGACCAGCAGCGGCGTGGTGGGGTGCCCCTCGCGGAGGGTGTCGAGGAAGCCGTGGACCGCCGGGGCGAAGCCCCGCAGGCGCATCAGGTCGTGGTTGACCAGGTTGATGCCGATCTTGAGGCTGATCAGGTCCGCGGGGGTGTCCCGCATGGCGCGCGCGGTGAACGGGTCGAGCAGGGCGTTGCCGCTCAGCCCCAGGTTGATCAGCTCCACGCCGCCGCGCGCGGCGGCCAGCGCCGGCCAGGTCGCGGTCGGGCTCTCGGCGGCGGAGCCGTGGCTGATGGAACTGCCGTGGTGCAGCCACACCCTGCGGCCGTGGTCCGGCGCGACCTCGACGGGGGCGTCCGTGCGCAGGGCGATCAGCTCGGTGACCTCTCCCTGCGGCAGCCAGATCTCGATGTCCTTCTCGCCGGCGGCCAGCTCGGCGAACCGGGCGGTGCCGGGCGGACCGGGGTGGGTGACCGCGGACCCGGTGGCCATGTCGACGACGTGGACGTTGCCGCCGGCCACACCGGCCCGGCCGGCCGGACGGCCGTCGACACGCAGGTCGTACACACCGTCCGCGGGGGCCGGGGCACCCTCGTAGGAAGTCCTCGTGGGGAGCGCGTCCAGCTCGATGACGGTGGCCCGGGTACGGAAGGCCAGCCGCACGCCGGAGGGCTGGGCCTCGACCATGGCCAGGTGTTCGTCGGGGAACTGCTTCCGGGCCCAGGCGGGCAGCCGGTGCGGCAGCACGCCGTGCGCGGTGCGTTCCACGTCGAGGGCGCCGCGCAGGAGGCCCGCCTCGATGGGCGTGGTGATCCAGGCGGTCACGTCACCATCCTCGCGGCGGTCGGGGGCACCGGTGAGCTGGGAGTTCATGGGCCCAGCCTGTCAACCGGGCAACCGGTCCGCACCCGGATTCCCCCCTTTACCGCGACCGTGGCCCATCGGCGCCCCATGTCCCGCCTACGGAACGGGCCCGGTCGCACCCCCCGTGACAGGGGTGCGACCGGGCCCGTACGAACAGCGTCGGCCGGCCGGTACCAGCCGGTCACCGTCAGTCGGTCAGGTTGACCGCGCGAGCGGACACCGCGCCGATCTCCTCCGCGATCTCCTGGAGGACCGGGAGCGGGATCGACTCGTCGACCGTGAGGGCTACCAGCGCCTCGCCGCCCTCCGTCGCACGCGACACCTGCATGCCCGCGATGTTGATGCCGGCCTCGCCGAGGATGCGGCCGACCGTGCCGACGACGCCGGGGCGGTCGCCGTAGCGCAGGAAGGCCATGTGGTCGGCGAGCGCCAGGTCCACGTCGTGCTCGCCCACGGCCACGATCTTCTGGAGGTGCTTCGGGCCCGCCAGGGTGCCGGAGATCGAGACCTCGTCGCCGCCGGAGAGCGTGCCGCGCACGGTCACCACATTGCGGTGGTCGCCCGACTCCGAGCTGGTGGTCAGCCGGACCTCGACGCCGCGCTCCTGCGCGAAGAGCGGTGCGTTGACGTAGCTGACCGTCTCGTCGACGACGTCCTCGAACACGCCCTTGAGCGCGGAGAGTTCGAGCACCTTGACGTCGTGCTGGGTGAGCTCGCCGTACACCTCGACGTCGAGCCGGACCGCGACCTCGCCCGCGAGCGCGGTGAAGATCCGGCCGAGCTTCTCGGCCAGCGGCAGACCCGGCTTGACGTCCTCGGCGATGACGCCGCCCTGGACGTTGACCGCGTCCGGCACCAGCTCGCCGGCCAGCGCGAGCCGTACCGACTTCGCGACCGCGATGCCCGCCTTCTCCTGCGCCTCGCCCGTGGAGGCGCCCAGGTGCGGGGTGGAGACGACGTTGTCGAACTCGAACAGCGGGGAGTCCGTGCAGGGCTCGGAGGCGTAGACGTCCAGGCCGGCGCCCGCGACGCGGCCCTCCTTCAGCGCGGTGGCCAGCGCCGCCTCGTCCACGATCCCGCCGCGCGCGGCGTTGACGATCCGGACCGACGGCTTGACCTTGTGCAGCGCCTCGTCACCGATGAGACCGAGCGTCTCGGGGGTCTTGGGCAGGTGCACGGTGATGAAGTCGGCGGTCTCCAGCAGCTCGTCGAGCGTCAGCAGCTTGACGCCCATCTGCGCGGCGCGCGCGGGCTGTACGTACGGGTCGTACGCGACGATCTTCATGCCGAAGGCGGACATGCGCTGGGCGACGAGCACGCCGATGCGGCCGAGGCCGACGACGCCGAGGGTCTTCTCGGAGAGCTCGACGCCGGTGTACTTCGAGCGCTTCCACTCGCCGTTCTTCAGCGCGGAGTTGGCCTGGGGGATGTTGCGCGCGGTGGCGATGAGCAGGCCGCAGGCGAGCTCGGCGGCGGTGACGATGTTGGAGGTCGGGGCGTTCACGACCATCACGCCGGCCTTGGTGGCGGCGGAGACGTCGACATTGTCCAGGCCGACGCCGGCGCGGGCGACGACCCGCAGCTTCTTCGCGACCGCGATCGCCTCGGCGTCGATCTTGGTGGCGCTGCGCACGAGGACGGCATCGACATCGGCGATCGCGGGCAGCAGCTCGGCGCGGTCCGCGCCATTGCACTGCCGGATCTCGAAGTCCGGTCCCAGGGCGTCGACGGTGGCGGGCGACAGCTCTTCGGCGATGAGTACGACAGGTTTACGGGACGAAGCAGTGCTCACGTGGTCCTCACTAGTCCTTTGCGGATGGCCGTCCCGACGGCCCAAGGCGGTGAAGGGGGGCAGCCGCGTGGAAGACGCACGACGCTGTGAGCCTACGGCGTTTGTTGCGGAGCAGTGTATCGGTGCTTGTGGCTCGCGCCGGTGCGGATGGGGGAACGTCACCCGCTCGGGGCCGGACATGTGGGCGCAGTCCGGGCGCGTGTCGCCCCCCGTCGACGGGCGGACGCGATCCGCCCGCCCGGCGACCGGGGGCAGCGGGGAGTCCCGGGGCGGTGGCCCCGGGACTCCCCGCACCTCGTCGGAGGTGTTACTCCTTGTCGTCCACCCAGCTCATCAGCTTGCGGAGCTTCTTGCCCGTGGTCTCCAGCAGGTGGTCCTCGTCGGCCTTCTTGTACTCGTTGTACTTCGGCAGACCGGCCTGGTACTCCTTCATCCAGTTGTTGGCGAAGGTGCCGTCCTGGATCTCGCCCAGGACCTTCTTCATCTCGGCCTTCGTGGCGTCGTTGACGATCCGCGGGCCGGTGACGTAGTCGCCCCACTCGGCGGTCTCGGAGACCGACCAGCGCATCTTCTCCAGGCCGCCCTCGTACATCAGGTCCACGATCAGCTTGAGCTCGTGGAGGCACTCGAAGTACGCGATCTCCGGCTGGTAACCCGCCTCGACCAGGGTCTCGAAGCCGGCCTTCACCAGGGCGGACGCACCGCCGCAGAGCACGGCCTGCTCGCCGAAGAGGTCGGTCTCGGTCTCCTCGGTGAAGGTGGTCTTGATGACACCGGCGCGGGTGCCGCCGATCGCCTTGGCGTACGAGAGGGCCAGCGCGAACGCCTTGCCCGTGGCGTCCTGCTCGACGGCCGCGATGCACGGCACGCCGCGGCCCTCCTCGTACTGGCGGCGGACCAGGTGGCCCGGGCCCTTGGGGGCGACCATGCAGATGTCGACACCGGCCGGGGCCTTGATGAAGCCGAAGCGGATGTTGAAGCCGTGACCGAAGAACAGCGCGTCGCCGTCCTTCAGGTGGTCCTTGACGGACTCCTCGTAGACCTGGGCCTGGATCGGGTCCGGGACGAGGATCATGATGACGTCGGCCTCGGCCGCCGCCTCGGCCGGGGTGACGACCCGCAGGCCCTGCTCCTCGGCCTTCTGCTTGGACTTGGAGCCCTCGTGCAGGCCCACCCGGACATCGACGCCGGAGTCGCGCAGCGACAGCGCGTGGGCGTGGCCCTGGCTGCCGTAACCGAGGACCGCGACCTTGCGGCCCTGGATGATGGACAGGTCGGCGTCGTTGTCGTAGAACAGCTCGGCAGCCACGTGAGGTATCTCCTTGTTTCCGGGTTTCCGGTTGTACGTCCCACCGTATGACGGGCGGGTGAGGGGGGGTAGCGGGAAGGGGGCTTCTGACCGGAACGGGTCTTCCGGCCAGGGGGCGCGTCAGGCCGACCGGTCCAGGGCGCGCAGGCTGCGGTCGGTGATGGACCGGGCGCCGCGCCCTATGGCGATCGTCCCGGACTGCACCAGCTCCTTGATGCCGAACGGCTCCAGCATCTTGAGCATCGCGCCGAGCTTGTCGCTGCCGCCGGTGGCCTCGATGGTGACGGCCTCCGGGGAGACGTCGACGGTCTTGGCGCGGAAGAGCTGGACGATCTCGACGATCTGGGAGCGGGTCTCGTTGTCGGCGCGGACCTTCACCAGCACGAGCTCGCGCTGGATGGCGTTGCTGTCCTCCAGCTCGACGATCTTCAGCACGTTGACGAGCTTGTTGAGCTGCTTGGTGACCTGCTCCAGCGGCAGCGACTCGACGTTGACGACGATGGTGATGCGGGAGATGTCGGGGTGCTCGGTGACGCCGACCGCGAGGGAGTCGATGTTGAAGCCGCGGCGGGCGAACAGGGCGGCGATCCGGGTGAGGATGCCGGGGGTGTTCTCCACCAGGACGGAGAGCGTGTGCTTGGTCATGTCTGACTTCCTCGTCGTCCTCAGTCGTCTTCGTTGTCGCCGAAGTCCGGGCGGACGCCGCGCGCCGCGAGGATCTCGTCGTTGGAGGTGCCGGCGGCGACCATCGGCCAGACCATGGCGTCCTGGTGGACGATGAAGTCCACGACGACCGGGCGGTCGTTGATGGAGTTGGCCTTCTCGATGACCGCGTCCAGCTGGGCCGGGTCCTCGCAGCGCAGCCCCACGCAGCCCATGGCGTCGGCCAGCTTCACGAAGTCCGGGACCCGCGTCCCGGCGTGCGACTCGGTGCCGTCGGACTCCGGGCCCGCGTGCAGCACGGTGTTGGAGTAGCGCTGGTTGTAGAAGAGGGTCTGCCACTGGCGGACCATGCCCAGGGCGCCGTTGTTGATGATGGCGACCTTGATGGGGATGTTGTTCAGGGCGCAGGTGACCAGTTCCTGATTGGTCATCTGGAAGCAGCCGTCGCCGTCGATGGCCCAGACCGTGCGGCCGGGCGCGCCGGCCTTGGCGCCCATGGCGGCGGGCACGGCGTAGCCCATGGTCCCGGCGCCGCCGGAGTTGAGCCAGGTGCGGGGCTGCTCGTAGTCGATGAAGTGCGAGGCCCACATCTGGTGCTGGCCGACGCCGGCCGCGTAGATGGTGTCCTTCGGCGCGAGCTGTCCGATGCGCTGGATGACCTGCTGCGGGGAGAGGCTGCCGTCGTCGGGCTGGTCGTAGCCCAGCGGGTAGGTCTCGCGCCAGCGGTCGAGGTCGGCCCACCAGGCGCTGTAGTCGCCGGTGTGGCCGTCGGCGTGCTCGGCGTGGATCGCGACGATCAGGTCGGCGATGACCTCGCGGGCGTCGCCGACGATCGGCACGTCGGCGGCGCGGTTCTTGCCGATCTCGGCGGGGTCGATGTCCGCGTGGACGATCTTGGCGTACGGGGCGAAGGAGTCGAGCCTGCCCGTGACGCGGTCGTCGAAGCGCGCGCCGAGGGCGACGATCAGGTCGGACTTCTGCAGGGCGGTGACGGCGGCGACGGAGCCGTGCATCCCCGGCATGCCCAGGTGCTGCGGGTGGCTGTCGGGGAAGGAGCCGAGGGCCATCAGGGTGGTGGTGACGGGGGCGCCGGTCAGCTCGGCGAGGACCTTGAGCTCCGCGGTCGCGCCGGCCTTGAGCACGCCGCCGCCGACGTAGAGCACCGGGCGGCGGGCCTGGGTGATCAGCTTGGCGGCCTCGCGGATCTGCTTGGCGTGCGGCTTGGTCACCGGGCGGTAGCCGGGCAGGTCGGTGTGCGGGGGCCAGCTGAAGGTGGTGCGGGCCTGGAGGGCGTCCTTGGCGATGTCGACGAGCACCGGCCCGGGGCGGCCGGTGGAGGCGACGTGGAACGCCTCGGCGATCGTGCGCGGGATCTCGGCGGCGTCGGTGACCAGCCAGTTGTGCTTGGTGATCGGCATGGTGATGCCGCAGATGTCCGCCTCCTGGAAGGCGTCGGTGCCGATCGCCTTGGAGGCGACCTGGCCGGTGATCGCCACCAGCGGGACGGAGTCCATGTGGGCGTCGGCGATCGGGGTGACGAGGTTGGTGGCGCCCGGACCGGAGGTGGCCATGCACACCCCGACCTTGCCGGTGGCCTGCGCGTATCCGGTGGCGGCGTGACCCGCGCCCTGCTCGTGGCGGACCAGGACGTGGCGGACCTTCGAGGAGTCCATCATCGGGTCGTACGCCGGGAGGATCGCACCGCCGGGGATCCCGAACACGATCTCGGCCCCGACCTCCTCGAGCGAACGGATGAGGGACTGCGCACCCGTGACGTGCTCGACGGTGGCGGGCTGGTGCGCCGCGCCGCTACGGGCCCGCGGCTGCGGATGGTGGGCCCCGGTGGCCTGCTCGGTCATCGACATTCTCTTCTCGAAGGATTCGACGGATGATTCGACGGATGAGGATTTGGGCGGTTCTGCGTGGTTCCGCGTAGTTCTAGTGCAACAAAAAACCCCTCGTGCCGTGAGGCAAGCGAGGGGAGCGCGCCGGGAGTGGTCAGCAGGGCCTGGGAGGGTGCCTGCTTCAGCCGACGCGCTTTCCAAGTACGAGAATTCGGGTGCGCATGGCTCTGACCCTCCACCCGGCGCACATGGAGTGTCAAGTGGGTGGGACGGGCGTCTCATTATTTGAACGCAATGGAGCATGGGCAAGCGATCCGGCGCCGCCTCCGGACCCCGAACGGACGCTCGACGGCAGCCCGGCCTTGACCGGCAGCACACCGCCGACCAGCACGTTCGTGCCGCTCGCGGCCGCGCCGGGCACCGGATAGGCACCCAGGTCGAGGGTGTGGCGCAGGCGATGCTCGTCGAGGGGTCCGGAGAACGCCGCGCCCAGTCCGTGGGTGCACCCCATGGCCCGCAGGGCGAGCGCCTGCTCGTACGCGTCGACGCCGTCGGCCACGGACTGCATGCCGAGGTCGGTGGCGATCCGCAGCAGCCCGGCGGTGATCTTGTGCAGCCGGGCGGACTCGACCACGCCGTCGACCAGCCCGCGGTCGAGCTTGAGTGTATCGATGGGCAGCCGGCGCAGGGCGCTGATCGCGGCATAGCCGCTGCCGAAGCCGTCCAGGGCGATCCGTACGCCCAGTCGGCGCAGGGCCACGAGCCGCCGCTCCAGCTCGTCCAGCGGCACCCGGGGGTCGCTTCCGGACAGCTCCAGGACGAGCGAGCCGGAGGGCAGGCCGTGCCGGATCAACAGCCCTTCGAGGTACTTGGGCGGCAGCGACTTGTCCATCAGGCGGGTGGCGGACAGGCGTACGTACACGGGCGCGGAGTGGCCCGCGCGGCAGCGCTGGGCGGCCTGCTCGACGGTCTTCTCGATCGTCCAGCGGCCCAGCTCGGCGGCGCGCGCGCCCTCGTCGCCGCGCTCGCTCTCGGCCACCCGGAGGTACTCGGCGGGGGTGAACAGTATCCCCTGGGTCGAGCGCCAGCGGGGCTGGGCGGCGACGGCGGTGATCAGGCCGGTCTCCAGCTCCACGATCGGCTGGTGGAGCAGTGCGAACTCGCCTTCGTGCAGGGCGGTGCGCAGCCGCGTGGCCAGCTCGGCGCGGCGCACCACGTCGGCCTGCATCTGCGGGGCGTAGAGCTCGACGCGGCCCTTTCCGGCCTGCTTCGCGCGGTACATCGCGAGGTCGGCGTTGCGCATCAGGGCGCCGGGGGTGATGCCGGGCTCGGCGAAGGCGACGCCGATGCTGGCGGCGACGCGGACCTCGGTGCCTCCTTCCACGCGGTAGGGCTGGGAGAGGGTGAGCCGCAGCCGGTCGGCGATCTCGTGGATGCGGTACTCGCGGGCGGCGGGGTCGCGGGTGCCGTCACCGATGATGAGCGCGGCGAATTCGTCGCCGCCGAACCGGGCGGTGCTGTCACCGGCCCGTACCGAGTCCTGGAGCCGGCGGGCCGCCTGGACCAGCAGCTCGTCGCCCGCCTGGTGGCCGACGCTGTCGTTCACCGCCTTGAAGCCGTCGAGGTCGATGAAGAGCACGGCCGTGCCGGCGTCGGTCGCTCTGCGGCCGGTGAGGGCCTGCTGGACGCGCTTGGTGAACAGGGCCCGGTTGGGCAGGTCGGTGAGCGGGTCGTGCTCGGCGGTGTGCTGGAGCTGGGCCTGGAGCCGGACCCGCTCGGTGACGTCCCGGCTGTTGAAGATGAGGCCGCCGTGGTGGCGGTTGACGGTGGACTCGACATTGAGCCAGTCGCCGTCGCCGGACCGGAAGCGGCATTCGATCCGGGTGGTCGGCTCCTCGGCGGGTGGCGCGGCGAGGAAGCGCCGGACCTCGTGGACGACCCTGCCCAGGTCCTCCGGGTGGATCAGCGAGGCCAGTTCGGAGCCGACGAGGTCCTCCGCCTCGCGGCCGTAGACACCGGCGGCGGCGGGGCTGACGTAGCGCAGTATGCCGGTGGGCGCGGCGATCATGATGACGTCGCTGGAGCCCTGCACCAGGGAGCGGAAGTGGTTCTCCTTCTGGGCCAGTTCCTGGGTGAGGGAGATGTTGTCGAGCAGCATGATGCCCTGGCGGATGACCAGGGCCAGGACGACCGTGCAGCCGGTGAAGAGCACGACGCGGTCGACGCGGTGGCCGTCCAGGACGTTGTAGAGGATGCCCAGGGTGCAGACGGCGGCGGCGAGATACGGGGTGAGGGCGGCCAGCGAGCCGGCGATGGGCCGGCTGGGGTGGTGCGGGTGGTGGACGGCGCGGCCGGACTTGGCGGAGTCGTCCTCCTTCTCACGGGCCACCCAGGGGGCGTACGCCATCAGCATGTAGCCCGCGAACCAGCCGGCGTCGAGGATCTGGCCGGAGCGGTACTGCTCGCGCAGCAGGGGTGAGGTGAACAGGGCGTCGCACAGGACGGTCAGGGCGAGCGCCGCGATGGCGGTGTTGATGGCGGAGCGGTTGGCGGTCGAGCGCCGGAAGTGCAGGGCCAGCACCATGGACACCAGGGCGATGTCCAACAGGGGGTAGGCCAGGTTGAGCGCGGCCTGGGCGACGGTCTCGCCCTGGAAGTGGGCGGTGTGCGCGAGGGCCAGGCTCCAGGAGAGCGTCAGCAGCGAGCCGCCGGTCAGCCAGGCGTCGAGGGCCAGGCAGACCCAGCCGGCGCGGGTGACGGGCCGGCGGGCGAGGACCAGCAGGCCGATGATGGCCGGCGGCGCGAAGAGCAGGAAGCAGAAGTCGGCCGGGGACGGGCTGGGGACCTCGCCGCCGAGAACGACCTCGTACCAGCCCCAGATGGTGTTGCCGAGGCCGGCCATGGCGGAGGAGACCGCGAACAGCAGCCAGGCGAGCCGGAACCGGGTCTTGCGCGTGCGTCCGTACCAGAAGCAGGAGACGGCGGCGAGGGCGGCGGCGCCGCCGAGGCCGAAGTCGCTCATGGCCTTGGCCAGCTCCTTGGAGCCCCAGCCGAGGGCGGCGCCTGTCGCATAGCCACCGCACACGAGGGCGAGCAGCATCTGGGACGCGAGCTGGGGTCCGCCGGCGGGCCGGCGGGGCAGCGCCGCTCCGGGGGCGCTCACCGCGCCGCCGTCCCGGTCGAGGGCCCACCCCGGGGCCCGGTCCAGGAGCGCCTCTGCCGTGGGAGCGGGATCGCCGCACAGCGATGCCCTGGTCGGTGCGTGAGCCGCGTCGGGTTGATCGTCCATTGGCCGTGCATCGCCCGTCGCCCCCCTCGAGTTCCGGTACTTCGCTGCGGCCGTACGGTGCGCGGCCCAGCCCCCGTCGGGACGATACACCAGAGTCGTCACTCAGGGACATAGCTCATATACGTAGCGTAATCGCCGAGGGCGTTATGGACACTCAGTGCAGTCGAACGGTACCTCTACGTGGTAACTAGGGTGCGGCGACTACGACATTTTGCAGGGGCGCGTCCAGGGCGAATCTGGCCAGTTGATCGTGCAGCAGTCGCTTGGCGCGGGGCAGGAAAGCCGAAGAAGGTCCACCCACATGGGGGGTGATGAGCGCTCCCGGCGCACTCCACAAGGGGTGTCCGGCGGGCAGCGGTTCGGGGTCGGTGACGTCGAGGGCCGCGCGCAGCCGGCCGCTCTCCAGCTCGGCCAGGAGGGCCTTGGTGTCCACGATGGCGCCGCGCGCGATGTTGACCAGCAGTGCGCCGTCCCTCATCCGGGCGAGGAACCCCTCGTCGACGAGACCGCGGGTGTCCTCCGTGAGCGGCGTCGCGAGGATCACCACATCGGCGTCGGGCAGCAGACCGGGCAGGTCGCCGATCCCGTGGACGGGACCGTGGTCGCTCTCGCGCGGGGTGCGCGCGACGCGCGCGACCCGCGCGCACTCAAAGGGCGCGAGCCGGTCCTCGATGGCGCGGCCGATCGAGCCGTAGCCGACGATGAGCACGGACTTGTCCGCGAGCGCGGGCCGGAAACCCTGTCGCCACTCCTGCGCGTCCTGCGCCCTGACGAACCCGGGGATGTCCCGCAGCGAGGCGAGCGTGAGGGCCAGGGCCAGCTCGGCGGTGCTCGCGTCGTGCAGGCCACGGGCGTTGCACAGCAGGGTGCCGCTCGGCAGCAGGGACAGGGACGGCAGGATGTGGTCGAGACCGGCGGTGAGGGTCTGCACGACGCGCAGGCCGGTCATGGCCGCCAGGGGGCGCACGCACACATCGGAGCGGGTGACGTACGGGGGGACGTAGAAGGCGCAGCGCGCGGGGTCGGTGGGGTAGTCCGGTTCGCCGTTCCAACAGGCGTACTCCAGGTTCGCGGGGAGCCCTTCGATCTCCTCGGGTGGGATGGGCAGCCAGACCAGGGGGCGGGCAAAACCGCTGTCATCTGCATTCATGCCTGGAGGCTATGCGAAGCGGGCCGGCCGGCAGAGGTTAGTTTGGGGGCGAGGAACGGGAGGGGTACGGCCGGTGGAGCGCAGGACAATCGGTGCGACGGCGCTCGAAGTCGGGGCGATCGGCCTGGGGTGCATGCCCATGCACTGGGGATACACGGCCTCCCAGCAGAGCGGCGAGGGCGCGCTGCGCACGGTGCACGCGGCGCTGGACGCCGGTACGAGCCTGCTGGACACCGCCGACATGTACGGGCCGTTCACCAATGAGCTGCTGGTGGGGCGGGTGTTGCGGGAGCGGCGCTCGGAGGCTTTCGTGTCGACGAAGTGCGGGCTGCTGGTGGGCGAGCAGCATGTGGTCGCCAACGGGCGGCCGGGCTATGTGAAGCGGGCCTGCGACGCGTCGCTGCGGCGGCTCCAGACGGATGTCATCGACCTCTACCAGCTGCACCGGCCCGATCCGGAGGTGCCGGTGGAGGAGACCTGGGGGGCGATGGCGGAGCTGGTCTCCGCGGGCAAGGTGCGGGCGCTGGGCTGGTGCGCGATCGGGGCGCGGGCGCAGCGCCGCTCGCGGGCCGGGCTGTACGACGCGACGATCCGCCAGCTGGAGCGCGTGCAGCAGGTCTTCCCGGTGAGCTGTGTGCAGGCGGAGTTGTCGGTCTGGTCGCGGGAGGCGCTGACGTCGCTGGTGCCGTGGTGTTCCTCGCGCGGGGTCGGGCTGCTGGCGGCGATGCCCCTGGGGAATGGTTTCCTCAGTGGCACGCTCACGCCGGGCCAGGGCTTCGAACCGGCCGACCTGCGGGCCCGGCATCCGCGGTTCACGGCGGAGATGATGGCCGCCAACCAGCCGATCGTGGCCGGGCTGCGGCGGGTGGCGCGGCGCCGTGGCGCGACGGCCGCGCAGGTCGCCCTGGCGTGGGTGCTGGCGCAGGGGCGGCATGTGGTGCCGGTGCCGGGCACGAAGAAGGACCGATGGGCGGTGGAGAACGCGGGCGCGGCCCAACTGCGGCTGACACCCGAGGACTTCGCGGAGATAGCCACGCTGCCGAGGGCGATGGGGTCGTGGGAGTGACGGGGCCCGGGTAGGGAGCGGTGCGCGCGAGGGGTTCGTACGGCACCGAGCCGGCCTGGGCGTTCTCCTACGGCGGGACCGCCGCCGCGAGAGGTTCGTACCGACGGCTCGGGCGACCGGCCCGTACGAACCGGTCGCGTATGAGGCCCGCCCCGTACGGCGGGTCGGGTGCCGGTGGGCGTGTATAAGGAACAGAGCCGCGCCGCAGCGCCCCCGGCCGGCCCGCGCCCCGCTTCCGGCGAGAGGATCGAACCATGCGACGCGTGACACGCCCCCGCGTCCCCGCCCGCGCCGGCCGGGCCGTCACGGCCGTGCTGGCCGCGTCCGTGCTCCTGGCGGTGGCGGGTTGCTCCGACGACGAGGGTTTTCCGGGCGAGGGGCCGCGGTCGGGGCCGGCGAGCGGGCCGTCCGCCTCCGCCGGTCCCTCGACGCCGGCGCCCGCCGCGCCCGCCAAGGGCTCGGTGAAGGTCGTCCGCACCCTCACCACCAAGCTCTCCTCGCCGTGGGGCGTGGCGGCGCTGCCCGACGGCGACCTGCTGGTGGGCTCGCGCGACACCGGGAAGATCATCCGGGTGTCGGTCAAGGACGGCGCGCAGAGCGAGGTCGGATCCGTTCCGGGCGTCGCGGCCGGCGGCGAGGGCGGACTGCTGGGCCTGGCCGTCTCCCCCGACTTCCGCTCCGACCACCTGCTGTACGCGTACTTCACCACCGACGACGACAACCGCGTCGCCCGCATGCGCTACGACGACCGCAAGCCCGCGGGTCAGCGGCTCGGTGCGCCGGACTCCATCTTCCGGGACATCCCCCGGGGCACCGTCCACAACGGCGGGCGGATCGCCTTCGGCCCGGACGGGATGCTCTACGTGGGGACGGGCGAGAGCGGTGAGCGCGGTCTGGCCCAGAACGCGGAATCCCTCGGCGGAAAGATCCTCCGGATGACCCCCGACGGCCGCCCCGCGCCCCGCAACCCGGGCACCGAATCGGTGATCTACTCCTGGGGCCACCGCAACGTCCAGGGCCTGGCGTGGGACGCGGACAAGCGGCTGTGGGCCACGGAGTTCGGCCAGGACACCTACGACGAGCTGAACCTCATCGAGCCGGGCAGCAACTACGGCTGGCCGAGCGTGGAGGGCAAGAGCGGCAGGCCCGGCTACCAGGACCCCGTCGAGCAGTGGAAGACCGCCGATGCCTCCCCCAGCGGCCTCGCCTACGCCAAGGGCTCGCTGTGGGTGGCGGGGCTGCGGGGCGAGCGGCTGTGGCGGGTCCCGCTGCGGGGCGCGAAGCCGGTCGCCCCGCCGCAGGCGTTCCTGACCGGTGAGTACGGGCGGCTGCGTACGGTCGTCGCCACGGGCGACGGCGGGCTGTGGGTGACGACGAGCAATACGGACGGCCGTGGCAAGCCGGGCGCGGACGACGACCGGATCCTGCGGCTGGAGGTCCGCTGAGACGGGGACGGGCCGACGCTTCCGATCGCGCTTACCGGGTTCGTACGCCCGTCCCCGTACACTGGAATGTCAGTGCCGCGACGGGAGTTGAGATGTTCAACCTGATGGAGGAACTGTTCGCGCCGGGCCGTAAGCACACCGAGGACGAGCGCAACCGCCTGGAGCTGGTCCGTGACGACATCGGCGACGCCGACCCCGGGAACGGCCCGATAGACCTCGACTCGGGCCATGTCGTCATACGGCCCCGGCAGGGCTGAACGCCCTCTCCCGGGGCCCGGTCAGGGAGCCCTGGAGGCACCGACCAGCAGCACCTCGGACTCCTCCTTCGGCAGCCGTACGGGGATCACCACGGGCTCGACCGGGGCGACCGGCTCCGCCGGCGGTTCGATGCTGATGCGCGGCAGCAGCCGCTCCAGCCGGGCCGGGAGCCACCAGTTCGCGCTGCCCAGCATGTGCATCAGGGCCGGGACCAGCAGCGTGCGCAGGACGAAGGCGTCCAGGGCGACGGCGGAGGCCAGGCCGATGCCGAACATCGCGATGACGCGGTCGCCGCTGAGCACGAAGGCCAGGAAGACCGAGATCATGATGACGGCCGCGGAGTTGATGACGCGGCTGGTCTCGGCCAGGCCCACCCGTACCGCCCGGGTGTTGTCGCGGGTGGCCAGCCACTCCTCGTACATCCGGCTCACCAGGAAGACCTGGTAGTCCATGGAGAGGCCGAAGAGGACCGAGACCATCACGACGGGCAGGAAGGGCTCGATGGGGCCGGCGGCGCCGAGGCCCAGGGATTCGCTGCCCCAGCCCCACTGGAAGATCGCGACGATCACGCCGAAGGAGGAGGCGACCGCGGCGATGTTCATCACCGCCGCCTTCAGGGGGATGCCGATGCTGCGGAAGGCCAGGAGCAGCAGCAGGCAGCCCAGACCCACCACCGTGCCGACGAACAGCGGCAGCTTGCCGAGGATCATGCTCGCGAAGTCGTCGTAGCTCGCGGTCAGGCCGCCGACCCGCACGTCCACGCCCGTGCCGTCGGTGGCCTTGGGCAGGACGGTGCCGCGCAGCCGTTCGACGAGGTCGCTGGTGGCGCCGGACTGCGGTGAGGTGGTGGGGACGACGGTGATCACGCCGGTGTCGCCGCTGCCGTTGACCGTCGAGGGGGTGACGGAGGCGATGCCCTCGGTGTGGCGCAGGGTGTCGGGGAGGCGGTTGAAGGCGAGGCGGTCGGCGGCGCTGTCGAGGTCGGCGACGAGGGTGAGGGGGCCGTTGACGCCGGGGCC
Source organism: Streptomyces sp. NPDC023527 (assembly GCF_055560115.1). NCBI lineage: Bacteria > Bacillati > Actinomycetota > Actinomycetes > Kitasatosporales > Streptomycetaceae > Streptomyces > Streptomyces sp. NPDC023527. Next base: position 240,499 of record NZ_JBVHJJ010000004.1, read on the forward strand.
GAAGCCCTTGCCGAGCATGTCGTACGCCTGGCGGGTGGTGGAGGTCGCCGGGTTGTTGCCCTGGTCGGAGGTGCCCAGGTGGAGGGAGAGCGTGGGCAGGGCGAGGACGAGCATGACGGCCGCGGCCACCGTGCCCAGCAGCTTGGGGTGGCGCTCGACGAACGCCGACCAGCGGGCGGCGAGCCCGGTCGGTGCCTCCGGGCGCGGGCCGCGCTCGGCGAGGCCGCGGCGCTCGCGGCGGCTGAGCGCCCGGTGGCCGATCACGCCGAGCAGCGCGGGCAGGAGGGTGACGGAGGCGGCGACGGTGAGGACGACGGTGAGCGAGGCGGCTATCGCGACGCCGTTGAGGAAGCTGAGCCGCAGGATGAGCATGCCGAGCAGCGCCACGCAGACGGTGCCGCCCGCGAAGACGACGGCGCGCCCGGTGGTGGCGACGGCCCGTTCGGCCGCTTCCTGCACGGACAGTCCGGCCCGCAGGCCCTTGCGGTGCCGGGTGACGATGAACAGCGCGTAGTCGATGCCCACGCCCAGGCCGATGAGGGTGCCCAGCATGGGCGCGAAGTCGGCGACCGTCATGAGGTGGCCGAGCAGGACGGTGCCCATGGCGGCCGTGCCGACGCCGACGAGTGCGGTGGCGATGGGCAGCAGGCTGGCGGCGAGCGAGCCGAAGACGACGAAGAGCACCACCGCCGCCACGAGGACGCCGATGATCTCGCTGAGGTGGCCGCTCTTGCCCTCGGTGGTGGCGATGGAGCTGCCGCCGAGCGCGACCTGGAGGTCGTCGGTCGCGGCGCTCCGCGCGGTCTCGACGACCTTCTTGACCTGGGCCTTGTCCGGGTCGCCGCCGTCGGCGGCGAAGGTCAGGGAGGCGTAGGCGGTGTGTCCGTCGGGGCTGACGCGGGACGCGCCGTCGGCGCCGTAGGGGCCGCTGACGCCGGTGACTCCGGGGAGGTCCGCGACCTGGCGCAGCACGGCGGTCATGCGCTGCTCGACGTCGTCGGCGCGCACGGTGCCGGAGGCGGTGTGCCAGACGATGCTGTCGTCGCCGCCACCGCCGGGGAACGCCTTCTGGAGGAGGGCGGTCGCGTGGGCGGATTCGGTGCCCGGTACGCCGTAGTCGTTGGAGTAGGCGGAGCCGGCGACGGTGGCGGCCGCGCCGGTGCCCAGGAGGGCGACGAGCCACAGCACGATCACGGCGGAACGGCGGCGCAGGCACCACCGGGCGAGTGAGGTCAAGATCCCTGCTTCCGGGATATCGCGTCGGGCTCGCCGGGAGATGACCCGTGGCTTCCGAGCGCTTGAACTACTGGGCGGAAGGCCCCGTCGACACGCGGGATGCGGGTGGGACCTCTGTTGACCCACTGTGGCAGGGGAAAAAGATCCTTTGTCCCTTTTGTGGTTTAGGCCACACAGGGGAAGGATTCACCCGGGGGACGGATGATGTTCAGCCGCTGACCGACTCCCCGCCGTTCTCGATGTGCCCCATCAGCCGCCGCTTGAAGGTCCGGTCCTCCGCGACGCCGACCAGGAGGTCGTACCAGCCCTCCGCCCGGCCCGCCGCGTGCGGCAGGGTCCGTGTCGCGCCGGGGGCGAGGGTGACGGTACGGGGTCGCCCGGTGCCGTATCCGTGGACGGCCAGGGTGACGGTCAGACTCGTACGCCCCCGGTTGACCAGGGTGAGGTGCAGCTCGCGCTCGCCGGCGTCGAGGCGGGTGGCCAGGCGCAGACCGGCGGCGGCGCCCCGGGCCGTGCCCTCGAACTCGCGCCGGAAGCCGTTGGGGCCGGTCACGGTGAAGGCGTACGCACCCTTCCTCACCGGTACGTCCCAGGTGGCGCCGGTCTGCACGTCGCGGTGGCGCGGCGTGGCGTACTCCCCCGCGTACGGATAGAGCGCGAAGTGCGCGCTGGAGCGGCCCCCATTGCGCAGCCGCAGCCGGAAGAGCTCACCGGTGAGCTCGCCGTCCGCGTCGGGCTGGTAGGGCAGCGGGCGCGCCGGGCGGGTGCCCGGCTCCTGGAGTGGCATGTGCTGCTCGGCGGGCGGCCTGGGGTTCCACCGCTCGGTGAAGGGCGGCACGGCGCCCGGCTTCGCCACCGAGGGCGGGCGGCGGCCGCGGGTGAAGTCGAAGGCGCTGGTCAGGTCGCCGCAGACGGTCCGCCGCCAGGAGCTGATGTTGGGCTCGCGGACGCCGTGGCGGCGCTCCAGGAAGCGGGTGATCGAGGTGTGGTCGAAGACCTCGGAGCAGACGTAGCCGCCCAGCGACCAGGGCGAGACGACGAGCATGGGCACCCGGATGCCGAGGCCCACCGGTCGGCCCTGCCAGAACTCGCCCTCGGTGCCGGCCGGGGGCACGGGCGGCGGCACGTGGTCGAAGAAGCCGTCGTTCTCGTCGTAGGTGATGAACAGCGCCGTGTGCCGCCAGACCTCGGGGTTGCGGCCCAGCGCGTCGAGGACCTTGTAGACGATGGAGGCGCTGGCCACGGGCGAGGACGAGCCGGGGTGCTCGGAGTCGGCGGCCGAGGGGACGAGGTAGGAGACCTCCGGCAGCGTGCCGGCGGCCACGTCCGCGGCGAACGCGGTCGCCAGGGAGCCGGGCTCGCCCCGGCGCAGGGCGCGCCGGTAGAGGGTGCGCTCGGTGTCGGTGAGCGCGGCGACGCCCTCGTCGAGGAGGGCCAGCAGGCGCTTGCGGCCCGCCTCGTCGGCGGCGGCCACCTTCTCGTGGAAGGCGGTCATGGTGCGCACGCCGCCGACCTTGGCGAGGGCCTTGCGGGCGACGGCCTTGAAGGTCGCGAAGAACTCCAGGTTGTTGTCGGTGAAGTTGTCCCACTCCTGGTAGACCTGCCAGCCGACGCCCGCCTTCTGGAGGCGCTCGGCGTAGGTGGTCCAGGTGTAGCCGGGATGGGTGTCCTCGGCGTACGCGTCGTTGCCGACGGCCCGCTCGCCGCCCGCGCCGGGCTCGAAGCCGGTCCAGCCGCTGACCAGGTGGTTGCGGTTGGGGCTGGTGGAGGAGTGGATCGAGGAGTGGTAGGCGTCGCAGACGGTGAAGGTGTCGGCGAGCTCGTGGTGCAGGGGGACGTCGGCGCGGTCGTAGTGGGCCATGGTGGCGGGCGTCTTGGCGGCGATCCAGCCGTCCATCCAGCCGTCGCGCCATGCCTTGGCGCCGCCGTTCCAGCTGTGGTCGAGGGCGCCGATGTACTGGAGGTCCTTGTGCTGGGCGGCCGCCGCGGCACGCACCCCGAAGGGGAGGACGGGGCCGGAGGGGCCGGGCTGCTCGAAGACGGTGCCGCCGCCGGGCAGCCGGACGGCATTGCGGTCGCCGAAGCCGCGTACGCCGCGGAGCGTGCCGAAGTAGTGATCGAAGGAACGATTCTCCTGCATGAGGACCACGACGTGCCGGATGTCGGCGAGACCCTCGCGCGCGCTCTTCGGAGCGGCGCCACCGGCCGCGATCACCTTCCGGAGGGACGGCGGCAGCAACGAGCCGGCCGCGGCGAGCGCGGCGGCGCCGGCGCTGCCACCGAGCGCGAGGGCGCGCCTGCGGGATACCGCTCCGCCGCCCGTCCCGCCGCCCGGCGTCTCCTCGTCCGCGCGCGGAATCCCGTGTGCCACGATCGGCCTCCCAGTCGACGGCCCACGGTCCGGATCACTCCATGGGTACCCGCGGGACGGTAGTGGCGGCGGGTGGCCGAGGGAAGTCCCCCGGCCGACCCGGCGGTGAACAGCCGCCGGTCGCACGCGTCATGTCACCTCAGTCGCGTACAACGCTCCGATCGCGTACGTCTCTCCGAACGCGTCTGTCGCTGCCGTCGCGTACGTCGCTCCCGTCGCGTCAGCGGGTCGACTGCCAGCTGTGCGCGACGTCGACGACGACGCGGTCGCCCCACTGGAAGACCCGGAACGGCAGCTTCCCGCGCACGCCCAGTCCGATCTGGGTGTCACCCTCGAAACTGCTGGCGTAGCGGGTGTCCTGGAACGTCCGGTAGCCGCTGAGGTTCACGCCCGGCAGCGGCTGTCCGGCGCGCCCGGGATAGGTGGGCTTGCCGGTGTACGGGTCGTAGCTGGGCGCGGCCACGCGGACCTCCAGGATGGCCGCGCCGCCGACCGGAATCGGGTCCCCCGAGCCGTCCTGGTACAGCGTGTCGACATAGCTGACGCGGTAGCCGATCGGGCGGCCGCCGGTGGTCCTGACATCGAAGACCATGCGGTCGTAGCACTCGTGCTGCCCGGTCCTGATGCCGGTCAGCGGCTTGTACGCGGTGTCCGTGCTCGCCTTGGGGAGGCTCCCCCAGCCGGCGTCACAGCTCGCCGTGAGCGCGGTTTCCGTGTCGAGCGCCGTCGCCGGGACCACCGTCGCGGTCAGTCCGGCGCCCGCCAGCACGAGCGCGGCCAGCGCTCTGCTCCACCGTCGCATAACTACCCCCAGACATCGAGTACGAGCACCCTGTGGGCCCGCACCGTGCGATCATGCCGGACCGTTTCCACAGCCGGGATGCATACGGGTGAATTCCGGCCAACTACGGCCGACTTCAGGCGGTTTCGGTAATAAGACAGGCGGTTCTACGGCTCGCGGGAGGGCGCCCGTACCGGGCCGGAACACGGCGATGGCCGCCCCTCGCGAGAGGGACGGCCATCACACAGGAGGCGGCGGGAGCGTCAGCCCTCGACGCCCAGCTTCTCCAGGATCAACTCACGGACGCGCGCCGCGTCCGCCTGACCGCGGGTGGCCTTCATGACCGCGCCGACGAGCGCGCCCGCCGCCGCGACCTTGCCGGAGCGGATCTTGTCGGCGATCCCGGCGTTGGCCGCGATCGCCTCGTCCACGGCCGTGCCCAGCGCGCCCTCGTCGGAGACGACCGCGAGGCCGCGCTTCTCGACGACGGTGTCCGGGTCGCCCTCGCCCGCGAGCACGCCCTCGATGACCTGGCGGGCCAGCTTGTCGTTGAGAGCGCCCTCGGCGACCAGGGCGCACACGCGCGCGACCTGCTCCGGGGTGATCTCCAGGGCGGTGAGGTCGGTGCCGGCCTCGTTGGCCCGGCGGGCCAGCTCGCCCATCCACCACTTCCGGGCGGAGGCGGAGTCCGCGCCCGCCTCGATGGTGGCGACGATCAGGTCGACGGCACCGGCGTTGAGGATCGACTGCATGTCGTGCGCGGAGACGCCCCACTCCTCGCGCAGCCGGTTGCGGCGCACGCGCGGCAGCTCGGGCAGCCCCGCGCGGAGCTCCTCCACCCACTCCCGGGAAGGAGCGACCGGGACGAGGTCCGGCTCGGGGAAGTAGCGGTAGTCCTCGGCGTTGTCCTTGATGCGACCCGCCGTGGTCGACCCGTCCTCCTCGTGGAAGTGCCGGGTCTCCTGCACGATCGTGCCGCCGGAGGACAGCACCGCCGCGTGCCGCTGGATCTCGAAGCGCGCCGCGCGCTCGACCGAGCGCAGCGAGTTGACGTTCTTCGTCTCCGAGCGGGTGCCGAACTTCTCGGTGCCGTTCGGGCGCAGCGAGAGGTTCACGTCGCAGCGCATCTGGCCCTGCTCCATGCGGGCCTCGGACACGCCGAGCGCCTTGATGAGCTCGCGCAGCTCGGCGACGTACGCCTTGGCGACCTCGGGGGCCCGCTCGCCCGCGCCCTCGATCGGCTTGGTGACGATCTCGATGAGCGGGATGCCGGCCCGGTTGTAGTCGAGCAGGGAGTGGGACGCGCCGTGGATACGGCCGGTGGCGCCGCCGACGTGCAGCGACTTGCCGGTGTCCTCCTCCATGTGGGCGCGCTCGATCTCCACGCGGAAGATCTCGCCGTCCTCCAGCTGGACGTCCAGATAGCCGTTGAAGGCGATCGGCTCGTCGTACTGCGAGGTCTGGAAGTTCTTCGGCATGTCCGGATAGAAGTAGTTCTTCCGGGCGAAGCGGCACCACTCGGCGATCTCGCAGTGCAGCGCGAGACCGATCTTCACGGCCGACTCGACGCCGATCGCGTTGACGACCGGCAGCGAGCCGGGCAGGCCGAGGCAGGTGGGGCAGGTCTGCGAGTTGGGCTCGGCGCCCAGCTCGGTGGAGCACCCGCAGAACATCTTGGTCCTGGTGCCGAGCTCGACATGGACTTCGAGGCCCATGACGGGGTCGTAGGACGCCAGGGCGTCCTCGTACGACACCAGATCAATGGTGGTCACGGAAAACTAACCTCTCAGTCCGCGAGGACGTCGTCGCTGCTCATCCGGCGCAGTTCGCGCACGAGCAGGGCGACACCGGTGGCGATGGCGGCGGCGGAGACGATGGCGTCCACGAGCTGGAGGGTGTCCTGCTCGCCCTTGGCCTTCTTCGCCTGCTTGATGACGCTCACGGCGCCGAAGAGCGTGGTGCCGATGGACAGGTACGTGCCGGGCTTGGACTTCTTGAAGCCCTTGGCCTTCGCGAGCTTGCCGGTCTTTTCGGTCACAGTGACGGTGCCTCCTCGAGCAGCGGGTGCCCCCAGCGGGCGTTGAACGCGGCCTCGACCGCGGCGCCCACTCGGTAGAGCCGGTCGTCGGCCATGGCCGGCGCGATGATCTGCAGACCCACGGGCATCCCGTCCTCGGGTGCCAGACCGCAGGGCAGCGACATCGCGGCGTTGCCGGCCAGGTTGGTCGGGATGGTGCACAGGTCGGCCAGGTACATGGCCATCGGGTCGTCCGCGCGCTCGCCGATCGCGAACGCGGTGGTCGGCGTGGTCGGCGAGATCATCACGTCGACACCGCCTTCCCCGAACGCCTTCGCGAAGTCCTGCGTGATGAGGGTGCGGACCTTCTGGGCCGAACCGTAGTACGCGTCGTAGTAGCCGGAGCTGAGGGCGTACGTACCGAGGATCACGCGGCGCTTGACCTCGTCGCCGAAGCCGGCCTCGCGGGTGAGGGCGGTGACCTCCTCGGCGGACTTCGTGCCGTCGTCGCCGACCCGCAGGCCGTAGCGCATGGCGTCGAAGCGGGCCAGGTTGGAGGAGCACTCCGAGGGCGCGATCAGGTAGTACGCGGCCAGGGCGAGGTCGAAGGACGGGCAGTCCACCTCGACGACCTCGGCACCGAGCTCCTTCAGCAGCTCGACGGACTCGTCGAAGCGCTGGAGGACACCGGCCTGGTAGCCCTCGCCGCGGAACTGCTTGACGACGCCGACGCGCATGCCCTTGACGTCGCCGTTCCGGGCCGCCTCGACGACCGGCGGGACCGGGGCGTCGATGGAGGTGGAGTCGAGCGGGTCGTGGCCGGCGATGACCTCGTGCAGCAGGGCCGCGTCCAGGACCGTACGGGCGCAGGGGCCGCCCTGGTCGAGGGAGGAGGAGAAGGCGACCATGCCGTAGCGGGAGACCGCGCCGTAGGTCGGCTTGACGCCGACGGTGCCGGTGACGGCGGCGGGCTGGCGGATGGAACCGCCGGTGTCCGTGCCGATGGCGAGGGGGGCCTCGTAGGCGGCCAGGGCGGCGGAGGAGCCGCCGCCGGAACCGCCGGGGATCTTGGTGAGGTCCCAGGGGTTGCCGGTGGGTCCGTACGCGCTGTTCTCGGTCGACGACCCCATGGCGAACTCGTCCATGTTGGTCTTGCCGAGGATGACGACGTCCGCGTCCTTGAGCCTGCGGGTCAGGGTCGCGTCGTACGGCGGGATCCAGCCTTCGAGGATCTTGGAACCGACGGTGGTCGGGATCCCCTTGGTGGTGAAGATGTCCTTGAGCGCGAGCGGGACGCCGGCCAGCGGGCCGAGCTTCTCGCCGCGGGCCCGCTTCTCGTCGACGGCGCGGGCCTGCGCGAGGGCTCCCTCGCGGTCGATGTGCAGGAAGGCGTTGACCTTCTCGTCGACGGCCTCGATACGGGCCAGGTGCGCCTCGGTCACCTGGACGGCGGTGACCTCGCCCGAGGCGATCTTCGCGGCGATCTCCGCCGCGGTCAGCTTGATCAGTTCAGCAGTCATGGTCAGTCCTCCCCCAGGATCTGCGGCACCTTGAAACGCTGCTGCTCCTGGGCCGGGGCGCCGGACAGCGCCTCCTGCGGGGTCAGCGACGGACGGATGTCGTCCGGGCGCATGACATTGGTCAGCGGCAGCGGGTGGGACGTCGGCGGTACGTCCTGGTCGGCGACCTCGGAGACGCGGGCGACCGCGCCGATGATGTCGTCGAGCTGTCCGGCGAAGTGGTCGAGCTCTTCGTCCTTGAGCTCCAGACGTGCCAGCCGGGCGAGGTGGGCGACCTCCTCGCGCGTGATGCCAGGCATGCGATCCTCAGGGTTTCGTGACGGTTTTCCGGGCGGGTTATTGGCCCAATCCTATGGCTCCGCGACGACTGCCCGCGAAACGGTTTCGCTGCCGCTGGGCTGGGTGGGGTTCCGGGTGACCCCCGTACGGGTTCCGGCTGCGCCGGGGCGTCGCTTGTCGCGGGTGTGTCCCCGGCCTCCCCGGCCTGCGGCCGGGCTTGCGGCGCGTCGGGCTCCGCGGGGCTGGGCGGTCGGGCACCGCCGGGCTGGGGGGTGTGGGGCGCGGCCCCGATCTGCGGGCCGCCTTCGGGACGGGGCTCGCCCGGCCTGCGGCGCGTCGGCTGCGTCTGAGGTGGCGGGGCACCGCCGGACTGCGGTGTGGGGGTTGCGCGCCGCTGCGGCGGAGGTACGGGGCCGGGCCCCGATCTGCGGCCCTCCCTCGGAGCGGGGCGCGCCCGGCCTGCGGCGCGCCGCTGCGGCGGGGGGGGTGGGGCGCGGCCTTGATCGGCGGCCCACCTTCGGGGCGGGCGCGGCACGGGCTGTGGGTGGTGCTTCGGGCTGCGCCCGGAATGGTTCCGCGCTGCCGGGCGCGCTCTTTCCCGCCGCGGCGGCGGTCAGCCACCGGGGACGGGGACCGGCGGTGCCGGGCGGCAGTGTCACGTGCCGCGCCCGAAGGGCCGTCGGCACAAGCCCGGCCCGCTCATCCCGCCGCGGCGGCGATCGTGGAGGCCGGCAAGGCCCCCGGCGCGGCCCGGGCCGCTACGTGACCGCGTCCTCCTCCGCCGGAGCCTGCGCCGCAGGCGCCACCGGCGCGACCGCAGGCAGACGGTTGTTCTCGCCGCGGTGCCAACCGCTCTCGCTGCGCAGGCGGAGCCACGCCGTCATCTCGTCCGGCGGCATCGCGGCGGCGACGAGCCAGCCCTGGACCGCGTCGCACCCCAGGTCGCGCAGGCGCTCCCAGGTCTCGTCGTCCTCGACGCCCTCGGCGACCACGAGCAGGCCGAGGGAGTGCGCGAGGTCGAGCGTGCAGCGCACGATCTCCGCGTCCTCGTTGTCGATGGCGAGGCGGGCGACGAAGGAGCGGTCGATCTTGAGTTCGCTGACCGGGAGGCGGCGCAGGTGGACCAGGGAGGAGTAGCCCGTCCCGAAGTCGTCGAGGGACATCTTCACGCCGTGGCCCGTCAGCCCGGCAAGGGTGTCCGCGGCGCGCTGGGGGTCCTCCAGGAGGACGTGTTCCGTTATTTCCAGCTGCAAGGACCCCGGCGGGACACCGTGCCGGGCCAGCCGCGCCGCGACCGAACCCGCGAACCCGGGGGTGTGGACGTCGCGCGGCGAGACGTTGACGGCCACCGGCACCTCCAGGCCCATCGCCCGCCACTTCGCGACCTGACCGAGCGCGGTCTCCAGGACGTACTCGGTCAGCCGGGGCATCAGCCCGGAGGACTCGGCTATCGCGATGAACTCGTCCGGCGAGACCCTCCCCCGCTCCGGGTGGACCCAGCGGACCAGCGCCTCCAGGCCCTCGACGTGCCCGTCGAAGCCGACCTTCGGCTGGTAGTGCAGCTCGACGTCGCCCGCGTCCAGCGCGCGCCGCAGGTCGCCCAACAGGCCCAGCCGGTCACGGGTGTTGCCGTCGCGCCGGGTCTCGTACACCTCGACTCCGCTGCGGTCCCGCTTGGCCTGGTACATCGCCACGTCCGCGCGCTGCAGCAGGCCCGCCGCGTCGAGCGCGTGGTCGGGGTAGACGGCGACGCCCGCGCTGGCCTCCAGCACGAGGGTGAGCCCGTCGAGGTCGAGCGGCGAGCCGAGCGCCGCGACGAGCGAACGCGCCACGCGCTGGGCGCTGGTGAGGGAGTCGGCGGTGGGCAGCAGCACCGCGAACTCGTCGCCCCCGAGCCGGGCCGCCTCCGCGTCGCGCGGCAGGGCCAGCCGCAGCCGCTCGGCTATCTGCAGGAGCAGCCGGTCGCCGGCGAGGTGGCCGAGGGTGTCGTTGACGGACCGGAAGCGGTCGAGGTCTATGAGGACGAGCGCGGCCCTGGTCCCGGCCCGCTCGGCCTCGTCGAGCGCGGTCCAGGTGCGCTCCAGCAGCCACTGGCGGTTGGGCAGGCCGGTGAGGGGGTCGCGGAGCTGTTCCTCGGCGCGGGCGCGGGCGATCCACAGCGTGGAGTCGAGGGCGATGAGCGGGACGGCGAACAGCGGCAGCAGCAGCGGCATGTGGTCGGCGACGACGGCGATGAGCGGGGCGATGCCGAGCAGGGCGCCGCCGACGAGGCCCTGTCGTACGAGCGCGGTGCGGGCGATGCTGGTGAGACCGGCGCTCGGGGCCATGGAGTACCAGAGCAGGGCGCGGGTGACCACGAGGTACAGGAACGCGGCGAGGGCGATCCTGGGGACGGCGGTGAGCGGCCAGTCCTCGGGGAGCCAGGGGTTCTCGACGCTGGCGACGACCCCGCACAGGGCGAGGGAGAGGGCGGCGGCGCCGATGCCGAGGATGTCGACGGCGCCGTGGAGTAACGCCTGCCGCCAGCGGTGGCGGCGCGCGGTGGCGACGAGGAGGACGACGGCGATGCTGATCAGGACGGCGGGGAGCCAGCCGTAGAGCATCAGGACGGCGAGGGTGAGGGCGGCTCCGGAGCCGGTGCCGCCCCACCAGCGGTCGCGGCCGAGGGCGACGAGGTGGGCGACGATGAGGCCGGTGAGGGTGGCCAGTGACCAGCCGACGGTATGGCCGGGAAATATCGCGTGTCCGTCGATGAGCACGCGGCAGATCCCGGCGGCCAGCGCGAGCACGGCCACGGTGACACAGACCGTCGGCAGCGCGGGCGGAGGAACCCGGCGCAGCCGAGATGCCGGTTCGGCGCTGTCGGTGGGTTTCATGCCCGTCCCTCTCACAGCCGGCGGTGCCCGCGCCACGGCAGGCGCACATCTCAACAGTAGGCCGCAGAAGGCTACGGCGGGCAGCGATCGGCAGCGGTTGCCCGATTGGGATACGGCCTCTTGTAGCCATCTGGTAAGCGCTGTAGGGGTGATGCCCACTGACTATGCGGGCATTACTCCAGTGGGGTGGCGACCTTGGTTCGGGCGCCGGTCGTGATCCGGGTGGGGCAGGGGTCGGCGGGGGTGCCGCACGGGGCGCGGCATCCTCGCCGGCGCACTCCCCCGGCCCGCCGCGAGCCACCCCCGCCGCCGCGTCGACGGCGCGTCAGGGCTGCGCCACAGCCGCCTCACGAGCGGCGTCGGGCCCCTCGTTGAGCAGCACGGCGAAGCCGTCCTCCTCCAGCACGGGAACCTTCAGCTGCATCGCCTTGTCGAACTTCGAGCCGGGGTTGTCCCCGACGACCACGAAGTCGGTCTTCTTGGAGACCGAGCCCGTGACCTTGGCGCCCTGGCTCTGCAGGGCCTCCTTCGCCCCGTCGCGGGTGTACGAGGCGAGCGTGCCGGTGACGACCACGGTCAGCCCGGCGAGCGGCCGCGGCCCCTCGTCCTCGCCCTTGGACGTGTCCTCGAAGCGGACGCCCGCGGCCCGCCACTTCTCCACGATCTCGCGGTGCCAGTCCTCGGCGAACCACTGCTTCACGGACGTCGCGATGGTGCCGCCGACGCCCTCGACGGCCGCCAGCTCCTCCTCGCTCGCCTCGGCGATCCGGTCCAGCGAGCGGAACTCCCGGGCGAGTGCCTCCGCCGCGACGGGCCCCACATGGCGGATGGACAGGCCGGTCAGGAAGCGGGCCAGCGGGCGTTCCTTGGCGGCCTGGATGTTCTCCAGCATCGCCAGGGCATTCTTCTTCGGCTCACCCTTTTGATTCGCGAAGAAGGTGACGACCTTCTCCTCACCCGTCTTGGGGTCGCGCTTGGGGAGGCCGGAGTCCATGTCGAGGACGTAGGACTTGATGGGCAGCAGCTCCTCGATCGTCAGGTCGAAGAGGTCGCCCTCGTTCAGCATCGGCGGGGTGGCGGGCTCCAGCGGCTGGGTGAGGGCGGTGGCCGCGACATAGCCGAAGTTCTCGATGTCGAGGCACTTGCGGCCGGCCAGATAGTACAACCGCTCGCGGATCTGGGCCGGGCAGGAGCGGGCGTTGGGGCAGCGGAGGTCGATGTCGCCCTCCTTGGCGGGCTGGAGGCCGCTGCCGCACTCGGGGCACTCGGCGGGCATCACGAACTCCCGCTCGGTGCCGTCCCGCAGATCCACCACCGGGCCGAGGATCTCGGGGATGACGTCGCCGGCCTTGCGCAGCACGACGGTGTCCCCGATGAAGACGCCCTTGGACTTGACCACGTCCTGGTTGTGCAGGGTGGCGAACTCCACCTCCGAGCCCGCGACCGTGACGGGCTCCACCACGGCGTACGGCGTCACCCGGCCGGTGCGGCCCACGCCGACGCGGATGTCGACCAGCTTGGTGTTGACCTCCTCCGGGGCGTACTTCCAGGCGATGGCCCAGCGCGGCGCGCGCGAGGTGGAGCCGAGGCGGCCCTGGAGGGGCACCTCGTCGAGCTTGACGACGACGCCGTCGATCTCGTGCTCCATCGAGTGCCGGACCTCGGGGTCGCCGTAGTGCGCGATGAACTTCCGCACGTCCTCCAGCGAGTCCACGACCTGGGCGTGCGCGGCGGTCGGCAGGCCCCACTCGCGCAGCAGGTCGTACGCCTGCGACTGGCGGTCGATGGCGAAGCCCTGCCGGGCGCCGACGCCGTGCACCACCATGTGCAGCGGGCGGGAGGCGGTGACCCGGGGGTCCTTCTGGCGCAGCGAACCGGCCGCGGCGTTGCGCGGATTGGCGAAGGGCGGCTTGCCGGCCTCCACCAGGGCGGCGTTGAGCGCCTCGAACTTCTCCATCGGGAAGAAGACCTCGCCGCGCACCTCCACCAGCTCCGGGACGCGGTCGCCGCGGAGCCGGTCGGGGATCTCGGCGATCGTGCGGACGTTGGGCGTGATGTCCTCGCCGGTGCGCCCGTCGCCGCGGGTGGCGGCGCGGGTCAGCCGCCCGTGCTCGTACGTCAGGTTGACGGCGAGCCCGTCGACCTTCAGCTCGCACAGGAAGTGGTACGAGGCGCCCTCGCCTACCTCCTTGGCGACGCGGTCGGCCCAGCCGGCGAGCTCCTCGTCGTCGAAGGCGTTGTCGAGGGAGAGCATGCGCTCGCGGTGCTCGACGGCCGTGAACTCCGTCTCATAGGCCCCCGCGACCTTCTGGGTCGGCGAGTCGGGGGTGCGCAGCTCCGGATACTCCTCCTCCAGGGCCTCCAGGGAGCGCAGCTGCCGGTCGAACTCGGCATCGCTGATGACCGGGGCGTCCTTCACGTAATACCGGAAGCGGTGCTCCTCGATCTGCTCGGCGAGGCGCGCGTGCCGCTCCCGCGCCTCCGCGGGTGCCGTAGCAGGCGACGTCTCCGCCGCGAGCCTGTCGCCGTGCTGTCCGCCAGCCACCGTCTCGTCCTCCCGTTGTCCCATGGGCGAGCCCTTGAGCGCCGTCACTCAGGGTTGTCCGCGAGCGATCTCGCCGCCCGGACGCAGTGCGCGAGGACCGTACGGGCATATGCGGGCGAAGCGCCCGCAAGCCCGCACGACGGGGTGACCACCACGGACTCCGCGAGAGCCCCCGGCGACAGCCCCAGCCTGCGCCACAGCGTCCTGACACCCATGACGCTACCGGCAGGGTCTGACAATGGGCCGTCCACGCCCGGCACCACGCCCACGAAGAGCTTGGCGCCCGCCTCCACGGCCTCACCGACCGCTTCTTCCTCACGCTCGGTGAAGAGGGAGAAGTCGAACGAGATGCCCTCGACACCGGCCCGGCGCAGCAGCGCGAACGGCACGGCGGGGGCGCACGAGTGGACGATCGGGGGCGCGCCCGTCATCTCCCGCGCCACGGTCACCAGGTCGCGCAGCCCGCCCTCGACGACGGCCCGGTCGACGGCCCGGTAGGTGCGGTAACCGCTGGCGCTGCGCACGTGCCCCGCGAGGACGGCGGTCAGCGACGGCTCGTCCAGCTGGAGCACCACCCGTGCGCCGGGCACCCGGCGGCGTACGTCGGCGAGGTGGTCGCGCAGCCCCTCCGCGAGCGACGCGGCCAGGTCGCGGCAGGCGCCGGGGTCGCCCAGCGCGGCCTCGCCGCCGCGCAGTTCCAGTGCGGACGCCAGGGTCCAGGGGCCGACGGCGGAGACCTTGAGCGTGCCCTCGAAGCCCTGGGTGTGCTCCTCCAGGGCGTCGAGGTCCTCGCCCAGCCAGGAGCGGGCGCGCTTGGTGTCGCGCCCGGGCCGGTCGCTGATCCGCCAGCCGCTGGGCTCCACGTGCGCGTAGACGTCCACCAGCATTCCGGCGGTCCGTCCGATCATGTCCGCGCCGGGCCCGCGGGCGGGCAGTTCCGGCAGGTACGGCAGGGCCTCCAAGGACCCCGTAACGGTCGCGGCGGCCTCCCGGGCGTCGCCTCCGGGCATCGATCCGATCCCGGTGGCGACCCCGGTGCCCCAGCTGAAGTTGCTCTTCTCGCTCACGCTGGAAGGGTACGGGGCGCGGCCGCGCCGACCCGGCGGGCGGGCCCCGCGCGGCTCAGCGGCCGGGCCGGACCGACACGTCGTTGATCTCGGCGTCGCGCGGCAGGTCGACCGCCATCAGGATGGTCGTCGCCACCGACTCGGGGTCGATCCACCGGGAGGCGTCGTACTCCTTGCCCTCCTGCTGGTGGACCTTCTCCTGCATCGCCGTCGCCGTCCGGCCCGGGTAGACGCTGGTGACCCGTACGCCGTTGCCGTGCTCCTCCTGGCGCAGCGAGTCGGCGAGGGCCTTCAGGCCGTGCTTGCTCGCGGCGTAGACGCCCCAGTTGGCGTGGGCGTGCAGCCCGGCACCGGAGTTGACGAAGACGACGTGCCCCTTGCTGATCCGCAGCTGCGGCAGGAAGAGCCGGGTCAGCTCGGCGGGGGCGATGAGGTTGGCGGCGAGGGTGCGGTTCCAGGTGGGGGTCGACAGGTCGCCGATGTTCCCCAGTTCGCATACGCCCGCGATGTGCAGGAGCGAGTCGGCGCGGTCGGGCAGGGACTGCTTGCTGAGCGCCCAGGCGATGCGGTCGGGGTTGCCGAGGTCGGCCACGATGGTCCGGGCGCCGGGGAACCGGGCGGCCAGCTCCTTGGCCCGGCCCGCGTCCCGCGCGAAGAGGTACAGCTCGTCGCCGCGCGCGAGCAGCCGGTTCGTGACGGCCTCTCCGATACCCGATCCGGCACCGGTGATGAGATGTGTTGCCATGTGTCCCACTCTGCCCTACCGGAGCCCGGCGGACTCCTCCAGGTAGGCCAGCGCCCCTACGCCGTCCTCGGCGAAGAACACGAGCTCGGTCAGGGGCAGCGGCAGGAAGCCCTCGTCCTCCATGCGCTGGAACTGCTGCCGCAGCCCGTCGTAGAACCCTGCGGTGTTCAGCAGCACCACGGGCTTGGTGTGGATGCCGTGCTTCTTCAGCTCCAGGATCTCCGTGGCCTCGTCCAGCGTCCCGGTGCCGCCGACCATGACGACGATCGCGTCGCCCCGCGCGAGCAATCCCGCCTTGCGCTCGGCCAGATCCTTGGTGATCACCATCTCGTCGGCGTTCTTGCGGGCGCTCGCCGCGAGGAACTCCACCGATATCCCGACCAGCCGCCCACCGGCGGCCTGCACCCCGTCCGCCATCACCTTCATCAGCCCGGACTCCGAACCACCCCACACCATGGTGTGCCCGCCCCGGCCGATGAGTTCGGCGAACTCGCGGGCGGCGGAGGTGTAGCGCTCGTCGAGGTCGGCGGCGGAGCAGAAGACGGTGATGTTCATGGACGTCACCGTACGCGGTCGCCGCCACCGGGCCGACTTGGTCGGTTTTCGGCCCATCCCTGTCCCTGTTGCGGCCCCGTTCAGTTGCGGCTTCGTCACAGACGCCCAGCTGGTTTGGAGGCTTGTAAACACGTTGTTAGCCTGACGTGCGCTCGTCAAGAGGCAGGAAGCCGGCAGGTGACGGGTATGAATTCAAGCCACTCTTCGGGGGAGTTCTCAGCGTGAAGCTTCGTCATGTCCGCGCCGCCGCGGTATTCGGAATCGTCGTCGTCGCCCTCACCGGCGCCCGCGGCCACCACGGCGGAAGCTGCGGCGGATCCAGCCACAGCTCGTCCTCCTCCACCTCCGGCGGGTCGACCACCACCGGGGGCACGACCTCCGGCGGCACGACGGGCGACCTGACCTCGGGCGGCACCACCACCGGCGGCACGACCGGCAGCACGTCCAGCGGTACGACCGGCGGCACGACCGGCATCACCACGGGCGGCAGCGGGAGCAGCGCGAGCGCCTCGCGCGACCTCAAGATCGCCAGCTGCGACTACAGCGACGCCCGCGGCATCACCGCGAAGATCAGCATCACCAACCCCAGCGCCACGGACAACTACACCTACACGTTCTCGGTGAAGTTCACCGACTCCAGCGGCACGCTCATCGGCACCCGCAACCGCACCATGCCCTACGTCGGCCCGGGCAAGACCGAGACGCAGGACGTCTCCCAGGTGTACGTGCCGAAGGCGGGCACCGTGGCGAGCGGCAAGTGCGCGGTCGACAACGTGACCCGCACCAAGTCGTAACGGTCGGCACCGCCGCCCGGGTCAGGCGCTTCGCGCCGCCCGCGCGGCGGCCGACCGCTCGGTCGCCGCGATCGTCGCCGAGCCGACGACGCGCGTGCCGTCGTACAGCACGATCGCCTGGCCGGGGGCCACGCCGCGGACCGGCTCCGCGAAGCTCACCCGCAGCTCGGAGCCGTCGACGAGCTCGGCCGTCACCGGCGTCTCGCCGCCGTGGGCGCGCAGCTGGGCGGTGTACGCACCCGGGCCCGCCGGGGCCACCCCGCACCAGCGCGGCTTGATCGCGGTCAGGGCGGTGACGTCCAGGGCCTCCACCGGGCCGACCGTGACGGTGTTGCTCACCGGGGAGATGTCCAGGACGTAGCGCGGCTTGCCGTCGGCGGCCGGGTGGCCGATGCGCAGGCCCTTGCGCTGGCCGATGGTGTAACCGAAGGCGCCCTCGTGGGTGCCCAGCTTCATGCCCGACTCGTCGACGATGTCGCCCTCCGCCTTGCCCAGGCGGGAGGCCAGGAAGCCCTGGGTGTCGCCGTCGGCGATGAAGCAGATGTCGTGGCTGTCGGGCTTCTTCGCCACGGCCAGGCCGCGCCGCTCCGCCTCCGCGCGGATCTCTTCCTTCGTGGTGAGCGTGTCGCCCAGCGGGAACATCGCGTGGGCGAGCTGCTTCTCGTCCAGGACGCCGAGGACGTAGCTCTGGTCCTTGGCCATGTCGCTCGCGCGGTGCAGCTCGCGGCTGCCGTCGTCCTTGAGCACGACGGTCGCGTAGTGCCCGGTGCAGACCGCGTCGAAGCCGAGGGCGAGCGCCTTGTCGAGCAGCGCCGCGAACTTGATCTTCTCGTTGCAGCGCAGGCAGGGGTTGGGCGTGCGCCCGGCCTCGTACTCCGCGATGAAGTCCTCGACCACGTCCTCGCGGAAGCGCTCGGCGAGGTCCCACACGTAGAAGGGGATGCCGATGACGTCCGCGGCGCGGCGGGCGTCACGCGAGTCCTCGATGGTGCAGCAGCCGCGCGCGCCCGTACGGAAGGACTGCGGGTTCGCGGACAGGGCGAGGTGCACACCGGTCACGTCGTGGCCGGCCTCGGCGGCGCGGGCGGCGGCGACGGCGGAGTCGACGCCGCCGGACATGGCGGCGAGTACGCGGAGTCGCTCGCGCTTGCGGGGGGCCGTGGGGTCGGGGGCGCCGGGGAAGTCAGTCATAGCTGTACCAGGGTACGGGGTGCGCTCCGCGCGGGGTGGGGTGGATCTTGGCTTGGCCACGTGGGTACGTACGTACCGGTCAGGGATGTCCTCAAGCGCCGGACGGGCTGGTTTTGGGCCGGGCCACGGGGCGTGTGCGGGTCAGGGATGCCCTCAAACGCCGGGCGGGCTGGATTTGGCCCAGCCACGGAGGCGTGTGCCGGTCACCGATGCCCGGGGTCCGGGGCGGAGCCCCGTGGGAACCGGGGCGGCACCCGCACGCGTTCTGCACCCCAGGGGGCACACATTGGAACAGCAGCAGGCACGCGGCATCAGTCGGCGCGGGCTGATGATCGGGGTCGGCAGCGCCGTACTGGCCGTCGGCGCAGCCGGGTACGCCGCTCAGAACGCCGTCGAGCGCCGACGCGAGCGACCCCGCGTGGACGGCGAGATCGACCACCCCGGCGCCGAATGGGTCGCCGCCTCCTCCGCGAACTGGCGGCGCGCCGAGCGGCCGGCCGACTACGCCGTCGACCGGGTCGTCATCCACGTGGTCGAGGGCAGCTACGGCGACGCCCTCCAGGTCTTCCGCGACCCCTCGCACCGGGCCGCCGCGCACTACGTCGTGCGCAAGGACGGGCACATCGCACAGACCGTCCGCGAGCTGGACGTGGCCTTCCACTCCGGGAACCGCGCGTTCAACGAGCGCAGCGTCGGGATCGAGCACGAGGGTTACGTGGACCGGCCCGGCGGCTTCACGGACGCGATGTACACGGCGTCGGCCCGGCTGACGGCCGCGATCTGCGCGCGCTACGCGATCCCGGTGGGCCGGGACCGCATCGTCGCCCACTCCGAGGTGCCGGGCGCGGACCACACCGACCCCGGTCCGCACTGGGACTGGGGTCGGTATCTGGAGCTCGTACGGGCGGCGGCCGCTAGCTGAGGCCGGCCGTGCGGGCCCGCTCCACCACCGGTCCGATGGCCTCCGTCACCGCGCGCACGTCCTCCTTGGTGGAGGTGTGGCCGAAGGAGAAGCGGAGCGTGCCCCGGGCCAGGGACGGGTCCGTGCCGGTGGCAAGGACCACATGGCTGGGCTGGGCCACGCCCGCCGTGCAGGCGGAGCCCGTGGAGCACTCGATGCCCTGGGCGTCGAGGAGCAGCAGCAGGGAGTCGCCCTCGCAGCCGGGGAAGGAGAAGTGGGCGTTGGCGGGGAGCCGGCCCGCGGGGTCCGGGTCGCCGCCGAGGACGGCGTCCGGGACGGCGGCGAGCACGCCCTCGACGAGCTCGTCGCGCAGGGCGCCGATCTCGCGGGCGTGGTCCTCGCGCCGCTCGGCGGCGAGCGTGCCGGCGACCGCGAAGGCGGCGACGGCGGGCACGTCCAGCGTCCCGGAGCGCACGTGCCGCTCCTGGCCGCCGCCGTGCAGCAGCGGTACGGGCGCGTACTGGCGGCCCAGCAGCAGGGCGCCGATGCCGTAAGGGCCGCCGATCTTGTGGCCGCTGACGGTCATGGCGGCCAGGCCGGAGGCGGCGAAGTCGACGTCGAGCTGGCCGAACGCCTGCACCGCGTCGGCGTGCAGGGGTATGCCGAACTCGGCGGTCACGGCGGCGAGTTCCCGGACCGGCATGACCGTGCCGATCTCGTTGTTGGCCCACATGACGGTGGCGAGGGCGACGTCGCCGGGGTCGCGGGCGATGGCCTCGCGCAGGGCGTCGGGGTGCACCCGCCCGTAGGAGTCGACGGGGAGGTACTCCACGGTCGCGCCCTCGTGCTCGCCGAGCCAGTGGACGGCGTCGAGGACGGCGTGGTGTTCGACGGGGCTGGCGAGGACGCGCGTACGGGCCGGGTCGGCGGCGCGGCGGGTCCAGTACAGGCCCTTGACGGCGAGGTTGTCCGCTTCGGTGCCGCCGGCGGTGAACACGACTTCGCTGGGGCGCGCGCCGAGCGCCGCCGCGAGGGACTCGCGCGACTCCTCGACGGTACGGCGCGCGCGCCGCCCGGCGGCGTGCAGCGACGAGGCGTTTCCGGTGAGGGCGAGCTGGGCGGTCATCGCCTGCACCGCCTCCGGGAGCATCGGGGTGGTGGCGGCGTGGTCGAGGTAGGCCATGGTGGGCTCGATTCTACGAGCTGGGGCGCGGCGGCGTACCGGGCGTTCCCGGTCTCGCGCGGAGCGGTGCTTGCGCTGGAGTGCGCTCCAGCTCCTACGGTCGTGGCATGACCGAGAAGAGCAGTGCGCACGACGACGTCCGGCAGGCCCGTTTCGACCGTGGTCTGGAGGTTCTCCAGCGGGTCGACGGCGAGGCCGGGCAGCGCGTCGTCGACTCCCTGTCCGACATCTCCCCGGAGCTGGGCCACCAGATCGTGGCCTGGGGCTTCGGCGAGATCTACGCCCGCCCCGAGCTGGCGCCGCGCGACCGCCAGCTGGTGACCCTGGGCATGCTGACGGCCCTGGGCGGCTGCGAGGCCCAGCTGGAGGTGCACGTCAACGCGGCGCTGAACGTGGGGCTGACCCCGTCGGAGGTCGTGGAGGCGCTGCTGCACTCGGCGGCCTACTGCGGCTTCCCCCGGGCTCTGAACGCCACGTTCGTGGCGAAGAAGGTCTTCGCCGAGCGCGGCCTGCTGCCCGCCGGGCCCGCGGCCGGCTAGGCGGTGTCCCGCGGGTCATGTGAGCGGGCGCTGCGGGCCGTGTCGTGCGCACCACCGCTGCGCGGCGGTGTCCTCGATCTGCCCCAGCTATCGCTGGGGGTCCCCCGACGGGCTTGTTTCGGCTGAGTCCAGCCACAATCAGCCCGTCCGGCGATCGAGGACGCGCCCACAGGGCGCTCGCCGCCGCAGGCGGCAAAGACGGCCCGCAGCCAAGGACCCGCCGGACACCGGCTAGCCGCGCGGCGCCACCGCGAGCTGGCGGGACTGGGCGACGAGGCGGTCCTCGCTGTCCCAGACCTCCGCGTCCTCCTCCAGGAAGCCGCCGGCGAGGTTGCGCGTGGTCATGGCGACGCGCAGCGGCCCGGGGGCCGGGCGGCGGCGGATGTGGGCGGTGAGTTCGACGGTGGGGACCCAGCCGGTCATGCCCATCTCGAAGGTGGTGGGCGGCAGTGCGTCGACGGCCAGGAGCAGGGAGAGCGGGTCGTGGGGGCGGCCGTCCGCGAGGCCGAACCAGCCACGCGTCTCGCCCTTGCCGCTCGGCCGGCCGGAGAGCCAGTTCGCCGTGTCCGGGTCGAGGCGGATGTCGACGCGGCGGGTGAGCTCGCTGACCATGTGGTCCGGGACGCCCTCGCGGCCGAGGCAGTGCTCGTGCGGGGGCATGGCCGGCGGCTTGGCCGTGGTGCGGGTGTCGTCGCTGAGCCCGTCCAGTTCGCCGTAGGTGGCGAGGACGCGGATCCGCTCGACCTCGGTGCCGTCCTCCGCGAACTGCAGGAGGCTCGCCTGGCCGGTGGAGAGCCGGCGGCCGGTGCGGACCAGCTGGGTGCGGACGACGGCGGGGCCGGGCCGGGAGGTGGACAGGTAGTGGGCGGTGACGGTGAAGGGGTCCGGGTGCGGCAGGGCGGCGCCGAGGGCGCGGCCCACCATGGCGAGGAGGTAGCCGCCGTTGGCGGCGCCGAGGATGGTCCATCCCTCGGAGACGTCCGCGTCGTGGACGGCGGCGCCGTCGCGCTCCGCGTCGGGCCGCGGCCGGACGGCGGTGTCCCGGTCGAACTCACTGTTACCGATGGTTGCCTGTGCCATGATCCGACGCTACACCGGAAGGTTACTGATGGGTAGGGTCTACGTGAAGGTTCAACCGGAACCCCCTCGTGCCCGTTCACACCTCCTCGGCCGCCGCGCTCCGCCGGTGCCAGGCGCGCGGCGCCCGCCAGTGGAACCGCATCGCCAGCAGCCGCAGCACGAAGGCCGTCAGGACCGGGACCGTGCTGGTCGTGGCGTTGAGCGAGTCGAAGCGGATCAGCAGCGCGGCCATCGTCGCGCCGACCATCGCGGGCACCGCGTACAGGTCGCGGTCCCAGCGCAGCAGCGAGGGCACCTCGTGCGCGAGTATGTCGCGCAGGACGCCGCCGCCGACCGCCGTGGCCAGCCCGAGGGTGGCGGAGGAGGTGAGGCCGAGCCCGTGCCCGTACGCCTTGACCGTGCCCGCGACGCAGAACAGGCCGAGCCCGGCGGCGTCGAAGACCCCCACGGCCTTGGTGATCCGCTCCACCTCCGGGTGCAGGAAGAAGACGATCAGCGTGGCGAACAGCGGGGTCAGGAAGTAGCCGAGGTCGGTGAAGGCCGCGGGCGGCACCGCCCCGATGACCAGATCCCGGAACAGCCCGCCGCCCAGCGCCGTGACCTCGGCGAGCACCGCCATGCCGAAGACGTCGAAATTCTTGCGTACGGCGAGCAGCGCACCCGAGATCGCGAAGACGAAGATCCCGGCGAGGTCCAGCGAGTGCTGGACGGAGGGGCTGAACAGATCGGTGAGCACGCGACATTCTTACCCGTCCCGCACGGATATCCGGACGCGCCTGCTCCACCGCTCGCCCCAGGGCTCACCCCGGGGCGTTCTCCGGGTGGTGGCAGGCCACCTGGTGCCCCGGCTCCAGCGCCACCAGCGGCGGCTCCTGCTGCTTGCACACCTCCGTCGCCTTCCAGCAACGGGTGTGGAAGCGACACCCCGACGGTGGTGAGATCGGCGAGGGCACATCGCCCTTGAGCAGGATCCGCTCCCGCTTCGTACGCCGCTTCGGGTCGGGCACCGGCACCGCCGAGAGCAGCGCCTTGGTGTACGGGTGCATCGGCTTCTCGTACAGGGACTGGCGGTCGGTCAGCTCCACCAGCTTGCCGAGGTACATCACCGCGATCCGGTCGGAGACGTGGCGGATCACCGACAGGTCGTGCGCGATGATCACGTACGTCAGGCCCATCTCCGTCTGGAGGTCGTCCAGCAGGTTGACCACCTGCGCCTGGATCGACACGTCCAGCGCGGAGACCGGCTCGTCCGCTACCACCAGCTTCGGCTTGAGCGCCAGCGCCCGCGCGATGCCGATGCGCTGGCGCTGACCGCCGGAGAACTCGTGCGGATAGCGGTTGTAGTGCTCGGGGCTGAGGCCGACCAGCGCCAGCAGCCGCTGGACCTCCTTCTTCACCCCGCCCTCGGGCGTGATGCCCTGGAGCCGGAACGGCGCGCCGACGATCGTGCCGACCGTGTGCCGCGGGTTCAGCGAGGAGTACGGGTCCTGGAAGATCATCTGTACGTCGCGGCGCATCGGCCGCATCCGCGCCACCCCGAGGTGGGTGATGTCCCGGCCCTCGAACTCCACCCGGCCCGCGGTGGGCTCCAGCAGCCGCGTGATCAGCCGGCCCATGGTCGACTTGCCGCAGCCGGACTCCCCCACCACGCCCAGGGTCTCCCCCGCGATGACGTCGAAGGTGAGACCGTCCACGGCCTGTACCGCGCCGACCTGGCGGCGCAGCACCCCCTTGGTGATGGGGAAGTGCTTGACCAGGCCCTCGACCTTGAGGAGGGTCTTCGGCCCGTCGGCCGCCTGCTGCTCGGGGATGGTCATCTCATGGTCCTTCACAGCTTGGGCGCGATCTCTTCGGTCCAGATCCGGGTCCGCTCCTCCTGGGACATGTGGCAGGCGGAGTGGTGCCGGCCGCCGTCCTCGCCGGAGACGAGCCGCAGCTCGGGCCGCTCGGTGCGGGTGACGCCGTCCTTGGGTACGTCGGCGTAGGGGCAGCGCGGGTTGAAGGCGCAGCCGGACGGCACGTTGATCAGGCTGGGCGGGGAGCCCTTGACCGGGATCAGCCGCTCGGTCTGCGCGCGGTCGATGCGCGGCATCGAGCCGAGCAGGCCCCAGGTGTAGGGGTGCTGGGGCTCGTAGAAGACCTTCTCCGCCGGGCCGCGCTCCACACAGCGGCCGCCGTACATCACCAGGATGTCGTCGGCGAGCTCGGCGACGACCCCCAGGTCGTGGGTGATGACGATGACCGCGGAGCCGAACTCCTTCTGCAGATCGCGGATCAGGTCGAGGATCTGCGCCTGTACGGTCACGTCCAGCGCGGTCGTCGGCTCGTCGGCGATGAGCAGGTCGGGGTTGTTGACCAGCGCCATCGCGATCATCGCGCGCTGGCGCATCCCGCCGGAGAACTGGTGGGGGTAGTCGTCGACCCGGCGGTCCGGCTGCGGGATGCCGACGCGGTCCAGGAGCTCGACGGCGCGCTTGCGGGCGGTCTTCTTGTCCACGTCGTTGTGGACGCGGTACGCCTCGACGATCTGGTGGCCGATCGTGAAGTAGGGGTGCATGGCCGACAGCGGGTCCTGGAAGATCATCGCCATCTCGCGGCCGCGCAGCCGCCGCACCTCGTCGGGGTCGGCGGTCATCAGCTCCTTGCCGTCCAGCCAGATCTCCCCGGAGATCCGGGCCTTGCCGCGCCCGTACTGGCCGACGGTGTGCAGGCCCATGATGCCGAGCGAGGTGACCGACTTGCCGGAGCCGGACTCGCCGACGATGCCGAGGGTCCTGCCCTTCTCCAGCTGGAAGGAGAGCCCGTCGACGGACTTGACCAGGCCGTCGTCGGTGGGGAAGTGGATCCGCAGGTCCCGCACGTCGAGATAGGCGGTGCCGGACGCGGGGGCCGCCGCCACGGGCTCGCCGACGGCGCCCTTGTCGGCGGGCGTGCCGGGGGTGTTCCCCGGGCTGGGCACGGTCGTCATGAGAGCCTCACTCGGGGGTCGATCACGGCGTACAGCAGGTCCACCACGAGGTTGGCGAAGACGACGGCGGACGCCGTGATCAGCGTGACCCCCAGGATCATCGGCAGGTCGCGCTCGTTGATCGCCGAGACCGCCGCCGCGCCGAGGCCGGGCAGGCTGAACGCCGTCTCGGTGAGGATCGCGCCGCCGACCAGCGCCCCGAGGTCCATGCCCAGGACGGTGAGGATCGGGGTCATGGTGGAGCGCATCGCGTGCTTGCCGATGACCACGGGCTCGCGCAGCCCCTTGGCGCGGGCGGTGCGGATGTAGTCCTCGCCGAGGACCTCCAGCATGGTGGCCCGGGTCAGTCGCGCGTACATCGCCGCGTACAGGAAGGCGAGGGTGACCCAGGGCAGGATCAGTCCGCCGAACCAGCCGGCCGGGTCGTCCCCGAAGGAGACGTACTCGCCGCCCACCCAGCCGAGCTTGTACTTGAAGACCGCGAGGGAGAGCAGCGCGGTGAAGTAGATCGGCAGCGAGACACCGCTGAGCGCGATGGTCATCGCGGTGCGGTCCCACAGCGTGCCGCGCTTGAGGGCGGAGACGACACCGGTCAGGACGCCGCCGGTCACCCACAGGAGGCAGGCACCCGCCGCGAGGGTCAGGGTGACGGGCAGCCGGCTCTTGAGCTCGGGCCAGATCGGCATGTCGTGGCGGAAGGAGTAACCGAAGCAGGGGGCGGGGCAGTTGATGGTCTGCCCGCCACCGGTGTAGTCACGGCCGGCGAAGAGTCCGGAGACGAAGTCCCAGAACTGTTCGAGGATGGGCTTGCCGAGCCCCAGCTTCTCCCGGATGCCCTCGATGGCCGCCGGGTCCGCTTGCTTGCCGACGTACATCAGAGCGGGGTCGGTTCCGGTGAACTTCGGAATCGCGAAGAAGATGCCGAAGGTCACGAGGATGACCACGAGCAGCATCACGATGACGGCGAACAGTCGCCTGACGATATAAGCGAACACAGCGGTCGGCCCGGCGGCGGCCGGGGAGCACCCCCTCGCGGAGGGCTCCCCGGCCGCCGCGCACGGCCATCACCTGCCCTTCGGGCCTAGCGGCGGGCGCGCCGGCGGAGCGGACGGACGGTCACTTGACGACGCCGAGCGAGGAGTAGTCGTAACGGCCGTTCCAGGCGTCGGCCGTGTAGACGTTGGTCAGCCGGGAGCTGCGCCAGATGATGTTCTTCTCGTAGGTGAAGGGCAGATACCAGGCGCCCTCCATGACCTTCTTGTTGGCCTCCTGGTAGAACTTCCCGGCCTTCTCGACGTCGGTCTCCGCGATGCCCTGGTCGAAGAGCTTGTTGACCTCGGGGTCGTCGAGCTCGGGGTAGTTCTGGTTGCCGCTCTGCTGGATGAAGCGGCCGTCCGCGATCGGCTGGAGGTAGCCCTGACCGCTGGGGAAGTCGGCGCCCCAGCCCATGATGATGATTCCGTAGTTCTTGGACTTGACGTTCTTCGGCGAGCCGATGATGCCGGTGGACTGGGCGCCGTCGTACTTGTCGATCTGCGCCTCGATGCCGATGGCCTTCAGGGACGCCTGGAGCGACTCGGCGGTGGCGACCTCGGCGGGCTTGTTGTTGCGGACCGCGATGGTGGTCTTGAAGCCCTCCGGCTTGCCGCAGGCCTTCAGCTCCTCCTTGGCCTTCGCCGGGTTGGGCGCGCCCTGCTTGAGCTCGTAGGGGTCGTAGCCCGCGTCGTAGCCCTTGACGGCCGGCGGCAGCATGCTGGTGCCGATGTCGCCGCCCGCCTGGGCGCCGCCGCGCGCGGTCTGGAGCGACTTGTGGTCGGCGCCGTAGATGACCGCCTTGCGGCAGTGCTCGTTGTCGAAGGGCGCGACGGTCTTGGGGAAGGCGGCGTAGCGGATGAAGCCGGTCTGCGGGTTGTCGACGTTGTCCTTGTGGGACTTCAGCGCCTTCTGGCGGCCGGCCGAGCCCATGCCCGTGGCGTTGAGGTCGACGTCGTAGTTGCCCGAGAGCAGCCGGTTGTCCATGTCGTCGGCGCTGGTGATCAGCGTGACCGAGATCTTGTCCGGCAGGGCCTTGCGGACCGGGTCGGACGCCTTGTTCCACTTGTCGTTGCGGACCAGTTCCAGGCCCTTGTTCGGGCGGTACGAGACGAATTTGTACGGCCCGTTGGAGAAGGGTTTGAGGGCGTAGCGCTCCGCGGTGTCCTTGTCCGGGCGGACCGGGGAGGCGGCGGGCAGCGCCAGCATGCGCAGGAAGTCGCCGTTGGGCTTGGGGAGTTTGAAGACGATGGTCTTCTCGTCCGGCGTCTCGATCGCCTTCAGGCCCAGCTTGTCCTTGCTCTCGTCCTTGTACGGACCCTTGTACTCCTTCTCCGGGTCCAGGGTCTGCATCAGCCAGGTCGGGCCGCCGGAGATCTTGTCGGTCGCCCAGGTGCGCTCGATGCCGTACTTGATGTGCTGGGCGGTGACGGGCTGGCCGTCCTCCCACGTCAGGCCCTCGCGCAGGGTGAAGGTATAGGTCTTCTTGTCGTCCGAGATCTTGCCGGTGTCGGTGGCCATGTCCGGCACGACCTCGGAGCTCTGCGGACCCGGGGCCGGCTTCGGGGTGACCAGGGTGCGGGAGTAGTAGCGGGCGAAGTCCCACATGAATCCGTAGTAACCGCGCTGCGGGTCCCAGGAGTCGGCGTCCTGGGTGCCGATGAACTTCAGCTCGCCGCCCTTCTTGTCCGAGGAGGCGGCGATCTTGCCGATGCCGGCGTTGAAGCCCGCGGCCTTGCCGTCGCCGCCGCCGTCGCTCTTCCCGCCGCCGCCACAGGCCGCGGCGGTGGAGACCAGGGCCGCGACCACGAGAGCCGCCCCCGCGGCGTTCCTCCGCCTCGAAGTTCTTTGGGTAGTCAAGATGTCGCGACCTCCGTGAGTGACGCCGCCCGGGGAATCGGGCCGACGGATTCGGAAACGGCCTCCTGACGGATCGACAGGGGCGGTCGGATATATGGCTCTTGCTGAGAACGGGCCCGGTGCGGGCGCTAGCGCGAACCCTTGGGGTCCAGCGCGTCCCGTACACCGTCGCCGAAGAGGTTGAAGGCCAGGACGGTGACGAAGATGGCGAGACCCGGAATGATCATGTAGAGCGGGTCTGCTTCGTAGTGGTCGACGGCCCTGGAGAGCATCTCGCCCCACGAGGCCGTGGGGGGCTTGACTCCGGTACCGAGGAAGCTCAGGGCGGCCTCGGTGAGCACATTGGTGGGGATCATCAGCGTGGTGTACACGGTGATCGGCGCCACCAGGTTGGGCAGCAGCTCGCGGAAGAGGATGTACCCCCGGCCGGCGCCCAGGCTGCGCGCGGCCTCGACGTATTCGCGTTCTCGGAGCGACAGCGTCTGACCTCGGACGATGCGCCCGATGTAGGGCCAGCCGAAGAAGCCGATCACCGCGATCAGCACCCCCATGCGCACGCCCGAACCGGTCAGCCCCCACAGGGAGTCGGGGACCACCGAGACCAGCGCGATGATGAACAGCAGCTGCGGGAAGGCCAGCAGCAGGTCCATCAGGCGGCTGACGACCGCGTCCACCCAGCCGCCGAAGAAGCCGGCGACGATGCCGAACAGCGTGCCCAGGACGACGGCGACCACGGCCGAGAGGAACGCCACGAGGAGCGAGACCCGGGCTCCGTAGACGATGCGGCTGAACACGTCGCGGCCGTTGGTCGGCTCGACGCCGAGGAGGAAGTCGCCGTTGATGCCGCCCCAGTCGCCCTTGGGGGTGGAGAAGAGGGGGTCGATCTCCTCCTCGTGGAACTCGTTCGGCGGGTGGCCCAGCAGGTCCACGATCAGCGGTGCGAAGATCGCGACCAGGACCAGCAGCAGGACGACGGCCCCGCCGGCCAGCGCGAACTTGTCCCGCTTGAGCCGTATCCAGGCGATGCTCCAGGGTGAGCGGCCCTCGATGGCCTTCGCCGGGACGCCGGCGGCGACGTCGACGGCCGCGGTCTCGGCCGCTCCCGTGTCGTGCAATGGTGCCGTCATCGTCTGGTGGACCCCTCTCGGCCGGTGCTGTCCGGCCCAACGCCCGCCGCTGAAGCGGCTGGTTCACATCACTGGTGCGAATGGTGCGATGGTGCGGGGAAGTTCACGCGGAGCAGGTCGTACCCGGGACCGAAGTCCTTGTGGGCGGGAGTCTTCAACGCCTTCGCGATCACCCGCCAGACCTGACCGGCAATGGATGCGCAACCGTGATGTGTGGAGGGAGGTTCCGTTATACGGACAGTCCTGATCCGTCAGCGGATCAGTACGCGCCGGTCCGCGGTCCGCCCTGCGGGGGGTAGCCGTAGCCGGCCGTCGGGGCGGGCGCGGCGCCGCCATAGGCGTCACGGTCGAAGAAGGGACGGGCGTTGGCGCGCATCCACATCGCGACCGGGTCGTGCTCGTCGGCCATCGCCACGGTGGACACCGGCAGCCCCTCCGGCACCACGCCGATCGACTGCTGCATCATCAACCGCACGGATTCCACTGCGGCTTGGGAGGTGTCGTAGAGGTCGAGTCCGATCGCCAGATACGGGCTGCCCAGCGCGGGCTGCACCCAGGCGCGGCGCAGCGTGCGCACCGCGGGCGTGCGGTGGGCGTTCTGCCCCAGCAGGGCGTAGAACTGCGGGATCTCGATGGCCGGCTCGCTCAGCAGCAGCGGCCCGGCGGGCAGCCGGTCCATGCCGGCGGCGATGCGCCGCAGGTCGAGCCAGGGGATGCCGACGCCGCCGCCGGGGGCGTGCGGGTTGAGCCACAGGCCCCAGCGGTCGGGGTAGAGGGCGCTCGCGACGGCCCGGCCCGTGATCACCTCATGGGCGCGGTTCCAGCCGCTGGCGGCGAGCTCCTGCGCGGAGGTCACGCACGGGGCGTAGCCGAGGCCGTCGACCTCCATATTGCCGTACTGGGCGTCGGGCGAACCGGCCTGGCCGTGCCAGAGCAGCATCCACACGCTGCCCTCGGCGAGGGCGTGCAGCAGCGCCTCGTACGCGTCGTACCGGCCGGGCGCCACTTGGCGCAGCATCTGCTCCACGCCGCTCTCCGCGCCCGCGCTCACCTGGGTCCGCCTCTTCTCTCGGCTGTCTCGTCCCCGCGTCGGGGCGCGGCGACGCACCCCCTGCGGTCATCCAACCAGCTTACGAGCCCGCGGCGGCGGGCATGGGAGGAGTCACAGGTCACGGTCGTAGAACGGCCGGACCCGTTCGCGCATCCAGTCGCCGACCGGGTCGCGCGCCACGTCGAGGAAGACCAGCTGTACGGGCCAGGGCACGGGCACGGTGCCGAGGGCGCGGCCGAGGGCCTCCATGACGGCGGTGCGGCTGCCGGGGTCGGGCAGGTCGAGCTCGACGCCGACGAACAGCGCCGGGGCGCCGCCCTCGACGCTGGCGAGGGTGCGGCGGGCGGTGCGGACGACCTGGGCGGCCGTGAATTCCAGGCCGGCGGCGGCGAGGAAGGCCGTGGGCTCGTCCTGCCAGTCGGGCTCGAAGAGGCGGACGCGGCCGCCGGTGGCGTCGCCGTCGAGGGCCGTGCGGCCGGCCCGGCACAGCTCGGCGACGGCGCCGGGCGGCAGGGGCACGCCGACGGTGCCCTCGGGGTTGACGACGATGCCCACCTGCGGCGGCAGGCCGCGGGCGAACTCGACGGCCGGCGCGACGGTGAAGGACATCCGGTCGCCGACGACCCGCAGGAACTCGCCCTCGGAGCTGAACACCGGTACGTACGCCGCGCCGTCGAGCTCCAGGGTCGGCAGGTCGAGGTCGGGGCTGTCGGGGCCGCCGCCGTTGGGCAGCGGGATCCAGACCTGGCTGCGGCCGAGCACCTCGACGATGCGCGGGCCGGCGCCGGGCGTGCCCAGGGAGGCGTCGAGCACCCCTTCGAGCTCGTTGGCGGGCCATCCCTGGGGGGCGCCGCCCGGGACCGTGGGCAGGCCGTAGTGCTGGGGGGTGTTCATCTCGTCCAATGCCGTCCAACCACCGTCTCGACAAAGCCGCAACCGAACCCTAACGGCTGCACGCCCGGAGGTCCCCGCCGACCACCGGAATCGGTGCCGACGGCGCAGGTCAGGCGGGATGCCCGGGACGCGTGAGGCGGTACGCAGCGTAGGCGTCGGGTTGCGCACCGCTGTCGGCGCGCACACGGTGATCGATGCAGCTGTCCGGCAGTCGCACGACACGAAGGGAAACACCGAGCATGCGCCTCAACAAGCTCACCTCCACCGCCATAGCCGTCGCCACCTGCGGATCCCTCGTCCTGGGCGCGACCGGCGCCGCTTCGGCCGCCGGCGAGCCCCGCCCCGGCGCGGCGCCGGGGCCCAAGGCCGCGGTCGTCCAGCAGCAGCTCGACGCCGCCGGCACGCTGGGCGAGACCTTCACGCTGGTCTCCCGGATCGGCAAGGAGACGCGGGCGAAGACGCCGAACCAGAAGACGCTCAAGTCCCTCCAGGAGCAGCTGCGGAAGTCGGCCGATCAGCTGGCCCAGTCGGCCAGGAAGACCATGCCCACACCCAGGGCCGCGATCGGCAGAGCCGCGCCGGACCCCGTCGTGGAGCTCAAGAAGGCGCTGGACAAGCTGGTCAGGGACGTCGAGAGGCTCGTCGCCGACGTGGGCCGGAAGGACGTGGCGGCGGCCACGGCCCATGCCGCGGTCGCGGTCCTGGACCTCAAGGACATCCTGGCGAAGGTCCCCGCGTTCCTGACGGCCGCGGCCCAGCCGCCGGCGCAGCCGGCCGGCTAGGGGCCACGGCGGCCGGAGCCTGCGGTCAGGGCTCCCGGGGACCCGGCCGGAAGCTGATCGCGCGCAGGGCGTCCGCCGCCGCCCGGTCCATGAGGACCACGGACGCCGCTCCCCGCGGCAGCCGCCCGGCCGCCGCCTCGGCCGCCAGCCGCGCCATCGCCCGCCGGTGCCGCCCGAAGGCGTACGCGGAGACGCCCCGGCCGCGGGCCCGCTGCCCCGCGAGCGCGACGCCCGGCGCCACGTCCAGCAGCAGCAGGTGGACGGCGCCGCCGCGCCGCCGGGCGCCGCGCGCCGCCCAGCGGCGGATCCAGCCGCGCTGCCCGCAGTCGTGCACGACCGCGCTGGCGTCGGAGCACAACGCGCGGCGCAGCGCGGCGTAGTGGACCAGGCGGACGAGGGGGCGGTAGACGCCGTACGGCAGCCAGTGCGGTGTGCGGCGCTCCAGGCGCTCACGGGCGTCCTGGGAGTCGACGCACCAGACGAGGCCGTCGCGGCCGTCGAGGGCGGGCACCGTGCGCCGGATCAGCGTGGACTTGCCGCTGCCGGGCAGCCCGGAGACGATGAGCAGGTCGCCCGCCGGAAAGCGCAGCTCGGCGCGGCCCGCGCCGCCGCGCAGGTCCAGCACGCCGGGCGGCCCGTGCCCGTACGTCTCCGCCGCCCCGTCGCCCGTCGTATGCGCGGGCTCCGATGGTGCGGGCTCCGCTCGTCTCACGTCCGTGCCCCGCGTCCCCACGGTGATCGACCTCCCCCGGTCAGGTCCCTGCCCCCTACCCAACCAATGTAAAGAAAAGGTAATGCAATTCGGGGGGCTGCGGGCAGTCCACCGCCCGCCGGTCCGTGCAAT
This sequence comes from Streptomyces sp. NPDC023527, assembly GCF_055560115.1. NCBI lineage: Bacteria > Bacillati > Actinomycetota > Actinomycetes > Kitasatosporales > Streptomycetaceae > Streptomyces > Streptomyces sp. NPDC023527. Next base: position 272,737 of record NZ_JBVHJJ010000004.1, read on the forward strand.
GATGTGCGCGCCAAGAGCACATCCAACTGCATACCGGCCGCTCGAATCCGCGCGGGAGAGTTCCAGCCATCGTGCTGGACGCCGAAGGAGCAAGTCCCTCCCTTGAATCTCTCAGGCCCCGTACCGCGCGGGTGAGGCAGATCTGAAAAGCGGGCCGCCGTGCGCGGTCCCACCCAAGGTGCAAGCCGGGGTCCCGCGTGTCGTCGCGGCTCCGGTGAACCTCTCAGGTTCCGATGACAGATGGGGAGGATGTCCTCACCGCCATGCCTGGGAGCCCACACCATGACCGACGCCCCTCGCCGTACCGCCCTTGACGCGCTGCATCGCACGCTCGGCGCCACGATGACCGATTTCGCCGGCTGGGACATGCCCCTGCGCTACGGCAGTGAGCGCGACGAGCACGTCGCGGTGCGCACCCGCGCCGGCCTCTTCGACCTCTCCCACATGGGCGAGATCACCCTCACCGGCCCGCAGGCCGGGGCGGCCCTGGACCACGCCCTGGTGGGCAACCTCTCGGCGCTCGCGGTCGGCCGTGCCCGCTACACCATGATCTGCGACGCCGAGGGCGGCATCCTCGACGACCTGATCGTCTACCGCCTGGCGGACGCGGAATACATGGTCGTCGCCAACGCCTCCAACGCCCAGGTGGTGCTCGACGCCCTGACCGAGCGCGCCGCCGGCTTCGAGACGGACGTCCGCGACGACCGCGAGAACTACGCGCTGCTCGCCATCCAGGGCCCGGAGTCCCCGGCCATCCTGAAGTCCCTCACGGACGCCGACCTCGACGGTCTGAAGTACTACGCGGGCCTGCCGGGCACGGTCGCGGGTGTGCCCGCGCTCATCGCCCGCACCGGCTACACCGGCGAGGACGGCTTCGAGCTGTTCGTCGCGCCGGCCGACGCCGAGAAGCTGTGGCGGGCGCTGACCGACGCGGGCACCGAGGCCGGCCTCGTGCCCTGCGGGCTCTCCTGCCGCGACACGCTGCGCCTGGAGGCGGGCATGCCGCTGTACGGGCACGAGCTGACCACCGCGACCACCCCGTTCGACGCGGGCCTGGGCCGGGTCGTGAAGTTCGACAAGCCGGGCGACTTCGTGGGCCGGGCGGCGCTGGAGGCCGCCGCCGAGCGCGCCGCGACGAACCCGCCGCGCAAGCTGGTCGGTCTGATCGCGACCGGCCGCCGGGTGCCCCGCGCCGGCTACCCCGTCGTCGCCGACGGCCGGGTCGTGGGCGAGGTCACCTCCGGCGCCCCCTCCCCCACGCTCGGCAAGCCGATCGCCATCGCGTACGTCGACGCCGAGCACGCCGCGCCCGGCACAGAGGGTGTGGCGGTGGACATTCGCGGTAGCCATGAGTCGTACGAGGTCGTCGCGCTGCCCTTCTACAAGCGCGAGCGCTGAGACCCCCTCATCCCACCTGTCAAGACCCGTTGCACAAGCATCCACGCGCGTACAGGAGAATCTAGCCATGAGCAACCCCCAGCAGCTGCGCTTCAGCAAGGAGCACGAGTGGCTGTCGGCCGTCGAGAACGGCGTGGCGACGGTCGGCATCACCGAGTTCGCGGCCAACGCGCTCGGGGATGTCGTCTACGCCCAGCTCCCGGCCGTCGGCGACACCGTCACCGCGGGCGAGACCTGTGGTGAGCTGGAGTCGACCAAGTCGGTCAGCGACCTCTACGCCCCGGTCACGGGCGAGGTCGTCGAGGCCAACCAGGACGTCGTGGACGACCCCTCGCTGGTGAACTCCGCCCCCTTCGAGGGCGGCTGGCTGTTCAAGGTGAAGATCACGGACGAGCCGGAGGACCTGATGTCCGCCGACGAGTACACCGCCTTCGCCGGCTGATCCCGCCCCTCCGCCTCCGCCCAGGAAGTCCAGGAAGAACTCATGTCGCTTCTGAACAGCTCCCTCCATGAGCTCGACCCCGACGTCGCCGCCGCTGTCGACGCCGAACTCCACCGCCAGCAGTCCACCCTCGAGATGATCGCCTCGGAGAACTTCGCTCCGGTCGCCGTCATGGAGGCCCAGGGCTCGGTCCTCACCAACAAGTACGCCGAGGGCTACCCGGGCCGCCGCTACTACGGTGGCTGCGAGCACGTCGATGTCGTCGAGCAGATCGCCATCGACCGGATCAAGGCGCTCTTCGGCGCCGAGGCCGCGAACGTCCAGCCGCACTCCGGTGCGCAGGCCAACGCCGCCGCGATGTTCGCGCTGATCAAGCCCGGCGACACCATCCTGGGCCTGAACCTCGCCCACGGCGGTCACCTGACCCACGGCATGAAGATCAACTTCTCCGGGAAGCTCTACAACGTGGTCGCGTACCACGTCGACGAGCAGACCAACGTGGTCGACATGGACGAGGTCGAGCGCCTCGCCAAGGAGCACCGCCCGAAGCTGATCATCGCCGGCTGGTCGGCGTACCCGCGCCAGCTGGACTTCGCCGCCTTCCGCCGGATCGCGGACGAGGTCGGCGCGTACCTGATGGTCGACATGGCCCACTTCGCGGGCCTGGTCGCCGCGGGTCTGCACCCGAACCCGGTGCCGCACGCGCACGTCGTCACCACCACCACGCACAAGACGCTGGGCGGCCCGCGCGGCGGTGTGATCCTCTCCACGGCGGAGCTCGCCAAGAAGATCAACTCCGCTGTCTTCCCCGGTCAGCAGGGTGGTCCGCTGGAGCACGTGATCGCCGCGAAGGCCGTTTCCTTCAAGGTCGCGGCGAGCGAGGAGTTCAAGGAGCGCCAGCAGCGTACGCTGGAGGGCGCCAAGCTCCTCGCGGAGCGGCTGGTCCAGCCGGACGTGGCCGAGGTGGGCGTCTCCGTCCTCTCCGGCGGCACGGACGTGCACCTGGTCCTGGTCGACCTGCGCAACTCCGAGCTGGACGGTCAGCAGGCCGAGGACCGCCTCCACGAGGTCGGCATCACGGTCAACCGCAACGCCATCCCGAACGACCCGCGGCCCCCGATGGTCACCTCGGGTCTGCGGATCGGCACGCCGGCGCTGGCCACCCGGGGCTTCCAGGCCGAGGACTTCCGCGAGGTCGCGGACATCATCGCCGAGACGCTGAAGCCGACGTACGACGTGGACGCCCTGCGCGGCCGCGTCACCGCCCTGGCGGACAAGCACCCGCTGTACACCGGACTGAAGTAACCCCGCGGTACCGGATCGACCCGCTGGTCCGGGGCACTGGGCACACTGGAAGGTGAGCCCGGTGCCCCGCACCGTGTCGGCGCACCACCCCCTGTACGACCCGCACCACCCATGTACCACCGACCCGAGGGAGCAGCCACCGTGGCCATCTCCGTATTCGATCTCTTCTCGATCGGCATAGGCCCGTCCAGCTCCCACACGGTCGGCCCGATGCGGGCCGCGCTGATGTTCACGCGCCGCCTGAAGAACGAGGGCCTGCTGGCCCACACCACCTCCGTGCGCGCCGAGCTCTTCGGCTCCCTGGGCGCCACCGGCCACGGCCACGGCACCCCCAAGGCCGTCCTGCTGGGCCTGGAGGGGCACTCGCCGCGCACCGTGGACGTCGAGCTGGCCGACGCCGAGGTCGAGCGCATCCGCCGCACCAAGCGGCTGCGACTGCTCGGCGCGGAGATAGGCTCGGACCACGAGATCGACTTCGACGAGCCGACCCAGCTGATCCTGCACCGCCGCCGCTCCCTGCCGTACCACGCCAACGGCATGACACTCTTCGCGTACGACGAGACGGGCGCGCCCCTGCTGGAGAAGACGTACTACTCCGTCGGCGGCGGCTTCGTCGTCGACGAGGACGCGGTCGGCGAGGACCGGATCGTCCTCGACGACACCGTGCTGAAGTACCCCTTCCGCACGGGCGACGAGCTGCTGCGCATCTCCCGCGAGACGGGCATCTCGATCTCCGGCCTGATGCTGGAGAACGAGAAGGCGTGGCGCACGGAGGAGGAGATCCGCGAGGGGCTCCTGGAGATCTGGCGCGTGATGCAGGCGTGCGTGGCCCGCGGCATGTCCCGCGAGGGCATCCTGCCGGGCGGCCTCAAGGTCCGCCGCCGCGCCGCCAACTCCGCCCGCCAGCTGCGCGCCGAGGGCGACCCGCAGGCCCGCGCGATGGAGTGGATCACCCTCTACGCCATGGCGGTCAACGAGGAGAACGCCGCCGGCGGCCGCGTGGTGACCGCTCCCACCAACGGTGCCGCGGGCATCATCCCGGCCGTCCTGCACTACTACATCAACTTCGTCCCCGGCGCGGACGAGGACGGCATCGTCCGCTTCCTCCTCGCCGCGGGCGCCATCGGCATGCTCTTCAAGGAGAACGCCTCGATCTCCGGCGCCGAGGTCGGCTGCCAGGGCGAGGTCGGCTCCGCCTGCTCCATGGCGGCCGGCGGCCTGGCCGAGGTCCTCGGCGGCAGCCCGGAGCAGGTCGAGAACGCCGCCGAGATCGGCATGGAGCACAACCTCGGCCTCACCTGCGACCCGGTGGGCGGACTGGTGCAGATCCCGTGCATCGAGCGCAACGGCATGGCCGCCGCCAAGGCCGTCACCGCCGCCCGCATGGCCCTGCGCGGCGACGGCCGCCACCACGTCTCCCTCGACAAGGTCATCAAGACCATGAAGGAGACGGGCGCGGACATGAAGGTCAAGTACAAGGAGACGGCGCGCGGCGGCCTCGCGGTCAACGTCATCGAGTGCTGATCGGGGGGCCCGGCGGGGACCGCCGGGCCGTCCTGGAGCTCGTCAGCCCTTCTTGCGGGCGTTGAGCGCGTCGCCGGCCTCCAGTGTGGAGGCGACCTCCTTGGCCGGGGGCGCCTCGATCTTCGGGGCGAAGCCGTAGTCCGAGTACTCCCAGGTCGAGCGGTATTCGCCCTTGGAGCCCTTGCCGGACACCGACGTCTTGAGGGTCAGGCCGTCCTGGTCGATCCACACGCCGAGGTCGACCTTCTCCAGGCCGTGCTCCTTGTGGGTCTTGACGAAGTCGTCGCGGTCCGCCTTCTTCAGCAGGTCGCCCTCATAGCCGGCCAGTTCGGCGACGACGACGGTGCCGCGGTAGTGGCCGGCGCGGCGACCGCCCACCGTCTCGTCACCGACCTTCCTGACGTCCTTGGCCGTGGCGAGGGCGCCGACGAGGCGGGTGAAGGGCTCCTCGATGCCCGGGTCGGGCGCGCCGTTGAGGTCGAGCTTCAACCACTTCTTGCCCGGGATCAGGGTGGGGTCCTCCACGTACATCACGTTGTCCTTCGTGAGGACGTGGCTGATGCCGTCGGGGGCGGTGTCCGTCTTGGGGCCCTTGCCCCTCATGTCGCTGGCATCGGGCTTGCGCTGGATGATGTTCTCGCTCGTGGAGTCGCCCGTCTCGTCCTTCTCCGTGCCCTTGGAGCGGAACGTGTTCTGCTCCATGCCCTTGCGCACGGCCGCCTTGAGCACGGTGGCCGGGTCGGCCTCCTTGGCGGCACTGCCCTTGCCGCCACCCTTGGCCGAGCCCGCGGAGGCCGAACTCGCCGCTTCCGCGCCCTTGCTGTCACTCCCGCACGCCGTCAGACCCATGAGCACGGCCGCCCCCGCGACCGCCACGACGTACTTCCGCATCGCCTTCAAAGTTTTTAGTGTCCTTTATTACCACTTGATCAAATTAGGGCGACACTATCCCACTTGGCGCAGACGCTCCCCACGCATTACGGAGATCACGTGTCCGGAAACGCCGTGTCATTGGTTGACCGCCAAAAGTAATGTCGGCTCCCTCTTTCCGTGCCGCGCACGTTCCGTGCCCACACCACGAGGAGCACCGCCATGGGCCAGCCCGCCCGCGCCACCGCCGCGATCCTCGGCGCCGTCACCGCCACCCTCGCCCTGACGGCCCCGGCCGCCACCGCGGACACCCCCGCCCCCGCCACCGCGCTGCGGATTCACAACAGCGCGTACGGCGGCTGCCTCACGGCGCAGGAGTCCACGTACCACGACCCCCGGGGCGCGCGGCGGCCGTGGCTCGTGGCGCTCCAGCCGTGCGGCGGCGACCTGACAGCCCGGCAGTCCTGGAGATACAGCTCGATCACCCACCAGTACACCTCGGTGGCCGAGCCCTACCGCTGCATCGACCGTCAGGGCCCGCTGCTGGTGACGGCGCTCTGCGACGCCGACGCGCCCCTCCAGCGGTTCCGCGCCGAGCCCGCCGCCGGCGCCGACCGCCGGAAGATCGTCTCGGAGGCCGACGGCCGGCTGTGGGAACAGGACGCCCGCCGCTCCGGCCCGTCCCGTGACGCCATGGGCGAAGGCGTCCGCACTTGCCCGGGCGCCGCCACGGTCTCCCCGGCGCGGAAGTGGCGGATCGACCCCGCCTAGGCGGGGCGGCCCGGGCTCAGGCGCCCGCGCTCGTCTCCCTGCCCAGCCACGCGAGGTATTCGTCGCTGCCCGCCGTGATGGGGGTGGCGATGATCTCCGGGGTGGCGTAGTCGTGCCGGCCCTTGATGTGGGCCTCCAGCTCGGGGTAGCGGGCGGCGGTGGTCTTGTAGAGCACGCGCCACTCGGTGTCGCTCTCGACCTTGCCCTGCCAGTGATAGAGGCTGGTGACGGGCCCGTCGATCTGCGCACAGGCGGCGAGCCGCCGGTCGATGGCGGTCGTGGCCAGGAGCCGCGCCCGCTCCTCGCTGTCGGTCGTCGTCATCACGGCGATGTACTGGGCCTCGGGCATGCCGCCGACGCTATCGCAGCGCGGGGCGGCGTTGTCAGTGGTGGCCGTTACGCTCACGAGCATGAGTTACGCAGACCTGCGCGAACTCCAGAGCGCGCTCAATACCGCCTCGGACATCGCCTTCTCTCTCGACGCCGCGCCGGCGGCCCATGAGGCCGATCAGCTCGTGGACGCCCTGCGCAGGGCGCTGTCCGCGGCGAGCGCCCTGGGGGCCAGTACGGCCGCGACGGGCTGCGCGGAGCATCCGCGGGGCGCCGTCGATCCGCTGTACGGCGACAAGGAGGATCCTCTTCCGCCCGGCTGGGGGCGGTGCCTGCTGTGCAACGACCGGCGGCGGCGGGCCAGCGCGCAGCGCCGTGGCTGGCGCTGACCCGGTGCCGTGCCGGTGGCCGGGTCAGCCGTTGAGGGAGGCCCAGAACTCGTCGAAGGACAGCACGCCGTCGCCGTTGCCGTCCTTCTTGTTGATGATGGCCTGGGCCACGGTCTCGGTGACGTTGAAGTCGCCGAGCTGAGCCATCACGCTCTTGTACTCGGCAGCGGTGATCAGGCCGTCGCCGTCCGCGTCGAGCCGCTCGAAAGCCTCTCGCGCCTCGGCCTTGCGCGTTTCGATATCGGCCATGTCGGCCTCCCCTTTGTGTGCTGGTGTGACCGGCACAGATTAGCGGCCGCCGTTGACGAGGCGGATATAGCGGTCCCAGTTCCAGTGCGGACCGGGGTCGGTATGCGTGGATCCGGGGACTTCGGCATGGCCGATGATGTGTCCACGGTCCTTGGGAATGCCGTAGCGGTCGCAGACGGCGGCGGTCAGCCGGGCGGAGGAGCGGTAGAGCGCGTCCGTGAGGTATTCGGGGCGGTCGATCCAGCCCTCGTGCTCGATACCGATGCTGCGGGTGTTGTAGTCCCAGTTCCCGGCGTGCCAGGCGATGTCCTTTTCTCGTACGAACTGCCCGATATAGCCGTCGGAGGAGGCGACCATATAGTGCGCCGAGACCTTCGCCCGGGGATCCTGGAAAATCCTCATGGCGTCATGAAAGGTCTCCTGGGTCACATGGACGACGACCAGGCCGACGGGGTACGCGTCCGGTCGGCCGGAGACCGTGAAGTTGGCGCCGTCCGCCGGTATCCAGTGGGTGGGCGGATACCGGCCGGACGTCGAGGCACCCGCCGCGCCTCCCGCTCTTTGCGCGCGCTCCGCGTTCTCTGTGTTCTCTGGGTTCTCCGTGTTTTCCATGGGGGGCTCCCGGGTGCAGGGTCACTCACCGGCGACTGCGGCAGGGACATGACACTGCACCCGGACCCGCCCCGCAAGCACCGGCGCGACCTCCGCATAGAAATAAGAGATACCGTCGGTTCATTCATGGAATGCAAGGCGGGTGTTGCATCTCACCTTGGATTGGCGAGGCAACTTTCCCGACTTGCCCGACTCTGCCCTGATAGTTGCTTTGGCGTGAACCCACCCCGTCTGCCATAGTCGACGCCACGACCCCCATTGACCCGGGCCAGGTCGTCCACATCCGCCGCGGAACACACCCCATTTCTCCGCGGCGGACCCGAAGAGGCCCCCGGCCGTCGCATTCCGACGCATGGGGGCCTCTTCGTTTCACCCGTGGGGCCGGGCCGTCCTCAGCGGTCGGCGACCCTCATCTCGAACCAGGTCGTCTTGCCCCGCGCCAGCAGGTCCACGCCCCACCGGTCGGAGAGCTTGTCCACCAGGAAGAGTCCGCGCCCGCTGGTGTCGAGCTCGCGCACGGGCATCAGGCACGGCAGTCCGCGGGAAGGATCGCGGACCTCGATCCGCAGCCAGCCGCGACGCCGCCGCATCCGCAGGCCGAAGAACCTCGCCCCGGTGTGCCGGACGGCGTTGCCGACGAGCTCGGAGACCAGCAGCACCGCGTGCTCGGCCAGTTGGGCGGACAGGCCCCAGTGGCGCAGGACCACCGACTGGGTCAGCCGGCGCGCGGCCACGGCCGACTCGGGGCGGGAGGGCAGCCGGACTTCGGCGAGCGTGGGGTCGCCGAACAGGTCGAGCGCCTTGAGCGCCAGTTCATCCTCTACGGACGGCGTCCACCGGACAGCGGCCGTGCCACCCCGCTGTCGCGGATGCTCCGTTCCTTCCAGGCCCGCCATGCACCCCATCATGGCCGCCGTAAAGACGCCACGGGCTGGAACGAGGGGATTCGATATACCGGAATCGCCCCCTCCAAGGGGCCTCGCCGACATATGCCATGGGCAGGCGGTTCCCCGAAAAACCGATACTGACCTGCGGTGACCATACGCCGGTGAAAGATCGCCCGAGCTGGGCCGACGGGCGCCTCCGAGGGTTGCGCGCACGCCGCGGAATTCCCCCACAAGAGGCAATCCACAGCGGTCGCGGAACCGGCCGCTCCGTCGGCCCACCGGGCATTTCGGCGTCAACCCACCGACATTCAGACGAACTTGGCCTTGCCGGGCCCGTCCTCGACGAAACTGCGCATGCCGATCTCCCGGTCCTCGGTCGCGAACAGGCCCGCGAACCAGTTGCGTTCGATGGCGAGACCGGTGTCGATATCGGTCTCCAGACCGGTGTCCACCGACTCCTTGGCGGCGCGCAGGGCGAGCGCGGGACCGGCGGCGAGCTTCGCCGCCCAGGCGTGCGCCTGCTCGTACACCTCCGCGGCCGGCACGACCCGGTCGACGAGGCCCAGGGACAGCGCCTCCTCGGCCCTGACCTGGCGGCCGGTGAAGATGAGGTCCTTCGCCCTGGACGGCCCGACGAGCCGGGCCAGGCGCTGGGTGCCGCCCGCGCCCGGGATCAGGCCGAGCAGGATCTCCGGCTGGCCGAGCTTGGCGTTGTCGGCCGCGATCCGGAAGTCGGCGCAGAGCGCGAGCTCGCAGCCGCCGCCCAGCGCGTAGCCGGTGACGGCGGCGACGACGGGCTTGGGGATCCGCGCGACGGCGGTGAACGAGTCCTGGAGGCCCCGGGACCGCGCCACCATGGCGGCGTGGTCCATGTCCCGCATCTCCTTGATGTCCGCGCCGGCCGCGAAGACCTTCTCGCCGCCCCAGATGACGACGGCCCGGACATCCTCGCGGCGGGTCGCCTCCTCGGCGAGCTCGCGGATCCGGTCCTGGGTGGCGATGTCGAGCGCGTTCATCGGCGGACGGTCCAGGCGGATGGTTCCGACGCCCTCGGCGACCTCAAGATGCACAGTCATGACAGCAGGTTAGTACCGGTTAACGGACAACGGCCCGGTGCACTGCGTCACAGTGCGCCGGGCCGTTCGCCTTCGGCCGGGGCCGGAGAGCCGGAGGAGGCGTCAGTTCCCGGCGGTCCACTCGGACCAGGACATGTTCCAGCCGTTGAGGCCGTTGTCCGGCTGGATCGTCTTGTCCTCGGAGTTCTTCACGATCACGACGTCGCCGACGAGGGAGTTGGCGAAGAACCAGGCGGCCGGCGTGGACGGGTCGCCGCCGCCGCGCTGGTCGAACAGGCCCACGCAGCCGTGGCTGACGTTCTCCGAACCGAAGGTGGACTCACCCGACCAGTAGTTGCCGTGCAGGAAGGTGCCGGAGGTGGACAGGCGCATGGCGTGCGGCACGTCCTTGATGTCGTACTCGCCGCCGAAGCCGACCGTGCGGCCGTCCATCCGCGTCACGTCGTGCTTCTCGCTGATGACCATCTGGCCGTTGTACGTGGAGTGGCCCGGGCCACCGGCCGAGATCGGCACGGTCTTGAGGGGCTTGCCGTCGCGCACGACGGACATCTGGTGGCTCGCGGCGTCGACGGTGCTCACCTGGCTGCGGCCGACGGTGAACTTCACGGTCTTGGTCTGCGTGCCGTACACGCCCTTCTGGCCCTGGACGCCGTCGAGGTTGAGCTGGACCGTCACCTTGGTGCCGGGGGCCCAGTACTTCTCGGGCCGGAAGTCGAGGCGGTCGTTGCCGAACCAGTGGCCCTTGACCGGCACGGACGGCTCGGCGGTCACCTTGACCGCGCGCTCGACGGCCTTGGGGTCCTCGATGCCGCGGCTGAAAGTGAGCGATACGGGCATTCCCACGCCGACGGTCTCGCCGTCCTCGGGCGTGAAGTAGCCAACGAAGGTGTTCTCGGGGGTGAGTGTCGTGAAGCTCGCGTGCTTGGCGGACTTCCGGCCCTTCTTGTCCTTGGCCAGGGCGTCCACCGTGTACTTGGTGGAGGCGGCGAGGTGGCGGGACGGCTGCCAGGCCGAACCGCCGTCGGTTATCTCGCCCTCCACCGTGTTGCCCTTGGCGTCGGCGACCTTGACGGAGGTCAGGCTGCCGTTCTCGGCGGTGACCTTCAGGGCGCCGCTCGTCGCGACTTTGGTGGCACCGTCATCGGGCGCGATCTTCACGGCCGCCTGCGAGGGCTTCCCGTCGTCGACCGGCCCGCCGCCCTTCTTGCCGTCGTCGTCCCCGCCCCCACAGGCGGTGACCAGCAGCAACAGCGCTCCGAGGAGCAGCGCCAGGAGGCTCTTCCCTCCGGTGCGCCCGGTGCGCCCTCTCGATATCGGCTGCGCGTTCACAACGGTCGTCTCCCCTCGCACGGCCCGCGGCCACGCGGCGCCCCCATTGAGCGCGACACCCGCGCTGTGGCGATAGATAACCACATGCCACGGACAGCGCAGACCCCGGGAATGTCACCGTTGAGTCCCAAATGAGAACGGTGGTACGAGTCGTGCGCATGGTGTGTGGCCTGTGGCCGAAGAGGGGCATCTTAAACCGGCCAGAAGCCCGTCGTGTCGCCGGGTCCGGCCGAGGTCGGTGGGCCTTCGCGCCCATCGACCGCACCCGATCACCTGTGTGAGCGCACGCGCCGATCTGGGCAGAAGTGGGGGAAGGACGCACCGCCGGCGCCCGGCACGGGAAGCCGGGGGCCCGGCGCGCCGGACGAGAGCCGCCGGAGGCGAACACGTGTCGAGCGCACCCGAGCAAGAGGCGGGGCAGGGCGAAAGGTTCGGGCCCGGGCCGGCCCGGCCCGCCGCGGCGGGCGCCGCCCCCGTCACCGTCAACGGCCACCGGCTGGCGAGGGAGGAGGAACCGGGCACCGCCGCGGTCTGGCCGGGCAGCCCGGAGCCACTCGGCGCCCGCTTCAAGGAGGGCGCCGAAGGGGTCGCGGGGACGAACTTCGCGCTGTGGGCCGGCGGGGCGGAGGCCGTCGAGCTGTGCCTCTTCGAGGACGTCCCCGGGGAATCCGACGGCGCCGGGCCGGCCGAGCGGGAGACCCGTCACCTCCTGACCGAGCTGACGCACGAGATATGGCACGGCTTCGTGCCCGGCGTGCTGCCGGGGCAGCGCTACGGCTATCGCGTCCACGGCCGCTGGGACCCGTGGACCGGCGCCCGCTGGAACCCCTCCAAGCTCCTCCTCGACCCGTACGCCCGCGCGGTCGACGGCGACTTCACGCTGCCGCCCGAGGTGTACGGGCACGTACGGGACTGGCCCCAGCAGCACATCGCCGACACCGTCCGCGACGAGCGCGACTCGGCCCCGTACGTCCCCAAGGGGGTGGTCGTCGCGGACGGCGACGACTGGGCGGACGACCACCGCCCGAAGACGCCCTGGCCCGACACAGTCATCTACGAACTGCACGTACGCGGCTTCACCATGCGCCACCCCGGCATACCGGAGCACCTGCGCGGCACCTACGCGGGGCTGGCGCACCCGGCGGCCGTCGAACACCTGACGCGGCTCGGGGTGACCGCCGTGGAGCTGCTGCCGGTCCATCAGTTCGCGCACGAGGACCACCTGCTGCGGCGCGGACTGCGCAACTACTGGGGCTACAACTCCATCGGATACTTCGCCCCGCACGCCGCCTACGCCGCCACCGGCACGCGGGGCCGGCAGGTGGGCGAGTTCAAGCGGATGGTGCGCGCCCTGCACGCGGCCGGCATCGAGGTCATCCTCGACGTCGTCTACAACCACACCGCGGAGGGCGGCGAGCTGGGCCCGACGCTGTCGCTGCGCGGCATCGACAACCGCCGTTACTACCGCCTCCAGGGCGACGCCCGCCGCTACGCCGACTACACCGGCTGCGGCAACACCCTGCACGTGGTGCAGCCGAACGTCCTGCGGCTGATCACCGACTCCCTGCGCTACTGGGTGCAGGAGATGGGTGTCGACGGCTTCCGCTTCGACCTGGCGGCGGCGCTGGCCCGGTCCATGCACGACGTCGATATGCTCTCCCCCTTCCTCGCCGTCATCGCCCAGGACCCGGTGCTGCGGCGGGTCAAGCTCATCGCCGAGCCGTGGGACGTGGGCTCGGGCGGCTATCAGGTGGGCGCCTTCCCTCCCCTGTGGACGGAGTGGAACGACCGCTACCGCGACGCCGTGCGCGACTTCTGGCGGGGCGCCCTGCCGGACGTACGGGACCTCGGCTACCGCCTCTCCGGCTCCAGCGACCTCTACGCGTGGGGCGGCCGCCGCCCCTACGCCTCGGTCAACTTCGTGACCGCGCACGACGGCTTCACCCTGCGGGACCTGGTCAGCTACGAGCAGAAGCACAACGAGGCCAACGGCGAGGGCAACCGCGACGGCACGGGCGACAACCGCTCCTGGAACTGCGGCGCCGAGGGCGAGACCGACGACGCGTCCGTCCTGGCCCTGCGACGGCGGCAGCTGCGCAATCTGCTGACGACCCTGCTGCTGTCCACGGGTGTGCCGATGCTGGTCGCGGGCGACGAGATGGGCCGCACCCAGGGCGGCAACAACAACGCCTACTGCCAGGACGACGCGACCAGTTGGCTCGACTGGTCGCTGCTGGAGGACCCCGGCTGGCGGGCGCTGACGGATCTGGCCGGGCGGCTCCTGACGCTGCGCCGCGCCCACCCCGTACTGCGCAGCCGCTCCTTCTTCTCCGGCCGTCCGCGGAGCGCGGACGGGCTGCGGGACCTGGCCTGGTTCACGGCGCGGGGCACGGAGATGACGGAGGCCGACTGGTACGCGCCGGCGGCGACCCTGGGGATGTACCTCTCCGGCCGCGACATCCCCCGGCGCGGCCCCGCGGGCGATCCCGTCACCGACGACAGCTTCCTCGCGGTCCTGCACGCCGGTTCCGGGCCCGTGTCCTTCACGCTGCCGGGGCCGCCGTGGGCGGACGGCTACGAACTCCTCGTCAACACCGCCCTGGAGGAGCAGGCGGAGGGGCCGGGCGAACGGCGGCGGGCGGGCGCGCCCGTGCCCGTACGGTCGCGGTCGGTCCTGTTGTTCCGGGCGTGCTTCGACGGTCGCGCGCGCCGTCCACCGGAGGTGCTGGGAACGAAAACCGAGTGAGCGCTGTCAGTGGTGAACCGTAGTCTCGGTCGTGATGACCGAGACCACGGGGTTACCCCATCCGACGGAGCGCCGCTCCGCGGCGCGTTCGCTGCTGCGCCTGTGGCCGTACGTACGGCCGGTGCGCGGCCGGCTCCTCATGGCCGCCTGCTCGGCGGTCCTGGCGTCCTGCGTCGGCCTGGTCATACCGCTCGCGCTGAAGTGGATGGTGGACGGGCCGGTCGCCCGCCACGACCCCTCGGGGGTGTGGCTCGGCGGGGCGGTCGTGCTGGTGCTGGGGGTCACGGAGGCGCTGCTGTTCTGGGCGCGGCGGATCCTGGTCGCGCGGCCGCTGACGCGCGTCGAGGCGGACATGCGCGCGGCGCTCTACCGCCACCTCCAGCGGCTGCCCGTCGCCTTCCACGACCGCTGGCCCTCGGGGCAGTTGCTCTCGCGCGCCACCACGGACCTGATGCTGCTGCGGATATTCCTGGCGTTCCCGCTGACCTTCCTGCTGGTCAACGGGGTGACCATCGTGGTGGGTTTCATCATTCTGCTGATGCAGGAGTGGACGCTGGGGCTGGTGCTGCTGGCGCCGGTGGCACCGCTGATCGTGCTGTGCGCGTTCTTCGAGGAGCGCTATTCGCGGGCCGCGCGCACCGTCCAGGACCAGGTCGGTGATCTGACGACGGTCGTCGAGGAGAGCGTCCTGGGCATCCGCGTCATCAAGGGCTTCGGGCGGCACCGCGGGCAGGAGCGGGCGTTCGCGGCGCTCGCCGGGGAGGTGCGCGGGACGGAGCTGCGCAAGGCGGGCCTGCTGGCGACGCTGGAGGCCCTGATCATGATCCTGCCGGAGCTGGCCGTCGGTGCCGCGCTGGTGCTGGGCGTGGTGCGGGTGGCCGACGGCGAGCTGTCGGCGGGCACGCTGGTGGCGTTCCTGTCGACGGCGCTGGCGCTGCGCTGGCCGGTGGAGTCGATCGGCTTCCTGCTGGCGGTGACGAACGAGTCGGCGACGGCGACGGACCGCTTCTTCGAGGTCATGGACGTGGCGGGCGAGACGGCCGGGCCGGTCCGGGTCCCCGCCGCCCCTCGCGAGGGGGACGGCCTCCGGATGCGGGGCGTGGAGTTCCGTTATCCCGACGCTCCGGCCGACGCCCCGCCCGTGCTGCGGGGCATCGATCTGCACATCCGTCCCGGCGAGACCATGGCTCTCGTCGGCACCACGGGCAGCGGGAAGACCACGCTGACCGCACTCATCCCCCGCCTCCACGAGGCGACCGCCGGGCGGATCACCCTCGACGGCCAGGACATCACCGCGCTGCCGCGCGAACGGCTGCGCGAGCTCGTCTCCGTCGCCTTCGAGGAGCCCACGCTCTTCTCGGCCACCGTCGCCGAGAACGTCCTGATGGGTGCCGGGAACGCCCGGGAGGCCGACCTCCACCGCGCGCTGGCCGTCGCCCAGGCCGACTTCGCGCACGCCCTCCCGGAGGGCACCGCCACCCAGGTCGGCGAGCAGGGCCTGAGCCTGTCCGGCGGTCAGCGCCAGCGCCTGGCGCTGGCCCGCGCGGTCGTCGGCGAGCCACGCTTCCTGATCCTCGACGACCCGCTCTCCGCGCTCGACGTGCACACCGAGGCCCTGGTGGAGGCGGCCCTGCGCGAGGTCCTGGCGACCACGACGGCCCTCGTCGTCGCCCACCGCCCCTCCACGGTCCTGCTCGCCGACCGGGTGGCCCTGCTGTCCGGGGGGCGGGTGACGGCGGTGGGCACCCACCACGAACTCCTGCGGGACAACCCCGAGTACGCCGCGCTCATGTCCGGCGAGCAGGCCGGGCGGACAGGAGGCCGGACCCGATGACCACCACCGTCCCCGACCCGCCGGCCGCCGAGCAGGACCGGGCCGCGGCGCCCGTCGGCGACTCCTTCGACAAGGACGTCCTGCCCACGCCCAAGGGCGCCTCGCGCGCCCTGCTGCGCTCGCTCCTCTCCCCCGCCCGGCGGCGGGTCCGGCTCGCCGTCGTCCTGCTGCTCCTCCAGCAGGCCGCCGTGCAGGCCGGGCCGCTGCTCGTCGCGTACGCCATCGACCGGGCCGTACCGGCGGTCCGCCGGGAGGACTACGGCCCGCTCGTCGCCGTCGGCGTGGGGTACGCGGTGTGCGCCCTGGCCGCCGCGCTGCTCCAGCTCGCCTTCATCCGGCTCGCGGCGCGCATCGGCCAGGACGTCCTGCTGGACCTGCGCGGCCGCATCTTCCGCCACGCCCAGTCCCTCAGCGTCGACTTCCACGAGCGCTACACCTCCGGCCGCCTGATCTCCCGGGCGACCACCGACGTCGAGTCGATCCGCGAACTGCTCAACGACGGCCTCCAGGAGCTGATCGGCGTCGCGCTGTCGGTGGTGTACGTCTCGGCGACGCTGCTGTACCTCGACCGGGGCATCGGCGCCGCGGCCGTGCTGTCCTTCGCGCCCCTGTATCTGCTCGTGCGCTCCTACCGGCGGCGCTCGGCACTGGTCTACGGCCGGCGGTCCACGGCGATCGCGGCGGTCATCGTGAAGTTCACCGAGACCATGAACGGCATCCGGCCGGTCCAGGCGTTCCGCCGCGAGCCCGTCAACGACGCGCACTTCGACGAGCTCAACGACCGTCACCGGGAGGCCAACGCCCAGGCCATGCGGGAGATGGCCCGCTATGTGGTCCTCTCCCGGCTGGTGGCCAACGCCGTGCTGGCCGCGATCGTGCTGTGGGGCGCCTACCGGGTGGCCGGCGGCGGACTGGCGCTCGGCGTGCTGGCCGCCTCGGTGCTGTATCTGCGGCGGCTGTACGACCCGATCGACCGGCTCGGGATGTTCCTCAACTCCTACCAGTCGGCGGCCGCGTCCCTGGAGAAGATCGCGGGTCTGCTCGGCCGGCGCCCCTCCGTCCCCGAACCGCGCGAGCCGAGGCCGCTGCCCGAGCGCCCGGCCGGCAGCCCCGGTCGCGAGGTCGTCTTCGACGGGGTGCGGTTCGCGTACCGCACGGGCGGCGAGGTGCTGCCCCGCTTCGACCTGACCATCGCCGCCGGGCGGACGGTCGCGGTGGTCGGCTCGACGGGCGCCGGGAAGTCCACCCTGGCCAAGCTCCTGGCCCGCTTCTACGACCCCACCGAGGGCGAGATCCGGCTCGACGGCGTACCGCTGCGCGATCTGGCGGGCCCGGATCTGCGCCGGGGCGTGGTGATGGTCACCCAGGAGGCGTTCCTGTTCTCCGGGACGGTCGCCGACAACATCGCCATCGGCCGCCCGGACGCGTCGCGCGAGGACATCGAACGCGCGGCGAAGGCGATCGGCGCGCACGACTTCATCACGGCCCTCCCGGACGGCTATGACACGGACGTCCGCAAGCGCGGCGGCCGCATCTCCGCCGGTCAGCGCCAACTGGTCGCCTTCGCCCGCGCCCTGCTCGCCGACCCGGCCGTCCTCATCCTCGACGAGGCCACGTCCTCCCTGGACGTACCGGGCGAACAGGCGGTGCAGCGCGCCATGCGGGTCGTCCTGCGCGGGCGTACGGCGGTGATCATCGCGCACCGCCTGTCGACCGTGTCGATCGCGGACCGCGTGCTCGTCATGGCCGACGGCCGCGTCGTGGAGGACGGTTCCCCGACCGCCCTGATCACCGGCACGGGCCGCTTCGCGGAACTGCACCGCGCGTGGCGGGAGAGCCTGGCGTGACGGCGCGTGCCGGTCGGCGCTAGCGGCCGAGCAGCGGCAGTGCGGGAAAGGTGTGGTCCTCCCAGATGAGGCGGGAGGTCTCCTCGGGGTAGGCGGTGACGACGGGGCGGGCATCGAAGAGCTGGACGAGGCGTCGCCCGGTGTCGTACGCGGGCCAGCCGGGATCACCGTGCGTGGCGAACGCCGTCCATGCGGCGCGCATGTGGGTGGACAGCGCTTCCGCCTCCGGGGACGGGCCTTCGCCGATCAGCAGGGCGGGCTGCCCCCGGTCCAGGTTGCCGAAGACGAGCGGCACGTCGAGGCCGTGGCAGGCGCCGAGGGCACCGCCCATGCCCGGGGCGGGCCAGGTCAGCTCGTAGACGTGGGCGCGGCCGCCGGCGGCGGCCTGGGCCTGGGCGAGGTGGTGGCTCGGCATGCGGAACAGCCAGTCGGAGTGGACTCGTTCGTACAGCTCCTCCGGGCCCGCGGCCGGGAAGCCCTCGCGGTATCGGTGTGCGCCGTCCCGGCCGGGGCCGAAGAGGTGCAGGGCCCGCGCCGCCTGCTCCTGTGTCACCTGGCCGAGCAGCCCTTCGAGCGCGGTGAACAGCCGCTGTTCGTCGCGGGTGTGGCCGACGAGGAGTGCGACGTCCCGGCCGGCGCCGTCGGCCAGGGCCTGCCAAGGTGTGACCGGCAGAGTGTCACCGTCGACGACCGGCGAGTACGGGATCGTCCTGTGCGCGATCCGGCCCCAGCGTGGTGCCCAGTGGGTCATCCTGGCGCCGACCGCGTCACCGGCGGCGGACAGCCGGGCCGGGGTCACCGTGGACAGTTCCGCCACCGTGGGCCTCAGCCCCAGCTCGGCGGCGCAGGCGGTGGCGATGTCGGCGGCGAGCTCCGGCGAGAAGAACGTGCCCGGCGCGCTCTGCGCGACGGCCCTGCCGAAGAGCCCGGCCGCACGGTCCATCGCCAGCAGCGCGGCGACCGATCCGGCGCCCGCCGACTGGCCGAAGACCGTGACGCGGTCCGGGTCGCCGCCGAAGGCCCGGATGTTGTCGCGCACCCATTCCAGTGCGGCGATCTGGTCGAGCAGGCCCCGGTTGGCGGGCGCCCCCTCGATCATCCCGAAACCCTCCAGTCCCACCCGGTAGTTGAACGTCACCACGACGACGCCGTCACGCGCCAGGCGGCCGCCGTCGTACTCGGGAAGGCCGGACATGCCGATCGTGTAGGCGCCGCCCTGGATCCACACCATCACCGGCAGCCCCGCGCCCGGGCCCGGCTCGGGCGACCAGACGTTGACCGTCAGCCAGTCGTCACCGACCGCGTCCCGCGCCAGCGCGTCCATGCCGAAATGGCCGCCCTGCGGGGGCGGCGGGCCGTACGACACCGCCGGCCGCTCCCCGTCCCACCCCCGGGCAGGCCGCGGCGCGGCGAAACGCAGCGGGCCGACCGGCGGCTCGGCGAACGGGATGCCGCGGAAGACCGCCACACCCGCCTCCCGGCCGCCGCGCGACGCCCCGGCCGCCGCGCGGACCACGGGCCAGGATCCGGACGGCTCCGACGCGACCACGGTCATCACCCCTCGCTCTGTGGGCAGGCAGGGCGCGATCACGGAGGTTCGCGCGGTCGGCCCGGACACTGCGAATCGTCCCGCCGCACCGCGACGCGCGCCAGCCATTTACGGCTGGCCCGGCCTCCTGGATCAGGGCGCCACCGACCGGATTTCGGCGTTCCCGCGAAGACCGGTGCGTGCGAAGTCACGGATTCCGCATGGTGGTTCGCGTCGAGCCGCCCCGGAGGCCCGGCACCGCGCCTGAACAGCCCCGCGCGGCGGCGGCACCCCGCGCGGCGGGAAACGGCGCCGCATCCGGCATCGCACAGGATCCCCACAAGAACGGGTCACCGCTATGCGGACCGTGGTCTTTCGTCAACGGACGCATTCCGGCCAACTTGCCGCCGGACTCCTGACACGTACATGCCCACGGTGGCACTCTTCCCTCCACCGACGCACGGCTTCCCCATGGCACCACCGCCGGGCGTCGCATCGCCGTATCCGCGTTCGCGTGTTCCCCACAGCACCGCGCATCCCCACAGCACCGCGTGTTCCCCACAGCACCGCGCACCCCCACATCCCCACCCGCGGGCCCGCGTGCAGCGGCACGTACCCGCATCCGTGTTTCTTGCCTCGCTCTGCCCGGGCGGCCACCTCGCCGCCCGGTCGCCTCCGGCCACCCACCGTGGCCACCGCAGAAGGAGTCAGCGTGAGACCCACCCCCCATCGGCGAGCAGTCGCCACCGGCGCGTTGGTCGCCGTCACCGCCATGCTGGCCGTCGGCGTACAGACCGGTTCCGCCGACGCCCGTACCGACGACGCCCCCGCCCGCAAGGTCGCCGCCAAGGCCGACCCCGGCGCGCTGCCCGTCAAGCTCAGCCCCTCGCAGCGCGCGGAACTCATACGCGACGCCAACGCGACCAAGGCGAAGACCGCCGAGGACCTCGGCCTCGGCGCCAAGGAGAAGCTGGTCGTACGGGACGTGTCCAAGGACGCCAACGGCACGCTCCACACCCGCTACGAGCGGACGTACGACGGTCTGCCGGTCCTCGGCGGCGACCTCGTGGTCGACGCGACCAAGGGCGGCACGGTGAAGACCGTCGCCAAGGCGAACAAGGCCCGTCTGGCGCCGCCGACGACCACGCCCTCCTTCGCCGCGTCCGGCGCGGAGACGGACGCCGTGAAGGCCGCGCAGGCACAGGGCTCGAAGGCCACCAAGGCCGACAAGGCGCCGCGCAAGGTGATCTGGGCGGCCAAGGGCACCCCGGTCCTCGCCTACGAGACGGTCGTCGGCGGCCTCCAGGACGACGGCACGCCCAACCAGCTGCACGTCATCACGGACGCGAAGACCGGTAAGAAGCTCTTCGAGTTCCAGGGCATCAAGCAGGGCACCGGCAACAGCCAGTACAGCGGCAAGGTCACCATCGGCACGAGCCCGTCGTACACGATGACCGACGGGACGCGCGGCGGCCACAAGACGTACGACCTCAAGCACGGCTCGTCCGGCACCGGCACCCTCTTCACCGACTCCGACGACGTCTGGGGCAACGGCACCACCAGCGACCCGGCCACGGCCGGCGTCGACGCGCACTACGGCGCACAGCTCACCTGGGACTACTACAAGAACGTCCACGGGCGCAGCGGCATCAAGGGCGACGGCAAGGGCGCGTACAGCCGGGTGCACTACGGCAACGCCTACGTCAACGCGTTCTGGGACGACACCTGCTTCTGCATGACCTACGGCGACGGCTCGGGCAACAACAAGCCGCTGACCTCGATCGACGTGGCCGCGCACGAGATGACGCACGGCGTCACCTCGGCCACCGCCAACCTGACCTACAGCGGTGAGTCGGGCGGCCTCAACGAGGCGACCTCGGACATCTTCGCCGCGGCCGTCGAGTTCTGGGCGAACAACCCCAGCGACCCGGGCGACTACCTGGTCGGCGAGAAGATCGACATCAACGGCAACGGCACCCCGCTGCGCTACATGGACAAGCCCAGCAAGGACGGCCGGTCCAAGGACGCGTGGTACTCCGGCCTCGGCGGCATCGACGTGCACTACTCGTCGGGCCCGGCCAACCACTGGTTCTACCTGGCGTCCGAGGGCAGCGGCCAGAAGGAGATCAACGGGGTCAAGTACGACTCCCCGACCTCCGACGGGCAGCCGGTCACCGGCATCGGCCGGGACAACGCCGCGAAGATCTGGTTCAAGGCGCTGACCCAGCGCATGCAGTCCAACACCAACTACGCGGGCGCGCGGGACGCGACGCTGTGGGCCGCCGGCGAGCTGTTCGGCGTCGGCAGCGAGACGTACAACAACGCGGCCAACGCGTGGGCCGCCATCAACGTCGGCAGCCGGGTCTCCACCGGTGTCTCGGTCACCGCTCCCGGTGACCAGACCAGCATCGTGAACACGGCCGTCTCCCTTCAGATCAAGGCGACGAGCTCCACGAGCGGCGCGCTGACCTACTCGGCGACCGGGCTGCCCGCGGGCCTGTCGATCAACTCCTCGACCGGTCTGATCTCCGGCACCCCGACCGCCACCGGCACCAGCAACGTGACCGTGACGGTGAAGGACTCGGCCGGCAAGACGGGCACCGCCTCCTTCAAGTGGACCGTGAACACCACGGGCGGCGGCAGCGTCTTCGAGAACACCACCCCGGTGGCGATCCCGGACGCCGGTGCGGCCGTCACCTCGCCGATCGTCGTGACGCGCAGCGGCAACGGCTCCGCCGCCCTGAAGGTGGACGTGAACATCACGCACTCCTACCGCGGTGACCTGAAGATCGACCTGGTCGCCCCCGACGGCAAGACGTGGTCGCTCAAGGCTTCGGACGCCTGGGACTCGGCCGCGGACGTGAAGGCGACGTACACCGTCGACGCCTCCGCCGTGTCCGCCACCGGCACCTGGAAGCTCCAGGTCCAGGACGTCTACTCCGACGACAGCGGCACCATCAACAGCTGGAAGCTCAGCTTCTGATCCGATGATCCGATCCCGATCCGCGGGGTCATGACCGGCGGCCGGTCCGGCCGCCATCGGAACCAGGCGCCGTCCGGGGTGCGTGCGATCCCCCCGGACGGCGCCTCACCATGTGCGGGCCGGCTCAGCGCAGCAGCACGCCCGCCGCCTGGGCCGTCTTCTCCGACGGCAGGGTGACCAGGCCCAGCTCCGCGCCGCTGGCCAGGAGCCGGTGGGCGGGCAGGATCCGGACGGTGTAGCCGAAGGGGCCGGCGCGGTCGAGGGTCAGCGGTCCCTCGTAGAGCCGCCGGCCGTCGATACCGGGGCCGCTGGTGGGCTTGAGGGGGAAGGTGGTGGTGCGGCTGAGGTGGTCGGAGGGGTCGACGCGGCCGGCGACGGCCTGGACCTCGACGTCCGCCGGGTCCAGGGCGCCCAGGCTCACGCTGACCCGCAGCGAGACCGTGGAGCCGAGCTCCGCCGTGCCGTTCAAGGCGGTGTCCGCCACCGCCTCCACGTGGTCGACGGCGACGGCCGGCCACGCCTCCCGCACCCGGGACTTCCAGGCGGCCAGCTCCCGCGCGGCGTCGGGGTCCAGGGCCCGCTGGGCCTCGGCCGCGGGGGCGTAGAGCCGCTCCACGTACTCGCGCACCATGCGCCCGGCGAGCACCTTGGGACCCAGCGTCGCCAGGGTCCGGCGGACCATCTCGATCCAGCGGTCGGGCAGTCCGCCCGCGCCGCGGTCGTAGAAGCGCGGCGCGACCCGCTCCTCCAGCAGGCCGTAGAGGGCGGCGGCCTCCAGGTCGTCGCGGCGGTTCTCGTCGGTGGCGGTGCCGTCGGCGGTGGGGATGGCCCAGCCGAAGTCCGGTTCGAACCATTCGTCCCACCAGCCGTCGAGCACGGACAGGTTGAGACAGCCGTTGAGCGCGGCCTTCATCCCGGAGGTGCCGCACGCCTCCAGCGGGCGCAGCGGGTTGTTGAGCCAGACGTCACAGCCGGGGTAGAGCTTCTGGGCCATGGCCATGCCGTAGTCGGGCAGGAAGACGACGCGGTGGCGCACCCGCGGGTCGTCGGTGAACCGCACGAGCTCCTGCACCAGGCGCTTGCCGCTGTCGTCGGCGGGGTGGGCCTTGCCGGCGACGACGATCTGGAGGGGCCGCTCGGGGTGGAGCAGCAGCTCCATGAGACGGTCGCGGTCGCGGAGCATCAGGGTGAGGCGTTTGTACGAGGGGACGCGGCGGGCGAAGCCGATGGTGAGGACGTCGGGGTCGAGGACTCCGTCGATCCAGCCGAGCTCGGCGGTGCCGGCGCCGCGCTGGCGCCAGGAGGCGCGCAGCCGCTCGCGGACCTCCTCGACGAGCTGTTCGCGCAGGGTGCGCCGCAGCTCCCAGATGTCGGCGTCGGGGATGTCGGCGACGGCGTCCCAGCGCTGGGAGCCGCCGACGGTCAGGGCGTCCTCGGCGCGGCCGGCGCCGATCTGCCGGGCCCCGAGGCGCAGCACCTCGGGGGCGACCCAGGTGGGGGCGTGGACACCGTTGGTGACGGAGGTGATGGGCACCTCCTCGGGGTCGAAGCCCGGCCAGAGCCCGGCGAACATCTGCCGGCTGACCTGCCCGTGGAGGGTGGAGACGCCATTGGCGCGCTGGGCGAGGCGCAGACCCATGACGGCCATGTTGAAGAGGTTGGCCTCGCCGCCTGGATAGCTCTCCAGGCCGAGTTCGAGGACGCGTTCGACGTCGATGCCGGGGAGTTCGCCGGCGGTGCCGAAGTGGCGGGCGACGAGCTCGCGGTCGAAGCGGTCGATGCCGGCGGGGACGGGGGTGTGGGTGGTGAAGACGGCTCCGGCGCGTACGCACTCCAGGGCGGAGTCGAAGTCGGCGCCCCGCTCGACGTGCTCGCGGATGCGCTCCAGGCCGAGGAAGCCGGCGTGCCCCTCGTTGGTGTGGAACACCTCCGGTTCGGGGTGGCCGGTGAGCCGGCAGTACGTGCGCACGGCGCGCACCCCGCCGATGCCGAGCAGCATTTCCTGGAGCAGCCGGTGTTCGCCGCCGCCGCCGTAGAGGCGGTCGGTGACCTCGCGTTCGCCGGGGGCGTTCTCCTCGACGTCGGAGTCCAGGAGCAGCAGCGGCACCCGGCCGACGTGGGCCTGCCAGATGTAGGCGCGCAGGGAGCGGCCGCCGGGGAGGGCGAGGGAGACGCGGCTGGGCGTGCCGTCGGGTTCGCGGAGCATGGTCAGGGGCAGCTCGTTGGGGTCGAGCAGGGGGTAGTGCTCCTGCTGCCAGCCCTCGCGGGAGAGGGACTGGCGGAAATAGCCGTGGCGGTAGAGGAGCCCGACGCCGATCAGGGGGACGCCGAGGTCGCTGGCGGACTTGAGGTGGTCGCCGGCGAGGATGCCGAGGCCGCCGCTGTACTGCGGCAGGGCGGCGGTGATGCCGAACTCGGGCGAGAAGTAGGCGATGGCGGCGGGAAGTCCGTCGGGCTGTTCCTGATACCAGCGCCGGCCGGTGAGATAGTCGTGCAGATCGTCGGAGGCCGCGGCGAGCCGCCGCCGGAAGCGGCGGTCCTCGGCGAGGGCGGCCAGCCGGGTGGCGGGCACGGCGCCCAGCAGCCGCAGCGGATCGCCGGCGGCGGCCCGCCAGCCCTCGGGGTCGACGGCCTGGAAGAGCTCGCGGGTCTCGGGGTGCCAGGACCAGCGCAGATTGCGCGCCAGCTCGCTGAGCGGTCGTAGGGGCTCCGGAAGGACGG
This sequence comes from Streptomyces sp. NPDC023527, assembly GCF_055560115.1. Classification (NCBI taxonomy): domain Bacteria; kingdom Bacillati; phylum Actinomycetota; class Actinomycetes; order Kitasatosporales; family Streptomycetaceae; genus Streptomyces; species Streptomyces sp. NPDC023527. The sequence continues at coordinate 297,578 of NZ_JBVHJJ010000004.1, forward strand.
GGCGCACACTGAATCGACGAATGGCCTTCACCCCCACGACGGTAGCGCCGTGCGGGCCCCGGTTTCGGCCTGTTGGCGGCAACTGCCCACCCCTGGCAGGAGCGGGCGGGAAGTGCGCCCCCTGAGGTTGACTGGTCACATGGATATACCTGTGGAGTTGGGGGACTTCCTCCGTACGCGCCGGGCCCGCCTCCAGCCGGAGGACGTGGGTCTCGTGGCCTACGGCGCACGCCGGCGCGTGCCCGGCCTGCGGCGCGAGGAGCTGGCACGGCTGGCCGGGGTGAGCGTGGCGTACTACACGCGGCTGGAGCAGGGGCAGGCGGGCAACGCCTCGGACGGGGTGCTGGACGCCCTCGCGCGGGCGCTGCGGCTGACCCCGGACGAGCACGCGCACCTGCGGAACCTCGCCCGGCCCGGGCGCGCCGGCCGGCCGGCGGCGCCGGTGGGGAGCGCGGGGGCGGGCGTGCGGCAACTGGTGGCGTCGATGGGCGTGCCCGCGCTGGTCATCGACGCGCGGTACGACGTACTGGCCTGGAACCCGCTCGGCCACGCCCTGCTGGCCGGGCACCTGGACGCCGACGGGCCCGACCGCCCGGGCGAGCGGCCCAACACCCAGCGGCTGCTCTTCCTGGACGACCGCGCGCGGGAGCTGTACCCGCGCTGGGAGGAGGAGGCCGGGCGCGCGGTCTCCGCGCTGCGGCTGGCGGCGGGCGAGCATCCGCGGGACCGGCGGCTGGCGGCCCTGATCGGCGAACTGACGGCGGGCAGCGCCGATTTCGCGGCGCTGTGGTCGGGACACCCGGTGCGGGCCTGCGCCTCGGGGGAGAAGGTCTTCCGGCATCCACGGGTGGGGTCGATGACATTGTCGTTCGAGATGATGCGGTTGCCGGACACGGGTGGCCAGGGGCTGCTGGCGTTCAGTGCCGAGCCTGGCTCGTCCTCGGAGGCCGCGCTGCGACTGCTTTCGGCATCGGTTGTCCCGGTCGGGGACCCGCTGAGCGGAGTCGGTGCGTCCACCCGCTCGTGGGCGGGCGATGACCGCTCGGAGCGGATCACCGGCTGATGCGATCGGCGGAGAGGGAAATACGCCACGCGTACGTGTCCGGCTCCGGCTGCCGAATGACCCTACGGACTTCGACGGCGCTGTCGGGCGGGCGTTACCCCGTCCGGGCGCCAGCTACCCCCTTTTCGCGCATTGCACACGATCGGCCCAGCGAGGAGACTTCATACGGGTGACGGCGTGCCGGCCGTCCTCCCCACTCGGTGGCAGGGGAACTACGCACCGGTAGTTCATCCGTGGCGGGCATGCCCGCCCGGGACCGGTGGGAAAGCTCAATCGGTATGCAGGGAAATCACGCCGCCACCCCTTTCCACCACAGCTCCGCCCTTCGCGCATTTCCTCCGCGCCCACCCGGGTGAACGCGGCCGGAAGCGGTCACGCACGCGTCCGGCCGACCGCCGGCGGAGCAGATAGAAAGAGCAGAACCGCCAGACTCCCGATTCCGTCGAACCTCCAGGTGATCCCATGATCGGTCGCATTCCCGTCCTGGACCTCGGCCCGCTCGTGGACTGCGGCCGCAGGCCCGTCAAGGCGGTGGCCGGAGAGGCTTTCCAGGTGACGGCCACCGTCTTCCGCGAGGGCCATGACGCGCTGGGTGCCAATGTGGTGCTGCGGGATCCGGCGGGCCGCTGCGGTCCCTGGACGCCGATGCGGGAGTTGGCGCCGGGCACCGACCGCTGGGGCGCGGAGGTCACCCCGGACACCGAGGGCCGCTGGACGTACGCGGTGCAGGCGTGGAGCGACCCGGTGGCGAGCTGGCGGCACGAGGCGGGCATCAAGATCCCGGCGGGCATCGACACCGAACTGGTCCTGGAGGAAGGCGCCCTGCTCCATGAGCGGGCGGCCGCCGGGGTGCCCAAGAACGAGGGCCGGGAGGCGGTGCTGGCCGTGGTCGACGCGCTGCGGGACGCCGGCCGCCCGGTCGCGGCGCGGCTGGCGGCCGCGCTCACACCCGAGGTCTCGGCGGCCCTGGCCGCCCATCCGCTGCGCGAGCTGGTCTCCACCAGCCGCTCGGTGCCGGTGCTCGTGGAGCGCGAGCGGGCCCTCTTCGGCTCCTGGTACGAGCTGTTCCCGCGCTCCGAGGGCGCGTCGCTGCCCGAGGGCAAGCCACCGGTCAGCGGCACGTTCCGCACAGCGGCCCAGCGGCTGCCGGCGGTCGCGGCGATGGGCTTCGACGTCGTCTACCTCCCGCCGGTGCACCCCATCGGCGGCTCCTACCGCAAGGGCCCCAACAACGCCCTGGCGGCGGGCCCGTACGACGTGGGCTGCCCCTGGGCGATCGGCTCCGCCGACGGCGGCCACGACGCCCTCCATCCGGATCTGGGCACCTTCGAGGACTTCGACCACTTCGTCGCGCGCGCCCGCGAGCTGCGGATGGAGGTGGCGCTGGACTTCGCGCTCCAGTGCTCGCCCGACCACCCCTGGGTCCACAAGCACCCCGAGTGGTTCCGGCACCGCGCCGACGGCACCATCGCCTACGCCGAGAACCCGCCGAAGAAGTACCAGGACATCTATCCCCTGGCCTTCGACGAGGACTTCGACGGAATCCTCCGCGAGACCCTGCGGGTGCTGCGCTTCTGGATGGCGCGCGGCATCCGGATCTTCCGCGTCGACAATCCGCACACCAAGCCGGTGGTCTTCTGGGAGAAGGTCATCGCCGACGTGGGCCGCACCGACCCCGATGTCGTCTTCCTCGCCGAGGCCTTCACCCGGCCCGCGATGATGCGCACGCTCGGCGCGGTCGGCTTCCAGCAGTCGTACACCTACTTCACCTGGCGCAACAGCAAGCGCGAGCTGACCGACTACCTCACCGAGCTGTCGGGCGAGGCGGCGGCCTGCATGCGCCCCAACCTCTTCGTCAACACCCCCGACATCCTGCACGCCTACCTCCAGGACGGCGGCCGGGCGGCCTTCGAGATCAGGGCCGTGCTCGCCGCCACGCTCTCCCCCGCCTGGGGTCTCTACGCCGGCTACGAACTGTGCGAGAACACCCCGGTGCGGAAGGGCAGCGAGGAGTACCTGGACTCCGAGAAGTACCAACTGCGTCCCCGCGACTGGGAGGGCGCCGAGCGCGCGGGCCACAGCCTCGCGCCGCTGATCACCCTCCTGAACCGGCTGCGGCGGCGTCAGCCCGCGCTGCGCAGGCTCCGCAACTTGCGTTTCCATCACGCCGACAACGACTCCGTCATCGCCTATTCCAAGCGGGCGGGCGGCTCGTGCGTCCTCACGGTCGTCAACCTCGACCCCCACCACACCCAGGAGGCCACGGTCTCGTTGGACATGCCGGAACTCGGCCTCGCATGGCATGAGTCCGCCCCGGTGCGCGACGAGCTCACCGGAGAGACCTATCACTGGGGCAGGGACAACTATGTGCGCCTGGAGCCGGGCCGTTCCATCGCGCCCGCGCACGTGTTCTCGCTGCGACCGTCCTCACCGATCGGAGGGTCACCCACACCATGATCGTCAATGAGCCCGTCCACGACACGTTCGAGGACACCCCGGCCAAGGACCTGGATCCCGACTGGTTCAAGCGGGCCGTCTTCTACGAAGTGCTCGTGCGGTCCTTCCAGGACAGCGACGGAGACGGCATCGGCGACCTCAAGGGTCTGACCGCCAAGCTGGACTATCTGCAATGGCTGGGCGTCGACTGCCTGTGGCTGCCGCCGTTCTTCCAGTCGCCGCTGCGCGACGGGGGCTACGACGTCTCCGACTACACCGCGGTGCTGCCGGAGTTCGGCGACCTCGCCGACTTCGTGGAGTTCGTGGACGCGGCGCATCAGCGGGGCATGCGCGTCATCATCGATTTTGTCATGAACCATACGAGCGATCAGCACGACTGGTTCCAGCAGTCGCGCTCCGATCCCGACGGCCCGTACGGCGACTACTACGTCTGGGCCGACGACGACAAGCAGTACCAGGACGCGCGCATCATCTTCGTGGACACCGAGTCCTCGAACTGGACCTTCGACCCGGTGCGCAAGCAGTACTACTGGCACCGGTTCTTCTCGCACCAGCCCGATCTCAACTACGAGAACCCGGCCGTGCAGGAGGAGATCCTGGCCGCGCTGCGGTTCTGGCTGGACCTGGGCATCGACGGCTTCCGCCTGGACGCGGTGCCGTATCTCTTCGCCGAGGAGGGCACCAACTGCGAGAACCTCCCGCGCAGCCACGAGTTCCTCAAGCGGGTGCGGGCCGAGATCGACGCCCACTACCCCGACACGGTGCTGCTGGCCGAGGCCAATCAGTGGCCGGAGGACGTCGTCGACTACTTCGGCGACTACTCCACGGGCGGCGACGAGTGCCATATGGCGTTCCACTTCCCCGTGATGCCGCGCATCTTCATGGCCGTCCGGCGGGAATCCCGCTATCCGGTCTCGGAAATCCTGGCCAAGACCCCGGCCATCCCCGCCCGCTGCCAGTGGGGGATCTTCCTGCGCAACCACGACGAGCTCACCCTCGAGATGGTCACGGACGAAGAGCGCGACTACATGTACGCGGAGTACGCCAAGGATCCGCGGATGCGCGCCAACATCGGCATCCGGCGCCGACTGGCCCCGCTGCTCGACAACGACCGCAATCAGATCGAGCTGTTCACCGCGCTGCTGCTGTCGCTGCCCGGCTCGCCGATCCTCTATTACGGGGACGAGATCGGCATGGGCGACAACATCTGGCTCGGTGACCGCGACGGCGTCCGCACCCCGATGCAGTGGACGCCCGACCGCAACGCCGGCTTCTCCTCCTGCGACCCGGGCCGGCTGTATCTGCCGACCATCATGGACCCGGTCTACGGCTATCAGGTCACCAACGTCGAAGCGGCCATGAGCAGCCCGTCCTCGCTGCTGCACTGGACGCGCCGGATGATCGAGATCCGTAAGCAGAACCCCGCTTTCGGACTCGGCTCGTACACAGAGCTGTCATCCAGCAACCCCGCCGTGCTGGCGTTCCTGCGCGAAGTGCGCGTGCCGGGGCAGAGCGACGACGACCTGGTCCTGTGCGTGAACAATTTCTCGCGCTTCGCACAACCGACCGAGCTGGACCTCCGGTCGTTCAACGGCCGCCATCCGGTCGAGCTCATCGGTGGCGTGCGCTTCCCGGCCATCGGCGAGCTGCCGTATCTGCTGACCCTGGCCGGACACGGCTTCTACTGGTTCCGCCTGCGCCGCAACGCCTCGCCGCCGGCCGGGCACTGAAGTGAAATCCCGTGCGCGTCCCGATCGGCCGCGCACGGGCGGTTTTCCCTTACGAAGCCTGGGAACCCTCACTACTACGCACGGGCCGGGCCGATCAGATCGACACCGTTCGATTCCGCCGCGGAGGCCGTCGAGGTCTCCGGGGCCGGAGCAAGCGCCACAGCACGCATCGCACGTACCGCACGCACAGGCCGCTGGGGCTGACCGTACGGACGATCCTCGCCCGACACGTCCCGCACCGCGCACCGGTCGAAGCCGCAATCCGGGACACTTTGCCCTACCTGTCGTGTGCCCGGGGAAAGGACGCGACGCCATGTCGGACGCTGCACCGTCCCGCCGGGGGGCCACCCGCCGCGGGGCGTCCCCCGAGCCGCTGCTGTCCTCGGTCCGTGCGGCGTCGGCCACCGCCGCGCTGCCGGCGGACGCCGTCGAGCCCGGGCTGCTCGGGTCGCTGATGCCGCTGCTGAGCGAGTGGCTGCCCCGGCAGCGGTGGTTCGCGGGGAAGGGCCGTCCGATCACCGGCTTCACGCTCGTCACCGCCACCGAGCTGCTCCCCCACCCCGCCGGCACCACCACCCCCGGCCTGCTCCATGTGCTCGTACGAGCCCATCAGTCCGGCCCGGCGGAGACCGGCGCCCCGGCCGTCCACGCCGGCACCGACGACTGCTACCAACTGCTCCTCGGCGTCCAGGACGTCCTGCCCCCGCACCTGGCACCCGCCTTCATCGGCCGCCCCTCCGGCGGCCCGCTGCACGGCCGCACCCTCTACGAGGGCCTCGCCGATCCACGCCTGACCGCCCTGCTCCTGGAACGGCTGCGGGTGCCGGGACGGCTGGGACCGCTGCGCTTCAGCCGTGAGGAGGGCGCCGCCATCCCCGCCGGCCTGACACCCCGGCTGGTCACCGCGGAGCAGTCCAATTCCTCCGTCGTCTACGGCGAAACGTATATCCTCAAGCTCTTCCGCCGCGTCTGCCCCGGCATCAACCCCGACCTCGAACTCCCCCGCGCCCTCGCCCGCACCGGCTGTGACCGGGTGCCGCCGCCGGCCGCCTGGTTCGAGGCCGAGCTGGCCGGCGCGGGCACCGGTCCACTGACCCTCGGCGTGCTCCAGCCCTATCTGCCGGGGTCCGCCGACGGCTGGCAGCTGGCCCTGAGCGCCCTGGCCGTACGGGCCGACTTCACCGCCTCCGCCCGCGCCCTCGGCCACGCCACGGCCGAGGTGCACGCCGCGCTGGCCGAGGCGCTGCCCACGGTCGTCCTGCGCCGCCCCCAGCTCGAACACCTGGCCGCCGCCATGACGTGGCGCCTGGACGCGGCGGCCGAGGCCGTCCCCGCCCTGCGCCCCTACCGCGCCGCGCTGTGCGCGGCGTACGACGAACTCGCCGCGCTCGGCCGGGCCGGACGCACCTGGCGGGCCCAGCGCATCCACGGCGATCTGCACCTGGGCCAGGCGCTGCGCACGGCCGAGGACGGCCGCTGGGCCCTCATCGACTTCGAGGGCGAGCCCGCGCGCCCGCTGGCCGAGCGCCGCCGCCCGCAGCCCGCCGCCCGGGACGTCGCGGGCATGCTGCGTTCCTTCGACTACGCGGCCGCGGTGGGCCGCGCCGGCGGCACCACCTGGTCGGAGCGGGCCCGCGCCGCGTTCTGCGAGGGTTACGCGACCGTCCACGGCGACCCGCGCGAGGACCCGCAGCTGCTGCGCGCGCACGAGACGGACAAGGCCGTCTACGAAGTCCTCTACGAGGCCCGGCACCGCCCGGACTGGCTGCCCGTGCCGATGTCCGCGATCCACCGGCTCGCGCAGGCCCGGCCGGGCGGCGAGCCCGAGGCGGCGGACGGCGTGCCGAGCCGCGCGTACGGCCGCAGGCCGGGCGGGCTCGCCGCGCCCGGCACCGGCGAGGAGCCCACCCGCGCGGCCGCGGTTCGCCCGAGCGGCCCCGCCCGCCGGCCGGACGGCCCGCAGCCGGCATGACCCACCGCCCCCGCACCACCGACCACCCCCCGGTCGCCGGCCGGGGGCCCGAGGAGGACCGCCCCGTGACCGCTCGACCACCGTCCAGCCGACCGCCCCACGAGCCCGGGGCCGACCGGCCCGGCGAGCCGGGCGGGGTCCCCGCGACGTTCCGCCCGGCGCCGGCCCGGCCAAGCCCCCGGAGCGGGGCCGCGCGGGAGACGTCCGCGGGCCCGGATGCCGGACCACCGGCGCGCGAGTCCGCCACCGCGCCGGCGCCCCGCGCGACTCCGTCCTCGACCCTGGCACCGTCCCGCGCCCGCAGGCCCGCGGAACGGCGCGGCGTGCGGCCCGCCGAGCCGCTGCCCGTTGACGAGCGGGCGCGGCTGCTGCACGGGGCGCACCACGATCCGCACGCGCTCCTCGGCGCGCACTCCGCGCCCGGCGGTGTGGCGTTCCGGGCGCTGCGGCCGTTCGCCCGCTCGGTGACGGTCGTCGGGCAGGGCCTGCGGGCGGAGCTGTACGACGAGGGGGACGGGTTCTTCGCGGGCGTGCTGCCGCTGCGGAAGATCCCCGACTACCGCCTGCTGGTGGCGTACGACGACGCCGAGCTGGAGATCGAGGACCCGTACCGCTTCCTGCCCGCCCTCGGCGAGCTGGACCTGCATCTGATCCACGAGGGCCGGCACGAGGAGCTGTGGCGGGCGCTCGGCGCGATGCCGATGACGCACGAGGGGGTCGAGGGCACCCGGTTCACGGTGTGGGCGCCCAACGCCCAGGGTGTGCGGGTGGCCGGCGACTTCAATTACTGGGACGGCACCGGTCAGCCGATGCGGTCGCTGGGCGGATCGGGGGTGTGGGAGCTGTTCCTGCCGGGCGTCGGCGAGGGCGCGCTGTACAAGTTCCAGATCACCCGCCCCGACGGTTCGCACACGCTGCGCGCCGATCCGATGGCCCGGCGCACCGAGGTGCCCCCCGCCACAGCGTCGATCGTGCACGCCTCGCACCACGACTGGCAGGACGGGGAGTGGCTTGCGCGCCGCACGGAGCGGCCCGTGCACGAGGCGCCCTTCTCGGTCTACGAGCTGCACCTGGCGTCCTGGCGGCCGGGACTGACCTACCGGCAACTCGCCGAGCAGCTGCCGGCCTACGTCAAGGACCTGAGCTTCACGCACGTGGAGCTGATGCCCGTCGCCGAGCACCCCTTCGGCGGCTCCTGGGGCTATCAGGTCACCGGCTTCTACGCCCCGACCTCCCGCATGGGCACCCCCGACGACTTCAAGTACCTGGTCGACGCGCTGCACCGGGCCGGCATCGGGGTGCTGATGGACTGGGTGCCGGCGCACTTCCCCCGGGACGACTGGGCGCTGGCGGAGTTCGACGGGCGTCCGCTGTACGAGCACGGGGACCCGGCGCGGGCGGCGCACCCGGACTGGGGGACGCTGGAGTTCGACTACGGCCGCACGGAGGTCCGTAACTTCCTGGTGGCGAACGCCGTCTACTGGTGCCAGGAGTTCCACATCGACGGTCTGCGCGTGGACGCCGTGGCGTCGATGCTCTACCTCGACTACTCCCGCGAGGAGGGCCAGTGGACGCCGAACGTCCACGGCGGCCGGGAGAACCTCGACGCGGTGGCCTTCCTCCAGGAGATGAACGCCACCGTCTACCGCCGCTGCCCCGGTGTCGTCACGATCGCCGAGGAGTCCACCGCCTGGGACGGCGTCACCCGCGCCACGCACCATGTGGGCGTGGGCGGCTTCGGCGGCCTCGGCTTCGGGCTGAAGTGGAACATGGGCTGGATGCACGACTCGCTGGTCTACGTCTCCAAGGAGCCGGTCCACCGGAAGTACCACCACGGTGAGATGACCTTCTCCATGATCTACGCGTACAGCGAGAACTACGTGCTGCCGATCTCCCACGACGAGGTGGTGCACGGCAAGCGCTCGCTGGTCTCCAAGATGCCGGGCGACTGGTGGCAGCAGCGCGCCAATCACCGGGCGTATCTGGGCTTCATGTGGGCCCACCCGGGCAAGCAGCTGCTCTTCATGGGGCAGGAGTTCGCCCAGGGTGCCGAGTGGTCGGAGGGGCACGGCCCGGACTGGTGGCTGCTGGACCCCTCGTACTCCGCCGCCGCCGACCACCGGGGCGTGCGCGATCTCGTGCGCGACCTGAACCGGGTGTATCTGGGGACGCCGGCGCTGTGGCAGCGCGACACCGTGCCCGAGGGGTTCGAGTGGGTGGACGGGGACGCGGGCGAGGACAACGTCTTCGCGTTCCTGCGCTACGACGCGGACGGCTCGCCGCTGCTGGCGGTCAGCCACTTCTCACCCGTCGTGCGGCACGGCTATCCGCTGGGCGTGCCCGCGCGGCACACGGCCTGGCAGGAGGTCCTCAACACCGACGCCGAGCGCTACGGCGGCAGCGGCGTGACCAACCCGGACCCCATCAAGACGGAGTCCACCCGCCACCACGGCCGCCCGGCGAGCGTGACGGTGACGCTCCCGCCACTGGCGACGGTGTGGTTCCGGGCGGTGTAGCGCGGCCGGACGCACGGGTGCCCCGTACCTCGGCGGAGGTACGGGGCACCGGTGCGATGTCGAAGCGTCAGACGCGCTCGTCGGCCTTCTTGTCCTCGGCCTTGCTCTCGCTCTTGTCCTCGGCCTTGTCCCCGGCCGGGGCCTGCGGGGCGCGGCGCGGCAGGAGGAGGGCCACCACGACCGTGCCGACGCCGAGGATGACGGCGCCGATCACGCTGGTGTGGGCGACGGAGTCCGCGAACGCCTTGTGCACGGCCTCGACCACGGTCTGCGCCTGCTGGGCGCCGAGCTGGGCCGCCTTCTCCGCGCCGACCTTGGGCGCGGCACCGGCCGCGACCTGCTTGCCGACCTCCTGGGCGACGCCCAGACCGGCGCCGACGGAGTCCTGCGCGATGGAGAGGGCCTTCTCCGGTAGCTTCGGGCCGCCGCCCGCGGCCACCTTGTCGGCGGCGTCGGCGAGGTTGGAGGAGTAGGTCTTGGCCAGCACCGTGCCGAGGATGGCGATGCCCAGCGAGCCGCCCATCTCGATCGAGGTGCTGTTGACCGCGCCGCCGACGCCGAGCTGGTCCTCGGGGAAGGAGCCCATGATGGCGTTGGTGCAGGGCGACAGGGACAGACCGATGGCCAGACCGAGGATCATCAGCGGTCCGACGAAGTCGTTGTACGTGGAGTCGGCGTCGACGCGGGTGAGCAGCGCGATGGCGACCGTGCCGACCGTCATGCCGAGGGCGACCGTGATCTTCATGCCGAACTTCGGCGTGAGGAAGGCGGTCAGCGCGCCGCCCACGAAGACGGCTCCGGCCAGCGGGAGCATCCGTACACCGGTGTCGAGCGGCGAGTAGCCGAGCACGAACTGGAGGTGCTGGGTGAGGTAGTAGAACGCGCCGAAGACGGCGAGGAAGAACAGCGCGACGGCCAGCGTGGAGCCCGCGAAGGCGCGCTGCGCGAAGCGGCGGACGTCCAGGACCGGGCGCGGGTGGCGCAGCTCCCAGAGGACGAAGGCGACCAGGCCGACGCCGGCGAGCACGGCCGCGGTGATGGCCTTGGCGCCCCAGCCGAAGTGCGGGCCCTCGATGATCATGTAGATCAGCGAGCCGACCCAGATGACGGACAGCAGACCACCGATGTAGTCGATCTTGTCGACATTGGCCGCCTTGGACGGCGGTACGAGCAGCAGGGCGCCGATGATGCCGAGGACGGCGATCGGCACGTTGATGAGGAACGTCGAGGCCCAGCCGTGGTCCTCCAGCAGCGCGCCGGCGACCAGCGGACCGACGGCGATGGCGAGGCCGGCCGTGGCGGTCCAGATGGTGATGGCCTTGGCGCGCTCCTCGCGCGGGAAGGTCGCGGCGAGCAGCGACAGGGTCGCCGGCATGATCATGGCGGCGCCGACGCCCATGACGGCGCGCGCGGCGATGACGGCGCCCGAGCTGTCCACGAGCGAGCCGGCGACGGACGCCGCGCCGAAGACGAAGAGGCCGAGGACGAGCGCCCCGCGGCGGCTGTACTTGTCACCGACGGCACCGAGGATCAGCATCAGCGCCGCGTACGGCACGGTGTAGCCGTCGATCACCCATTGCAGGTCCGAACTGCCGAGGCCGAGGTCCTTGACCATGTCCGGGGCCGCCACCGTCAGCGACGTGTTGGCCATGACGATGATCAGCAGGCTGAGGCACAGGACTCCCAGTGCCGCCCAGCGCCTCTTGTACGGACCGTCCATCTCGTCGACCGGAGTCGACATCGCGAGGCCCATCGGCCCCCCTTTCGGAATCTTGCACACTACTGTGCAATTACACAACGCTGTGCAATTTACGCGTCTGCCCAGCCGTGTGCAAAATGAACCCAGCGGACCGCCGCGATTTCGCCGGTGGTATCCGGGGGACGCCCGATCGAGAAGAGACCCAATGGCCGGCAGAGCGGACGCCAATCGCCGCCGCATCATGGACATCGCGCTCGCCGAGCTGCTGCGCGACGCCGACGCGAGCATGGACCAGATCGCCCGCGCGGCCGGCGTCGTACGCCGCACCGTCTACGGGCACTTCCCCAGCCGGGAAGCGCTGATGAGCGCCCTCGTCGACGACGCCGCGCACGCGGTGGAGGTCGCGCAGGCCGAGGCCCTGCGCGACGTCGACGACCCCGCCAAGGCCCTGGCCCGCTCCATGCTCGCCGCCTGGGAGATCGCCGACGGCTACCGCCTGCTGATCTCCCTGGCCCAGCGCAGTGTCACGGTCGAGGGCATCCACCGGCGCCTGGAGCCGGTGCGCCGCGAGTGCGCGGCGATGCTCCAGCGGGGCCTGGACGAGGGCCGCTTCACCTCACCGCTGCCGGCGATCGCCCTGGCCTACGTCCGCGAGCAGATCCTCTTCGGCCTGATGCAGGCGGTCAACGACGGCGTCCTGGACCCGGAGGAGGCCGGCCGCTCGGCAGCGGTGACCACGCTTACGGCGGCGGGCCTGCCGGTGGCGGAGGCGGCGGAGCTGGTGGCCCGCCTGCCGTAAGCCGGTGGTCCGCCGGGGAGGGGTCAGACCTCCTCCCGCATCAGGCGGAGGTAGATCACCGAGAACAGCGCCCCCACCAGCAACAGCAGCAGCGCCACCGCCGTGCCGTAGCCGATCAGCGACTTCAGGAACGCCTGGTCGTACATGAACACCGGCAGCGTCTGGCTGCGGTCGCCGGGCCCACCGCGCGTCATCGCCCAGATGAGGCCGAATACCGACAGCGTCTGCAGCGTGTTGAGCATCAGGTTGGTCGCGATGGACCGGCGGATCATCGGCAGGGTGATGTGCCAGAAGCGGCGGACGCCGCTCGCGCCGTCGACCTCCGCAGCCTCCGTGACGTCCCGGGGGATCTCGGAGAGCGCGGCCGAGTAGACGAGCATCGAGAAGGCCGTGCCGCGCCAGACGTTGGCGAAGGAGACGGCCAGGATCGGCAGGGTGAACAGCCAGTCCTGCGAAGGCAGATGGAGCCAGTCCAGGACGGCGTTCAGCGTGCCGCGCCGGTTGAAGAAGGTGTAGAGCAGGAAGCCCGCCACGATCTCCGGCAGCACCCACGCCGCCACCACGACCGCGCCCGTCAGCGCCCGTACGGGCCGCGACGCGCGCCGCATCAGCGCGGCGAGGGCGAAGCCGAGGGTGTTCTGGCCGACGATCGAGGACAGGACGGTGAAGACGAGCGTGAGGAACACCGCGTTGCGGAATCCGTCGTCGGCGAAGGCACGCCGGAAGTTGGCCAGGCCGACGAACGACGCGGACGCCTGGCCCGTCAACTGGGTGTCGGTGAAGGCCAGATAGACGCAGTACGCGATCGGGCCGGCGAGGAAGAGCAGCAGCAGCGTCGTGGCCGGGGCGATCGGCAGCCAGCGGGCGGCGCGGTGGACGGCGCCTCGCACCTCACCGCCCCCTGACGGTCACGCCGTCGCCGCCCGCGATCGCCCTCAGCCGCTCGTCGTAGCGCCGGGCGGCCTCCGCCACCGACGCGTCGCCCGTCGTCACCGACTCCATGGCGTCCCTGATCGCGCCGGACACCTGCGGATAGACCGGCAGGGTGGGCCGGTAGTGGGTGTTCTCGACCCGCGCGGTGAAGAACTCGATGCCCGGCATCGACGTGCGGTACTTCTCCGTGGCCGCCACGTCGTCCCGTACCGCGATCTGCCCGTCGCGCACGGCCCACTCGGTCGCGTTCTCCTTCGTCTGGAGCGTCTCGATGAGCTGCCAGGCCAGATCCGCCTTGGTCGACTTGGCCCCGATCGCCCACGTCCAGCCGCCCGAGAGGCTCACCTCTCCCGGGGCCGCGCCGCGCTGCGTCGGGAACGGCGTCTGTCCGAGCACCTTCGACCACTGGGGCCACGGGGTGCTGCCGGACGGCTGCCAGTACTTGCCGAGCCAGTTGCCGTCGAGGTCGATGGCGAGCTTGCCCCGCGGCAGCCATTCCGTGGTGACGCGGGTGTAGACGTTCGCGTCGAGCGCGTCCGCCGGCTCGGGGCCGAGCTTCTCCCCGTACACCGTCCGGATGAAGTCCAGGGAATCCTTGAAGCCCTGCCCGCCGGCCACCCACTTCTTCGCCGCCGGGTCGTAGAGGGGGTCCTTCCCGGTGCCGTAGGCCAGCATCTCGAACCCCTGCATGGTGGCGGTCTCGCCGGGGCCCTTGCCCGTGTAGATGTTCAGCGGAATGACGCCGGGCACCTTCCGCTTGACCGTACGGGCCGCGTCCAGGACGTCCTGCCAGGTCCTCGGCCGCCAGTCGGCCGGCAGACCGGCCTTCGCGAAGATCTCCTTGTTGAACCACAGGCCCCGGGTGTCCGTGCCGTCCGGCACACCGTACGTCCTGCCGTCCTCCGCCTTCGCCGCGGCCTTCGCGGTCGGGATGAAGCGCGCCCAGTCCTTCCAGCCCGCCAGCTTGTCGTCCAGCGGTCTCAAATACCCGGCCTTGATATCGGAGTTGATGAGGAAGGTGTCCTCGCGGACGACGTCCGGCGCGGTCTTCGGCGACCGCATCATCTGCTGCACCTTGGCGTAGTAGTCCGCCTGCGACGCCTGCACCGGGATCAGCCGCAGCTTCTTCCCCTGGTGGTCGGCCTCGAACCGCTTCTTGATCCCGGCCAGGTACTCGTCCATGATCCGGACCTTGTTGTCGGTGCTGCGCTGGTAGACGACCTTCACGGTGTCCGGATCGCCACCCGACCCCCCGCCGCAGGCGGCGAGCGGGACGGCGGCGGCGAACGTGACGGCGGCGAGGAGCAGAGGAGTGGTACGCACGGCTACGACCTCCTACGAGCCGGGACGGCACCACGTACGTTCCCTTGTTGGCGGCACGGCACGCCACAGCGGGCCCGTCCGGCGGGGACCGAGGGCTACCGGACCAGCCAGCGGTACCCCAACTCCGGCCGCCCCACCTGCCCATAGCGCGGAGAACGAGCCGCAAGCCCGGAGGCGACAAGGTGCTCCAGATACCGCCGCGCCGTGATCCGTGAGATCCCCAGACACTCGGCCGCCGCGGCGGCGGAGATCCCCTCCGCCCCGACCTCCCGCAACGCCCCCGTGATCGTCCGAAGCGTGTCCAGGCTCAACCCCTTCGGCAACGCCGCGGGCCCCGGCGCCCGTAGCGCGCCGAGCGCCCGGTCCACCTCCTCCTGCCCGCTCGCCTCGCCGGCGACCGCGCGGAACTCCGCATAGCGGGCCAGCCGGTCGCGGAGCGTGGCGAAGGTGAACGGCTTCAGGACGTACTGCACGACACCGAGCGAGACGCCCTCCCGTACGACCGCCAGGTCGCGCGCCGAGGTCACGGCGATGACGTCCGCGCCGTGCCCGGCGGTGCGCAGGGAGCGCAGCAGCTGGAGGCCGTGCCCGTCGGGGAGGTAGAGGTCGAGGAGCAGCAGGTCGACAGCCGTCCGCTTGAGGAACTGCGCGGCGTCGCCCCGCGTGTGCACCACCCCGGCGACGGTGAATCCGGGCACGCGCCGTACGTAGAGCGCGTGCGCGTCGGCGGCCACGGGGTCGTCCTCCACGACGAGTACCCGGATGGGTCGCGTTCCCGGCTGCGGGGCACTCATGAGGCGGCTCCGGCCTGCTCTTCGGTGCGTACGCGCAGCGGCAGCCGCACCGTGAAGCACGCCCCGCCACCGGGCGCCCCGGCGACCTCGACCGTACCGCCGTTGCGCCGCGCGGCCTGCCGGACGAGCGCGAGGCCGAGCCCCCGGCCGTGCGGCGCGGTGCCCGGCGACTTGGTGGACCAGCCGCGCCGGAACACCTCGTCGACGGCCTCGGGCGCGACCCCGGCGCCGTTGTCGGTGACACGGAGCAGCAGCTCACCGTCGTCGGCCCGGACGGTGACGGTGACGTGGGCGCGGCGGTCGGGGGTGCGCGGCGTGCGGTTGGCCTCCTCCGCGGCGGCGTCGACGCCGTTGTCGATGAGGTTGCCGAGGATGGTGACGAGGTCGCGGGCCGGCAGGCCGGGCGGCAGGAGGCCGTCGTCGACGTGGGTGTCGGGGGCGAGGACGAGCTCGACGCCGTGTTCGTTGGCCTGGGCGGCCTTGCCGAGGAGGAGCGCGGCGAGGACGGGTTCGGCGACGGCGGAGACGACCTGGTCGGTGAGGGCCTGGGCGAGTTCGAGTTCGGCCGTGACGAATGCGACAGCCTCGTCGGCGCGGCCGAGCTCGATGAGCGAGACGACGGCGTGCAGCCGGTTCGCGGCCTCGTGCGCCTGGGAGCGCAGGGCCTCGGCGAAGCCGCGTACGGAGTCCAGTTCCCCGGACAGCGCCTGGAGTTCCGTGTGGTCGCGCAGGGTCACGACCGTGCCCCGGCGCTCGCCGCCCGATACCGGTGAGGTGTTGACGACGACGATCCGGTCGGCGGTCAGGTGCAGCTCGTCGACGCGCGGCCCGGTGGCGAGCAGCACCTCCGTGAGGGCGGGCGGCAGCCCGAGCCCGTCGACGGGCCGGCCGATCAATTCGCCGCCGAGCCCGAGGAGTTCACGTCCGCCGTCGTTGATGAGCGCGATGCGCCGCTGTCCGTCGAGCATCAGCAGCCCCTCGCGCACGGCGTGCAGGGTGGCCTCGTGGTAGTCGTGCATCCGGCTGAGCTCGCCGGCGTTCATGCCGTGGGTGTGGCGGCGCAGGCCGGCGTTGAGGAGGTACGTGCCGAGTCCGCCGAGGGCGAGCGCGGCCAGCGCCACACCGAGCAGCCAGCCCAGCTGGCGCCGGATCTGCGCGCTGATGGCGTCGACGGTGATGCCCGCGCTGACGAGCGCGATGACCTCGCCGGCGTCCGTGACCGGCACGACGACCCGTACCGAGGGGCCCAGGGTCCCGGTGTACGTCTCGGAGAAGGCGCGGCCGCTCAGCGCGGGACCGGTGTGGCCGAGGAACGGCTCGCCGATGCGGGCCGGGTCGGGGTGGGTCCAGCGGATGCCCTTCGGGTTCATGATCGTCACGAAGTCGACGCCGGTGTCGTGGCGGACCCGTTCGGCGTAAGGCTGGAGCGCGACCGCCGGGTCCGTCGATCGGACGGCGTCGCGTACGGCCGGGGACGCGGCGACGGCGGCGGCGGCCGCGGTGACCTGGCGGCGCGCGGCGTCCTCCGCCTGGCCGCGGTCGGCGGCGTACGCGAAGGCCGCGCAGCCGGCCACCACGGCTGCGACCAGCACGGTCTGCATCGCGAAGAGGCGGCCGGCCAGGCTTCGGGGGCGGCGTATGCGGGGTCTGCGCATGGCGGACAGTCTGACCCGGCCGCGGCCATGAACGTAATGCACGCAAGGGTGACCACGGTCACAGACCCGTGCATAGTCACCGGAGCCCCACTCGTCGGGAGAGGGGGCATGGCAGGAGCGGCACGAGCCGTACGGGCCGGACGTGCCGTATGAGCCGGACGTGCCGTACGCGCCGATGAGCCTGTATGAGCCGCACGACGAGGAGAGACCCCGTGACATCCGTGACAGCGCCGTCACCGCCGGGCAAGGGCGAGCAGCCACGCCGCGACCGTACGCACTACCTCTACCTCGCGGTGATCGCGGCGGTGCTCGTCGGCATCGCCGTCGGCTTCGCCGCCCCGGGCGTGGCCGTGGAGCTGAAGCCGCTGGGCACCGGCTTCGTCAACCTGATCAAGATGATGATCTCGCCGATCATCTTCTGCACGATCGTGCTGGGCGTCGGTTCCGTACGGAAGGCGGCGAAGGTCGGCGCGGTCGGCGGTCTGGCGCTCGGCTACTTCCTGGTGATGTCGACGGTGGCCCTGGCCATCGGCCTGGTGGTCGGCAACATCCTGGAGCCCGGCAGCGGGCTCCACCTGACGGAGTCGGTGCGGCACGCGGGCGAGGCACAGGCCAAGGGCGCGCACGAGTCGACGGCCGACTTCCTCCTCGGCATCATCCCGACCACCATGGTCTCGGCCTTCACCGGCGGCGAGGTGCTCCAGACGCTGCTGGTCGCCCTGCTGGCGGGCTTCGCGCTCCAGGCGATGGGCCCGGCGGGCGAGCCGGTGCTGCGCGGCATCGGCCACATCCAGCGGCTGGTCTTCCGCATCCTGTCCATGATCATGTGGGCGGCGCCGGTGGGCGCGTTCGGCGCGATGGCGGCCGTGGTCGGCGCGACGGGCGTGGACGCGCTCAAATCGCTCGCCGTCATCATGATCGGCTTCTACATCACCTGCCTGCTGTTCGTGATCGTGGTCCTCGGCACGCTGCTGCGGCTGGTGGCAGGGGTGAACATCTTCGCGCTGCTGAGGTACCTGGGCCGGGAGTTCCTGCTGATCCTCTCCACCTCCTCCTCGGAGTCGGCGCTGCCGCGCCTGATCGCGAAGATGGAGCACCTGGGCGTCAGCAAGCCGGTCGTCGGCATCACCGTGCCGACGGGCTACTCCTTCAACCTCGACGGCACGGCCATCTATCTGACGATGTCCTCGCTGTTCGTCGCGGAGGCGATGGGCGACCCGCTGTCGCTGGGCCAGCAGATCTCCCTGCTGCTCTTCATGATCGTCGCCTCGAAGGGCGCGGCGGGCGTCACCGGCGCGGGCCTGGCGACCCTCGCGGGCGGCCTCCAGTCCCACCGCCCGGAGCTGGTCGACGGCGTCGGCCTGATCGTCGGCATCGACCGCTTCATGAGCGAGGCCCGCGCCCTGACGAACTTCGCGGGCAACGCGGTGGCGACCGTGCTGGTCGGCACGTGGACGAAGGAGATCGACCGGGCGCGGGTGGACGAGGTGCTGGCGGGCCGGGTGCCCTTCGACGAGAAGACACTGGTGGACGACCACGCGCCGGTACCGGAACAGCGGGAGCCGGCGGGGGTGTGACCCGCGCCGGGCACAGTCGGCCGGACCGCCCGCCGCGGCGCTTCGCCGGGCGCTTCCCCGTACGCCACCTCCCCACGCCCGCTCGACGGGCGCGGGGAGGTCCGGCACGCGGGGGGCCGGTCAGCACGATGCCCGCACAAACGCCGGGGTCCTACTCCAGGTTCGGAGTAGGACCCCGCTCAATGACGTCGAGCCGTCATGGCATGCCCAAGGCGCTCACACCGGCACACCAAGACCACGCACGAGGGCCAGAACCTGAGGCGCGATGCCGGCCCCTGCGCCAACTACGATGCCGATCACGCTATCGATCAGGCCACCAACGATGGGCACACCCATGAACGCTCCTTGAAGTCGGTAACTTGCATAGTCCCCAAGGGACTTCACGGTCATGGCGACACAGCGGCGGGCTCACCCGCACGAGGGACACGCCGCTGTACCCCGTGGAGGTGGGGTCGGTTGTCAGCAGGTGCCGCTGCCGGTGCCGGGGGTGCCGTGCACGCCGTTGCCGACGCCGCCGAGCCCGCCGTTGCCGCCGGGGCCGCAGTGTCCGATCATGCCGGTGCCGGTGGCCGCCCCGCCGTTGCCGCCCGCTCCGCCGGCGCCGCCTGTGCCACCGGCGCCGCCGAAGCCTGTCGTGCCCGCGCCGCCGACCCCGCCGTTGCCGCCGTCGGTACCGGGCCACCCGGCCGGGTGGGTGGGCGTTCCGTCGGCGCCGTTGAGGCCGTTGAGGCTGGAGCAGGCGGCGACCGCCGGGGCTGTGCCCGCGGCCAGGGCCGCGGTGGGCACCGCGGTGAGCGTCACCGTGGTGAAGAGGGCGCGCACACCTAGAAGGGCGGTAGGCCGTCGCTTTCCAGTCATGGCGCGATCTCCTTGGAGGAGGCGCGAGTCGGGCTTGTGAATACCCGTGGCGACGTGGTTCGTTGGCGCTTCTCGGACGGCCGCTAATTCAGGCGCCCATCTTCCCGCCCATCGCCCGCCGGCGGGACAGCGGGGAGAAATAGACACATGGGCCCGGCCAGGGACCGTTGGGTATTCACGTCGCCCAATTCCGGTCGATCCGAAGCTGATGCGAATGTGATGAATAAGCTAGACGCCAGAGCCTTTGGAGCGAAAGTACTCTTATCATCTTGCGCGGTGCCCGCTTCGATGGTGACGCGTGAGACAGGGCCTTGCGTGAGGTGGTGCCGGGGAGGGGATTCCGTCGCCGTCCCAAGCCGGGCCGGACCAGCGGCGGCGGCCCGGATCATAGGCGAACGAGCGCCCGCACTCACATTGAGCAATCGGTCTGGAATTCGAGAGTAAGGGGTTGTAAATCCTTCCATCGGATGACCACCGGTACGCATTTCGGTATGCAGAGAAAAGCTTCCCCGCGTATCCCCTGGCAGCTGCGAGGGTACGTCTGAGCCCGCTGCGTATTGACGCAGTGCCCCGCATCAGCGAGGCAGCCGAGCCATTTCCAGGGGGTTCCATGAGATTCCGTCGTGCCCTTCTCGCCCTTGCCGGCGCCGCTGTTCTGGCCACCGGCACGACCGCCCTCCCGCCCGCGACCGCCCAGGCCCGGATCATGGCCGTGGCGTGCGACGAGACATCGCTGATCACCGCCGTGAACACGGCCAACGCCGCCGGCGGCGGGACCGTGACCCTCACCCCGGGCTGCACCTACACCCTCACCGCCGCCCACGGCAACGACGGCGTCAACGGCCCCACCGGGCTGCCGATCATCACCACGCCCATCACCTTCGAGGGCAACGCCAACACCATCAACCGCTCCGGGGCAACCAACTTCCGCATCGCCCAGGTCAGCACCACCGGCAGCATCACCCTCAAGGCGGTCACCCTCAGCGGCGGTCACGCGGCCACGAACGGCGGCGGCATCCTCAACTCCGGCTCGGTCACCCTCACCGGCGGCGAGCTGTCCAACAACGCCGCCGACGGCACCGGCGGCGCCATCTACAGCACCGGCGGCGCGGCAGCGGCGACGTTCACCAGCAGCAACGTCAAGAACAACACCGCCCACCAGGCCGCCGGTATCGCCAGCGTCAACTCAACCCTCACCCTCACCAGCAGCGTGGTCAGCGGCAACGCCGCCGCCATCAACCCCGGCGGCATCTACTACGTCGCCGGCAGCGCGACGCTCAACACCTCCTCGGTGACCGCCAACACCCCCACCAACTGCACCGGCAGCCCCTCTCCCGTCCCCGGCTGCATCGGGTAACACCACCCCACCACGAGAGCGAGAACCGGACTGGGCCGCCGGCCGCCGATGCGGGCGGCCCAGTCGCCGGGCGGAGGGCGCCGCCCGTTCGTACCGGATCGGCGAGAAGCCCGCTCCGCGCTGGGAGCACCGCATCACCCGGCCCCCGCGCGTCTGTGTTCGCGCCCCCTTCGCGCGCTACCCTCCCCATGCCCGGCGGCAGTTGTCCCGATCCGCCGCGGGGACGCGTTCACCGCCCCCGGAGGTGCCATGCCCCCGCTCTCCGTACGTCTCCCCCGTCGCACCCGGCACCGGATCGCCGCCGATGCCGCCCTGCTCGGTGTCGCCGTCTCGTTCGCGTTGCCGCTCGTCTGGCTGCTGTTGGCGTCCGTGGATTCCGAGGCGGGGCTGCGCGTGAAGGCGCCCTCCGGGGCGACGGCGGAGAACTTCTCGGCGGTGCTGACGGACGAGATCACGTTCACGCCGATGCTCAACAGTCTGCTGCTCTGCGGCGGGGCGACGGCGCTGACCGTGACGTGTGCGGCCTTCGCCGCCTATCCGCTGTCGCGGTTCCGGTCGCGGTTCAACCGGCCGTATCTGCTGACGATCCTGTTCTCCACCTGCCTGCCGATCACCGCCGTCATGGTGCCGGTCTACGGGCTGTTCGTACGGATCGATCTGATCGACACGGTGTACGGGACGGCGCTGTTCATGGCCACCGCCCAGCTCCCCTTCGCCATCTGGCTGATGAAGAACTTCATGGACGGCGTCCCGAAGACCTTGGAGGAAGCGGCGTGGACCGACGGGGCCGGGTGGTTCCAGACCCTGGTCCGCATCGTGCTGCCGCTGATGGGTCCCGGCGTCGCGGTGGTGGCGATCTACTGCTTCGTGCTGATGTGGGGGAACTTCTTCGTGCCGTTCCTGCTGCTGCTCTCGCCCGAGCAACTGCCCGCCGCCGTCACGGTGTTCACGTTCTTCGGCAACTACGGGCAGGTGGCGTACGGGCAGCTGGCGGCGTTCTCGATCCTGTACTCGACGCCCGTGATCCTGCTGTACACCCTCATCTCCCGCCGGCTCGGCGGCGGCTTCGCGCTCGGCGGCGCGGTCAAGGGCTGAGCAAGGGGGCGGGGGCGGGAAAGGACGAACCCCGCCGTCTGTCCGCTGAGACGGCGGGGCACCCCCTCCGATGGAACCCGGCCCTGGATGTCCCCCGTATACCCAGGGCCGTGGCCGAGCGGCCGGGGCTGTCCCGAAACAGCTGTGGGGCGAGCCCTCGCCTTGACTGCGACCAAGCAGAACGGTACTAACGGGGCCATCTGTCGGCTACTCGCCAAACGCGGCTCCTGTCCGGAGAACGCGGGCACCCGAGGAAAGCCTGATGACCGAACCCGGCGTGGGGCCGAACGCCCCCGGCAACATGCGCACGCTCGTACTCAGCAATGATCTCGACGAGACACGGGAGATCATCAGCTCCGCCTACAGCCCGTACGAGCTCAGCGTGCTCGGCGACCCCAAGGACTTCTCCGCGTGGTACGCGGAGGGCAGCTTCCCCGGCGTCACGGTGTCGGGGTTGCAGTACGGGGCCGAGACCCTGGTGGCACCCCAGCCGCTGGACTCGTATCTGCTGGTCTGCCAGCTCGTCCGGGGGCGGGTGAAGGTGATCTCCCCCGGGCGGGAGGAGCGCGTCGTCGGGCCCGGCCAGACGTACGTCCTCGACCCGTACCGCCACTTCAAGGTGCACTGGGCGCCCGGCGCCCGGATGACGACGCTCCGCCTGGACCGCGAGACGATCGAGCAGGCGGCGGCCGACGTGCTCGGCGTGGACGGGCCGTTACGGGCGCGGTTCTCACTCGCCGGCGCGCTCTCGCCCGGTGCCGCGCGGAGCTGGCAGGGCATCTCCGCGGCGGTGCACCGGGAGATCCTCGGCGAGGGCATCGCGCGCACCAGCCCGCTCGTGGCGTCGCAGCTGACGCAGACCACGGCCGCGATGCTGATGGAGACGCATCAGCTGATCACCGACGGGGTGGACGCGCAGCGGCCGGGGGTGGTCGCGCACGCCGCGGTGCGCCGGGCGATGGCGCTGGCGGAGGAGCGGGCGGACCAGCCGCTGACGCTGGCCGACCTGGCGCGGGCCGGCCGGGCCAGTCCGCGCGCGCTGCAGGAGGCGTTCCGCCGGCATCTGGGCACCACGCCGCTGGGGTATCTGCGCGAGGTCCGTCTCGGCCGGGCCCACGAGGACCTGCTGGCCGCCCGGGGGCGGCCGGACGTCACCGTGGCCCAGGTCGCGTACCGCTGGGGCTTCGGCAACCTGGGCCGGTTCGCCGCGGAGTACCGCCGGGTCCACGGGCACGCGCCGTCGCGGACGCTACGGGGATGACGCTCGGCCTCGGGCGCCGGAGGCCGACGTACGGACCGTTCGCGAGTACGCGCTGAGGCGACCGCCGGCGAGCACCCTCCCGGGCCGCCCGGGCCGGACGGACGCGGAAGCGCACCCTCACCGGATCGCCCGACACGCCCGCCCCCGCAAGGGCACCGGCCCGCGGGGCCACCCCGCACCGCCGAGCCCCCGCACGGGGCCCCGTGCGTCCTCAGGATGACGATCGTCCCTCTCAAGGACTACGCGCCGACGCCCCCGTCGGACTTTTGGCCGGTGCCGGTTCAGGTCGTGCGGCTGAGGTCCCGCGCGCTTGCGGCGCCCAGAATTGGAGGAGTTGATTCCGGCCATTGCGCCCCGTCCCCCGGGTACGTACGGCCCGCCCACTCCCTCGAACCCCTCCGGAGGAGACCTCGTGTCCCACGCGACGGCTTTCCCTGCTTCCCCGTTCCCCCACGCCCCCACCGGCCCCGTCGCCGCTCGCGCCACCGATCTGAGCAAGGTCTACGGTCAGGGCGAGACCCGGGTGGCCGCCTTGGACGCGGTCTCGGTGGAGTTCCGCCGCGCGGAGTTCACCGCGATCATGGGGCCGTCCGGTTCGGGCAAGTCGACGCTGATGCACTGCATGGCCGGGCTGGACTCCATCTCCTCCGGTTCCACCCGGATCGGTGACGTCGAGCTGGCCTCGCTCGGCGACCGGCACCTGACCCGGCTCCGCCGCGACCGGATCGGCTTCGTCTTCCAGGCGTTCAACCTCCTGCCGACCCTGACCGCGCTGGAGAACATCACCCTGCCGATGGACATCGCGGGCCGTAAGCCGGACGCGCAGTGGCTCGACATGGTCGTGGACACCCTCGGCCTCGCCGGCCGCCTCGCGCACCGCCCGAGCCAGCTGTCCGGCGGCCAGCAGCAGCGCGTCGCCGTGGCCCGCGCGCTCGCCGCCCGGCCGGAGATCATCTTCGCGGACGAGCCGACCGGCAACCTCGACTCCCGCGCCGGCGCCGAACTCCTGGGCTTCCTCAGCGAGTCCGTACGGGCCCTGGGGCAGACGATCGTCATGGTCACCCACGACCCCGTCGCCGCCTCCTACGCCGACCGCGTGGTCTTCCTCGCCGACGGCCGGATCGTCGACGAGATGCGCGAGCCGACCGCCGACGCGGTCCTGGACCGCATGCGCCGCCTCCCCGGGGGCAACCCCCGGACCTCCGGCTCCGACGCCACGGGCCGTACGAGCTGACGGCGGCCACCGCCCGCCGACAACCGCCGCCCACGACCTCGTCCACGATCCCCAGGGACTGACAGACCCCATGCTCCGTACCGCTCTGCGCAACGTCCTCGCGCACAAGACCCGGCTGATGATGACCGCCCTCGCGGTCCTCCTCGGCACCGCGTTCGTCTCCGGCACCCTCGTCTTCAGCGACTCCGTCGGCAGTGCCTACCGCGCCAAGATGGCCAGGAGCCTCGACGACGTCGCCGTCTCCGTGACGGGCGGCCCGCCCACCGGGAACACGAAGGGGGAAGGCGGCGCCCTCGACTCCCGCGTCGTCGACACCATCCGCGCCCTGCCCGGCGTCACCGACGTCCGCCCGTCGGTCGACGGCGTCGCCACCATCGCCGACAAGCACAACAACCCCGCCGGCAGCGACTGGGGCAGCAGCGGCGCCAACTACGTACCCGGCAAGGACGGCAAGGACAGCCGCTACCCGCTGGTGAGCGGCCGGGGCCCGGTCAGGGCCGACGAGATCGCCCTCGACGTGAAGACGGCCGCGAAGACCGGCGCCAAGCCCGGTGACACCGTGCGGCTGGCCATCGACGGGCCGGTGATGACCAAGAAGCTGGTCGGCACCGTCGAGACCGACGACCCCAGGATCGGCGCGGGCGGCAGCCTCGCGCTGTTCGACACCGCGACCGCGCAGAAACTCTTCGGCAAGCCCGGCCAGTTCAGCGAGCTCGTCGTCTCCGCCGCCAAGGGCACCGACCAGAACGCGCTGACCCGCAAGGTCAGGGAGGTCCTCCCGAAGGACGGCTTCGAGGCGCAGAGCGGCACCGAGCTGGCCGCCCAGCAGTCGAAGTCGATCGACAAGGAGACCAGCTCGATCCGCACCACGTTCCTGGTGTTCGCCGGTATCTCGCTCTTCGTCGGCGTCTTCATCATCGCCAACACCTTCACCATGCTCGTCGCCCAGCGCAGCCGCGAGATCGCGCTGCTGCGCGCGGTCGGCGCCTCCCGCCGCCAGGTGGTGCGCTCGGTGCTGATCGAGGCCGGGGTGCTGGGCCTGGCGGCCTCCGCCGCGGGCTTCGTCCTGGGCCTCGGCATAGCCGTCGGCCTGCGCTCGCTGCTGAACTCCAACGGGGCCGAACTCCCGGACGGGCCGCTGGTGATCGAGCCGACCGCCGTCCTGTCGGCCCTCGGCGTCGGTGTCCTGGTGACCGTACTGGCCGCCTGGCTGCCCTCCCGCAAGGCGGCGCGGATCGCCCCCGTCGAGGCGCTGGCCGCCGTCGACCAGGCGCCCACCCCGCGCGGCCTGGTCGTCCGCAACTCCATCGGCGCCGTCGTCACCGCCCTCGGCGTGGCGATCATGCTGTACGTGACCACCCTGCGCGACACCGACGGCCTGTCGTTCGCGATGGCCGGTTCGGCCCTCACCCTCGCGGGCGTGATCGTGCTGGCGCCGCTGCTGTCCCGCCCGTTCGTGGCGCTCTTCGGCAAACTGGCCGTCCGCGTCAGCGGCATCAGCGGCAAGCTGGCCAAGGAGAACGCGCTGCGCAACCCGCGCCGCACCGCCGCCACCGCGTCCGCGCTGATGATCGGCCTGACGCTGATCACGGGCCTGACGGTGGCGGCCGTCTCCGCGAACCAGGGCATCGACCAGATGGGCAAGAAGGACCTGACGGCCGACTACAAGGTCAGCTCGACGAGTTACCTCGGCCTCTCCCCTGAGGTCGCCAAGGCCCTCGCCGGGCAGCGGGGCGTGGCCGCCGCGGTGCCGCTGCGCGCCTCCGGCTTCCAGACCGACGGGCAGCCGGCGGGCCTGCGGGGTACGGACGTGTCGGCCATCGGCAAGGTCGTCGACCTGCGCGTCACCAGCGGCTCGCTCGCGGACGTCCGCGGCGTGAAGACGGTCGCGGTGTCGCAGGACTACGCCGAGCAGCGCGGCCTGAAGGTCGGCTCCGCCCTGCCGATGGAGTTCTACGACGGCAAGAAGTCCACGCCGCGCGTCGCCGCCGTCTACGCCTCCAACGACGTCCTCGCCGACGTCCTCTCCACCCCCGCCCTCGTCGACCCGCACCTGGACAAGGTCCGCGACGACCAGGTGCTGGTGAAGGCCGCCCCCGGGCAGGCCGACAGCCTCCCGGGCAGGATCAAGGAGACGCTCGGCGGCAACCCGATCATCAAGGTGCAGAGCCAGGAGGACCTGCGCCGCTCGGAGGCCGGCAACATCGACGACGTCCTCTACCTGATGTACGGGCTGCTGGGCATGGCCGTCGTCATCGCGATCGTCGGTGTGGTCAACACCCTCGCCATGTCGGTCTTCGAGCGGACCCGCGAGATCGGGATGCTCCGCGCGATCGGCCTGGCCCGTACCGGCGTCAAGCAGATGGTGCGGCTGGAGTCGGTGATGATCGCGATGTTCGGCGCAGTCATGGGCGTCGGGGTCGGCGTCTTCCTGGCCTGGTCCGGCGGCCACCTGCTGCGGTCCTCGTTCCCGCAGTACTCCATGGTCGTGCCCTGGGCGCGGATCGGGGTGTTCCTGCTGCTGGCACTCGTGGTGGGCGTCCTGGCCGCGGTCTGGCCGGCCCGCCGGGCGGCGAAGCTCAACATGCTGGAGTCGATCGGGGCGCAGTGACGCCTGCGGGGCCGGCCCTCTTCACGGAGGAGCCGGCCCTCGGCCGTGTGAGAGGAGCGGGATTTCGCAACACCGCCCCGCCGTGTATACACAGACGTATACTGCCCTCATGTCCGATGCCATGATCCGTGTCCCCGCCGAGGTGCGCGATCGCCTCGCGGTCATCGCCGAGTCCCGCGGCACCTCGATCCGTTCCCTGGTGCAGGAGTTCGCGGAGTCCACGCTCACCCCTGAGGAACGCCGCGAGCGGGCCGAGCAGGCCCGCGCCTATCTGGCCGAGCACTTCGGCGTCGAGGTGACGGACGAAGAGAGCGCCGCGATGGGCCGCAAGGTCCGAGAGGCTTTCGCCCGGCAGCAGGACGCTGCCGCGTGACCCTTCAGCATCACCTCGTCCTGGACACTCCGACCCTGGGCGCGCTGTCCGGGAACCGGCAGGTTTCCGCGCTGATCCACCACGCCTGCATCGAGCCTGAGACACGGCTGTGGGCACCGGTCCTGTCGGCCCTTGAGGCCGACCTGGACCATCCCGGGCTCGCCGAGCACATCGGCCAGCTCGACGTCATTCACACCATCGACTTCGACTACCCGACACTGCTGACGGTCGCACGACTGCGCAAGGATGGTGTTCCTCCGGGAATCTCCGCCGCCGTCCACGCCGTACGCCATCTTCCCGAGTGGGGTGCGGACGCACTGATCGCCACAGTCGCCCCGAAGGAGTACGCGGGGATCGACGTGCCGTTCCTCGACCTCAACCGCTGAGCTCCCGCGGAAGCCGGCGTCCGCCGTCAACGCAACGTCGAACGCCGGACAGGCTGGAGATCCAGCCCGTCCGGCGTTCGAGTACAAGGGGGTTCAAGGGGCTCGCCCCTCGGAAGACCGCCCCCTAGAAAACCGACTCCGCCTCGTCCATACGGTTCTCCGGCACCCGCTTGAGCTCGGTGACCGCGTCCGCGAGCGGCACCATCGTGATGTCGGTGCCGCGCAGCGCGGTCATCCGGCCGAAGTCGCCGCGGTGAGCGGCCTCGACCGCGTGCCAGCCGAAGCGGGTGGCCAGGACACGGTCGTACGCGGTGGGGGTGCCGCCGCGCTGGACGTGGCCGAGGATGACCGGGCGGGCCTCCTTGCCGAGGCGATTCTCCAGTTCGACGGCGAGCTTCGTGCCGATGCCCGCGAAGCGCTCGTGGCCGAACTGGTCTATGGCGCCCTTCTTGTAGTCCATCGACCCCTCGGCCGGGTGGGCACCCTCGGCGACGCAGATGACGGCGAACTTCTTGCCCCGGGCGAAGCGCTCCTCGACCATGGAGACCAGGTCGGCGACGTCGAAGGGGCGCTCCGGCAGGCAGATGCCGTGGGCGCCGCCGGCCATGCCGGACTCCAGGGCGATCCAGCCGGCGTGGCGGCCCATGACCTCGACGACCATGACACGCTGGTGCGACTCGGCGGTGGTCTTCAGCCGGTCGATGGCCTCGGTGGCGACACCGACGGCGGTGTCGAAGCCGAAGGTGCGGTCGGTGGCGGAGATGTCGTTGTCGATGGTCTTCGGCACCCCGACGACCGGCAGACCCGCGTCGGAAAGCATCTTGGACGCGGTGAGTGTGCCCTCGCCGCCGATGGGGATGAGCACGTCGATGCCGAGGTCACGGGCGAGTTCCTTGGAACTCTCGCAGGCCTCGCGCAGCCGGGCGCGCTCGAGGCGGGAGGAGCCGAGGATGGTGCCGCCGCGGGCGAGGATGCCGCTGACCGCGTCGAGGTCGAGCTTGCGGTGGCGGCCGTCGAGCAGGCCCTTGAAGCCGTCCTCGAAGCCGATCACCTCGTCGTTGTGGCCGACGACCGCGCGGTGCACCACCGAGCGGATGACAGCGTTCAGGCCGGGGCAGTCGCCGCCTGCGGTGAGGACTCCGATGCGCATCTGGCTGTGTCTCCTGCTCGCTACTGGTACATGTGAGCCGAACCGATTGTTTCACGGCCCGGGGGGTAGTGGCGCACCCCCGAGGACGGCGGCAGCCGTATCACCGGCCACGGGCCGAAGACCTGACAGCCATCGGCCGGAGGTCCGACAGCCGCCGGCCGGAGACCGAGTGGCTGCACCAGCTGACGCGCGCCTTAGCCACGGGCGCAGGTATTGTCAAGAGGGCAAGCCCACCATAACCGGTAATTTTTTGCCGGAGCGAACGGCCGCATGAAGACCAGAAGACCATATGAACACGGCGATGGAGCAAGGAGAGCACGCGTGACGCGCAGCGTGTACGTGACCGGGACCGACCGGGGCGACGGGCGCCAGGTCATCGAGCTGGGAGTCATGGAGCTCCTCACTCGCCATGTGGACCGGGTGGGTGTCTTCCGCCCGCTGGTCCACGGTGACGGCCCGGACCGCCTCTTCGACCTGCTGCGGTCCCGTTACCGCCTGAGCCAGTCGCCGGAGACGGTCTACGGCCTCAGCTACGGCGAGGCGTCCGCGCTCCAGGCCGAGCGGGGCACGGACGAGCTGGTGTCGACGCTCGTCGAGCGGTTCCTCGCGGTCGCCCGGGAGCACGAGTACGTGCTGGTCCTCGGCACCGACTACGCCGCCACCAACCTCCCCGACGAGCTCGCCCTCAACGCGCGCCTGGCGAACGAGTTCGGCGCCTTCGTGATCCCGGTGGTCGGCGGTCAGGACCAGCCGGCCGAGTCCGTCCGCGCCGAGGCCCGCAACGCCTACCGCGCCTACGAGGCGCTGGGCTGCGACGTCGTCGCCCTCGTCGTCAACCGGGTGGCGCCGGCCGACCGCACGGCCGTCGCCGAGCGGCTCGGCGTCAGCGTGCCCGTCCCCTGCTACGCGCTCCCCGAGGATGCCTCGCTCTCCGCGCCGACCGTGGCGCAGATCGTCCGCCAGCTGGGCGCCGAGGTGCTGCTCGGCGACGACGCGGGGCTCAACCGCGACGTCCGCGACTTCGTCTTCGGCGGCGCGATGCTGCCGGCGTTCCTGCCCGCCCTGACCGAAGGCTGCCTGGTGGTGACCCCGGGCGACCGCACGGACCTGATCATCGGCGCGCTGGCCGCGCACAGCGCGGGCGCGCCGCCCATCGCGGGTGTGCTGCTGACGCTCGACGAGCGGCCGGGCCCGGACATCCTGGCGCTCGCCGGCCGGCTGGCGCCGGGCACGCCGGTGATCTCGGTGCCGGGCGGTTCCTTCCCGACGGCCGCCGAGCTCTTCGCCGTCGAGGGCAAGCTCAACGCCGCCTCGCCGCGCAAGTCCGAGACGGCCCTCGGCCTGTTCGAGCGCCATGTGGACACCGCCGAGCTGACGAACCGGATCTCCGTCGCCCGCTCCAGCCGCGTCACGCCGATGATGTTCGAGCACGAGCTGATCGAGCGCTCCCGCTCCGGCCGCCGCCGCGTGGTGCTGCCCGAGGGCACCGAGGAGCGCGTCCTGCGCGCGGCGGACGTGCTGCTGCGCCGCGACGTCTGCGACCTCACCCTGCTGGGCGAGGAGGACACGATCCGCAAGCGCGCGGGCGAGCTGGGCATCGACCTGGCCGAGGCGCAGCTCATCGACCCGCAGACCTCGCCGCTGCGCGAGCGCTTCGCCGAGCTGTACGCGAAGGTGCGCGCCCACAAGGGCATGACGGTCGAGCTGGCGCACGACGTCGTCGCCGACGTGTCGTACTTCGGCACCCTGATGGTCCAGGAGGGCCTGGCCGACGGCATGGTCTCCGGCGCGGTGCACTCCACCGCCGCCACCATCCGCCCGGCCTTCGAGATCATCAAGACGGCGCCCGGCGCCCAGATCGTCTCCTCGGTCTTCTTCATGTGCCTGGCCGACCGGGTCCTCGTCTACGGCGACTGCGCGGTCAACCCGGACCCGAACGCCGAGCAGCTCGCGGACATCGCCATCCAGTCCGCCGCGACCGCCGCCCAGTTCGGCGTGGAGCCGCGGATCGCGATGCTGTCGTACTCCACCGGCACCTCCGGCTCGGGCGCGGACGTCGACAAGGTCCGCAAGGCCACCGAGCTCGTCCGTGAGCGCCGTCCGGACCTGCTGGTCGAGGGCCCGATCCAGTACGACGCCGCTGTCGACGCCGCCGTCGCGGCGACCAAGCTGCCCGGCTCCGACGTCGCGGGCAAGGCCACCGTGCTGGTCTTCCCGGACCTCAACACCGGGAACAACACCTACAAGGCCGTGCAGCGCTCGGCCGGCGCGGTCGCGGTCGGCCCGGTCCTGCAGGGCCTGCGCAAGCCGGTCAACGACCTCTCGCGCGGCGCCCTGGTGCAGGACATCGTGAACACCGTCGCCATCACCGCCATCCAGGCGCAGGGCGAGCAGCGCCCCTGACGCCCGTACGGTCGTACGGGAACCGCCCGGCCCCGTACGACCGTCGCCGCCCGTAACCCCACGAGAACCACACCCGACCCGGAAAGCCCTTCATGACTGCCAACCCCACCCGAGTCCTCGTCCTCAACTCCGGCTCGTCCTCGGTCAAGTACCAGCTGCTCGACATGGCCGACGGCGCCCGGCTGGCCGTCGGGCTGGTCGAGCGGATCGGTGAGGAGACGTCCCGTCTTGCCCACACCCCGCTCGCGACGGGCGGCGACAAGCGCGAGAAGGAGGCGCCCATCGCCGACCACGAGGCCGCGCTGAAGGCCGTCGCCCGGGAGCTGGCGGCGGACGGGCTGGGCCTGGACTCCCCGGAGCTGGCCGCGATCGGGCACCGGGTCGTGCACGGCGGCAAGAAGTTCACCGAGCCGACCGTGATCACCGACGAGGTCATCGCGGAGATCGAGCGGCTGATCCCGGTGGCGCCGCTGCACAACCCCGCCAACATCACCGGCATCAGGACCGCCCAGGCGCTGCGCCCGGACCTCCCGCAGGTCGCGGTCTTCGACACCGCCTTCCACACGACGATGCCCGAGGCGGCCGCGCGCTACGCGATCGACACCGAGACGGCCGACGCGCACCGCATCCGCCGCTACGGCTTCCACGGCACCTCGCACGCCTACGTCTCCCGCGAGACGGCCAGGCTGCTCGGCAAGGAGCCGTCCGAGGTCAACGTCATCGTCCTGCACCTGGGCAACGGCGCCTCGGCCTCGGCCGTGCGCGGCGGCCGCTGCGTGGACACCTCCATGGGCCTGACGCCGCTGGAGGGCCTGGTCATGGGCACCCGTTCGGGTGACATCGACCCGGCGGTCATCTTCCACCTGGCCCGCACCGCGGGGATGTCCATCGACGAGATCGACTCGCTCCTCAACAAGAAGAGCGGTCTGATCGGTCTGTGCGGCGACAACGACATGCGCGAGATCCGCCGGCGCATCGACGCGGGCGACGAGCGGGCTGCGCTGGCCTTCGACATCTACGTGCACCGGCTGAAGAAGTACATCGGTGCCTACTACGCCGTCCTGGGCAAGGTCGACGCGATCGCCTTCACCGCCGGTGTCGGCGAGAACGCCGCCCCCGTGCGCGAGGCGGCCGTCGCGGGCCTGGAGGAGCTGGGCCTGGCCGTGGACGCCGGTCTCAACGCCGTACGGGCCGACGAGCCGCGGCTGATCTCCCCCGAGTACGCCCGGGTCGCGGTCGCCGTAGTGCCCACCGATGAGGAGCTGGAGATCGCCACCCAGACGTACGCGCTGGTCAGCGCTTGATCACCGGCCGACCCTCGGTCTTTCCCACAGCTCGAATATTCCGCTCCGAAACAAACCGATAGGATCTGCCCCATGCGCCGTTCCAAAATCGTCTGCACCCTGGGCCCTGCCGTTGACTCCTTCGACCAGCTGAAGACGCTGATCGAGGCCGGTATGAACGTGGCCCGCTTCAACATGAGCCACGGAACCCACTCGGAGCACGAGGAGCGGTACCACCGCCTCCGCAAGGCCGTCGAGGAGACCGGCCGCGCGGTCGGCGTCCTGGCCGACCTCCAGGGCCCGAAGATCCGCCTGGAGACCTTCGCGGACGGCCCCGTGGAGCTGGTGCGCGGTGACGAGTTCACCATCACCACCGAGGACGTCCCGGGCGACAAGACGATCTGCGGCACGACCTACAAGGGCCTGCCGGGCGACGTCTCCAAGGGCGACCAGATCCTGATCAACGACGGCAACGTCGAGCTGCGGGTCACCGAGGTCGAGGGCCCGCGGGTCAAGACCATCGTGATCGAGGGCGGTGTCATCTCCGACCACAAGGGCATCAACCTGCCCGGCGCGGCGGTGAACGTCCCGGCGCTGTCCGAGAAGGACGTCGACGACCTGAAGTTCGCCCTCGCGATGGGCTGCGACATGGTCGCGCTGTCCTTCGTCCGCGACGCCTCCGACGTCCTGGACGTCCACCGCGTCATGGACGAGGTCGGCCGCCGGGTCCCGGTCATCGCCAAGGTCGAGAAGCCGCAGGCCGTCGCCAACATGCTGGACGTCGTCATGGCGTTCGACGGTGTGATGGTGGCCCGTGGCGACCTGGCGGTGGAGTACCCGCTGGAGAAGGTCCCGATGGTGCAGAAGCGCCTCATCGAGCTCTGCCGCCGCAACGCCAAGCCGGTGATCGTCGCGACCCAGATGATGGAGTCGATGATCACCAACTCGCGCCCGACCCGCGCCGAGGCGTCCGACGTCGCCAACGCCATCCTCGACGGCGCCGACGCGGTCATGCTCTCCGCCGAGTCCAGCGTGGGCGCGTACCCGATCGAGACCGTCAAGACGATGTCCCGCATCGTCGAGGCGGCCGAGGAGGAGCTGCTCTCCAAGGGCCTCCAGCCGCTGGTCCCGGGCAAGAAGCCGCGCACGCAGGGCGGCTCGGTCGCCCGCGCGGCCTGCGAGATCGCGGACTTCCTGGGCGCGAAGTCGCTGGTCGCCTTCACCAAGTCCGGCGACACGGCCCGCCGCCTGTCCCGCTACCGCACGGCCCAGCCGATCCTGGCCTTCACCACGGACGCCTCGACCCGCAACCAGCTCGCGCTGAGCTGGGGCGTGGAGACCTATGTCGTCCCGCACGTGGAGAACACGGACGCCATGGTCGACCTGGTCGACGCCGAGCTGCTGAAGCTCAAGCGCTACGGCGAGGGCGACACGATGATCATCACGGCGGGTTCCCCGCCCGGCGTGCCCGGCACGACGAACATGGTGCGGGTGCACCACCTGGGCGGCGAGGGCCGCTAGGGGTCTGTCCGACGGGACTTCGGCTGCGGGCCCGTCGCTGCCGCCTGCGGCGGTGAGCGCCCTGCGGGCGCGTCCTCGAACTCCGCCCGGCTACCGCTGGAAGGTGCCCCGGACGGGCTGATATCGGCTGAGCCCGGCCGATATCAGCCCGTCCGGCGTTTGAGGACACCGCCGCGCAGCGGTGGGTGCACCCCCATGATCCGCCGGACAGGCCCCCGGTCCCGCGCTCCGGCACGTACGCGGCTGTGGCCGCCGTCCTCCGTGGAGGACGGCGGCCACAGCCGCTTCTTCGTGCCCGTACGGCCTCGCGCGGCCTACGGGTAGGTGCCGTCGGTGATGTACAGGTGGAGGTTGGGGATGTGCAGCTGGCCGCCGAACTGGCCGGACTGGCGGATCTTCACGTCCGTGAAGAAGATCGGGATGGGCAGCTTCAGGCCGGGGATCATCGGCGGCGGGCTGGTCGCCGTGTAGTTCGCCGGCAGCAGCCCGAGGAGCTTGCCCTTCAACTCCTCGGTGTACATGGTCACTTGACCACCGGTGATCGTGGAGTTCGTGCCCGGTCCGGCGACGTGGTTCTGCTTGCCGGGGCTGTTGACGATCTGGTGCAGGTCCCCGATGCCGACCGAGTCGGCGGTGAACTTCAGGACGGACTTCTCCTGGCCGTTCACCATCGTGATCCGCTTGACGCCCTGGTAGGTCAGACCGCCGAGGGTGAGCTTGCTGGACTCCAGGAACCAGGGCTGGTTCGGGAAGGCGTGCTTCTCGTTCTCGTCCATGACCTTGGACGCGGGGCACGGCGGCGGGTTGTCCGGGTCCACGGAGGGCGAGGCGGACGGGGAGGGCGAGCCCGAGGCGGACGGGGTGGGGCTCGGGCTCGTACTGCCGCTCGCGCTCGGGGCGGGAGCGGCCGTCCCGCCCTTGTCCTTGTCCTTCTCCGGGGTGGGAGACGCCGGCTTCCGGGACGGGGAAGGGCTCGCGCTCTCGCTGGGACTGGGGCTCGCGCTCGCGCTCGGCGGGGCGGGCTGCTGACCGGCCTTGGCGCCGCCGGTCAGAATGTCCTTGAGCTTGTCACCGAGGCCCAGGGGGTCGAGGGGGTTGGCGGGCTTCGAGGCCGAGGGCGAGGGCGACGGGGACGGCGCGACAGGCGGGGCCGGCAGCTTGCCGGCGCCCGCGGGGGCCTTCCCGTCGGGTGTCTCCACCTTGTCCCCTGTGAGCTTGTCGGCGGGGACGTCCTGGCCGCCGGAGTCCTTGGCGTCGCCCTTGTCCCGCGGGGCGCCGTCCTTGCCCTCGACGTCCTTCTCGACGTCCTTGGGGGTGGCCTTCCCCTTCTTCCCGTCCTCTTTCCTGGTGTCCTCGCTCTGCTCGGCCTCGGGCTCCGCGCTCTGGTCCGGGGCCGTGACGCAGGCGCCCTCGAACGGGCCCTTCGCCGTCGGCTTGGCCATCGCCAGCTGGGGCGTGAGCCCCATGCCCATCAGCACGGCGGTCGGCATCGCCGCGAGGGCGACCGCCTTCCCGGCGGGCATCTGCAGCCGGGCCAGCAGTGGTTTGCGGGGCGCGGCGTGCCGCGGGCCCGTTCTCGCACGGCTGTCCTCGTGCGCCTCGTCAGTCGCCACGGTGCCTCCCGTTCGTCTCCTTCGTCAGGGACAGCCGGGACCGGTCGCCCTGCGGGGCCTCGCCGGCCGCCCCCTCCGCCCCGGCTGCGGCGAGCGGCTTCCCGGGCGCCCAGGACACGCCGAGCGCGCCGCCGATGAGGGCGAGCAGGAATCCGATCAGGAACGCCCCGAAGTTGGACACCACCAGGGACACCAGCGCGAGCAGGATCGCCGCGACGCCGGAGAAGATCCGCGACTGCTGCTGGAACCAGAGCGTCAGGCCGAGGACGATCAGCAGCACTCCGATGATCAGCGAGCCGGCACCGGCGGTGGTGGCCA
Source organism: Streptomyces sp. NPDC023527 (assembly GCF_055560115.1). Lineage (NCBI taxonomy): Bacteria > Bacillati > Actinomycetota > Actinomycetes > Kitasatosporales > Streptomycetaceae > Streptomyces > Streptomyces sp. NPDC023527. The sequence goes on from NZ_JBVHJJ010000004.1 coordinate 333,559, forward strand.
GGCGGATGTGCAGGTCGCCCAATGACATGGTCTGGTACGGGATGTACATGATCGGGAAGCCGGCCAGCAGCGTCCACAACCCACCCCAGAACGGGCGTCGCCCCCGCCATTCCCGGAACGAACGGCGGGCGCGGCCAAATGAGTCTGACTGCCGGGGTCGCGTGTCGGCGCTCATGTCGTACAGCTCCTCGGGACTGGCGAAATTCGGTGGTACGTGCGCCCGTACGGGCACGGGAACGCGCGTCACGCCCCGTACCCGCACTTCTGGACTCAGTTGTCCTTGCAGTCGGCGGCGCCCATGTTGACGCCCATCTTCAGACCGGGGAGCGTGAACGAGCCGGCCGAAGTGGCCCAGGCGCGCTGGCTGACGTCGGTGAACACCACCGACTCGGCCTGCTGGGCGAACGAACCGGGCACATAGGCGCCCCGGCCGTTCTCGCCCGGCTTCGCGGGACCGGGACCCTGGGTGGTCGAGTCGACCGCCACACCGATGTCGACATTGGTGAAGACCGCGTTGGCGGTCATGTCGTCGGCGTCGATGTACAGCTTCGTCGCCTTGACCTTGTCCTTCCCGCCGCCGGCCTTCAGCTTCATCGAGACCTTGCCGAACGGCGTCGGGATGGTGACCGCCTGGCAGAGGTTGGTGATGGTCGCCTCGTTGATGCCGACGACGGCGACGGGCTTGTTGCCCTCCTTCGTGACGTCATTGGCGCCGTACTGGACGAACCCGGTGCCTTCGAGCCGCTTCGCCGCGACCTCGAACTGCTGGCCTGAAACACTGAACGACGCCGCGAGGGCACCCTGCGCCAACGCCACACCGATCGCGGCGGTCGCCGCGACGCTCGGCACCATGACGACGGCGAACCGCCGCCATCTGGTCCCGCCGCGAGTCTGGGACTCCATGACTTGCCTCCTTCTCGGACGTACATCTCCGGCACGGGCCTCGCCTCGCGAGACCGCGCCCGGGGATGGGAGACGTGCTACGTCCTCGGGAAGAAGAGCGCCACCGCCACCCGGTGGCGTGGCACGCCCCGGACAACACCGACGATCACCCCCGAGCGACAACCACTGGCCACGCGTTCGCGCAACCTCCGGGACAGGCCCCGTCCGTTGACGGCGGGAACCCCCCTGTCCCAGGTGCGGCCGACAGGCCGCACCCACTCGGTGGGGACCCATTCCTCCGACGCCGACCGGCTGCCGGGCTGGGGGAACGGACCGAGCTTGGCCGATCGTGGTCCATTCCAGGCCGGGGCACAAGAGGTTCATTACTAGCGAGTAACGAGCCGATAACCAAGGGGTGATGGGTACGCATCGACCACCGGGGCGAGGTTGCCGCAACGTGTCCGGAGGGAAGGGGGGATAAAGCGAAAAACCCGGGCGAAAGCCCGGGTTTTCCTTACTCGCAGTAACGGTGACCGCGATTACCAAGTTTTGGTAAAGAGCGGCGACTGTGCAACCAGCACACAGAAGGGGCGGGGAGCCTCCGTCAGAACAGCGCCCTCGACAGAGCCGTGCGCGCGGCGGACACCCGCGGGTCGTCCGCCCCGATCACCTCGAAGAGCTCCAGCAGCCGCACCCGCGCGGCGTCCCGGTCCTCGCCCACCGTCCGCTTGACCGCGTCGAGCAGTCGGCCGAAGGCGTCCTCGACATGGCCGCCGACCAGGTCCAGGTCGGCCGCGGCGATCTGCGCCCGCACATCGGCGGCGTTCTCCGCGGCGGCCTTGCGGACCTGCTGCGGGTCCATGTCCTGAACCCGGCGGAGCAATTCGGCCTGGGCCAGGCCCAGCTTCGCCTCGGCGTTGGCCGGGTCGTCGGCCAGCACGTTCTTGTACGCCTGGACGGCACCGCCCAGGTCACCGGCGTCCAGCGCCTCGTGGGCCCGGCCGAGCGCGGTGTCGTGCGGGCTCGCCGGAGCCGCCTGCGGGACGGGCTGGGCCTCGGCCGCGGCGCCCGGCTCCACCGGCGCGCCCACGATGCCGAAGCGCTGCTCCGCCACCGCGATGAGCTGGTCGAGCACCTCGCGGATCTGCGCCTCGGGCGCGGCGCCCTGGAACAGCGGCAGGGCCTGCCCGGCCACCACCGCGAAGACCGCGGGGATGGACTGCACGCCGAACTGCTGGAACAGCATCTGGTTGGCTTCGACGTCGATCTTGGCGAGGACGAACCGTCCGGCGTACTCCGCCGCCAGCCGCTCCAGCAGCGGGCCGAGCTGCTTGCACGGCTCGCACCAGTCGGCCCAGAAGTCGATGACGACGGGCACCTCGGCGGAGCGCTGGAGGACCTCCGGCTCGAAGCCGGCCTCGTCGACGTCGAAGACGAGGCGCTGCGCGCCGGCGGGCGGCGTCCCGCCCTCACGCGCGGCCTGGGCCCGTGCCTGCTCGGCCTTCTGCTTGGCTTCCCCGGCCGCCTTCACCGCGGCGAGGTCGACCACTCCACTCATGGACATGTTCCGTGGCTGCATGGCCCTATCCTCCCCCCTCCGCGCGGCGATCGGAAAAGCGCGCCCCAAAGGGCGCTCATAGCTTCGAGTCCGGCGCCGGGTCCCCACCTGGCGCCTGTGGTTGTCGCTCTTTCGCTACGAGTCGTAGCGTAACTGGAAGCCCCGCCTCTCCGGGGGCGACACGGAAAGCTTTCACGTGATCTGCCTCATACCGGTGGAGCTACCCGGCGGTAAGGTCACGGGCATGACTTCCGCCCTTCCCACCGGGCGCCCCGGGCACGGCGCCCAGGGGCGTACGGGCCGCCCGCGCAGCGCCGAGGCCGACCGCGCGATCCTCGACGCGACGCGGGCCGCGCTGGTCGAACTGGGCTGGGGCAAGCTGACGATGGGCGACGTGGCGGCCCGTGCCGGGGTCGCCAAGACGACCCTCTACCGCCGCTGGGCGGGCAAGAGCGAGCTGGTCACGGACGCGGTGGCGGCCCTCTTCGACGAGCACCTCGACCTTCCCGACCTGGGCAGCCTCCAGGCGGACATCGAGGGTGTGGTCCTGCGCTTCGCGGCCCTGCTGGAGCGGCCGGAGACGAAGACGGCCCTGATGGCCGTGGTCGCCGAGTCCACGCGGGACGACGCGCTGCGCGCGCGGATCCGCTCCGCGATCGTGGACCGGCAGAAGCGGCTCGTCCTGCTCGGCCGCGGCCGGGCGCAGGCCCGCGGGGAGCTCCCCCGCGAGACCGACCCGGCGGCCGCCGACCGCAACGCGGACCTGATCTTCGACGTGATCGCCGGCGCGGTCGTCCACCGCACGCTCGTCAGCGCCGAGCCCGTCGACCCCGAGTGGGCGCGCGGCTTCACGAACCTCCTGGTCGGGGGCCTCGCGGCGGTCTGAGGCGCGGCGGTCCGAGGCGCGGGCTCCAGCGCACCTCACCGGTCCGGGTGGCCGATCGACCCGCATCCCTCACTGCCCCGTGTCGCCGAGCGACTCCAGCAGGCGGCGCAGGTCCCTGGCCATGCGGTCGCGCTGGGCGTCGGTGAGCCCGGCGAGCAGCCGGTCCTGGGTGGCCACGTTGTCGATGAGGGCCTTGTCGACGAGGGCCCGGCCGTCACTCGTGAGGGCGACGCTGACGCTCCGCGCGTCCTCCTCCCTTCGGGTACGGGTGATCAGCCCGCGTTCCTCCAGGCGGTCCAGGCGTTGGGAGACCGCGCCCGAGGTGACCATCGACGACCGCATGAGCTCGGCGGGCGTCAGGGAGTGGGGCGCCGGACTGCGGCGGAGGGTGGCGAGGACGTCGAAGGCCGCGGCGTCCAGGCCGTGGCCGCTGTAGGCGGTGCGCAGTTCGCCTTCGACGATCCGGGCGAGGCGCTTGATGCGGCCGATGACGGCCATGGGAGAGGCGTCGAGGTCGGGGGCCTGCTCGGCCCACTGCGCCAGGACACGGTCCACTTGATCACTCATGCCCACGAGTCTACGCGGTTGCCTTAGTGCTGAGCTATTTAACTTAGCGGTGAGATACCCACTTGTCTTAGCGCTAAGAGATCGCGTAGGTTGTGCCCATGACCACCGAGAACGCACCCCTGACGGTGCCGCGGGCCATCCGCACCCGCCGCAGCATCCGCCACTACCTCCCCGAGCCCATACCGGCCGCGCAACTGACCGAACTGCTCGACCTGACGCTGGAGGCACCCTCCAGCTGGAATGTGCAGGCGCGTTACGTCGTCGCCGTCTCCGACCAGGAGGGGCGCGAGGGCCTGACCCGGGCCACCGGCGGCCAGCCGCACCCCCAGGAAGCCCCGGTGACACTGGTCTTCGTGGCCTCCAGCCAGGCGTGGCGCGAGGACCTGAGCGACATCTACGACCGGGCGCGCCGGAACGACGCGTGGAACGAGCAGTTCACCGCCGGCTTCTCGCAGGCGAGCCTGGACTTCCACCAGGACCTGGAACGACGGGGCCTGCTGCGCGAGTACGCCATCAAGGACGCGGTCATCGCCGCCACCTACGCGATGGTGGCCGCCGCGTCCATGGGCCTGGCCACCTCGCCGATGAACGGCTGGGACGAGGACGAGGTCAAGCGGGTCATCGGCATCGGTGACCGCGACGATCTCCACATCGCGCTGCTGCTGCCCGTGGGCAGGCCCGCGGAGGAGCGCCGGCACCCGGGGCGCCGACCGCTCGGCCGCAACGCGTTCGACGGCCGCTTCGGCCGCGCCTTCCTCGGCACGCCCCTCGACGCGCCCGAGCCGGCGGTGGCCCGATGAGAGCGGACCGGGTCGTCGTCGACTCCGCCCTCACGGCCCTCGCGCCCGCCGTCTGGGGCTCCACCTACCTCGTCACCACCGAGCTCCTGCCGGCGGACCGGCCCTTGCTGGCCGCGACGGTACGGGCGCTCCCGGCAGGGCTGATCCTGCTGGCGATCGGCCGGACACTGCCGCGCGGTATGTGGTGGTGGCGGGCCCTGGTGCTGGGCGTGCTGAACATCGGCGCCTTCTTCTACCTGCTGTTCGTGGCCGCGTACCACCTGCCCGGCGGGGTCGCGGCGCTGGTGGGGTCCGTCCAGCCCATGCTCGTGCTCGTCCTGTCGGTGCCCCTGCTGAAGACGAGGATCAGGCCGGTCCAGGCGGTCACCTGCGCGCTGGGCGCGACCGGCATCGGACTGCTGGTGCTCGGGCCGCGGGCGGGGCTGGACGCGGTGGGGATCGGCGCGGGGCTCCTGGGCGCGGCGAGCATGGCGACCGGGATCGTGCTCACCAAGCGCTGGGGGCGCCCCGAGGGCGTGGGGGTGCTGACCTTCACGGGCTGGCAGCTGACCATCGGCGGCCTGGTCCTCGCGCCGGTCGCGCTGATCGGCGAGGGCCTGCCCGCCACGGTCACCGGCGCGAACCTCGCCGGGTTCGCCTATCTGAGTGTCGTCGGGGCGCTGTTCGCCTACGCGATCTGGTTCCGGGGCCTGGAGCGGCTGCCCGCCCTCTCGGTGTCGTTCCTGAGCTTCACCTCGCCGCTGGCCGCGACGGTCCTCGGCTACGTCGTCCTGGACCAGACCCTGTCGGCCGTCCAGATCGCCGGCGCCCTGGCGGTCGTCGCGGCGGTCGTCCTCGCCCAGCCCCGACGCCGCTGAGGCAGCGGCGCCGGGGACCGGCGGCCCGTAGGGGCTAGAAGCCCGCCGGCTCCGTGTACGTCCCCCACTCCTCGCGCAGTACGTCGCAGATCTCGCCCAGCGTCGCCTCCGCGCGCACCGCCTCCAGCATCGGCGCGATCATGTTGGAGCCGTCGCGGGCCGCGTCCAGCATCGCCGACAGCGCGGCGGTGACCCGCCCGTCGTCGCGCCGGGCCTTGCGTCCGCCGAGCTCGCGGACCTGCTCCCGCTCCACCTCGTGGCTGACCCGCAGGATCTCCAGGTCACCGGTGACGGACCCGTGGTGGCAGTTGACGCCGACGACCCGCTTGTCGCCCTTCTCCAGCGACTGCTGGTAGCGGAAGGCGCTCTCCGCGATCTCGCCGGTGAACCAGCCGTCCTCGATGCCGCGCAGGATGCCCGAGGTGATGGGTCCGATGGGATGCCGGCCGTCCGGCACGGACCGGGTGCCCCGCTCCTTTATCTGCTCGAAGATCTTCTCCGCGTCGGCCTCGATGCGGTCGGTGAGCTGCTCCACGTACCAGGAACCGCCCAGCGGGTCCGCGACGTTGGCGACGCCGGTCTCCTCCATCAGCACCTGCTGCGTCCGCAGGGCGATCTCGGCGGCCTGCTCGCTGGGGAGCGCGAGGGTCTCGTCGAGGGCGTTGGTGTGCAGGGAGTTCGTGCCGCCGAGGACGGCGGACAGGGCCTCCACGGCCGTCCGTACGACGTTGTTGTACGGCTGCTGGGCGGTGAGGGAGACGCCGGCGGTCTGCGTGTGGAAGCGCAGCCACTGGGCCTTGTCGGTCTTGGCGCCGTAGACGTCCCGCATCCAGCGGGCCCAGATGCGGCGGGCCGCGCGGAACTTGGCGATCTCCTCGAAGAAGTCGAGGTGCGAGTCGAAGAAGAAGGACAGGCCCGACGCGAAGTGATCGACGTCCAGGCCGCGGCTCAGGCCCAGCTCCACATACCCGAAGCCGTCGGCGAGGGTGTACGCCAGCTCCTGCGCGGCCGTCGCCCCGGCCTCGCGGATGTGATAGCCGGAGACGGACAGCGGCTTGTAGGCCGGGATGTCGCGGGCGCAGTGCTCCATCAGGTCGCCGATCAGGCGCAGATGGGGCTCGGGCGGGAAGAGCCACTCCTTCTGCGCGATGTACTCCTTGAAGATGTCCGTCTGGAGCGTGCCGTTGAGTATCGCCGGGTCGATGCCCTGGCGCTCGGCGGCGACGAGATACATGCAGAAGACGGGCACGGCGGGCCCGCTGATGGTCATCGAGGTGGTCACGTCGCCGAGCGGGATGTCCTTGAAGAGGACCTCCATGTCGGCGGCGGAGTCGATGGCGACGCCGCAGTGGCCGACCTCGCCGAGGGAGCGCGGGTCGTCGGAGTCGCGGCCCATGAGGGTGGGCATGTCGAAGGCGACGGAGAGCCCGCCGCCGCCGGCGGCGAGGATCATCTTGTAGCGCTCGTTGGTCTGCTCGGCGTTGCCGAAGCCGGCGAACTGGCGGATGGTCCAGGTCCGGCCGCGGTAGCCGGTCGCGTGGAGGCCGCGGGTGAAGGGATACTCCCCCGGCCAGCCGATCCGCTCGAAGCCCTCGTAGACATCGCCGGGCCGGGGTCCGTAGACGGGCTCGACCTCGTCGCCGGACAGCGTGGTGAAGTCCGCCTCGCGCTTGCGGGCCGCGTCATAGCGGGCCTGCCAGCGGCTGCGCCCCGCCTCGATCGCTGCTGCGTCCATGGTCTCTCGTCCGCCTCTCCGCGCCCCCGGCGCGAGTCCGTGCTGATCGGCGGCTGCTGCCGCGCAGCCGCCCATGGGGCCGATAAATTTACTAGGACGTCCTAGTAAATGGTCGCGCAAGAGCGCCCCGAACACAAGGGGTGTCCGGGGCGGTGTCGCTGCCTGCCGAGTGCCTGCGCGGAGGGTCAGGCGGTGGCGCGCGCGGAGTCGTCGATGATCAGGGGCTCCAGCTCCTTGACCGCGTTGCGCTCGACGAAGAACGCCGCGGTCGGGATCGTGCCCGCGACCAGCACCCATGCCAGCTTGCCGAACGACCACTTGGCCTTGGAGCCCATGTCGAAGGCGAAGACCAGATAGAGGACGAAGAGCCAGCCGTGCGCGATGGCGATGGCGCGGACGGCGGTCGCGACGTCCATGTCCAGCAGGTACTTGGCGATCATGCCGAGGGTCAGCAGGACCAGGAGCACGCCGGTGATGTACGCCAGCACGCGGTATCGGGTCAGGACAGCTCGCTTCATGCGTACGAGCGTAACCGCACGTTCCGGGGCGATCTTCGCCGCCCCTCCGCGCGTCACCCGCCCGAGTGCCCGTCCCCTTCCGCGCCGCCCTCTTCCTCGCCGCCTTCTTCCGCCCCGTCCTCGAAGTCCTCCGCCGCCACCCGCAGCGGCCGCAGCATCCGGAAGATGTCCCCGCACTCCTCCGCGTCGTACACCCCGAGCCCGAAGTCCATCGCCATCAGGTCCCGCGTGGCCGCGTCGACGACCTCGCGGCCCTTGTCGGTGATCGAGGCGAGCGTGCCCCGGCCGTCCTTGGGGTTGGGGCGCTTGTCCACCAGGCCCGAGGTGACCAGCCGGTCGACCGTGTTGGTGACGGACGTGGGGTGCACCATCAGCCGCTCGCCGATCTTGGACATCGGCAGCTCACCGGCCTTGCTGAAGGTCAGCAGCACCAGGGCCTCGTAGCGGGCGAAGGTCAGCCCGTACGGCTTGACGACCGCGTCGACCTGGCCGAGCAGGATCTGGTGGGCGCGCATGATCGAGGTGATCGCCGCCATGGACGGCACGGACCCCCAGCGCTGCTTCCAGAGCTCGTCGGCGCGGGCGATGGGATCGAAGGGAAGGCTGAGCGGCTTCGGCACGGAACGAGCCTACCGCCCGCCCATATGGTGATTCCGGCCGTCTCGAACTCCGGACGGACGGACCGCCCGCTCACACCGAACGCAGGACGACGCGAACCACCAGCCCCACCCCCGCCGTACCGATGACACCGACGCCCGCCACCACCGCGTGCACCGGTACGAACTCCGCCGCCGCACCGGCCAGCGCCATGCCCAGCCCCTGGATCGTCATCGTCCCGGCCGTCTGGAGCGTCATCGCCCGGCCCCGCAGTCCCTCCGGCACCGCCGCGATGAACCACTGGTCCAGCCCCAGGGTATGCGCCACCCCCAGCCCCGCCGAGGCCACGGCGAGCAACGCCCAGCCGAGGGAGGGCGTCAGCGCGTACGCGAGGAAGGGCAGCAGCGTCGTGGCCGCCAGCGGCAGCGTGATCCGCTCCCGGACGGGCGCGCTCAACATCGACCCCGCGAGCACCTCGCCGACGATCGACCCCACCGGCATCCCTGCCATCAGCAGCCCCACGCCGACCGGACCGGCGCCGATCTCGTCCGCGTACGGGGCCGCGAGCGCCTCCGGAGCGACCAGGAAGAACGGCGGCGCCCAGGTCAGCAGGAGCAGCGCCCGTATCCGGCGGTGGGCGAAGAGCAGCCGCATGCCCGAGAGGGAGGACTTCAGCAGGGCGACGCCTTCTCCCGTACGCCCCACCCGCCGCTTGGTCCCCAGCCGCAGCAGCAGTGCGGAGGCGAGGAAGCCGGCGACGGTCGCGGTGAGGGCGGTACGCGGCGAGACGGCCGCCAGCAGCAGACCTCCGGCGGCGAAGCCGGCGAGTTGGGCGCCCTGGGAGACGATGCGGATCAAGGAGCGGCCGAGGACGAACAGTTCGCCCTCGCCGAGGATGTCGCCCATGGTCGCCGCCCTCGTACCGGCCAGGACGGGCCCCACCATGGCGCTGACGCACCGCAGGGCCAGCAGCCCGGCGACCGGTGTCGCGGGCAGCGCCATCGCGGCGGCGCTCACGGCGCACAGCAGATTGCAGACGACCAGCACCCGGCGCGCGGGGTAGCGGTCCGCGACCCCGGACAGCAGCGTGCCGCCCAGGACGTACGGCAGGAAGCCGAGGGCGAAGGTCAGCGCGCTCATCAGCGGCGAGCCGGTCACGCGGTACACGAGGACGGACAGCGCGAGCTCCCCGACGACGAGTCCGAGCAGGGAGAGGAGGTGCGCGGCGAAGACGGCACGGAATTCCCGCACGGCGAAGACGGCCGGGTATCCGGCCGGGAGGGTCGTGGACATGCGGGAAGCGTGCCGAGCGGCGGGGGCGGCGCTCTAGTCTTTCGTCTGGGAACGAAAGTACGAGTGAAGAGCGGCGGAAGGGAGGCGGGGATGCCCTTCCGGATGTCCTTCGAGGCGGACGACCTGCTGCGGTGCCGGTTCGGGATCTCACCGCTGTGGGAGACGCAGCAGGCGGTGCACACCTTGGTGAGCCCGAGCCGGCACGGCTACCACCTGCCGTGGCTGCGGCGGAACCGGGAGGCGGTCGCCCGGCTGGACCTCGCGCCGCTCGCCCTGCTGATGCCGTCGCACGGCTACCACCCGGACTTCCTGTGCCCGCCGCCGGACGGCCCGCTGTCGTCGATCGAGGACGAGCTGGCGCGCGTACGGGCCACCGACCCCGCGGTGGCACGCGCGGAGCTCACACGGGCGCTCGCCGATACGCCGGGCGCCGCGAGGACACCGGTGGGGCGGGCCATGCTCGCCGACCCGGCCCGTGCCGTGCGGGAGTTGACGGACGGGCTGGAGCGGGCCTGGCACACCCTGCTCGCCCAGGACTGGCCCAGGCTGCGCGCCCTGCTGGAGGCCGATGTCGCGTTCCACACGCGGCGGCTGGCCGAGGGCGGCCTGGAGCGGCTCTTCGCCGACCTGCACCCGGCGCTGACCTGGTCGAACGGCACACTGACCCTCGCCAAGCCCGGCCACCACGACCGCGAACTGGGCGGGCGGGGCCTGATGCTGGTGCCGAGCGTCTTCGCCTGGCCGGAGGTGATCGGCGGCTTCGATCCGCCGTGGCAGGCGACGGTCGTCTATCCGGCGCGCGGCATCGGCGACCTGTGGAGCGAGCCGGACGCGGGCGCCGCGCTCGCCCGCCTCCTGGGCGCCAACCGCGCCGCGCTCCTGTCGACCCTCACCGAACCGGCGACCACGACCACCCTCGCCCACCGGCACGGCCTCGCCCTGTCGTCCGTCTCGACGCACCTGTCCGTACTGCGCGCGGCGGGCCTGCTGACGTCCCGCCGCGCCGGCCATCAGGTGCTGTACGAGCGCACGCCACTCGGCATCGCGCTGGTGCGGGGGCCTTGAGCCGACCGGGCCGGCGCAGGTCGGCCGCGATGCCGAGCCTCCGGCCCGGCGGCTCGGCCCGCTCGTTCGGCGCTACTTGGCGCGGTGCTGGTCGAGGAGGCGCGCACGGTCCTCGGGGGTGCCGTTGAGCGCCTTCTTGGCCTCGGCCTGGCTGATCTTCCCGCTCGACAGGAGCTGCACGATCGCGACGCGGTTGTCCTGGTCACGGGCCTCGAACTGGCCGACCTCAAGGAAACGGACGCGGTCCTCGGGCGTACCGTTCATCGCCTTGCCCACGGCCTCCTTCAGCCCACGGCCGGCATTCTTGTCGCTGAGCAGCCGGATGATCGCGACGCGGTTGTCCTGGTCACGGGCCTCGAACTGGCCGACCTCAAGGAAACGGACGCGGTCCTCGGGCGTACCGTTCATCGCCTTGCCCAC